>JBLIOE010000046.1:0-32046 GCA_047639555.1 Candidatus Aldehydirespiratoraceae bacterium
GGCCCGCTCGGCACGCGACCCTGCGACGGCTTGTGCCCAGACATGCCGGTGAGCGCGGACGGGATACGGATCGAACCGCCGCCGTCCGAGCCAGTGGCCAGCGGGACCATGCCCGAGGCGATCGCGGCAGAGGTGCCGCCCGACGAACCGCCCGGCGAACGGTCGGTGTTCCACGGGTTCTTCGTTGCCCCGAACACCGGGTTGAACGTGTCGCCGATCCAGCCGGCCTCCGGCGTGTTCGTCTTGCCGATCACGACACAGCCCGCAGCCCGTAGACGGGCGACCTCGGTTGCGTCTTCGGTGCAGGGCTCGGCGCCGCTGGTGACAATCGAGCCGCGGGTGGTGATGAACCCGGCCGCGTCTTCGAGATCCTTCACGCCGATCGGAATACCGGCGAGCGGGCCAACGTCTTCCCCGGCGTCGATGCGGGCGTCGATCGCGGCAGCCTGCGCACGCGCATCGTCGGCATTGATCGCCACGAATGCGTTCAACACCGGATTTACCTCGTCGATGCGAGCCAGCGCGGCATCGGTCACCGCCGCAGCCGTGAGTTCGCGGGCGCAAACCCGGCGAGCGAGCTCTTCAACGGTGACGGTGCGGAAATCGGGGACGGTCATGGCGCCAAGTTAGAGGCCCATCGCGGCGACTGCCGGATGTCAGGTGTTGTCGGCGACCAGCTGCCGGATCTGTTCGGCTTCGCCGGGCCGAACGTTGGGGTCTTGCAGGCGAAGGTCGGCCGCGGCCGGCAACCACTTGACCGCCTCGGTTCGACCGCTCGCCTTGAGAAACGCGTTCACGAAGGTGTTGCGGCCCATTTCGACGATGCGTTGCTCGAACGCGCTTCCGTCCACCTCGCTCGACGCCATGATCACCCAGGTGTAGGCGGGTTCGGCCCCGGCTGGTCCGATCGCCACGTTGTCCCAGTCGATCACGATCGGTCCGCGCTTCGTGAGAAACACATTGTCGGGATGTAGGTCGCCGTGCATCAGCACATCACCTTCCCCGAACGGCTTCGCGAGATCGAGGGGCGGCAGCGCCATGGCGGCGAGCTGACGATGAAGGTCGGCCAGCATGCGAGCCCACGAGCGGATTCGCCATGGCTTCACCGGGAACGAGTCGAGCATCGTTCGCCCCACGATCTTCTCCATCACAAGATCGGCCCCGTCGATGTCGAACACCTCCGGCACCGGAAAGCCCGCGCCGTGGAGGTACTGCATGATCTGCGCCGACTCATCGTGGTCGCGCCCGTTGCGATTCCGTCGCAAGACGCGGCCATCACCAACGTTGTAGATGTCGGCCTCTCTACCCCGCCCAAGCAATGGTCCCGGGTCGGTCGTCATTCGGTCACGAAGTCTCTCGGTCGGGCCCGTAGTGTTTCAACTCGACGGTGTTGCCATCGGGGTCGCGCACGTAGAGACCAAGGCCATAACCCTGCGCGCCCCAGATCCGCGACGGGCCGGAGATCACGTCGAACTCTCCCGAAGCGGCGACGACCTCAAGGTCGACATCATCGGCCACCCGCATCGAGAAGTGGTCGAGGTTCAGCCCAGTTCGTTCGGCAACAAACAGGTCGATCACCGTGTGTTCGTTCACCCGCAACGAGAGAAACGGCACCTCACCCGCTCGCCACTCCGCTTCACGTTCGCTCACGAGACCGAGCTTGTCTCGATACCAAACCAGCGACCGCTCGGGATCGGCCACGTTGAGCACAACATGATCATGGCCAACCACTTCCACCAACGGAGTTGCTCGGGCGGGAGGAATCATGATTCGCGAACCTAGTGGGTTCGCTAGTGTCACCCCAGTGCCACTGGTCACGTGCCCCCACTGCGCCGAGGACGAAAACCTCGAAGGCGCCAACGTCGACGGCACCATCACGATCACCTGCGGCGAGTGCGGCGCAATCTGGGATCGAGACATGACCCCCCGGTGCGACAAGTGCGGCAGCACCGACGTGCGCGAAGCGCTGCAGGCGATCCTGGACAAGTCTCGCGGCACCCAGCTTTCGATCCAGTCGATGAAAGTCGTATGGCTCTGCCCCGAGTGCGACCCCGACACTCTGCGTCGTTACCTCGACTCCAACACGCCGCTCCCTCCCGACGTCATGCCGGTCGATCCGAAGTAGATGAGCGCTCTATGCAAGAAGTAGGGCAACCAGCCGTTCGAGGCCGGCGACGCGTGATCCCTTTACCAGGAGCGCATCGTCTGGCCCGATCGGCGCGCCCAGCGATGGGGCGGCAAGGAGCCGGAGCGCCTCGGGAATATCGGAGGCCTGCGCATCAGCGTCATAGTCGGATGCACCGACCGATATCAGGTATATGCCCAGGTCAGCGGCAACCTTCGCGATTCGAGCATGTTCGGCCGCAGAGATCTCTCCGAGTTCGGCCATCTCACCCAACACGGCGATTCGGCGGCCACCGCTGCCCTCTGTCACGGGAAGAGCGGCGAGCGACCGCAGCGCCGCTTCGGCGGACATGGGATTGGCGTTGTAGCTGTCGTCGAGGATTCGGGTGCCGCGGTCGGTGCGCACGAGCGACATTCGCATCGGCGAGATCACCGGCGTTGCGAGGCCGATGATCACGGCCTCCATTGGCACTCCGGAGGCAAGCGCCGCCGCGGCCGCGCCCAGTGCGTTGTCAACGAGGTGAATGCCCCGGGCGCCGAGGACGACATCCGCGCTTCCCCAAGGCGACTCGATCCGGAAGGAGGGCACGAGTTCATCGTCGAGCGTGATATCTCGGGCCGACACGTGATCGCCCGGGGCGACCGGGCCCGTCCCGAAAGTAACCACGCGAGCTGACGTTCGAGACGCCATCGCGGCCACGAGTGGGTTGTCGGCGTTTAAGACTGCGATGCCACCATCAACGGCGGGCGGCAGCGACTCGACGAGCTCGCCCTTCGCCTGCGCCACACCCTCGACCGAGCCGAACTCGCTCGTATGAGCCAACCCGACGGTCGTGACGATGCCGATCGTGGGGCGGCCAATCGAGCACAGGTAGGCGATGTGGCCAATCCCGCGGGCGCCCATCTCAAGCACCAGCGCCTCGGTGGCGTCGGGCGCACGGAGGATGGTGAGCGGCACCCCGATCTCGTTGTTGAACGACCGAACGCTGGCGTGGGTTGGCCGATCAGCGGCGAAGATCGAGGCCAGCAAGTCCTTGGTGGTCGTCTTCCCAACCGAGCCCGTGATGCCGACCACTATCTGGCCGTCGAGACGGGCCCGAGCGGCTGCGCCGAGCTCGGTGAGGGCCCGTGCCGTGTCGTCGACCTCGATGACCACGAGCGGGGAATCGATGTCGCCCAGGTCGGCGGCAGCACGCGACGACAGTGTGACCGCGGCTCCCGACGTCACCACGAAGTCGTGCCCATCGCGCTCGGCGAGCAGCGGGACGAACAACGACGATGCCCGGTCGGGGTGCTCGGCGATCTCTCGGCTGTCCTGGGTGACCCATGTGACAACGGTCGACGGCTCGCCTTGAGAGACGACCCCACCAACGACATCCGCGATCTCTGCGGCGAACCAGCGCATATGGGCAGTGTGACACGACTACCGTCGAGCCAGATGCCTGGTCCCGAGAACCCTGCGGAGAATTCCGACGCCGACCAGATCCGTCTGGTCGTGCTCTTCGGCGGCCGGTCGGCCGAACACGATGTGTCGTGCGTGTCCGCTCGCCATGTCGTCACCGCCGCAGACCCTCGTCGCTACCACGTCGAACCGATCGGCATCACCCGTGACGGCAGCTGGGTGTTGGCCGAAGCGGCGCTCAAAGCGCTGGCCGAGAGCGGCGACAATCTCCCCGAGAGCCTCACCGCCGACGGTCCCGCCGTCGACGTACTCCCCACCCTCGCCAACACCGCCGCGGTACCAACCGTGGTGTTCCCCGCCCTCCACGGGCCGATGGGCGAAGACGGCACCATGCAGGGCCTTCTCGAACTCGCTGGCGTCCCCTATGTCGGAGCGGGCACGCTCGCCTCTGCGCTGTGTATGGACAAGGTGAAGGCCAAGATCCACCTCGCCGCCCACGGCATTCCGCAGGGCGAATTCCGCTGGCTCACCGTCGACACTGATGAATTCGGCGGTGTCCGCCGCCCCGACGGCAGTTCGTCCACCGTCGGCCAAGAGGTCGACACCGCCATCGAAACTCTCGGCACACCCCTCTTCATCAAACCCGCCAACATGGGTTCCTCGGTGGGTGTCTCGCGGGCAACCAACCGGGACGAAGCGATCGCCGCTGTGGAACTCGCGGCCTCCTACGACCGCATCGTCATCATCGAAGAAGAGATCGTTGGTCGAGAGATCGAGATCGCCATCCTCGGCAATGAAGACCCCGAGGCCAGCATGGCCGGCGAGATCATTCCCGGGGCCGATTTCTACGACTACACCGACAAATACGAAGACGGCGCCGCCCGGCTCATACCCGCGCCACTCGAACCGCCAGAGCTCGACGAGATTCAACGCATCGCCATCGCCACCTATCGCGCCCTCGGAGTGGAAGGGCTCGGCCGCGTCGACTTCTTCTACGAGACTGAACGACCCGACGGGCGCCCCGGCCGCGGGTGGCTTGTGAACGAACTCAACACGATGCCAGGCTTCACCCCCATCTCGATGTATCCGGAAATGTGGGCCGCCAGCGGCCTCGACTATCCGTCACTCATCGACAAGCTCGTCGAGTTAGCGCTCTCCCGCCATCGGCGCCAGCAGGGCCACACCCGAACCGACCACTAGACGGGTCGAGAACCCGGTCAGGATTTCGGCAATGGGGCGAGCGCGGCGCGCAGGAAACGAATCAGTTCTTGCCGCCGACCGACTGTGGCCCGCAGCGTTGGGTCCATTCCTAGCGCGCGCTGCACTTCGAGTTCGGTCGCCACCCCCACCACCGTCGAGTAGAGCGACAGAAGCAACATCGAAGGGTCGGACGTACGCAGACGGCCGCCATCCATCTCGCGCTGAAGAAAGTCGCGGGCCCGGTCGAAGGTGGGCGCAACGTGGGCGCCGAGGCGCGACGCAGCATCGGATCCGGGCCGGGTCACCTCCCGCACCAGTCCGAGAAGTTCGGGTCGACGCACAGCCAGCCGAAAGACGCGTCGCACGATCGCTTCGACCTGGGCAATGCCGGACAACCCACGCGATGCCTCCGCTTCAAAGACTTCGACGAGGTCTGACGCCGCATCGTCGACGACGGAATCAAAGAGCACCTGCTTCGACGGGAAGTAGTAGAGGATTGTCTGCTTCCGCACGCCCAGTTGTTCCGCCAAGGCGTCGAGCGAGGTCGCGGCATAACCGACGGTGCCGTAGGCCCCAAGCGCAACATCGAGAATGCGTGCTCGTGTCGGTGTCTCCGGCATGAACGATGGTCTACACCCGTTCTCTACCAATTGGTAGAGAGTCCTGATAGAACAACATCGTGGGAATGGAGCACCAGTGATCCGCGAAGAGCTGAACCAGGCGCGAATCGCGATTACGGGCTCCACCGGTTTTCTCGGAACGGCGCTTGTGGAGCGACTCCTGCGCGGCGCACCCGAATGTGAACTCGTTCTGATTGTGCGCCCTGGCCGTCGCGGTGCTCAGCATCGCGTCGATCGAGACATCCTTCGCAACGACGCTTTCGACCGGCTCCGCCAACAGATCCAAGCGCAGATCGACGCCGGTGAATCCACCGAAACGTTCAACGAGATGTGCGCCCGCCGCGTGTTCGCGGTCGGCGGCGATGTCGGCACCGATGGTCTCGGCCTCGACGAAGGCGGGCTCGCGCTTCTTGCGACCTGCGATCTCGCAATCCACTCAGCCGCGGCCGTGAGCTTCGACTCGGCGCTCGACGACGCTGTCGAAGTCAACCTTCTCGGCCCGACCCGAGTCGCCCGGGCGCTGCAGAGCGCGGCCGACGTTCGTACCGAACCCACCCGCACCGGCCGACCTACCGGCGAGCCCGGCCACCTCGTTGCCGTGAGCACTTGTTATGTCGCGGGCAGTCGCCGCGGTCGAGCGCCTGAGCAGCTCGTCAACGAGTCGCCTTTCTTCGTCGACATCAGCTGGCAGGCCGAAGTCGACAACGCTCGTCGAGCCCGCATCGACTACGAACAGGCGAGCCGCACACCGGAGCGCCTCGCCGAACTCGGGAAGGAAGCGCGTCGCCAACTCGGCGCCGCCGGTACTCCCGCGATCGCCGAAAAGCTGGAGCAGCTTCGTGACCGCTGGGTCGGCCAGCGCATGACCGACGCCGGCCGGGCCCGCGCCAGCAGCCTCGGCTTCCCTGACGCCTACGCGTTCACCAAGTCTCTCGGCGAGCGAGCCCTCGGCGAGACCCGCGGCAACGTGCCCGTCAGCATCGTGCGGCCCTCGATCATCGAGTCCGCCCTCGCCGAACCGGTACCCGGCTGGATCCGCGGCTTCCGTATGGCCGAACCAGTTATCGCGGCCTACGCCCGTGGGCTCCTCGTGCAGTTCCCGGGTGTGCCCGAAGGAACGATCGATGTGATCCCTGTGGATCTTGTGGTCGCCACGATCATGGCGGTCGCCGCCCGCGGTCCCGAGTTCAACGACAAGGGCGAACACACTCCCGATGTCGTGCAGATCGCCTCCGGCGGCGCCAATCCGCTGAAGTACGGCCAGCTTGTTGACCTCGTGCAGGCGTACTTCACCGAGCGTCCGGTCTACGACGAGTACAACCAGCCGATCTCGGTTCCCGACTGGAGCTTCCCGGGCCGCGGCCGCGTCTCTCGACAACTCAAACGGGCCCGCAAGGTCCTCGACGTGAGCGAACGGGTGCTCGACGCACTCCCGCTCCGAGGCAAACAGGCCGATATTGGCGCCGATCTCGAAGAGAAGCGCGAGCAGCTCGAGCGGGCCGGCGGCTACGTCGAGCTCTATGGCGCCTACGCCGAGTGCGAGGCGATCTACCAACTCGACCGCCTCTACGCCCTGTGGGGCAGCCTCGACGACGAAGACCGCGAGAACTTCGTTATGGATCCGATCGCCGTCGATTGGCCCACCTACATCAACGAGGTGCAGCTTCCCTCCACGGTAAAAGCCGCTCGCCTCAAGATGGCGCCCGGCCGCAAGGTCAACACGAGCCGAGCCGAACGCATCCGCAAGAACGTGCTTGCGCCCGAACGACAACTCGCCGTCTTCGATCTCGAAAACACCCTGATCGCCAGCAACGTCGTGGCCAGCTACACCTGGCTCGCCACCCGCAATCTCGACACACCCGAACGCATCCGGTTCGCCGCCAAGATCATCCGCGAGGCGCCGACGCTGCTCTCGCTTGACCGGGCCGATCGCTCGGATTTCCTGCGCTACTTCTACAAGCGTTTCGATTCTGCATCGGTCGAGGGTCTCGACGCCGAGGCACTCGAGATGATGAGCGACCTGCTGATCACCAAGTCATTCCCCGACGGCATCCGGCGGGTTCGTGAACATCGACGGATGGGCCACCGCACCCTGCTGATCACCGGGGCTCTCGATCTCGTCGTGAAGCCGCTGGCGCCACTGTTCGACGACATCATCGCGGCGGAGATGAGCGAAGTCGACGGTGTGTACACCGGGCGTCTGCGCGGCGTTCCGCCCACCGGCGAAGCTCGCTACCAGGTGCTCGTCGACTATGCCGACGAGCACGGCCTCGACCTCCGCGAGTCCGTCGCCTACGCCGACTCCTCGTCGGATCTACCGATGCTCGAAGCCGTCGGGTTCCCGGTCGCCGTGAATGCCGAAACAAAGCTCGCCTCGATCGCCCGCCGCCGCGGCTGGCTGATCGAGCACTGGTCCAAGTCCGCGGGCGCCCCCAACCGGGTCGTCCCCATTGGACCGCGTACCCATCGCGGTCCAATCCGTAACCGAAGGGGTTCTCGTGTCTGATCCTCGTAACCGAGCACCACGTCCCGGCTTCGTGCTGGATGTCGACAAGTCGACGCCACCGATCCTGTTCCACCATGGCGAACAATTCCGCCTCGAGAAGCTGCCGGCCGACCGCAGCCGCGTGATCTATCCGGCCGAGCCGCTCCCCGGTATCGAAGATCCCGACGAGGCAATTCGCCAGGCGTTGCTCAACCCGATCGACGACGATCCCCTGCCAACGATCCTCACACCGGGGATGAAACTCACGATCGCGTTCGACGACATTTCTCTGCCGTTACCGTCGATGCGTAAGCCCGACATCCGTCAGCGGATCATCGAGCAGGTGCTCGACATGGCCGCTGCGGCCGGCGTCGACGACGTGCACCTCATTGCCGCCCTCGCCTTGCATCGACGCATGACCGAGGCCGAGCTCCGCCACGCCCTCGGCGACCGCGTCTACGACGCCTTCGCTCCGCAGGGTGCGCTCTACAACCATGACGCGGAAGACCCCGACGGCATGGTTGAGCTGGGCCTCACCCGCCACGAAGAGCAAGTCACGATGAACAAGCGGGCCGCCGAGTCCGATCTCCTCATCTACGTCAACCTCAACATTGTGTCGATGGACGGCGGCTGGAAGTCCACCGCCACTGGCCTGTCGAGCTACACCGGCATCCGTCACCATCACAACGTGAAGACGATGCTCGAGTCAAAGAGCTTCATGGACCGTCACAAGTCCGAGCTCCACCACTCGAACTGGCGCCAGGGCGAAGTCATCAAGGCCCACGGCCCCCGTATCTTCCAGATCGAAACCACGATCAACAACAACACCTTTGGCTACGACGGCCCCCTGCATGTGCTCCAGAAGCGCGAGTGGGAATGGACGGCCCGCGACCGAGCCACGTTCGTTGGCATGAAGACCGGCCTCGACGCCATGCCGTCGAGCGCTCGCCGCAAGATCTTCCAGGGTTGGAAGGCTCCATACGAGCTCACTTCGGTGCAGGCCGGCGAGGTCGAAGCCGTCCATGAGAAGACGCTCGAGCACTGCTTCGCCCAGCACATCGTGCCGGTCGAGGGTCAGACCGATGTCCTCACGTTCGGTCTCCCCTACATCTGTCCGTACAACGTGAATTCGGTGATGAACCCGATTCTCGTGATGTGCCTCGGGCTCGGCTACTTCTTCAACATGTACCGAGGTAAGCCGCTGGTGCGTGAAGGCGGCGTGCTCATCATGAGCCACCCCACCCCATGGGAATTTCATCCCGTGCACCACCCGAGCTACATCGATTTCTTCGAGCAGGTTCTTTCGGACACCACCGACCCGGCCGAGATCGAGAAGAAGTACGAGAAGCAGTGGGCGGAAGACGAGTGGTACCGCCACCTCTACCGCACGAGCTACGCCTACCACGGCGTACACCCGTTCTACATGTGGTACTGGGGTTCACATGCCATGCAATACCTCGGCCGTGTGATCATCGTCGGCGGCGACCCCCGGTCGGTTCGCCGCCTCGGTTTCACCCCCGCATCAACGATGCAGGACGCCCTCGAGATGGCCAGCGATGTTGTAGGCCCCGCCCCAACCATCACCCACCTCCACAACCCCCCAATCCTCATGGCTGACGTGACGTGAGTCGGCTGTTGCGGCAGGTGAATTTGCCGAGGTTACCCGCCGCACTTTCGCCGGTGAAGCAGTTCCGCTCGCTCGGTTTTCCGTATCGATCGCCGTCGACACCGGGTGGCGTCGATCCCGCGCCAGTCGAAAAGACCGCCGGCGCGCACTACGACACTGCGTGGGCTCGCAAGATGCCGGCGCGAATGGCCCGAGCGGCGATTATCGAAGGGCCAATGCGGCTCCTGGTGTCCGGCCTGGCCGCACCCGATCGGCGGGGCACTGATCGTCTCGACGCACTGCAGGGTCCGGCGATCTTCGCGGCGAATCATCACAGCCACATGGACACGCCCCTGCTGCTCACGTCGATCCCGGAGCCGTGGCGACACAAGCTGATCGTCGGCGCCGCGGCCGACTACTTCTTTGGCACGAAACTCACGTCGGCGCTCTCGTCACTCGTGATCGGAGCCGTGCCGATCGAGCGCAGCAAGGTCAGCCGGCGTTCGGCCGACCAGGCCGCCGAACTCGTCACCGACGGCTGGAGCCTTCTCCTGTTCCCCGAAGGCGGCCGCAGCCCCGATGGATGGGGTCAGCCCTTCCGCGGCGGCGCCGCCTATCTCGCGCAGAAGACTGGTCGCCCGGTTGTTCCGATCCATCTTGAAGGCACCGGACGTATCCTCCGCAAGGGCCGCTCACTCCCGAGCCCATCGACCACGTCGGTCACCTTTGGTCGTCCGCTCACTCCTCGCGACGACGAGAACGCCGCCCGCTTCGCCGCTCGACTCGAGGCCGAGGTGGCCGCACTCGCCGACGAGGCATCGTCGGACTGGTACCGCGCTCGGATGCGAGCCCACGCGGGCACCAGCCCCGGACTCACTGGCCCCGATTCCGGCCAATGGCGCCGAGCCTGGGCTCTGGGCGACCGCTCCCGCGGCGCGAAGCGGCGAACTCGTCGCTGGCCGGAGATCTAAGAGCCGAGTAATTCTCGCAACGTGTCGGGGAACGCACCCCAGAGCACAAAGTTCAGGGAGGCGCCGTGCCACCGGCCCGCCAGCGTCGTCGTGACCATGAGGTTGGGCACGGTCTCCCGGCGCGCCCAGAATTCTGCGGGTGAGCGCGAGCCGTAGGGCAGGCGGAAGTTGAGCAGAAGGTTGAAGTACTTGAACATGCCGAGAACGGCGAGCGGCACCGCCAATCCGATTCCGAGTCCGAAGCGGCCGCCCGCAACCTCAGCAATTAGGGTGCCCGGCGATGCGCTTCTCTCTTGCCGAATCAATGATCGACCCAGGAATGTACGCCCCACTCGTACAGGCGGCCGAGGCCGCGGGCTACGACTCCTTCGTCGTTCCCGACTCCATCTGTTACCCCGAAGAAGGTGACAGCACCTACCCGTACAACGGCGACGGCTCCCGCGAATTCCTCGACGACAAGCCGTTCATCGAGCCGTTCTCGCTCATCCCCGCGCTTGCCGCGGTAACCGAGAAGATCCGGTTCACGACGTTCGTCGTCAAACTTCCCATTCGCAACCCGGTCATCGTGGCAAAGCAGGTCACCTCCGTCGGCGTGATCACGGGCGGCCGTTTCGGATTCGGTGTCGGCACCAGCCCGTGGGCCGAGGACTACACGATCACGCAGACTCCGTGGGAGAAGCGGGGCGCCCGCATGGACGAGTGCATCGAAGTCATCAACGGCCTGCAAACGGGTGACTACTTCGACTACTCCGGCGAGTTCTACCAATTCCCCGCGTGCAAGCTCTGCCCGGTGCCCGAACAGAAGGTGCCCATTCTCGTGGGCGGGCATTCGAAGATGGCCCTCTCCCGCGCTGGCCGACTCGGCGACGGCTGGATGCACGCCGGTGGCGACGCCGAAGAACTCAGCCGGATGATGACCCTGGTCAACGGCCATCGCGAAGCGGCCGATCGAGCCGATGCGCCGTTCGAGGTTCATGCCATCAGCATCGACGCGTACTCTCCGGAAGGAGTCTCGCGTCTCGAGGCCGCTGGTGTCACCGATTGCATCGTTGGGTTCCGCGACGCCTACCAGCCCGGTCCCGACCCGCAGACGCTCGACGAGAAGCTCACAGCGATGCAGTGGTACGCCGACGAAGTGATCGCGAAGTATCGCGGCTGACGGTTATCCGGCGTCGACTTCGAGTCGACAGCCCGAGATCAGCCGACTCAGCGCGGCAAGATCAGTAAGGACTACGTCCGCGTCGGGGGAAGCTCGAGTTCGACAAGAAGGCAATCGCCGATGTCGGCTTCGAGTCCTTCGGCGATCATCTCCAGGACCACGTCGTCCAGCGACAGGTCGCCGCCAGTCAGGCCGTCTTGTTGAACGATCGCGAACTCATCCAGCGGCTGTCTGGTGATCAACACTCCAGCGCCTGCGGCCATGAGCGCCGCACATCGGGCTGACGCGTCACCCAGCAATGTGAGTTCGTCGTCTGAGAGGTTGACATCGAGGCCCGTGATCTTCTCGAGACCAACCTGACTATCGAGCGCGGCCATGACACAGTCCACCTGACCTCGATTGACGCCGTCGAGCACCATCACCTCAACCGCCTCTTTGCGCCCCAGCGAGACCGAGCGCGCGCACGAGGTAAGCACGAGGCCAACAACGATCAGCGGAACGGCAAGGACTGCCAGGAAACGGCTCGCCTTCTCCAGTCGGCCGTCAGTCCACCAATCTCAAGCCTGCGGGGGACTCTCCTGCACCCACGCTCGGCAACTCGGCGCTGAACACCGTGCGATGCCCCGGATAGACGTGTTCGCTCATCAGTACCGCGGACCCATCATCGCGGCGAGTTGTGCGCTCACAAATGAGGACCGGAGACCCCGTCGGCACCCCGAGAAGGGCGGCATCGGCATCGGAGGCGGCGCCCGCACCAATGGTCTGCTCGGCCCCGCCGACCTTCACGCCGAGGATCTCGTAGAAGGGGCGGGCTTCGACATCGCGCCGGGAGAATCGGGAGCCGAGTCCTTCCGGGCACCACACGGTGACTCGGGCGAAAGGTTCACCGTCGGCCAGGTTGAGACGCCGAACTTCAAGCACGCGTTCTTCGCCGAGTACGGCGGCAACGCGGGCCGGCGCGTCGATGAACGCGAAGTCCAGGATCTGACGAGTCGAGATTGCGCCGGTAGCGGCCAACTGCTGTTCAACCGTGTCGAGCTCGCCGAGCGGTTGGCGGACGGGTGCACCGGCGACAAACCAACCGAGTCCCTGGCGGGAATCAATGAGTCCGTTGTCCCGCAACTGCTCCAGCGCACGGCGCACGGTGACCCGGCTAACGGCGAATTCTTCGGAAAGACTCGCCTCGCTCGGCAAGAGTCGGCCCGCGGTCTCACCACCATCCACGATGCGCTTCGTGAGGGCATCGGCGATCTGTTGGTAGCGCGGAGTCCGCATGTCAGTTCTCACCATCCAGAACTACTTGTCTTGTACTTGTCTTATCGAAACGGTATAGTACTGCCTATGGCAGTCGCAGCAAGTACACCAATCGAACTGATCAACGGCGTTTACGCCACGTTGGACGAGCGCATCGGGGCCGCCCGTGAGCGTTTCGGACGTCCCCTCACTCTCGCCGAGAAGATTCTGATCAATCATCTCGACGCGCCCGACCAGGAGTTGGAGCGCGGCGAGTCCTACGTCGACCTGCGTCCCGACCGTGTCGCGATGCAGGACGCCACCGCCCAGATGGCGTGGCTCCAGTTCATGACCGCTGGTCTCGATGAGGTGCAGGTGCCAACCACCACCCACTGCGACCACCTCATTCAAGCCCGCGAAGACGGCAAGAAGGACCTCATGGTCGCCGTCGACACCAACCAAGAGGTCTACGACTTCCTCGAGTCGGTCTCCGCCCGTTTCGGCGGCGGCTTCTGGAAGCCCGGCTCCGGCATCATCCACCAGGTTGTGCTCGAGCAATACGCCTTCCCCGGCGCCATGATCATCGGCACCGACTCCCACACGCCCAACGGCGGCGGCATCGGCATGATCGCGGTTGGCGTTGGCGGTGCTGATGCGGTCGACGTGATGACCGGTTTCCCTTGGAACGTCAAATGGCCAAAGCTCATCGGCATCAAGCTCACCGGCTCGCTCAGCGGCTGGACCGCCCCGAAGGACGTCATCCTCAAGGTCGCCGAGATCCTCACAGTCAAGGGCGGCACCGGAGCCATCGTCGAATACTTCGGCGAGGGTGCGAACAACATCAGCTGCACCGGCAAGGCCACGATCTGCAACATGGGCGCCGAGATCGGCGCCACCACCTCGGTGTTTGGCTACGACGATTCGGTTGCCCGTTACCTCAAAAGCACCGGCCGTGAAGCGGTGGCCGACGCCGCCAACGCAGTCGCCCACCATCTCCGGGCCGACGACGAAGTCCTCGCCAACCCCGAGGCGTACTACGACCAGGTCATCGAGATCGATCTCGACACCCTGACCCCGCACATCAACGGCCCCCACACCCCGGACCTCGCTCGTGAAGTCGCCGCTCTCGGCGCCGAAGCCAAAGCCAATGGCTGGCCGCTCGAGATCAGCGCGGCGCTCATCGGCTCGTGCACCAACTCGTCGTACGAAGACATCACCCGGGCGGCCTCCATCGCCCGTGAAGCCGCGGCGCAGGGCCTCAAGTCGAAGACACGTCTGCTCATCACGCCCGGCTCCGAGCAGGTTCGCGCCACTATCGAGCGCGATGGGCTCCTGGCCGACTTCGAAGCGCTCGGTGCAGTCGTGCTCGCCAACGCCTGCGGTCCGTGCATCGGCCAGTGGGATCGATCCGAGGAGACCGACCACGAGAGGGGCACTACCAACGTCATCGTCACCTCGTACAACCGCAACTTCCCGAAGCGCAACGACGGCGACGCCGAAACGCTCGCTTTCGTGACCTCGCCGGAGACCGTCATCGCGCTGGCCCTCGCCGGCACGCTCGACTTCGATCCAATCAACGACACAATCACGAACGACGCCGGCGAAGAGGTGTCGCTGTCGACCCCGATCGGCCTCGAGCTCCCCGTGCTCGGCTTCGATCCCGGCGAAGACACCTTCGTTGCTCCCCCGGCCGACGGTTCGGGTATCGACGTGCGGGTCTCCCCCACGAGCGATCGCCTGCAACTACTCGAGGCCTTTGTCCCCTGGGACGGAAACGACTACGAAGACCTCCCGGTCCTCGTGAAGGCGCAGGGCAAGTTCACCACCGACCACATCTCGATGGCCGGCCCGTGGCTCAAGTACCGCGGCCACCTCGAAAACATCTCCGGCAACCTCTACCTCGGCGCGGTCAATGCCTTCGCCCAGGCCGACGGCTCCGAGTACGAGGTTGGCTTCGGCAAGAGCCAAATCGACGGCTCAATCAAGCTCTTCCCAGAGCTGGCGAAGGATTACCACGAGGCCGGCGTGCAATGGGTGGTCATCGGCGACGAGAACATGGGCGAAGGTTCCAGCCGTGAACACGCTGCGATGGAACCACGGTTCCGTAACGGCCTTGTCGCCATCGCCCGCTCGTTCGCTCGTATCCACGAGACCAACCTCAAGAAGCAGGGCATGGTGCCGCTGACCTTCGCCGATCCGGCCGACTACGATCAGATCGCCGAAGACGACCGCATCGCCGTGCGGGGCCTCGCCGATCTCACCCCGGGCCAGCAGGTCACGGTTGAGATCACCAAGCCCTCGGGTGAAACAATCTCGATCCTCACGGACCACACGTTCTCTGAAGATCAGATCGAATGGTTCAAGGCGGGAAGCGCACTCAACATCATCAAGGCTCGCACCGGGGGCTAAATCACCCAGGGTCTCGGAAGCCAGGCTAAGTAAAGATCCGAGTACAGCTGTCGCCAGCCCAGAGGGAGGTCACAACCCCCTCGGGCTCGCGGCTACTGGTGGTGCCGTTGAGCAGACCACCAGACCCCGGATTGGTGGCGGCAAAGAGACCGGAGGAGTCGCCGGGAATGGCCGCCACGAGCTGCAGCGCCTGACCAAAAGTGACTTCGAGGAGTCCGACGGTGGCGGTGACACCAACTCCGCTGAAAGTCACAAGTCCTTCGGGGTCGTCGTGGCCGTCAACGAACCATTGGGTGAAGCGGGCATCGCCCGACTCGAGCACTTCTTCGGTGAAGACCACCTCGAGATCGCCCCACCGGACGAATCGGTTTCGGGCACCGAAGCAGAACGAACTCTCTTCGAGATCGCTATCACTGTCAGGGTTGCCAATCGCCGCGGTGAGCGACGCAACCACAGTGTCGTCGGACTGACCGAACAGCACCACTTCGCTGCGGTCGATCTGCAGCCCCGTCTCGACAAGCGTGACCAGGCCCGGAGCGGCGACCGGCACTGGTGTTGTGGTGGTGGTCGGCGGCTCGGTGGTGGTCGTGGACACAGTGGTGGTCGTGAGCGTGGGGTCGAGTGTTGTAGTGGTACCGAACGGATCGATCGTGGTTGGAACGACGGTCGTGGTGGCCTCCGGCAGGGTGGCCACCGGCAGGGTGGTGGTCACGAGATCTTCGGTGGCCGCGGGCGACGGGTCGCCGCCGGCGAACACGAGAAGTCCGACCGCTATTGCCGCAATCAGGCCAACGAGGAGGACCGCCAGTATGAGGGCCGCGCCAACTCGACGCTGCGGCGGTTCATAGCGCAACATCTCTGGCACCGGAACCGTGGGGATCGCCGTGGTGGCGTCGACCGGCGATGGCGGCGCGGCGGCGACGGGCTGGGCCGCAGGGCGCGCCGGTGCAGGAATGGGCGGTTCTGGTTCGGGATCGGGGGTGAACACCGACACCGGGCCAGTCGGCTCCACCGGTGGAGCGACGGCGAAGCGACGCGGCTCGACGGTTTCGCCGAGATCTTCACGCGTGACAAGAGGGGCCGCAGCAAGAGACGCGACCTTTGCGCCACCGGCCGCGATCGCGACGACCTCATCAACGGCAACCGACTGGGCCATGGCCGCCATCAGCGGCACCGCGACGGTGTCTTTCAAACCGGCGGCGGCGCCGGCTTCGATGACGCGGTCGCGGGCGGCAGCGTCGAAGTCATCGGGCACGACGACGGCGAGACGGGTGGGCGCCGAGCCACCGGCCATCGCCGCACGACCGACGACGTGATTGATCACGGCGCCGAGGGCGCCAATGCGGCCCGCAGCCGCGCGTTCCAGCGGATCGTCAACAATCGGCCCCGACGCTTGTCGGGCCGCATCACCAACAAGCACAGCACCGCCATCGTCCTGGGCAACAAGGCAGGCCGCGGCCGGGCCGTCGACCCCGAGATACACGACGACGGGAGCGTCGCTGGTACTCGCGTCGAGCCGAACCGCGGTGATTCCCTCAGCAGCTATATGCAGCCCGAGAGTGTCAGCCATCGTCGCCATCCTCGGCCGAGTGGCCGGGTGGATACGTGCGAGCAAGCTCTTCGGCTGACGGCTCGCGGGCGACCTTTCCCTCCGGCGGCATGAGGTCGAAGATTGAGGACATCACGAGCTCGGTGCCGTCAATCGGATCGATGCCCTCCGGCAACGTGAGCGCTTCACCGGCCCGTACTCGCACTTTCGGCGGGCGCAGAATGTTGACCATGTTGGGGAGCCGAGCGGAGCGTGGCCACACCTTCTCGGTCCCCCAAAGGCTGATCGGCACAACGGGCGTACCCGTCATCTCCGCGAGTCGAGCAACACCGGGGCGGCCGCTGAGAATCGGATCGAAGAAGGCGGGACCCCGAGGGATAGTGCCCTCCGGGAGGATGACGATCAGCTCGCCCGCTTCGAGCGCGGCCGCGGCTGCCTTCAACGGTTCGTCGGAGCCGGTGCCGCGGTCGACGGGAATACCACCGAGAGCCGAAGCAATCTGGCCCACAACGGGAGCGCTGAATAGTTCCCGCTTGCCGAGAAAGCGGCCGACGCGACCAGCCCGGGCGAGGGCGAGGCCGAGAGCGAAGATATCGAAGTAGCTGCGATGGTTCGAAGCAATGATGACCGGCCCCTCCGCCGGGATGTTGTCGAGGCCATCGATATCGAACCGGGCGTAGGGAGCCATCTCGGGCCGAACAAAGGGCAGCAACGCCTTTTGCGGTTCGATGCCGGCCACCTTCACCACACCCTCGGGCGCATCGAAGAAACGAATCGGCCAGCGCTTCGCCGCGGCGGCTACCACCAGCCGAGGATCGGGGTTCACCGCGATCGGGTGACCAACGCCGTTGAGCATCGGGAGATCGTAGTAGCTGTCCGAATACGCCCAGCTCTCCGAGAGATCGCAGTCGTTAGCCGAAGCCCACTCCTCGATCGCTGCGAGCTTGCCCTTGCCCCAGACGTAGTGGCCATCAACATCGCCGACAAACACCCCGTCGATGCGGGCGTAGTGGGTGGCGATCACGTCGTCGAAACCGAGCGCGGCCGCGAGCGGCCGCACCATGTCGTCGGGGCTCGTAGTGGCAATGACGATGCGACGACCAGCCTCCTTGTGCATTGCCATCTCCTGGCGGGCATACGGCTGCACCTTGGCGACGAGGCGCGACGCCGCGAGTTCACCGGCCCGGGCCACGTCGGCGGCGTTCCAACCCTTTGAGAACCGCACGCCTTGGCGGGCGAGCATCATGCTCGGTCGGGTCTCCCCGATCAGGTCGAAGATTCCGAATAACAGGCCCTCGCCGGGCACACCACCCTCAGGCAAGATGCCAACCTCACGCATTGCCGCCGAGAGTTCGGGGCCCGATGCACCGGGCAAGAGGGTGCGGTCCAGATCGAAAAAGGCGGCAGGGGGCACGCCGCGAGCGTAGTTCGGCGCAGCGCAAAACGAAGAGAAGCGACTGGTCTGGCCTTTGGGGGACTTCCAGTCGCTTCTCGTAGCCACAGATCCACAAGGGGGATGGGATCCGGGCGGACTGACGTTTCGCTAGGGGGTAGCTCTTACGTCGTCGTTAGGAGTATTAAAGCAGACGGAGAGCCATCTTTCCAACAGTTCTCGTGGATATGTGTCATCATTCACAGCGATGGATCTTCGCCAGCTACACGCCCTTCTCGCCGTGGCCGAACACCAGTCGTTCTCCGCCGCCGCTCGAGCCCTCCACACCGTCCAGAGCAATATCTCCACCCATGTCGCTCGCCTCGAACAGGAAGTCGGGTCGGTGCTCATTGATCGGGCCCAAGGTGAGCTCACTGTCGAAGGGGAAATCGTCGCCGGGCGAGCCCGCCGGATCGTCGCCGAGCTCCGCGCGATCGAGGACGATCTCATCTCGTTGCGCGACGATGTCAGCGGCAAGGTTCGGGCCGGGGTGATCGGCACCACCGCCCGTTGGCTGGTTCCGGCGCTTCTCAATGCTGTCTCGGACGAGTTCCCGCGGATCGAGCTTCAGGTCGTCGAAGCCACCACCACCTCGCTGATTCCCCAGCTTCTCAGCGACCGCCTGGACATCGCGGTCGTGAACCTTCCGGTCAACAATCCCGATGTCGATGCCGAAGTGTTGTTCAACGAAGAGCGCATCATCGTCACACCGCTGGATCACCCCCTTGCCGCTTCGGATCGGGTCGACCTCCGAGAGCTGTCGAAGCACGAGATCCTCCTTCCGCCGAAAGGCACCGCGTTTCGCGATGAGATCGACACCGACGCCAAACGCGCCCGAGTCGAGCTCACCCCCAAGGCAGAGGTCGATGGGTTGCGCCTCCTCACCTCGCTCGCGTTCCAGGGTTTTGCTCCGGCGCTCGTACCGGCCAGCGCGGCACCCGCGTGGCTTGAGGGCGACTGGCGCCGGGTTGCCGTCGACGGCTTGTCGCCGCGAATCGTGGGTATCGCGACGCAACGTCGGACGGCACCATCGGCTCCCACCCGCACACTGGCGGACTTGATTCGACGCATCGTGGCCACCGAAGGACCGGAGCAAGGCCTGATCACGCCAGTTGCTTCGGGTATCGAGTAACCAGGGTCCTGTGCGCGAAGTCAAAGCTCCAGTGGCTGAAGAAGCAAATATGACCGTCGACATCCGGGGGCGAGCCGCAGGCTTCGTCCGCGCGACCGCGAGCGACTTCCATGGTCGCCGGGTGATCCTCGTCGATGCGCAGGGCGAAGACCTCGCCGGCGCCCTTTCGCCGAGCGACGGTCACACGATCGCGGCAGCCGCTCGTTACGCGCTTGATCAACGACTCCCGCTCGTGATTCTTCTTGCCTCGAGCGGCTCAAATCTCGAGGAAGGCGTCGGTGCGCTCGATGGGTGGGGCGGCGCGGCCCGTGAGATCACTCGCTGCTCAGGCATCGTTCCGACGATCGTGATTGTCAGCGGACCAACAGTCTCGGGCCCCGCCTTGATGCTCGGCCTCGCCGACGTCGTAATCATGGTCGAGGGCGCGTATGCGTTCGTCTCGGGCCCCGCGATGGTCGAACAGTTCACCGGCGTACCGATCGACACCGACGAGCTTGGTGGCGCCTCGGTTCACGGACGCACTTCAGGCGTCGCCTCGATGGTGGCGGCCGACATGGCCGAAGCGGAAGCGATGGCTCGCGAGGTCTTGGGATTCCTGCCCGACCACACCGACGACCCCGCCCCCACCCTCGTGTGCAACGACCCGGTCGACCGGCTCACTCCCGAGGCCTACGACGTCCTGCCCGAATCAGCCAACGGCTCCTACGACAGCCGCGACATCCTTACCTCGATCGTCGACGACGGATTCCTGCTCGAGCTACACGAAGACTGGGCGGCGAATCTCGTCACGTGTTTTGCGACGATCGGCGGTCAGTCGATCGGCATCGTGGCGAATCAACCCCAAACCATCGCGGGCACCCTCAACATCACCGCTTCCCGAAAGGGCGCGCGCTTCGTCGCCTTCTGCGACGCCTTCAATCTTCCGCTGCTCACTCTCGTCGACACCTCGGGCTTCTACCCGGGCAAGGACCTTGAGTGGCGCGGCATGATCCGCTACGGCGCCCAGATGGCGTTCGCCTACGCCCGGGCCACCGTGCCACGAGTCAACGTCACCACCCGTAAGTCCTACGGCGGCGCCTACATCGTTATGGATTCGAAGCGAATGGGTAACGACATGGCCTTCGCCTGGCCCTCGGCGGAGATTGCGGTGATGGGCGCCAAAGGCGCCGTTGAGATTCTGCATCGCCGAAACACGCCCGAAGAACGAGTCGAACTCGAGGCGAGCTACGAAGAACGCCTGCTCAACCCATATATCGCGGCGGAGAGAGGCACGATCGACGCGGTGATCGAGCCTGAACAGACCCGCATGCGGGTTCATTCCGCGTTCTCGATGCTCGCGGGAAAGCGAGAACGACTCCCCCGCCGACGCCACGACAACAGCCCGCTCTAGCTCTCAGGTCAGCAGTTCCGCACGGTTCCAAGCCGCCAAGGTGTGAGGCACCCGCATCGCGGTCTAGATTCAACGCCGTGTCTGAGAGCGTAACTATCACCGACAACCGCACTGGCGAGTCAATCGAAGTCCCGATCGTTGACGGGGGTGTCGATGCTGCGGAATGGCGCAAGCTCCTCCCGGGCATCTGGTTCTCCGATCCCGGCCTTGCCACCACGGCTGCCACGTCGAGCTCGATCACCGAGCTCGACGGTGACAATGGCATCCTCCGTTACCGCGGCTACCCGATCGAACAGCTGGCTGCGAATAGCACCTTCCTCGAGGTTGCCTATCTCCTCGTCAACGGCGAGCTGCCGAACCAGACCGAGCACGACGCGTGGGTCGAAGAAATCACCCACCACACGTACATCCACGACAACTTCCGCAAGCGGATCAACGACGCGTACCACTACGACGCCCACCCAATGGGTCTGCTCACTTCCGCCGTCGCTGGTCTCTCGACCTTCTACCCCGAGGCGAAAGAAATCGAGGATCCGGAAAACCGCCGGGCCCAAATCGTGCGGCTCATCGCCAAGATGCCGACGCTCGCGGCCAACGCCTACCGCCACTCCGTGGGCCAGCCGTTTGTCTTCCCCGACAACACCGTCGACTACCCCACCAACTTTCTGCAGATGATGTGGCAGATCGGTGGCCCTTACGAGCTCGATCCGGCGCTGCAGAAGGCAATGGAAGTCCTTCTCATCCTTCACGCTGATCATGAGCAGAACTGCTCCACCACCGCTGCCCGAGTGGTCGGTTCGGCTCACGCCGACCCCTACTCGTCCGTCGCCGCGGCTTGCGCCGCCCTCTACGGCCCCCGTCACGGTGGCGCCAACGAGGCTGTGCTCAACATGCTCGACGACATTGGCAGCTACGACAACGTGGATGCGTTCATCGAGAGCGTCAAGGCCGGTGAAGGCCGCCTCATGGGCTTCGGCCACCGGGTCTACAAGAACTACGACCCGCGAGCCACCATCATCAAGGAAGCGGCCGACGCCGTGTTCGAGGTGACTGGCAAGAACCCCCGCCTCGACATCGCGCTGAAGCTTGAAGAAGCCGCCCTCAACGACGACTACTTCGTGAGCCGCAAGCTCTATCCCAACGTCGACTTCTACTCCGGCCTCATCTACCAGTCGATGGGATTCCCCACCGACATGTTCACGGTGCTGTTCGCTATTGGTCGCACCCCTGGTTGGCTGGCGCACTGGAACGAGATGCTCGAGCAAGACTCCCGCATCGCTCGTCCCCGTCAGCTCTACACCGGCCCCGAGGTTCGCGACTACGTGCCGCTGGCCACCCGCTGAGCACTGCACTTCTGAGCCGCGGGCTGCGAGGTCGACTCGGACGGCTCCGGCCGTCTCGGCTCGAAGTCATCAGCCTGCACATCCCAAAGACCGCGGGTACTTCGTTTCGCGAGGCGCTGACGCGCGAGTACGAAGCCGACTTCGCGCCCGTCTACGGCGGCGACCGCCCCAACGGCCGCGACTTCCGCTGCGTGCACGGCCACTTTTCGCCCGACCAGTTCTGGAGCGCGGGCCGCAACGCGAAGCTGATCATGTGGCTGCGCGATCCCGTCGACCGGATTGCCTCGTACTACGACTTCTGGCGGGCCACGGCGCCGCACAGCAACCCGAACCACACCGAGTTTTTGGCCCGCGACATGTCGCTCGTGGAGTTCGCGGCCTGGGACCCAATCCTCACCGAGTTCGAGCAGATGTATACGCCGGGTCTCGACCCCGACGACTTCTTCTTCCTCGGCGTGAGCGAGCGCTACGAGGAAGAGCTTGACCGCCTGGCTGAGATGCTCGGCTGGTCGACCACTGGGGTGGTCGCCCAAACCAACATCAACACGAGTTCACGCTCAGTTGTCGATGACCGCACCCGGAGCGAAATCAGCGGGGCTCATGCTCGCGAATGCCTCTGGTACCGGAGCGCCGGCTAACGGGTCCGACCCACCGAACTCGCCTTCGCGGTAGGAGTGAACTTCACCGGCATCTCTTCGACACCGGTGATGAAGTTGGAGTTGCGCCAGGGAAGATCGCTTTGGGGTACCGACATCTCGATGTCGGGCAGTCGGGTGAGCACCTTGGTGAACATCTCCTTGAGCTCCAGACGAGCCAGAGATGCCCCAAGACAGAAGTGCGTGCCGAACCCGAATGCCATGTGAAGGTTCGGGTCGCGGGCCACGTCGAACCGGAAGGGGTCGACGAAGTGGTCCTCGTCGCGGTTGCCTGAGGGATACATCATCATGATGTCGCTGTCGGCGGGAATCATCTCGTCGCCCACCTGAATGTCGACCATCGTGGTGCGAGACATGTTCTTGATGGGTGTGACCCAGCGCAGCATCTCTTCCACGGCGAGCTCGAGCCCGCCAGCAAGGTCGGCCTGCAGCTTCTCGCGCTCGTCGGGGAACTCCATCAGCGCCTGCATGCCGCCGGTGATGACATGGCGCGATGTCTCGTCGCCGCCGATCAGGATCAGGAGCGACTCCTGCACGATCGACTCGTCATCGAGCTTGTCGCCATCGACCTCGGCGTCACACAGGATGCTGACGAGGTCGTCGCCTCCAGGGTTGGCTCGACGATCAGCGATCACTCCCAGCTGAAACTCGCGGAAGGCAATACCCGCGAGCATCGCCTTCTCCGATGCGTCCGGGCTCGACTTGGTGGTGCCCCGCATGAGGTCGTCGCTCCATTCGAGCAGATCATCGAACGACTCGCGAGGGAAACCGAGCATGTCACCAATCAGGAGCAGCGGCAGCGGGGCCGCGATGTCCCAAACGAAGTCGGCCTCGCCCTTCTCGCAGATTCGGTCGATGATGATGTCGCAGAGGTCATCGATCTCGTCGAGCTTGTCTCGCACTCGCTTCGGAGTGAAGCCCTTGTTCACGAGCTTGCGCCGATCGAGATGACCGGGGTCGTTCATCGAGATCATCATTGGGAGCGGGTCACCCTTGGGCCGGGGTGAGCGATGGGAGGAGAATGTCTTGGGGTCACGCGAGACCGTAAGAATGTCGTCGTACTTGGTGACGGCCCACACATCTGAGTTCGGGTCGTAGTACACGGGCGCGTTGGCCCGCATCCATGTCCAGTCGTCGTGGGGCTGGCTTGCGTACCAGTTGCCGTCGAGTAGATCGATGTGTTCACGCACAGGATGATTCGCCATCGCTCAAAAATAGGCGATCATGCGCTGGTGAGCATTTTCGTCTCAACTGTCGACGCCTTCACCGATCAACCCTTTTCCGGGAATCCGGCCGCCGTGTGCGTGCTCGATGGCCCGGCCGACGAGACGTGGATGCAGCAGGTCGCGATGGAGATGAACCTCTCGGAGACCGCATTCGTCTACCCCGATGGCGACCTCTGGAATCTCCGCTGGTTCACGCCGACGGTCGAAGTCGATCTTTGTGGCCACGCCACACTGGCCGCTACCCACGTTCTCGCAACACAGTTCGACCAGACGGGAACGATTCGCTACACGACTCGCAGCGGCATCCTTGCCGCCCAAGCCCTCGACGATGTGATCATCCTCGACTTCCCGGCTGATCCCTCGCGGCGGGCCGATGCACCCCAGGGCCTACTGGCCGCGCTCGGCGTGCCCGAGGGGACACCGGTGCGCCAAGGGCGTAGCAACTACCTCATCGCGATCGAAACCGAGAAGGAGGTTCGTAATCTCACCCCGGTCTTCAATCTGCTCCGACGGGTGACGACCAATGGGGTCATCGTGACGGCACCCGCCGACGCCGACCGCGTCTACGACGTTGCGTCGCGCTTCTTCCATCCCGGGATTGGCATCGACGAAGACCCCGTCACCGGAGCCGCGCACTGCACGCTCAGCTCGTACTGGTCGGCTCGACTCGAACGCGACCGCCTGCGCTACGTCCAGGTGTCGGCCCGCGGCGGCGAGCTCGAGGTGGCTCGGGTCGGTGAACGTGTCGAGATCACCGGCCAGGCCGTGACCACGATGCGAGGCGAGATTCTCGTCTAGCGGCAGCGCTCAGCTACTGCTGATATCGAGAATAATTTTCCCGGCGTTCGCGTTGGCAGCCATGCGCTCGTGCGCCTGGGCGACGTCGTCGAGCGAGAAGCGGCTGTCGATGACCGGCGCCAGCGACCCGTCGGCGACTCGCGGCAACATCTGGGCCGAGAACTCCTGCGTGATCGCAATCTTCTCCTCGATCGGACGGGCCCGCAGCGTGGTGCCAATCAGCGAAGCACGCTTCATCAGCAGGCTGCCGGGATCGAAAGGAATGGGACCGCCGTTCATCACGCCGACCTGCACGATCCGACCGCCGAGGCGCACTGAGCGCACATTACGCGGCAGGTAGTCGCCACCGATTACGTCGAGGACAACATCAACGCCCACGCCATCGGTCGCTTCCAGCACGACATCGGCAAAGTCAACTGCGTTGTAGTCGATCACTACATCGGCGCCGAGGGCGTGACACACGCTGTGCTTGCCCACCGACGCCGTAACGGCGATGCGGGCACCGAGCGCCTTCGCAATCTGAATAGAGGCCGTGCCCACACCGGAGGCGCCGGCATGGACGAGCGCCCACCGCCCGGAGGTGAGTCCGCCCTGGCGCACAAGCGCGTCCCAGGCCGTGATGTAGACCTCTGGAAAAGCACCAGCATCGGTGAGCGGTAACGAGTCGGGTACGAGCATCGTCTGGCGTTCGTGAATGGCGATCTTCTCGGCGTAACAACCGCCATTACTGATGGCCATCACGGCGTCACCGACTGATCGGCCGGTCACCCGCTCACCCACCGCACTCACACGACCAGCGAACTCCAGCCCCGGGATCTCATGCACCATCGGCGGGCCGGGATAGAAGCCCATCCGCTGGAGGAGATCGGCTCGATTGATCGCCGAGGTGGCGATATCGACCAGCACCTCTTCCGCACCGGGGATGGGGTCAGGGATGTCATCGCGGACCTGGAGAACCTCCGGCCCGCCTTTCTCTTCAAGAACAACAGCGCGCATGAGTCAGTCCACCGGTGGGGTTGGGGGCAGACGGCGCTCGAGCAGCGCGTCGAACCGGGTTTGGATTTGGTTGGCGTAGGAGGGTTTTGTCGCGATCAGGAAATCGCCGGCGGCAATACCGGCGAGCACGATCGGCGGCACATCAGCCGGGTCGATGCCCGTCTCGGTGATCTGAAACAGCGACTCGCGCACGAACGCAGCGTCGTCGCCTTCCTCGGTCGGGCCACCGGGCCTCACCTTGTCGGTGTGGGCGATCCCGGTGCGGATCGAGCTGGGACACAAGACCGAAGCGCCGATCTTCGCGCCGACCGAAGCGAGGTCGTGAGCGAGCGTCTCACTCATCGAGAACGCCGCCACCTTCGATACGTTGTAGGGCCCGGAATAGGGAGCAGCAACAAACCCGGCCACCGACGATGTGTTGACGACATGGCCCTCCGCTCCCCCATCAAGCATTCGGGGGACAAACGACTTCACGCCGTGGATGATCCCCCAGAGGTTGACGCCGAACGCCCACTCCCAGTCTTTCACTGATCGTTGCCACGACAACCCGGCCTGGAACACGCCCGCGTTGTTGCACAGGAGGTGCACCGCACCCCACTGCTCGTAGACGGCTGCCGCGAGCGCCTCGACACTGTCGGCATCGGCCACGTCGACGGTGTGGGCCGTGACCTCACCGCCCGCGATGGCCGCGGACTCGGCCGCGGCGTCACCGTCGATATCCGCCGCAGCGACCTTCATTCCCTGGGCGACAAAGTGGGCCACCATGGCCCGGCCGATGCCGGACCCGGCGCCCGTGACAACGGCGACTCGGTCGTGAAGTTGAGCCAACGGCATTGCTATTCACCGCCTAAGAATCGGAGCTCATCGGGATACGGGAAGAAGTCGGGAAGCTCGCCCGACCGATGGAGCTCCTGCATCGACTGCCAGAACTCGACTGTGCACAGCTCCGGGTGTCGACTCTCCATGACTTCGCCTACAACTCTCGGCGACCGGAGGTAGGTGCGGAATTCCTCGGGGAAGACATCATGAGATTCGACCGGAAACCAGGGCTGATCCGACATTTCGTCTTCATAGTTCTGGCTAACAGGCAGCTTTCGAAAGTTGACGTCTTCTAGTAGCGCCAGCTCGTCGTAGTCGTAAAAGACAACCGCGCCGTGCCGGGTGACACCGAAGTTCTTCGGGAAGAGGTCGCCGGGGAAGATCGCGGCGGCCGCCAGATCCTTCACTGCGAACCCGTAGTCGATCGCGGCGGCCCGGGCTCGTTCGGGTGACATCTCTCGGAGGTACAGATCCAACGGGTAGAGACGGCGCTCGGTGTAGACGTGGTGGAGCACCACCTCGTCGTCGGTGATCGTGACCGTGCGGGCGCAATCGTTACGGAGTTCGTCGATCAGATCCTCATCGAAACGATCGCGTTGGAAACTCAGGTTGGTGAACTCCTGAGCATCAACAAGCCGACCGACTCGATCGTGGTTGAACACCAGCTTGTAGCGACGTTTCACCTCTTCCGGCGTCGTGCGCTTGGTGGGCGCAAACCGGTCCTTGATCAACTTGAACACCACGTCGAACGACGGCAACGTGAACACCTCCATCACCATGCCGCGTGCACCCCTCGCCCGTTCGAATCGGGTATTGGAGTGATCCATATGGCGATACAGGGCCCGGAAGAGGTTGGTCTTGCCGTGCTGGCTGTAGCCGATCGATGTGTAGAGCTCCGCAACCGGCTTCACCGGAAGTAACGACTTCAAGAAACCGACGACGGCGGCGGGACGGCGACACAGCACATGGAAATACGACCGGGTGTAGCCAAAGAGGCGACTGGCGTCGGTCTCGGTGAGCAACACCGCATCGACCTTCACACCGTCGGGGCCGTTGAGAAGCGGGATCACGATCGGTGAGACCCTGTTCAGCCAGCGAAGTCGACCAACGAGATACGCACCCTTGTTGCGGTAAAAGATCGGTCGGAGCACATCGATGGAGTCAAGGAGGCCGTCCCAGATGTCGTCGAGTTGCACCGCCACCCGGGCCGCAACCCGCTCCGCATCACCTTCGAGGTCGGCGAAGTGTGGACCCAGCGGCGAGTGCTCGAAGATTTCACGGACACAGTCGACCAGCGTCGCTTCGCGCGTGAATGTTCGATATTCGCCGCGTGTCCCGTCGTCGGCGGGTAGCGCGGTCGGCCCAAGCCAGAGAAACTCGAGCTCGGTGTCGAGGCCAACAATTTCGAAGAGTCGCCGGGTGACAGAGTTGTAGAACGTCTCGGCGAGCTCAAGATCCATTCGGTCGCCCACCAGGTCGACATAACGCCGACGGGACCGGACCCAAAGAGTTCGAGCGGCGAAATCATCCTCGGGGAGTACGAGGCGGGCCGCGTCAACTACGCCGTAGACGAGCTTCTTATGGAGGCCGAGACGCTCTTTGGCATCGAGTTGATGCGCCGACCAATCACGCTCAAGGAATCGGCGAGAGGCACGATGGGTGATCCCGAGATACCGGTCGTGGTAGTCGACGAAGGCATCGTGCAACATGCGAGCGAGTCGCTCCACCGCAGGATCAATCGTCACCGCATCACCGGTAATTGGATCAATACTCATTCGTCTTCCTCCGAGGTGAGACGAAGCCCACCGCTGCCCGACGCCGACCAATCGGCGAAGAATCGATAACGGTCACCGCGAATCAGAGTGACCCGCCATTCCACAATTTCGTCGCCGTGCTGACCGAGGCGCTCGACCTGAAACGCGGCCTCATCCGGGCCCGAGGCCAGCAGCGCTCGCTCCTCGGCTGACGGGATCACGGGGGCAATACGTTCCCAGCCGCGATCCGGACGGCATCCGCAGCGCTGCTCAAGTTCGTCGTAGAGCGCAGTGTGGCTGAAGTCGGTGTCGAGCAACGGACGGCCGAGGGCGGCGGGCAGCCAGGCGGTGTCGATGGCAAGCGGCGCATCATCGGCGAACCGGATGCGCTCCAAACGAAAGAGTTCGGTGTCGGCGCTCAGACCGAGCCGGGCGGCGACATCTTCGTTGAACGTGAGCCCCACGGACACGACCTCACTGCGCTGCTCCACTCCCTGTGACTCAATCGAGGAGAACAGGCTGTAGAGCGTGCCGAGCCGTTGTTCGAACTCGGGTGTCTCCACCACGGTTCCTCGACCGCGCACGCGGGTAACGAGCCCTTCGGCCTGAAGCCGGCCAACCGCTTCGCGCACCGTGTGCCGACTCACATCGTAACGACGCGTGAGCTGGAGATCCGTCGGGAAGTGATCGCTGAACTCGCCGGCATCGAGCGCTCGTCGAAGCTCGGCTTCGAGTTGCGCCCATAACGGCAGCGCGCTTGATCGGTCGAGGCGAGAAGTAGACATCAGTTCGGCGCTCACCCTATCGGCGCCTTTGGTGTGCGTTCGGCGACGCACGCGTGGGATCGTGGCGTATGACGAATCCTGCCTCGGTCGACGACCGGCTTGCACTGGCCGACCTTTCGAACCGCTACGCGATCGCTGTGGATCGGCGAGACTTCGATGCGCTCCGCGAGATATTCGTCCCGGATTGTTTGCTCGACACCGGCCGGTCGCAGCGCTCGGGAATCGACGCAGTGCTCGAAGCAATGCAAGGCCTTCTGCGCTATCAGGCGACCTCGCATGTGGTCGGCCAGCACGTCGTCGAGATCTTCGACGCCGACACGGCATCGACAGTCAGCTACTGCACCGCCCACCATCTCTCGGCGGCCGATGACGCAGCGGTGCAGACCGACAAGGTGATGCACATTCATTACTACGACAAGTGCGTTCGGACGGATCAGGGCTGGCGCATCGCTCAGCGTCGGCTCGACATTCGGTGGAGCGACGAGCGAGCGATCGGCTAGCTGACCGCGTTCGACGCGTGGGCGGCGAACTTCTCGCGCACCCAGGAGCCGGTGAGCTCGGCAATCTCCTCCGCGGCTTCTGCCATGAGATGGTCGGTGTCGGGGAAAGTGCGCACCTCACCCGTGCCCGCGAGCGACTGCACCATCATCGAGTTCTCCGGACCAAGGATTGAGTCACGCTCACCGTGCAAGAGCAGCAGCGGGGTGTCGCCGATCCGAGCGGCCTCCTCACAACCGGCCGACTGGGTTGCGTAGGTGATGACACCCGCAGTGTGTGCCGCGAACGTTGACGCAGCCTGAATCGCCACGGCGCCACCAAACGAATGACCAAGAATGACGAAACGTTGCGCACCATTTCGCAGTGCTAGATCCGCAGCCGCGCAGGTATCGAGCAAGGAACGGGTGAGATCTCCGGCCTTGCGATAGTTGACGGCCATTGCGGCACGGCCTTCGGCTGCCATCTCGAGTCCGAGCTCGAGATAGAGCGAACGACCGGGCCCGAGCATTCCGCCCATTGCGCCGCCACACATCAGCACGACGTCGGTCGCGTCGGGGTCGCCGTGCCACATGATCTGGAGCAAGCCCTCCATCGTGTAAATCTCCACCAGGCGACTGGTCTCGCTCAATTCGCCGTCGGCTTTGGCCAAAACGCCCAACATGTCGAGCGGTGAACGGCGGGCAGATTCAGAATCGGTCACCAATACATGCTCTCACGGGAGGCTCGCTCCGCTACCATTTCACCCGCTGGCGCCGGTGCCCGAGCGGCCCAAGGGAGCGGCCTGCAAAGCCGTACAGTCGCGGGTTCAAATCCCGCCCGGCGCTCGTCAGTGAACTGCGAATCGGGGTCGTCGTGAAAGCGGCGGCCCCGATCCGCATTTTGACCCAAATTTCTCGTTCGGGATTCGCGTAATCCGCTGCTACAGTTTCGGACTTCAGGGCCGTTAGCTCAGTTGGTTAGAGCGCCTGCTCGACACGCAGGAGGTCACAAGTTCGACTCTTGTACGGCCCACGGCAATCCTTCGGATTGCTTCGAGATTTCGCAGGGCGAAATCTCCAGGCATCCTGACATCGTCCGCGGAGGCTCACAGTGAATGATGAGACCCTTGAGCGGTACCGCTCCAGCATCGACAACATCGATGCCGCGCTGATTCTTTTGCTCGCCGAGCGTTTTAAGGTGACGAAAGCAGTCGGTGAGTATAAGGCCGCTGCGGGCCTGCCGCCGGCCGATCTGTCTCGCGAAGACGCACAAATTGCTCGATTGCGAGACCTGGCCGCGTCGGCCAATCTCGACCCCGCGTTCAGCGAGGCTTTTCTCCGGTTTGTGATTGCGGAAGTCATTCGCCACCACGAACGCGCCGCCAACGGAGAATAATCCGCGCTCTCGCTAGCGGGGCTCGTCGGCAATCAGCGCTCGAAGGCCGTCCTCGACCCGCCGTAATCGAGCGGTGACATCTCGGAGCCGAGCAAGAAGGGCCATTGCTTCCTCGCGCTTCAACGCGTCGGACCCGGCGGGGAGCATGGCGAGGGAGCGCCGAAGGTGCTCGATTTCGTGGTCTCGGTCGAACTGCAGCATCGTCGCATAGTAGCGAACATACGTTCGCTTGCAAGTCGTGTCTAAAGTGTCGCTATGTCGGTTGAAATCTCTTTCGCAGGTCGGGTTGCTCTGGTAGTCGGCGGAGGTGGTGGCGGCATCGGCACCGCGGTCTGTCAGCGCCTCGCCGAAGCAGGTGCGGATGTCATCGCCGTCAGTGCGGTGCCTGAGCATGTCGACGACACCGTCGAACTCGTCACCGCGCTCGGCGTCCGTGGATCCGGCCAGGTCGCCGACGTCACCGACTTCGATGCGTTGCGAGCGGCGATTGATGCCGGAGCGGCCGAGATCGGCTGGCCCGACCTTGTTGTCAACGTGGTCGGTGGCGCCACACCGCAGTATTGGCATCGACTCGACGACTTCCCGATCGAATCATTCGATCACCTCCTCACTGTCAACCTTCGCTACGCCTTCATTGCCTGTCAGCACGTGGCGGCGGGGATGATCACGCGTGAGATGCCCGGTGCCATGGTCAACATCTCGTCGATCGCGAGCAGGGGGCAACCCCTCCTCTCGGCCTACGGCGCGGCCAAGGCCGGGCTCGATTCCCTCACCCGCTCGATGGCGATGGAATGGGGGCGACACGGAATCCGCGCCAACACGCTCGCGCCGGGCACCATCAACACGCCCCGCTCCGGCCGCGACCCCGACGAGGTCGACCCTCTCGCCGAGAACATCACACTCAAGCGCCGCGGCCGCCCCGATGACATCGCCGATGTTGTCCTCTTCTTGCTCTCGGACCTTGCGAGCTACGTGAGTGGGCAGACCATCGATGTCGACGGCGGCCCGAGCCGAGCCGGAATCGACGAACACGACCTGCCGATCTTCGTCACCAACGAAGCGATCCGAAGCCGCTTCGAAAACTA
>JBLIOE010000047.1:0-31837 GCA_047639555.1 Candidatus Aldehydirespiratoraceae bacterium
GCCTCCGTGGTCGGCCCGGTCGCGGTGGCGATTCGGGTCAACGATCCGTCGACCGAATGGTTCGACGCCGACATGGCGGCGATTCCCGACGGCGTGTCAGCCGTTGTCGTTCCGAAGATCGAGACCGCCGCCGATATCGCCGCCGTGCGGGCCGCGCTCGAACGAGTCAACCGCCGCGATCTTCAGATCATCGCCGGGTTAGAGACGGCCCTCGGAGTCGCCGACGCTCGACTACTTCTGCAGGACCCGGTAGTTGGCGCGGCGTATTTCGGGGCCGAAGATTTCATCGCCGACATGGGTGGGGTGCGCACCGCTTCAAACAACGAGGTCGCCTACGCCCGCAGCCAGCTTGCTCTCGCCGGCCGACTGGCGGAGGTGCCGGTCCTCGATCAGGTGGTGGCCGACTTCCGAGACGACGATCGGAGCCGTCGCGAAGACCACGAGGCCAGGGCGATGGGTTACGCGGGCAAGCTCTGCATTCATCCGTCCCAAGTCGCGATCGCCAACGACGTATTCACGCCGTCGCCCGAAGAGGTCGACCGTGCCCGGCGACTTCTGGCCGCATACGACGAAGCATCGGCCGGCGGTATCGCGGCGATCGACTTCGAGGGCCAAATGGTCGACGAACCCGTGGCGCGCCAGGCCCGCCAACTACTCACGCTGGCTGAGGACTAGGGACGCTTCATCATCAAGGCGTTGCGGACGGCACGACACGCGAGCTCGTCGTTCTGGTTGAAAGCCCGATGTTCGAAGGTCACGATGCCCTGAGCGGGGCGCGAGGCGGAGGCGCGAGCGGCCAGCACTTCGGTCTCCACTCGAATCGTGTCGCCGTGAAAGAGCGGCGCCGGAAAGTCCACCTTGTCGAAGCCGAGATTGGCGATCGTGGTGCCGAGCGTCGTTTCGTGGACGGAGATACCAACCACCATTCCCAGCGTGAGCAAGGAGTTCACGAGCGGTTGGCCAAACTCCGTCTCGTTCTGTGCGTAGTCGAAGTCGAGATGTAGCCACGCCGGATTCATCGTCATAGTGGTGAACCCGACGTTGTCGGCCTCGGTGATCGTGCGCCGAATGGCGTGCTGAATCACCAGCCCGACCGTCAACTCCTCGAACCAGCGACCGGTCACTGGTCGGCCAGAGGCGTCAGTGCGTGGTGTCATGGTCAGATGTTACTCAGCGGAGCTGGCTCCACGCCTCGACCGCTGCCACCTCAGTCGTAAGGCCCGGCGTGGATCCACTCGCCGAACTCGCGCCCCTCCGAGTCGATGCGAACACACCAGTCCGGACTGCCGTAGCCGCCGGTTCGCACTTCAGCGCGCTCGAACCAAGGGCAGCGCACTTCGGCGTCTCGTCGCTCCGGTGGATTCCAGCTCCGTTCCACGGCGGTGACACAGCCCCAGAGCAGCACGCCAAAAACGGCGAGGACGCCAACTACCGCGGTCACGAGGATCGCTACTCGCCGCAGTACCGATACCAAAGCACGGCCGAACGAACCTGATCCCGCTGCCTCCTTCATCCTGCCTTTCTCACGCAGTTGATCAATCATCGCTAGCTGACACGTCGACGACTTCTCCATTGAAGTCGTCGCGGAGCAGCCGGTCCCCGAGTGCATCCCCGAGCGAGATCGTCATCTGCGCAAGTTGCCCCATGTCGTTGCATTCCCCAGATTCTTCTCCCACCCGGAGAGCGACGACGACTTCTGTGGCTGACTCCACGACCTCTATCTCCGCGCACGAGTCGCAGCCGTCGCTGCTCGGCACACCACCGCCGTAGGTGATCGTGAGCATCGGACCTTCGACTTCTGCGGCGTCAAACGAAGTCGCTTGATCCGGGTCGCAGTTCGACTGCCAAGGACGCGTGGCCAGCAGTCCAAGCACCAAAACGGCGGAGAGAACCGCGGCGAACAGGCGAGGCCGAGAGTTGCTCACCGCTACTGAAGCCGAACTTTGGCGATCGAGTCGTCGAGTCCGCCCGGGCGACTGCTCCGCAGCCATGCGACTCGCTGCGCATCCAGCACATCGTTGATAGTGGCATCGTCGACCGGAGACAGGCCCGCATCTTTGGCGATCCGATCGAGCCCGACACCGGCCAACGCAACCGCGGCCGCCATCTCGACGGCAACAATCTCGCCCCTCTCACCGCCGACCGAACCAGTCGAGAACGTCGTTATTGCGCGAGCGAGCGACTCCTGAGCGGCCGCAACGGCTTCCGGATTGGCCTCGCCAAACGGGGCGAGTCCGCTCTTCTGGAGCACCGCACAGAGCGGCGAACCGTTGGGTGCGGTGATACCGATCGACTCGCCGATGTTGCCGAGTTCGTCGAGCAATCGCCCGGTGCCGGCATGGAATCCACAAATCTCGTCGATCCTTGCCCACACGATTTCGTCGGTCGGCATCTCGCCCGATTGGGCGGCGGCGCCACAGCGCACGATCGACGGCAGCGACACGGCCAGCGGCTGCCAGTGGCCGTTGTCGCCCCAGTCAGTGAGCAAGAGGCCCGCTGACCCGTGAGCGATTCCGACGCTCACGGCATCGGCAATGTTGCCCGTCGCATTCTGATTCCGTCCGATGATCGTGTTCCAGGTAGCCGTGCCGGGAGCGACCCAGAACGGTGTGTCGCTTTCGATGAAGAGTCGAGCGTGGGAGACAAAACCGAGATGCATGTCTTCGGGAAGGCCCAAACGGTGGACGACTTCTTCCGGAAGAAACTTCGCCCAGGAAGACTCAGATGGGGCTTCGTAGTTCCACACGACCGGCACCGCGCCGGTCGGGATCTTCGGAATGAGGGTGGGGTCGAGCCGGAAGAGATCGGCCCAGAACATGACTTCGTGACCGTCGGCGACAAGCGGCTCCATGATGCGGTTCAGGTGTTCGAGGTACACATGATCTCGTCCGTCTTCGGCCACTCGGTCCGATGATCGTCCGTCACCCAATTCGAAGGGTTCATCGCCACCGATGTGGATCCGGTTATGCACGACCGTCGCGGCGATGTCGCGAGCCAGCGAGACCGCCAGCTCGGCATTCTCTTTCGTGGGCTCGAGGCACCCGGCCGGCCGGGAACCGCCGCCGAAAGGGCTCGCGTAGCCGTCGGGACATTCCGCCCGAGGGCGATACTCCTCGTGGGCCAGCCAGCGCTCCATGTGGCCGAACCCGTTCATGTTCACCACGAGGTCAATGCCATTGCGCCCGCATGTGGTGTCGAGGCTTTGCATCTCAACGTGGGTCATCGGGGAGGCGTCGGACCAAACAGTTTCGTGTCCGGTGTACGCAAAAGTGTGCTCGACGTACAGCTGAAGTTCATTGAATCCGGCCGCGGCCAGCACCCGGACAAGCCAGTCGAGGGTGTCCATGGTCGGCACTCGGTCTCGACTGATATCGAGCATGTAGGCGCGCCGGGCGAAGGCAAGCATCAGCGATCGCCTTCGAAGACCGTTCGCAAGCAACCATGTCGGAGTTGGCTCATGGCGCCGAAGCTAGCCTGCGACCGTGCAGCACTTCGATCTCATCATCATCGGCGCCGGCTCCGGCAACTCGATCATTGGACCCGAACACGACGACTGGAATGTGGCCCTCGTCGAACGCGGCCTCTTCGGTGGAACCTGCCTCAACGTGGGCTGTATACCGTCGAAAATGTTCGTGTACGCCGCAGAGATCGCCGAGTTGGCAAAGCGAGGTCCGGAGCTCGGGGTCAACACCTCGTTCAATGGCGCCAACTGGCCCGCGATTCGAGACCGGGTATTCGGACGCATCGATCCGATGGCCGCGGGCGGCGAGGACTATCGCAAGGGCCTCGACAACGTCACCGTGTTTCAGCACGACGCCCGTTTCGTTGGGCCAAAGCAGCTCCAGGTCGGCGCCGAAGTGATCACCGCGGATCGGATCGTGCTCGCGGCCGGCGCCCGCGCGTTCATCCCGACGATTCCGGGGATGGAAGCGGCGGGCTTTCACACGTCCGACACCATCATGCGAGTCGACGAACTCCCCGAGCGGTTGATCGTGCTGGGCGGCGGCTACATCGCGGCCGAGCTCGGAAGTGTCTTCGGGTCACTGGGAAGCGACGTGACCTATCTCCTGCGAAGCGACGTCATGCTGCGCACCCAGGATGGAGACATCAGTAGCCGCATCACGAAGATCTACGGCGAGCGTTTCACTACCCACTACCACGCGGATATCCAGCGGGTCCGGCGCGACGACGACGGTGATGTTGTTGTCGAGCTGGGCAACGGCACCGAAGTGCGGGGCGATGCCCTGCTGGTTGCGAGTGGGCGCACCCCCAATGGCGATCAGCTTGGCGTGGCCGAGACTGGCGTGGATCTCGATGACCGCGGCTATGTCGTGTCCGATGTTTACGGACGCACCAATGTCGACGGCATTTGGGCGCTAGGCGACATCTCCAACCCGGTTCAGCTGAAGCATGTGGCCAACCACGAGGCTCGGGTTGTCGCCCACAATCTCGCGAATCCGGATGACCGGCAGGAGATGAATCACGATCTTATTCCTGCCGCAGTCTTCAGCCATCCGCAGATCGGAACCGTCGGTCTCACCGAAGAGGAGTGTGAGGCTCGCGGCCTGTCGTACACGGCCCATGTGCAGGAGTACGGGTCGGCCGCCTACGGCTGGGCAATGGAAGACACGGAGAGCATCTGCAAGCTGATTGTCGACAACGACACTCGCTTGCTGCTGGGTGCACACATCATGGGCCCGCAGGCGCCCACCCTCGTGCAACAAATGATCCAAGGCATGGTGTTTGGGTTAACAGTGGATCAGATGGCGAAGGGCCAGTACTACATCCACCCGGCCCTCCCCGAGGTCATCGAGCAGTGTCTGCTCGAGCTATAGGGGCTCCTCATACTTCGTTCACATCGATGGTGTGCACTGTGTTCGTGGTCCTCGGGGGATGTCGACCACGGGGGGGCAACGATGTTGATCGACGAGGCCAACGCACCGTCTGAAGATGTAGAGGAGGGCCGCCGAGCGTTTCTCGGCGTCAATTCCTTGAAGAAGGTTGTTGCCCTCGCCGGCAGTGTGGCGGTGTTGTCAGCGGCGTGTGATGCCGTGGGCGACAGCGGCAATCCTGACATGTTGTTGATGAAACGAGCCACCTACGGCGTCACGCAGGAGATCATCGATCGCGTCGCGGCGATCGGCGCCGCGGCCTGGGTCACCGAGCAGCTCGACTGGGCTTCGCTCGACACAAGCGCCATCGACGCGAAGATCACGACGATGCCTGCGGTCACAATGTCACCGTCGCAGCTCATGGCGAACTATCCCGACAGCGACATCGTCGACGCTTTAGTGCAGATGATCACGGCGAGCGCGATCCGTCAGATTGAAGGGCCAGCCCAGATCTACGAGCGGATGGTGGAGTTCTGGTCTGACCACCTCAACGTGGCGGCCGCGGATGAAATCCTCCGCCTCTTGAAGGTGGTTGAGGACCGTGAAGTAATCCGGCCACACGCCCTCGGCAAATACAAAGAACTCCTTGTCGCTTCGGCCCAGAGCCCGGCGATGCTCGTCTACCTCGACAATGCGTACAGCGTGAAGAACGGCATCAACGAGAACTATTCACGGGAGCTGCTGGAGCTTCACACACTCGGCGTGGATGCGGGTTATGACCACGATGACATCGTGGCGGTAGCCGAGCTGCTGACCGGCTGGTCGGTCGACCCGAACACCGGACTCTTCACGTTCCGCCTCAACCAACACGACACCGGCTTCCAATCGATTCTTGGTTGGGATCGCCCGGGCGACACCAACTACCTCGACCATGGGGTGCAGTTCCTTCACCACCTGGCCCTTCACCCCAACACTGCGGCGTTCGTGTGCACGAAGCTTGCCCGCCGATTCGTGAACGACATGCCGGACCCTGCCCTCGTGGCGGACCTCGCGGCCGTGTATCTGGCCAACGATTCGGATATCAAACCCGTGTTGGAGGCGCTCTTCGCCCACCCGACTTTCCTGGCGAGCAGCGGGCAGAAGCTCCGCCGTCCACAGGAGTTCCTCGTCGCGATCGCTCGTCAGGTAGGAGGCGAACTGCAGCCCACCACGCTCGCGACAGAGAGCGGGTCGCTTTCCACCACGGCGATCGGCCTCGGGCAGGCACCCTTTCAGTGGCCTCATCCCAATGGTTACCCCGACGTGGCGACGGCATGGCTCAACACCGGCGGTCTCTTGGCCCGTTGGAACGCGGTCAGTGATGTGGCTTGGAATCAGCTCGACCTTCTCTCCTACGACCACGATGCGGCCCGGGCCGGTATCCCGGCCCAACCATTGGGGCCGATGGCAAGTCAGCTGAGCGAGAACCTGCTACACGAGCCGCTCACCACCAACGGGCAACACGTCATTGCCCAATATTTCGGCGAGACGATCGACGCGCCGAAAGACCCGTTGTGGCTTTCGCTCCACCTTCCCAGTCTGGTCGCCTTGATCCTGGCCAGCAACGACAACCAGTTCACCTGAGGAGCTCAAGAACATGACTACTTCCCACCCGTCCTCCTCCCGCCGAACCGTCCTCAAGGGCATGGCGGCAAGCGCCGGAATCGGGGCAGTTGCCTCCGTCGCCAGCGGTCCCGCGAGTATTGCTCTCCCTCGGTTGGCCACTCCGGCCGCCGCGGCCGCTCCCCCGGGCCGAGTCGTCGTCGTCTTCTTACGCGGCGGCATAGACGGTTTGAGCGCGTGCGTTCCCTACAACGAAGCCGAGTACTACAACCGGCGCCCGGGCATCTCCATCTCGCCGGGCGCGGTCACCGACCTCGACGGACAGTTCGGGCTTCACCCGGCGATGGCGCCGCTGCACGATCTCTATACGCAGGGTCGATTCGCCATCGTCGAGGCTGTCGGTAATCCATCCGCCAATCGCAGCCACTTCGAAGCCGCCGCCTATTGGGAGCAGGGAACCACGGGGAACTCTCCGAGCGGGTTCGGTTGGCTGGCTCGGCACTTGCTCTCATCGACCGGTTTACCCGGCGCAGAGTTTCGAGCCGTCGGCCTTGGCTCCAACAGCGTGCGCAGTCTCGGTGGCTACACCGATGCGTTGGTCATGTCGAGCCTCGAACGCTTCTCTCTGGGTGGAGTTGGTGGGTTTGGTGGGCTTTATCGCGATCAGCTGGAGATGCTCTACTACGGTCAGGGGCCCGGCGAAGTTACGGGCACGAACGCACTCGGAGCCGTAGATCAGATCGCTGGCCTCGTGGCCGCCAACCCGGGCAGCGGCACCTACGACGACACTGCGGCGACACTCGAAGATGCGCGGGTACTGCTCGGCGCGGGACTAGGGGTTGAGGTCATCACGGTCGACATCGGCCACTGGGACACACACAGCGCGATGGGCACGGAGACAGCCGGCCGCATGTACGACCTCCTCGACGACCTCGCCACGAACCTTGTCAACTTCCAAGCCGGCCTCGACGCCGATGGCCATTCTGATGTCACCACGGTCATCATGAGCGAGTTCGGCCGCCGCGTGAGAGAGAACGGCTCGGGCGGCTGTGACCACGGTTGGGGCAACATCATGATGGCGATGGGCGGCGGTATCGCCGGTAATCAGGTGCTCGGTTCGTGGCCTGGATTGGCTCCCGGGGCGCTTGTGAGCGGCGACCTCGCCATAACAACCGACTACCGCGATGTGCTAGCCGAGATCGTGCGCGACCGTCTCGGAAATACAGACCTTGCGTCAGTATTCCCGGGCCACACGGTCACACCGGTAGGCCTCACGCTCTAGCGTCACCTACTCGGCGACCAGAGCTTCAGCCGTGGCCTTCGCCCATTTGTAGTCGGACTTGCCGTTTGGGCTTCGTAAGAAGTCGTCGACCCGCAGGATTCGCTTCGGTGCCTTGTAGGCCGCGATCTGCGTGCGGGTGTGAGCGATGATGTCCGCGTCAGAAACATCACTTCCTGGCGCGATCTTCACCACGGCGTTGACTGACTGGCCCCAGCGCTCGTCGGGCAGCCCAACGACATTGCAGTCGTCCACGGCGGGGTGAGTCTTTACCGCTTCTTCAACCTCTTCGGGGTAAATCTTCTCGCCGCCCGAGTTGATGCACACCGAGCCGCGGCCCAGAAGCGTGATCGTGCCGTCGGCTTCGACGGTGGCGTAGTCGCCGGGAATCGACCAACGAACGCCGTTGATCGTGGGGAATGTCTCCTCGGTCTTCTCCGGGTCCTTGTAGTAGCCAAGCGGATTCGCGCCGCGGTTGGCGAGCCGCCCGATCTCACCGGAGCCCGGTTCGACCATGGCCCCGTCGTCGGTGATGACCTGGGTGGTCTCGCCCAGCGAGAACCGCCCGGTGTTGGCGACACGCTCGTCACGCCGGGTGATCTGCACGGCTTGGCCGACGCTTTCACTGGATCCAAGGCTGTCGAGCAAGGTCATGGACTTATGTTCGAGGAACGCCTGCTTCGATTCCTGCGACCACATCACGCCCGACGACATGATCTGAAAAACGTTCGACAGGTCGTGAGGAGTTCCGGCACTCTTCGCGCGGTCGAGGGCTTCGAGCATCGGCCGGGCGAAGGCCTCACCGACGATGGTGAGCATCGTGAGGCGGTGATGCGCCGCGGTCGCCCACAGCTCATCGGCATCGAAGCTCCGACTGGCGAGGGTGCCCACCATGCCGCCCATAGTCAGCGTATGAAGTGCGTTGATCCCCGACGTGCCGTGCATCAGTGGTGCCGCGGCGAGCAATCGGGTGGTCCGCTTGCGCTCGTTCAAGAGCAGGGCACCGTCGACCGCCTCACCTGAGGTCTCGGGAATACCCCGCTTGAGCACCGAATATTGGGCGGTCATATTGGCGATCATCTGATCGTGCGGCCACATCACGGCCTTCGGGTTGCCCGTGGTGCCACCCGTGTAGAGGAACCACAGGTCATTACCAGACCGAGGAATCCGAGCGGCCGGGTCGTTTGTGGCGATCAGGTCGTCGTAGGCCACCGCGCCATCGAGCAGGGTGCCGCCACCCACCTGCACGAGCAGCTGCAGCTGAGGGCATCGGGCGCGCGCCTCTGCCACCCGGTCGGCCAACGACTCGTCGAAGAACAACGCCTTCGCGTCGGCGTTCTCGAGGAGGTACGCCAGTTCGTCGGCGAGATAGCGATAGTTCACGTTGCACGGCACCGCCCGCTGTTTGAAAGCTGCGAACTGAGCCTCTTCGTATTCGAAACCGTTGTACAGAAACAGTGCGACCTTGTCGTCGACGCCAACGCCGACGGCATGGAGCGCACCGGCCAGGCGGGCCGACCGATCTTCAAAGGTCCGCCAGTCATTCGAGTCCAACCCGTGGCTCGCCGCGGGAGCGTCGGGCACAGCATCGGCCACGCCTTCCCAGATCGTGGCGAAGTTCAGTGCGTCGAAGCTGACATCGGTCTCAATCGCGGCCATGGCGATGCAGCGTAGGCTGGCTCTGTGAACACCCCCACTTCGGCCCCGCCGGTTCCGGGATCGCTGAACCTCACTCAACGAACCAACGATCTGGACCGACTTCGCAACGAAGAGTTCGACGTGTTGGTGATTGGCGGTGGCATCACCGGAGTGGGTTGTGCCCTCGACGCGATCACCCGCGGGCTCTCTGTCGCCCTCGTCGAACAACGAGACATCGCGAGCGGCACCTCCAGCCGTTCATCAAAGCTGCTCCACGGTGGGTTGCGTTATCTCGAACAGCGCGACTTTGGTCTCGTGCGTGAAGCCCTCCACGAGCGGGGCCTACTCACCCGTTCCGTGTGTCCGCACCTCGTACGCCCGGTCACCTTCCTGATCCCGCTGACGCATCGAATCTGGCAGCGGGCCTACTACGGCGCCGGTGTCCTCCTCTACGACCTGCTGGCTCTTACCGGCAACAATCCGCTCCCCCGCCACCGCCACCTCAGCCGCAAGAAGTGCCTTGCTGAGGCGCCCGGTTTGAAACGTTCGTCCCTCATCGGCGGAATCGTCTACTCCGATGCCCAGATCGATGATGCGCGTCACACACTCGCCGTCGCTCGCACCGCCGCTCGCCATGGCGCAGCCATTGCCACCAGCACGCAGGTCACCGGCCTTGTCTTCGACGAGAACGCCGAGCAGCGCACGGTGGTCGGCGCCGATCTGCTCGATCTCGAAACGAACGAGCCGCTCCGGATACGGGCCCGCAAGGTCGTCAACGCCACCGGCGTGTGGATCGACGACATTCAGGACATGGCCGGTCCGGCCGGGCTCTCCGTCCGGGCGGCGAAGGGTGTCCACATCGTGGTCCCACGCGACCGCATCAAGAGCGAAACCGGCATCGTCCTCAAGACCTCTCGCAGCGTTCTATTCATCATCCCTTGGGGTGCCCACTGGCTCCTGGGCACGACCGACACCGCCTGGGACCTCGACCGGGCCCACCCGGCCGCTTCACAGGCCGACATTGACTACATCCTCGACCACGCCAACGAAGCGCTCGAGGAGCCCCTCACCGAAGACGACATCGTTGGTGTCTATGCCGGTCTCCGCCCGCTCGTGAGCGGCGCGACCGAAGACACCGCCAAGATCTCGCGAGAGCACGCCGTGGCCGAGCCGGTGCCGGGGCTGATCTCGATCGCCGGTGGGAAGTACACCACCTATCGCGTTATGGCCGTTGACACGATCGACGTCGTCGCCGAGGGCCTCGAACGGGCCGTGCCGAAGTCATGCACTGAAGACGTCACCGTGCTCGGTAGCGAGAATTGGGATGCCTACAAAGACACCGAAGACGAAATCGCGCGGGCCCACGATCTTCCGGTGGAGCTCGTACGACGACTCCTCTGGCGCCACGGGTCCCGTATCGACGATGTGCTCACGCTGGCCGCCAGCGATCCTCGTCTCTCAACTGTTCTTGGCGACCTCTACCTCGCAGCTGAGGTAGTTCATGCCGCTCGCCACGAAGGAGCGATCCACCTCGAGGACGTGTTGGCCCGACGCCTGCGGATCTCCATCGAATCGGAGGAGCGCGGCACCCTCGTGGCCGACGCGGCCGCCGATCTGATGGCCGAAGAGCTCGGCTGGGACGACGGCCGACAGGCCGATGAGGTCGCCACTTGGCACCGTCGGGTTCGAGCCGAACGGGAAGCCAACGACGCGCCCGACGACATCGCAGCCGATGCTTTGCGCCGTCGAGCGGTCGATGCTCGCGGGCTGATCGACGACGACGAGACCGAATAGCCCGGGTCTCCCCCGCCGCGGCCCGTAGACTTTCGTTCGATGGCCAGCACCTTCGGCACCCTGTTCCGCATTAGCACCTTCGGCGAGTCTCATGGAGGCGGCGTTGGCGTCGTCATCGACGGCGTCCCGCCCCGTCTCGCGATCTCCGAAGCCGACCTCCAGTTCGACCTCGACCGGCGCCGCCCGGGCCAGAGCCGCCTCGTCACCCAGCGCGACGAGGCCGACCAAGCCGAGATCCTGTCGGGTGTGTTCGAGGGCTACACCACCGGCACACCGCTAGCGGTTCTTGTCCGCAACAAGGACCACAACAGCGGCGCCTACGACCACCTAAAAGACGTTTACCGGCCTTCCCACGCCGACTTCACCTACGACGCGAAATACGGCTTCCGCAATTGGGCCGGCGGTGGCCGCGCCAGCGCGCGCGAAACCATCGGACGAGTTGCAGCGGCCGCAGTCGCCCGAAAGTTGCTGGCCGAAGTCGCCGGCATCGAAGTGCTCGCCTGGGTGCAATCTGTCGCCGACATCGAAGGAAACGTTGATTCCGACGAGGTCACCCTCGACAGGGTGGAAGCCGATCCAACCCGCTGCCCCGACCCTGTCGCCGCGGCGTTGATGACCGAAGCGATCGAACAAGCTCGACGTGACGGCGACTCCCTCGGTGGTGTTGTCACCTGCATCGCTCGATCGGTTCCGGCCGGCCTCGGCGAACCCGTGTTCGACAAGCTCGATGCCGACCTCGCCGGCGGGCTGATGTCGCTTCCGGCCGCGAAGGGAGTCGAGATCGGCAGCGGCTTCGCGGGAACGAAGATGACCGGCCTCACTCACAACGATCCCTTCGAGCCCGGCGACAACGGCCCTCGAACCACCACGAACCACTCCGGTGGTATCCAGGGCGGTATCTCCAACGGAGAAGATCTCGTGTGCCGGGTGGCGTTCAAGCCGACGGGCACGATCTCCAGCGAACAGAAGACCGTCACCCGCGACGGTGAGGCCACCACTCTCGCGGCCAGAGGGCGCCACGATCCGTGTGTGCTTCCCCGAGCCGTGCCGATGGTCGAGGCCATGGTCTTGCTTTCGCTGGCCGACCACTGGATGCGCCAGCGGGCCATCGACGTGCTCCCGCCATTCGACGTTCGGCCCTGAGCGCGTCACACTCGTGGTCTCATGGAGTTCCAACTATTTCTCCCGCAGATGCGGATGACACTGCCGACAATGGTCGAACGCGTGCAGGTCGCGGTCGATCACGGATTCACCGGTGTCGCGCTGATGGACCATCTCGCACCGCCCATGGCCGAGGCCCAACCCATGTGGGATGCCATGGTCGCCGCGACATGGCTGGGCGCGAACACCACCGGCACGGTTGGGCATCTCGTGCTTTGCGATTCGTTCCGTCATCCGGCCGTGCTCGCCCGCCAGGCCGTCAGCCTTGACCACGCCACCGGTGGCCGCTTCGAACTCGGCATCGGCTGGGGCAGCGTGCCCGACGAATTTTCGACGTTTGGGGTCGGCGATACTGCGGCAAAAGCCCGGGTCGATCGCCTCACCGAGACACTTGAGGTCATCCAGGCGCTGTGGACCGGTGAAGCGGTTTCCTACGAGGGTCAGCACCACTCACTTGTCGATGCGCAGCAGAGCCCGGCCCCCGAACACAAGATCCCAATCGTGATTGGCGGCGCCGGCCCTCGGACCCTTGGCCTCGTCGCCCGCTTCGCTGATTGGTGGAACCTCCCCATCCACAAGCTCGATCAGTTCGAAGCGTTACGAGAGAAGGCGGGCAACGCCCGTCCATCGCTCCAAGAACGGGTCACCTTCGTTCCGGAGGGAGGCGACCGCGAAGCACTTGTTGAGACGGCGCTTCGTCGCTTCACCGGTCATGGCCATGCCGTCGGCACGGCCGACGAACTCATCGAACACTTCGCAGCGCGAGCCGAGAGCGGAATCGAACGCACCTACGTATGGATGTCCGACTTCGCCCGACCGGAAACGCTCGAGGAGTTCGGCGAAACCGTGATCGGCCCGCTGAACGCCTGAAGCCGCTATCTCCCGTTGTGGGAGAAGTGCTGATAGTCGAGGGTGGTGGTCCAATCGCCGCCCCACCCCCAGCCGATCTCGGCAAAAGCCGTCGTCACGATGTCGCCCGCGACGATCAATCCCGTCACTGCCGGATCACGGTCGACATACGCGGCGCCTTCGGGCGGATCAACCCGGTCACCACGGACCCAGGGGTTCACGAGCGGATTGATGTCGATCGCGCCGCCGTAGGCGTGCTGGCTCCAGACCCCGGGTCGACCATCGATCTCTCGACAGTTGAAGGCCGACGTGTTGTTCGCCGTCATCGACGCATCGTCGTCTCCTCCGAACTCAGTGATCGGGCGCATCGTGTGAACGGGAAACTGCGCTTCAAATAGTTGAGCGAAGACCGCCACGATGTCTTCGGCATGATCCTCGTGCACCACCAGCGCGCCGTTGGCTACGCGACCATCATCGCCCCAATGCAACAACGAAAGGAGCCGGAGTTTCGTGACCGGCACCGGGCAGTTCTCGCGCCAAGCGGCGCCGATATCCTCGGCCGTAACCACGTCGACATCCGAGGTGAAGGTGGGTTCGGGCGTCGTGGTCGGCGGCTCGGTCGGGGCCACCGCGGCGACCTCAGCGGTGGTTGGTGCCGCGATCGAAGACGCTGTGGTCGTTGGGTCGACGGCCGACTCCGGGCTATCTGGCATTGAGGTCTCTCCATTTCCACAGGCGACGCTCACCATGGCAACCGTCGCGACCACGACAACCAGGCGCAAGATGACGGGCACGTCCCCAAGTCTTCCACCTGGACCGACAACAATTGTGGTCGTGATGTCAACGCGACAAGGGTCTGAGACGTCTGTAGGGGACGAGGAGGCGCGATGCGCTCAAGTCCGATCCCCCAAACATCTGATGCAGCCCCCCGTATGAACGACACACCGCTCACCGCCGCGGCCGATCCCGTCGCCGATCTGTTCGCCCGGCACTATCGCGATCTCGTCCGCCTGGTTTCCGGTCTGCTCGACGACAACGAGACGTGCGAAGAAGTCGTACAAGACGCGTTCGCCGCGATGATGCGGCAATCGCAACCGCCTCGACCGGGCGCAGAAGGTGCGTACCTCCGCTCGGCCGCGCTCAATGGCGCCCGCTCGCAGCTGCGGAAACGACGGGTGCGGCGACGCCATCTGCAAGCCGTGCCGAGCCACACACCCGACAACACCGAGGCCGCCGAGAACCCCGCCATCGCCACCGTGGAAACCGATCGGGTCCTTGCGGCAATCCGCACGCTCCCCCGCCGACAGAGCGAAGTGTTACTTCTGAGGTTCCAGGCCGATCTCAGCGAGACCGAGATCGCCGAAACCCTGGGCATTAGCCCGGGTTCTGTAAAAACTCATGCCAGCCGGGGCCTTGCTGCTGTCCGGCGTCAACTCGAGGACCGTTCATGAATGACGCGTACGACCCCAACACGGAAGCCCAGATGCGAGCCGCGCTCGGCCAGCGGGCCGATGAAACCACCGTGAGCACCGAAGCACTCGACAACATTCGAGCGGCCCGTCAGAGCAGCCCGTGGGCGCGGCCGATCGTCTACGCCGCCGTCGCCGGAGTGGTGGCGGTGCTCGTTGGTGTAGCCGTATTCACTCAGCCCGACGACAGTGCCAACCCACTCGACACGGCTATCGACACCACTCCATCGCTCCCGGCCGACGACGCCGTTGATCCTGCGCCCTATCCCTTCGTGGCACCCGAACCGACTCCGGAACCGGCGTCCGTTACCGCCGCGGCACCCGACGTGCCGGCCGAGTTCAACTCGCAACTCGTCAACAGCACTGGCATCGGCTCCGGTCAGGTGCGCTGGCATCCCTTGGACGTGCTCGCGGCCGACCTCGCAATCGCCACACAAGCGAGATTGGCAGTCTTTGGCGCCGAGGCGTACGTAGAAAGATTTGTGGAGAATCTCGGCGTCACCGATCCAATCCTGCGACCGTCGCTCGTTGGGATGCCCGAACAGATTTCCAACCAGGCCGGCGAGGTACAGGCCTTCGACGTGATGCAACGTACGGAATCCGGCGAGGTCGGAGCTCGTGAGAGCTTCACGGTTGTTGCGGTGCAAACCGAAGACGGCGGCTGGTCAGTCACTCACGTGCTCACACAATCCTTCCGAGTACATACGGTCGAATACAACACCGCGGAAACGATCCGCGTGACCGGAACCGGAAGTGCGTTCGAAGGCACCGCGATCCTCTCGGTCAACGGCGAAGAAACACTGCTGAGCGTCGGTAGCGGCGGGTTTGATGACTTCTCCGTCGTGGTCGCCCGGCCTCAAGAGGACGTGCCGATCCACATCACGGTGTCGAGCCCCGCGGTGATCGATGGAGGCGTGCCGAACATCGCGAGCTACGTCTCGTGGCCGATCAACAATTCGACCAGTCTGAGCGTGTTCAGCGTTGCCGCTGATGACGTATTGAACGTGCGCTCTGGTCCGGGCACCAACAACAACATCGTCAACACACTCGCAGCCGACGCCACCGATATTGCCCACACCGGTGAAGAGGAGTTCGTCGGGAGCGAACGCTGGTGGGAAATCGAATCCGGCGGCGAACGCGGCTGGGTAAACAGCCGGTTCCTCGTGGTGCGCCGAGACACCGAACTCACCGCCGGCCTGGACGGCCGAATCTGGGAGTCCATCCTGATGCCGGTTCCCGCGCTCAACCCGTCGGCGATGGCCACGCCGGTCGACTTCGGCGGCATCGGGGTCTACGGCGATTGGGCCACACCGTGGACAACCGTCGCCAGAGACGACTTCGAGGAAGTGCGCAACTGGAGCCCTGAGGGCACCGAAGACCGCACGTGTGACTGCGATATGAACGTGGCCGAGTTTCTCGGCTTCGACACGGCCAAGTGGGATCTCGCGGAGTTCACATTCCCGACCGAACTCGATCCCGAGAGCACGCAGCTCGGCTGGTCGCACGGACTCGCGGCCGACTTCTTCGATCGCTACACGACCGGGTCGATCTATATCCCGGAGCCGAACCCCGACGAATCACTCGACTGGCGTCAATACACGGTGGTCTTCGACTTCGAAGACGGCACACCGTTGATTCGGGGGATCTGGCGCTGGGGCTGGACGCCCTAGGCGCAACAATCAGGCGACGAGCTGAAGGTCTTCAACAAGACCGAAACTCGCGGCCAGCGCCGCCGCCTCAAGCTCAAGCTCGGCGGCCCGACGGCGATAGACAGTCGAGAGCGGCGTACGGATCTCGGTGGCGGTGAGGCGCATGTCGGCGGCCCTGGATCGCAAGAGGGAAACGTCGAGCAATCCTCGGCCGTTGACTTCGGTATGGGAAATGGTGGAGGTCTTCATGCACTGTTCAACCACTCGCACCGCGTCGGGATTCCGACGACGGGCGAGACAGTGGTCACAGCATCAGACGAAGGGTGGGGAGGTGACCACAGCGGGTACGTCGGCGCCGCGCACATCGATCGTGACCGCCGTGCCCGGCTCGATTCCCGGTCGGAGAAACGCCAGTGCAATACCTTGACCCAGGACGGGCGAGAAGTTGCCGCTGCTAATGACACCGACCTCATCGTCTCCCACTCGCACCTTCTGTCCTTCTCGCGGCGGGCGGCGGCCGTCGACGACAAGACCGGTGAGAATCCGGTGGGGACCGCGTTCCTTCTCGGCGAGCAGCGGTTCGCGGCCGCGAAAGTCGTCCTTGTCGAATCGCACGACCCAGCCGAGGCCAGCTTGGAGTGAGGTGATGCCCGGCCCAAGCTCGTGGCCGTGCAGCGGAAGCCCTGCCTCGAGCCGAAGTGTGTCTCGGGCGCCGAGGCCAGCGGGGACAATGCCCGCTGATGCCACGAGATCCCAGACCGCCACGGCATCCGCCGATGGCACCGCAATCTCAAGTCCGTCTTCGCCGGTGTAACCCGTACCCGCAACAACGGTGGGCACGCCGGCGATTGTGACCTCAGCGACTCGGAAACGCCCAACCTCAGCCGCCTCAGGAGCCACTGTGGCGAGTCGTTCGCGAGCGGATGGACCCTGCACGGCGAGAACCGCACGCGAGCCCGTCACGTCGAGGATGGTGGGTGCGGTCGGTCCGTCGGCCAGGGCCTTCTCGACCCGACTTGTGTTCGAAGCGTTCGGCATGACGTCGAAGCGCTCCTCGTCGACCCACCAGACAATGATGTCGTCGAGCACCGACGCATCGGTGGGGTCAAGCAGGTGGGTGTATTGGGCTCGTCCCGGTTCGATCCGGCCGAGGTCGTTCGTGAAGGCCCACTGCAGCGCATCGAGGGCGCCGGATCCGGTGACACGCACGGTGCCCAGATGTGAAACATCAAAGACGACGGCATCGGCTCGGCACGCGGCGTGCTCGGCCAGGGTGCCGTCGGGGTACGACAGCGGCATCTCCCAGCCGCCGAACGGAACCATCTTGGCGTCGAGGGCGACGTGGGCTTCGTGAAGGGGCGAGCGGCGATCGTTCGACACAGCTACTCCGAGAGTCGGCGATTAGGCGGTGCGGCCTACGCGGCCGCAGCCAGACCGTACTTCGCGCCGAGACGCTCCAGGTCCTTGCGGTACAGCAACTTCACCGCGACCTCGGGCCGCTGTTCGTGAAGGAGCCGGATCTTGCGGTGTTTCTTCGTGACCAGAGGCTGGCGCAGCGTCGTGATCTCGACATAGGTATCGAAATCGGGAAGGTAAAAGTCGGGCGTAAACGCGCACGTTGGATTGCCGATGTCGTCGCGTTCGAGCACAAACGTGGTGGGTTCGTATTCCCACGCGATCCCGTAGCTATCGAACAACGCGGCAACGCCGCGTTCGGAGGGGTGGGCGAAGACGGGCAACGGACTACGCGTCGCCGGCGGCTCGGGGCATCTGGATCACCGCGCTGGCCATGTCGGGATAGAGCGACACGATGCGAGCGTCGACCTCATCCTTCACGCCAGACAGCGGCAGCACGTTGAGCACGCCCTGACCGTTTTGCAACAAGTCGATGAGTTCTTCGCCGGTGTTCACGAGGACAGACTTTGAGCCATCGATGACGAGGTTCGCCGAGGCGACATCTTCACCGAGGTGGTTACGCATGTAGGTGAAGACCTTGCGGACCTGCTCGAGGCGAATGCCCGAGTCGAGCAGGCTCTTGATGACCTTCAGCTCCAACAAGTCTCGGTAGGAGTACTGGCGGCGGCTACCCGAGCCCGCGGCGTCGGTGAGCGACGGGCGCACCAGATCAGTGCGAGCCCAGTAGTCGAGCTGGCGGTAGGTGATGTCGACGATTTCGGCAGTGCGTTTTCCGCTGAAGCCTTGTTCGTTCATGGCAAACCTCTTCACGTTCTTTCACAGGATCTGCCGCCAAGCGACATCGACGAAATTACGTCGTTGTGAGTGTGGATGACCATACGACGCCGACGCGCGCAGGTCAACGACCCGCGCGAATGTTCGCGCGTAGCGCGCGAATCTGCGCGCCCGGAACGACGATCCACAGGGTTGTCCACAGGGTTCTGTGGACAACGGGTGGACAAATGCCTCAGTCCTCGAAGTCCTCAGGATTGATGGTGTCGAGGAATTCCTTGAACTCCTCGACCACTTCCTCCGCCGGCTCGCCCTCGTCGGCGACCTCGTCAACCTCGCGATAACCCACATCGTCGACCACCGAGGCGGCCGCGAAAATGGGGGTTCCGGTGCGCGCGGCTAGGGCAATCGCATCAGACGGCCGACTCGAAACCACGTGGGCCACACCGTCACGACGCATGTGGATCTCGGCGAAGAACGTTTTGTCGTGCAAATCGTTGACCACGATCTTCTCCACATCGACCGACAGCTCTTCGAGCATGTCTCGCATGAGGTCGTGGGTCATCGGCCGGGGTGTGTCGACACCGTCGAGCGCCAGGGCAATCGCAGTGGCCTCCGGCGCGCCAATGTAGATCGGCACCGTGCGGCCCTCTCCCCCACGCTCGCGCAGCAAGACCATCGGGGCGTTGGTGGGCATCTCTACGCGGACACCGATGAGCTCCATCTCGTGCATATGCCCACCCTAGGCCGGGTACAGCGCGTCGACATACGCATCGGGATCGGTGGCAAGAACTTCTGGATCGGCGGTGGCGAGCACGCGTGCGTTGCGATAGCGGCCCTCGTGGTCCAGCCCGTATCCAACGACGAAATGGTCGGAGATCTCGATGCCGACGTAGTCGAGGCCGACGGGCACCACCCGCCGGACCGGACGATCAACGAAGGTGCACACCTTGACGCTACGCGGCCCTCGCCGTTCGAGTTCGCCCTTGACGAACGCGGTCGTCAGCCCGGTGTCGACGATGTCGTTCACCAGCACGACGTCGCGTCCGGCGACGTCGATGTCGAGATCCTTGAGCATTCGGACGCGCCCGGTGTTCGGCGCGTAGGGGGTGATGGCCAGGAAGTCGATCAGCGGCCGCACAGTGAGGGCGCGGGCCAGATCAGACAGAAACGGCACACTCCCTCGCAAGATCCCCGCGAGGATCAAACCGTCGCTGTGCGCCGCGCTCACCTCGGCCGCGAGACGGGCCACGGTTGCGTTGATCTCGTGCTCCTCGAGAAGGATCTCGAGTCCGGGGCCAGGCATCGGTCAGTCGAGCTGGCTGCCGAAGCTGCGTCGCAGCACCGACCGCTGAATGCTTTCACCCAGCTGCACGAGCTCGTTGAGCTCAGCCCGAGCGACCCGTTGTGATTCGCCACCCTTGCGAAGCTTTGCTCCCACAAGCTGCTCGAGAATGCCCGACTGTCGGTCGGCGGCGATCCGGAACATTCGAAGGTGTCGAGGCTCGACGCCACGCGCCATGAACACACCCGCCGCTCGAGTGACAACGAGCGCTTCGTGGTCGTACGCCTGCCCTTCGCCGGCGGCCACCATCTGAATCAAACCCAGTCGATCGAGATCCGCGATCAGACCGAGATCAACGCCCGCGGCCTCTGCTAATTCGAGCGGCGTCAGGCTGACCGACCCGGCCGGGACATCGAGCGGGTCGCCGTCGCTGATCGCCGGCGCGGGCGGAACCTCAACCGCTTCCGGTCCCGGGTCTGGTTCCGGCTCTGGTTCTGGTTCTGCCATGGATTCAGCTTCCGGCTCTGTCTCGGGCGGTGGTTCCTGCACCGCTTTCGGCTCAGGTTCGGGCGGCGCAGTGTCTGCTGGCGCAGATTCGGGCGCCGGTTCGGGTTGCACCGCTGCGGGCTCTTCTGTTGCGTCCTCATCGCGTCGAGCGAACAAGGTCGGCTCGCGCATCGCGCCGTCATCGGGTTCGGCTGGCGTGTCTGCGGACACTTCGGACGCTGCCGCCGAGGGTTCGGACGACGCCTCGGGCACGACCTCGGCTGTGGGGTCGAAACCCGACTCCTCCATCCGCCGCTTAATCACCTTGAGTGGAAGGAAGTTGTCGCGCTGCTGGACGAGGATCCAACGCAATCGAGCGACGTCGTCGTCGTAAAACTTGCGGTAACCGCTTGGAGTGCGCTCGGGGTCGATCAACCCCTGGCTCTCGAAGAAGCGGATCTTGGAAATCGTGACGTCGGCATGCTCCTCTTTGAGCATCGACAACACGTCTCCAATCGAATGATGACGGGGTTCAGGCACAAACGCTCCTCAACTCAACCGGCGCCGGTGCCGTGCACAAAGACCAACTTGAACTTGCCGACCTGGAGCTCGTCGCCATCTTCAAGCTCGTAGTCATCGGCCCGTTCGCGGTTCACGTAGGTGCCATTGAGAGAGCCGACGTCACGCACCCAGTAACGGGCGCCTTCGCGTCGCACCTCAGCGTGTCGTCGCGACACCGTGATGTCGTCGAGAAAGATGTCGCTTTTCGGGTGTCGCCCGACCAAAACGGTGTCGCTGTCGAGCGAATACCGAGCGCCCGCCTTCGGGCCGTGCGGCACCACGAAGAGACCTTCGTGGGGACCGAAGCCCGAGCGGTCGATCTCAAGAAAACCCTCAGACTCGAGATTGACGACGGGCAGGTCAGTGGTGACGTCGTCGCGTTGAAGGGCGGCGCCGCAGGAGGAACAGAAGTTGCCGCCCTGTGGGTTCGGATGGTCACAGTCGTGGCAAATCATCTCGCTCATCGACTCACCCGTCGATCAGGGCCCGATAGGCATCGGCGTCGATGAGCCCATCGAGCTCGGTGGGATTGGACATCTCAACGCGGATGATCCAACCCTCGCCGTAGGGATCGGCGTTGAGCTTCTCGGGTTCGTCGGCGAGCGCGTCGTTGACCGCCGCGATCTCACCCGAGATGGGGGCGTAGAGCTCAGAGACAGATTTGGTCGACTCCACCTCACCAAACGATTCGGCCGCCGTCATCACGGTTCCGGCGGCCGGCAGGTCAACATAGACCACATCACCAAGCGCATCTTGCGCGTAGTCGGTGATTCCTATGAGAGCGACGTTTCCGTCGACCTTGACCCACTCATGGTCGGATGAGTATCGAAGTCCGTCTGGCACGTTCATGCGCCAGAACCTAACCCATCACGATTCCGCAGTCGCGGCCCCCGACTATGAGCGGACAAGTTGTTCGATGCGGCGGACGTATTCGTCGGCGAGCCGCTCAGCCGATGCCGTGTCGGATCCCTCGGCCGTCACCCGAGTGATCGGGTCGTCTGGGTCCGGCAAAACCAGCGCCCAACCGTCTGGGTGATGGATACGAACCCCGTCGACCAGGTCGATTTTGTGGGTCTTTGCCTGCTCAACCAGCACCCGCATGACGGCACCCTTTTGTTCCCACGGAGTGACCACTTCTCGACTCACCATGTGCACTTCCGGCAGGTGATCAACAATGCTGCTCAGCGTCGCCCCGCTGAGGGCGAGATAGTGCAATATCGTGACAAACGTGGCCGTGGCATCGAACGCGGGCATGAATGCAGGCACCACGAACCGACCCTCGGTATCACCGGCGAGAACAACAAACGGATCCGACGCAGCAGCCATGATCTCGGCACCCGAAGTGGAGGTGAGCACGATCGAGCCGTTGCGGCTCTCCACCATCGCCGCGGCGTGCTGAGTAACTGACACGGGCAGCGCGACCCGACTTCCGTCGAGCGAGTCGCCCCGTATCGCGATGAGAGCGAGGAGCAGCTGCGTGTGTGTGAGCAACCGGCCGGCGTCATCAATGACGCTGAGCTCCTGACCGCCAGGACTGAACATCACGCCAAGCGCAGATCCGGACGAGGTGACGAGATCGGCCACGACGGATGCGTTGCGATCACGATCGAAACGCGTCGCCCCTGACGTGGAGGCAAAAGGATTGATTGCGAGTACTTCGGCGCCGAGTTTCGCCAGCAGGTTCGGCATGATGAACGAGACCGCGCCGTGTCCGTAATCGGTGACCACCTTGGGGGCGGCAGCCCGAATCGCGGGAAGGTCCACCACAGACTCAATCGCGGTGGCGTAGTGCTCCAAGGCACGGGGCGCGTAGTCGATGTCTCCGATCTCCGATGGAAACACGCGACGGTAGTCCTCGCGATTAAACAGCCTCTCGATTTTCCGGTGGCCGTTCTCCGACATGTCCGCTCCGTCAGCATCCATGAACTGGATCACGATGGTGTTGGGGTCGTTGCCATCGAGCCGGAGCGCGACTGCTCCCGCGATCGCCGGCCGCCGGGTGATGAACCGGGTGACGGGCAGCGGGGCGACCTCGAGGTCTTGCACCGAGATTCCGGCCGCATTCAAACCCGCTTGCATGGCTCGCTTCAGCATGCGAGCCGAACGCGACGAGTCTCGGGCGGTGATGACGATATCGCCCTGCTTGAGGGTGGATCCGTAGGCCATTGCGAGTCGAGTAACGAGCTCGGGTGTGATGTCAACGTTGGCGAGACCAGAGACGCCTTCGCGACCAAAGAGGCTCCGTGAGCCCTTGGTCTCCCAGACAATTGACGAATTCACGGCCGCGCCCGACTCGATCGTCTTGAACGGGTAGATCTTCACTCCCGCCCCGATGGCGGCGCCCTCGCCGACGAAGCACTCATCGCCGATCACTGCTCCCTCATCGACTTTCACACCGGCACGGAGATCACAGGCTCGCCCCACAACGGCACCGCGAATGTTCACCTGCTCGGCGATGTACGCGTTGTCGGCGACAACGGAGTGTTCGATATCGGCCTCGGAGCGCACCCGAACGTTGGCGCCAAGCACGGCGTAGGGACCGATCCGGGCGCCGGCTTCGATCCGACAGTTATCGCCGATCACTGCGGGCGCGGTGATGACCGCGTCGGGGTGGACGGCCACGTTCTTGCCAATGAACAGGTGCTCTTCTTGCTCGAACCCGTCGATCGCGACGTCGACCTTGCCATCGAGAATGTCGGCGTGGGCGGAGACATAACTCTCCAGGTTGCCGACGTCCTCCCAGTAGCCCTCAGCCACCTTGCCGTAGAGCGGTTTGCCGTCGGCCAGCAGCGCGGGAAACACCTCGCCGGAGAAATCGACCGGACGGCCGGGCTCGATGTAGTCGAAAATCTCGGGCTCGAGCACGAAAATGCCGGAGTTGATGGTGTCGCTGAATACCTGACCCCAACCGGGCTTTTCCAAGAAGCGTTCGACCGAGTCGTCGTCTCGCGTGATCACGATGCCGAACTCGAGCGGATTGTCGACTCGGATCAGGCCGATGGTGGCCATCGCCTGCTTCTCTTGGTGGGCTTCGACGATCTTTGTGAGGTCGATGTCGGTGAGCACATCGCCGGAGATGACCAGGAAGGGTTCGGTAAGCTCCTCCATTGCGTTACGGACAGAGCCCGCGGTGCCGAGTGGAGTTTCTTCGGTGGCGTAGACCATCCGCACACCAAATTCGGAACCATCGCCGAACCAATTGCGGATGTTGTTGGCCATGAACGAGACGGTGACTACTACCTCGTCAAAACCGTGCCGCTTCAAGAGGTCGAGGATGTGCTCCATCATTGGCCGGTTGGCCAGGGGCATCATCGGTTTTGGAACGTTCGAGGTGAGCGGCCGAAGCCGAGTGCCTTCGCCGCCGGCCATGATCACTGCTTTCACGGCGCCGAACCTAGTTCCTGCGAGTCGTCTCCGTTGGGAACAGCCCCGCTCGCTTCGCTGTCCGCTTCAACCTTGTCGAGCCGGCCCTCACGCAGGGCTTCAAGTCCCAGCGGGATGTACTGCGCGGCCGAGAGATAGCTGTAAATCAGCGACGGGATTGCGCACGCCCAGCCCACCCAACGGAGCAAATCGGCGACACCAACGTCCGACGCTCCCGCGAGTAGGAAGGGAAAGGCGAAGTACAGGCCGAACGTGGCGCACTTACCCCACCACGTGACCTCAATTCGACGGCCCCCGAGGGCCCCGAGGATCACTCCGGCGATCGCGACGAGCACTTCACGCGCCAGCGTGACGATGACGAGCCACCACGGCACGGATCCGTCGATACCGACAGCAAAGATACCAACGATCAAAACAGCACGATCAGTAACCGGGTCGATCAGTTTCCCGAACTCACTCACAACGTCGAACTTTCGCGCCCACCAGCCGTCGACCCAGTCCGTTGCACCAACGACACCCCAGAGGGCGGCCGCCCAGAAGCGATCGTCCTCGCTGAAGATCAACCAGAGGAAGATCGGGATACACCCGAGACGCATCAGGGAGATCAGGTTTGGCACCGTGAGGATTCGGTCTTCGAAGATACCGATCTGACGCTCACGAGTCGGCTGGTCGTCCGCGGTCACGGCCGACAGCCTACGATCCCGGCGTGCCTTCCATCTATACCCGCATCATCGACGGCGACATTCCTGGCCGTTTCGTGTGGCAGGACGACCTCTGCGTCGCCTTCCTCGACATCCGCCCTCTGGCGCGCGGCCATGTCCTCGTCGTGCCGCGCCTCGAGATCGACCAATGGACCGATTTGCCTGTCGACACTGCGACTCACCTGATGTCGATCGCTCATCAGATCGGCAACGTGCAGAAGCAGTTGCTCAACCCCGCCCGCGTCGGCTTGATGATTGCCGGCTTCGAGGTGCCCCACGTCCACGTCCATGTTGTGCCGATGAATTCCATGGCCGCCCTCGACTTCAGCCAGGCCGACTCAAGTCCGGATCAGGCCGATCTCGATCAGCTGCGCGACGACCTGAGCGCGGCGCTCAGTAGTTAGTCGTCGGCCACTAGCGGTGCCTCTTCGATGAGGGCGGGCGTGTTGTGGCGGACATTGTTGACCTCAGTGGACACCGGGTGGATCCGGATCAGCTGAGCCGGCGCGGGGACGAGGAGTCCCTGCAGAGCCTCGGTGTCGTGGTTGTCGCGGTCGAGCCATTCGTCCCAGGCATCGGGTGAAAGCATGACCGGCATCCGGTCGTGGACCTCGGCGACCTTCTCGTTGGGCTCGCCGGTGATGATCGTGCAGCTCAGAAGCTCGAGCGGCTCGCCGTCGACGTCCGAGTGGTTCTTGTCCTTCCACACTTCCCAAAGGCCAGCAAAGGCAAACGGTTCGCGGTCGACGCGACTCATGTACATCGGCTGCTTCTTCTTCTGCCCCACGATCTTCTTCCACTCGTAGAAGCCGTCGGCGGGGATGATGCAGCGCCGTTTGGCAAACGGCCCTTTGAAGGAGTTCTTCTCCGCGATGGTCTCGGCCCGAGCGTTGATCATCCGACTCCCGATCTTCGGGTCTTTCGCCCAGAACGGCACGAGCCCCCAGTGGAAGGCATCGAGTCGTCGCACTCCCCCGTCCTCAAAGACGGTGTAGACGCCCTGGGTGGGGGCGACATTGTAGTTGGCCTCGCGTTCTTCGATCAGTCTCTCCGGCGCTTGTGCTCCGAAGTACTTTGCGAGCTGATCAGGTGGCGTGGTCGCCGCGAACCGCCCACACATCAGCTGCCCGCTGAAAGGTCACCAGTGAGCGTGCACGTACCAACTCGGTTGGCATCGAGGTTGAATTCGAGCTCTTCGCCGACTAATCCACCGAAGCGCGGCACCGGCACACCATCGTTGACGGCGACCTCAATCGTGCCGCGAATCGTGAGCACCTCGTAGTCCGGATGGTCGCCGATGACCTGGATCCGAACGGCGTCGGCGAATCCGCTGCCGCCTTCCGGAAGCTCGACCTCGCCATTCGGAATCTGCAGATCCAGCACGACCGCAGACGGGCCAAGACAACCAACGACCGGACGACGACCAACCGGTTGGCCACAGTCGCCGAACACGACAGTGTCGAGCGGGCGGAGTGCTTCGGTGACGACACTGGCCCGCAGACAAACGTCGTCGGTGAATCCTTCGGGGCCAACGATCGCAATCTGGCCACTCCCGGCGTATTGGAAGAGTGATGCCCGCATCGACCCGGGGGGATACGGGAACACGGCGAACGGGGCGACGGTGATCCGGTCGGTCTCGGCGCCGGTGCCCGCCTCAACCGAAACGGTGTCGATCAGAGCGACCGTGAGGTCGGGGCTCGCGATCGGGAGACCACCTTCGAGCGCGGCCACCTCTGGTGGCGCGTCGAGGTCGTCGAGCTGAAAGGCGCCCGTGGTTCGGCCCTCGTCGGTGAAGAACTCGTTCCAGAAAAAAAACCCGCCGACGACGGCGACCACCATCAACACAAATGCCATAGAGAGGTTGACTGTGCGTTGTTTGCGGCCCGTCTGCAGGGCATCGGAAACCTGCTGCTCGCTCAACTGCTCTTGCAGGGTGAGCGGGCCGAATGCGTCGGAGCTGGTGCCGCCGGCGATGAGATCACGCCAAGCCTCAGCGCGGGGCTCCGGCATTCGAGCGACATACGTGGTGAATGCCTCCTGAACTTCGCGGCTGAACAGCAGCATGAGACCATTCGCACGCGCGTGTTCGACCGGGTCATCCAGGTACTCCGGCATTGTTCGCTCGCCCGCTACGAAAACCAGGAAGTCATGGGCCTGCTCGTCGGATTCGTCGAAGGACCACACCGGGCCGCCATCGGCGACCGGCGGGACATTCGGCTTGTCGCCGGCGCGCAGAAACCCCGAGGTGACCGCGAACGAATCAGGGTGAATCTCGAGGGAGAGGTCTTCGCCCGGAAGGGGCGGTGGTTCTTCGGGGTCGGACGTTTCCGTCCAGAGGTCATCGTCGATCCCGAGAGGGTAGGCGGCGAGACGCCAGGGAGGGTGTCGGCGGGCGGAGGTGCGAGACTGGAACGGTGAATTCGCTCCAACTTGTACTCGCCTCCGCGTCGCCGCGACGCCACGAGATCCTCGGTCGACTCGCCCCCAATTTCGCGGTGAAGCCGGCCCATATCGATGAAACGCCCCGGCAAGACGAGGACCCGGTGACCTACGTCGAACGCCTCGCCATCGAGAAGGCCACCGCTATCGCCACGCCCGGTTCTGTCGTCATCGGCGCCGACACCTCCGTGGTTCTCGATGGCGAGATCCTCGGCAAGCCACGAGACCGCGAACACGGTGGGGAGATGCTTCGCGATCTCGCCGACCGCCACCACGACGTGGTCACCGGTGTTGCGGTGGTCGTCACCTCGCTGAGCGGCAAGCAGTCAACCGCCGTCGGCCACGAGCGGTCGGACGTGATCGTCGGACCGATCAGCGAAGACCGAATCACCTGGTACCTCAACACTGGAGAGGGCAACGACAAGGCCGGCGGCTACGGCCTCCAGGGCGCGGGCGGCCTCTTCGCCGACGTCGTCGCGGGCTCGGTCTCCAACGTGATCGGCCTGCCCATGGGCCGACTCGACCAACTGTGTCGGGAAGTGGGCGTCGACATCGTGGCGGACTTCGTAACCTGAACGCTATGACGACCGAGATCGACTCGACGTTCCCACCCGAAGCGCCGGCGCACCCCGGCGAATTCGATGCCGTGCAGATCGGCCCGCTGAACGTCTGGCCTCCTGTGGTGCTCGCCCCGATGGCGGGAGTCACCAACGCGCCTTTCCGTACCCTCTGTCGCCGGTACGGGGCCGGGCTCTACGTCAACCAGATGATCACCGCTCGGGCAATCGTCGAGGGCCACCAGAAGAGTCTCGCCCTCGCCGCCTTCGCCCCCGAAGAAACCCCGCGCAGCATCCAGCTCTACGGCACCGAGCCGTATTCGATTGGTGAGGCAACCAAACGCCTCGTCAACCAAGAAGAGCCCGTCGACCACATCGACATGAACTTCGGCTGCCCGATGAAGAAGGTCACCCGTCATGGCGGCGGCGCCGCGCTGCCCTGGAAACGAAGCCTCTATCGATCGATCGTGCGGGCCGCCGTGGAAGCCGCTGGCGACGTTCCGGTCACGGTGAAGTTCCGAGTCGGAATCGACGATGACGCGATCACCTTCCTCGATGCAGGAAAGATCGCAGAGGACGAGGGTTGTCGAGCGGTTGCGCTCCACGCCCGCACGGCCAACCAGCTCTATAGCGGCACGGCCAACTGGGATCGCATCGCCGAGTTGAAGCAAGCCGTCACATCGATTCCGGTGTTCGGCAACGGCGACATCTGGGAGGCCGACGATGCGCTGCGCATGATGCGCACCACCGGCGCCGACGGTGTTGTTGTCGGGCGCGGGTGCCTGGGCCGACCCTGGATCTTTCAAGACCTCGCCGAAGTCTTCGAGGGCCGACCGGTACCACCACGGCCCAACCTCGGCGATGTCCTCGAGGGCATGGCCGAACACGCTCAGCTCTTGTGTGAGTGGATGGGCGAGAACCACGGCATCCGAGACTTCCGCAAACACACCGGCTGGTACCTGAAGGGGTTCCCCACGGGAAGCGAGTGCCGTCGCCGGTTGAACAAGGTCGGGTCGCTCGAGGAGATGCGCGAGGTCATCGGCACGCTCGACCGATCGATCGAGTTCCCCGAAGGCGGCATGCGTATGGTCCGCGGCCACCATGGTTCGCCGAAAGCCGTTCACCTGCCCGAAGGCTGGCTCGACGATCGCGACGACGAGGTCGCCCTCCCCCACGGCGCCGAACAGCTCGTTAGCGGCGGTTAGCCCCCCCCCGGTCGATCCGTGGGCGTCAGAAGTCGATGCCCTTCTTGGCGGCAATTCCCGAGTCGTACGCGTGTTTGGTCTTCACCATCTCAGTGACGGTGTCGGCCAACTCCATCATCCACTCCGGCGCGTCACGACCCGTCAGAACGAGCGAGACGTTGGCGGGTCGATTCCGAAACGTCGCTTCGACCTCGGCGGCATCGATCCAGCCCCAGTTCAGCGGGTAGGTGATCTCGTCGAAGACAACGAGGCGGTGTTCTCCCGCTTCGACGATGGCCTTGCCCTGGTTCCAGGCTTCCTTCGCTTCCGCTTCGTCCTTCGCGAGATCGTCGCTGTCCCAGGTAAACCCATCACCCAAGGACCAGAAATCGATCCCGAGTGGGCCGGCCATGATTTGCTCGCCGGTGACCCAGTCGTCTGACTTAAGGAACTGCACGACCGCGACGGGCCAATCGCGAGCGCGGGCTCGCATCGCCACCCCGAACGCCGCGGAAGACTTTCCCTTGCCGTCGCCGGTGTTGACGAGCACCAGACTCTTGGCGACAGTGAGCCCATCGGGTCGGGGGTCTTCGGTCAACGGCTCGTCGGTACTGGCCTGTTCGTTCATTGGGTGCCCTCCTCAGGACGGCCGGGCACCGGCACAATGACCGGTCCGTCGACATCATCGATGATTCTCACATTTGCGTGGAAGTAAGTGGCGATGAGTTGGCCAGTCAACACCTCTGCGGGCGGACCCGTGGTGATGAGCTTCCCGGCGGCGAGCACGGCGAGTCGATCGCCGTAGCGAGCCGCCAGGGTGAGGTCATGAAGCGTCGTCACGACCGTGAGACCGCGTTCTCGACGCAGCTCTTCTAAAAGATCGAGCACTTCCTGCTGATGGCCAAGGTCCAATGCCGTGGTCGGCTCATCAAGCAGAAGGATCGTCGACTCCTGCACGAGTGTCCGGGCCAACACCACTCGTTGTCGTTCGCCGCCCGACAATGAACCCACTTCACGATCAGCGAAGCCGCGGAGATCAAGCCGAGCCAGGACGTCGTTGGCCACCGCAAGATCGCGACGGGAATCGGCGCGAAAGAGGCCGCGGTGGGGCGTACGCCCGAGAAGGACATAGTCGACGACTGGAACCCCGGGCGGAATCACGGGAGTCTGTGGCACGTAGGCGATCGCCCGCGCTCGCTCCATGGCATCGCGGCCCGAGACACCGCAGACTTCGACCGTGCCGTCGTATGGCACCGCTCCCAGAACGGCACGAAGAAGCGTGGTCTTCCCCGCCCCGTTTGGCCCGATGATGTTGAGCCATTCTCCTCGTTCAACGGCGAGATCGACACCGGCCAACACCTCGGCGCCGCCCAGCGACACGCGCAGATTCTTTAGCGAAAGCGCATTCACCAGACATGCCTTCGGCTCGAACGTAGGACCAGCGCAAAGAACGGCGCGCCTACAAAGGCGGTGACCACACCGATGGGCAACTCAGCCGGCGACATGATCGTCCGGGCCACAAGATCGGCCGCCACCATGAAGGCCGCGCCGAACAGCACCGAGAGAGGAAGCACGATCCGGTTACTGGCACCAAAGAGGAGGCGAACCGTGTGGGGCACGATGATGCCCACGAATCCAATGAGTCCTGTCACCGCGACTGCCGCGGCAGCCCCGAGCGAGGCGGCGACAACCACGATCATCCGGACCCGCTGCGGGCGGATGCCGAGCGATGCCGCCTCTTCGTCACCCACCGCCAGCACATCGAGCGCTCGGCCATACCGAAGGACAACCACGAGCGTGACAACGAAGTACGGGAGGAGCAGTAGGGGCTCACCCCAACCGGAGGTGCTGACGCGGCCAAGAATCCACGTGTAGACCTCACGAATCACATCACTGTTGGCTTGCAGCACATAGGTCTGGCACGCGGTGAGAAAGCTGGCAACCGCCACACCGGCGAGGATCAGAGAGACCGGCGAACGGCCGCCGATATGCCCCGCGGCGTATGAGAACCAGACGGCGATCAGTCCGCCTGCGAATGCGGCGAGCGGTACGGCGTCAAATGCTCCCCGACCATCGCCGAGCCCTTCGGTGATGGCGATCGTCGCGCCGAGGCCCGCTCCGGCGGCAATGCCGAGCAGGTATGGGTCGGCGAGCGGATTGCGAAATGCTCCTTGATAGGCGGCGCCGCTTAAGGAAAGGGTCGCGCCGACCATCAGGCCAAGGGCAACCCGCGGGAGGCGGATCTGGGTGACGATCGCCCGCTCGGTCGCGGTCAGACCCGAGTCGATCTCGATGAACGGCAACCCATCGAGAAGCTGTTTGCCGACGTCGACGACGGCGAGATCGAACGGACCAGTGGTCATCGCCACCACGACCGCAATGGCAATACAAACGACGGAAATGGCAACCGCGCTGAAGCTCAGCCGAGTCCCGCGGGACGGGTCGACTGGAGCCTCAGCGGGTTGCGCATCAGCAGTCATACGTCGACGGCTACGCCGCCGCGGTCACCTCGGCGAGCACAACGGCGATCGCTTCCGCGAACGAGACGACCCGCGGGCCCCAACGGGACGCCACGTCATCATCGAGCTCAACCACTGCACCACCCTGGACGGCGGTGAGATCGCCCCAACCCGGGCGGGCCGCGATCGTGTCAGCGTTCTGCTCAGCGAAGATCGTGTCGGCCAGGAAGATCAGGTCGGGATCCGCACCCAGGATGAACTCCTCGGAGAGCTGCGGATAGCCACCGAGAGCACCGTCGGGATCAGCCTCGTCGGCAATGT
>JBLIOE010000048.1:0-31549 GCA_047639555.1 Candidatus Aldehydirespiratoraceae bacterium
GGCGTCGATCAACGATCAATCGAATCGCAATGGCACAACGACCACCTCGACTTCGGCTTCGTCATCTCCGTCATCATCGAACACAGCCTCAACCAACAACAACAAAACGTCCCCGCGGGGACGCCTTCTGACCGGTCATCCTGACTCTGATTGCACCGCTCCAGCAGGACCCGAACTGGTCGGCGAGACTGCCAGGGTGAGAGGAACGCTCCGTCGGTGGTCGCAGGTCTTTGTCGGTCGACTCTTCCTCTACGCGTTGGCCACGGTGCTGGGGTCTCTGGTCGGCCGTCAGCTGGTGACGGTCTACGACAACTGGACGTCACCGAGCGTTCTATCGTCGCTCTATGTCGCGGTGTTCGCCTTTGGTCCAGCGCTACTGATCGCCGCCAGCGCGAAGGTCCCGCCACTGCTCGCCGCAGTGATTGCCATCATGTTTGGCAGTGGGGTGACCGCGCTCTGGTGGGCGTTCGCGTCAGACGATTCATCTACGTCAGCACTGGCCTTCCTATCCGGCTGGTGGATCGGAATCCCGAGCGCGACCGCCCTTGTTGTTCTTTCGGCACTGTCCAGACGTCGGGCGTTGGCATCCGCAACACTGCCGGGATGAAGATTCCGAACGATGACCCCCGCTCAAAATATCGCTCTCGGGATCGAGAGGTCTCGGTTGCGGAACTCGCCGAGTTCCTCGCCGACCGTCATCAGTGGGTGTTGAGCACAACGCGGGCCGATGGTCGGCCCCAAATGAGCATGGTCACCGGTGGCATGACTGCCGATGGGCAGCTGGCGATCGCCACCTATCCCGAACGGGTGAAGGCGATGAACGCGCGGCGCAATCCGCTTGTGTCGATCGCGGTGATGGGTGAGGAATTTAACAGCGAGTGGGTGCAGATCGATGGCGCTGCCACGGTCATGGACATGCCCGCCGCCCGCGACGGATTTGTTGCCTACTACCGAAGCATTTCCGGCGAGCACCCGGACTGGGACGAGTACTGCGAGGCCATGGTCGACCAGGGCAAGTGCCTGATCCTGGTCACACCCACACGGTGGAGCCCCGTGAGCCGCGGAGGATTTCCGCCGTCTCTCTTTGCCGACGACTAACTCTCGGCGGTTGCGGTGGCCGCTGATCGCGGACGCGACTAGAACAGACGCCGCGGCGGTGCGTGTACGCCGATTGGCGCGCGGCAGCAATAGGGAGAGTCTGATGCAGAAGGTTCTTGTCACCGCTCTCGAAAAGGGGCTGGGCAACGTCATCGACAACGAGGGATCGAGCGGCGCCTACCCCTATGGCGCGGGCATCCGTTGGGACGTCAATGTGACGAACGCCTTTCTCGGCTACGCCCAGTCGTGGACCGATTGGCTCATCGAGAAGGGTCCGGTCGCTCGGCCCACCGAGTTCTCGACAAAGTCCTACCTCCCCGTCCCCACGTAACCCGATGGCACGATCTGACCAAGAACGGTTGATGGACGGGATCTATTGGTACGGGATCCCTACCCTCTTCCGATGCGAACACGACCCCGACCCGGCCAATGCAGACATTGGCTTGGTCGGGGTGCCGCACTCCACGGGCAACGGCACCACGCAACGAGATCAACATCTCGGCCCGCGGGCCGTGCGAAATGTGTCGGCGATCGGGCGTCGAGTCCACAATCAGTTCGGCATCGACCCATGGGAGCGCTGTCGAATTCACGACCTCGGCGACGTGCCGCTCTCGGAGGGCAACAACAACGAGCGCTCGATCGAGATGATCACCGAGTACTACAAGGAACTCGACGAAGCCGGCTGTCGGCCGGTATCGATCGGTGGAGATCACTCGATCACCGGCGGGATCCTGCAGGCCATTGGTGGCGCTGATGCGAAGCTCACGGGCGGCGAAAAGGCATGCTTGTTGCACTTCGACGCCCACACCGACGCGTTCCACAATGTCGATCACTTCATGGGTGCAGTGAAGTCGGCCGCGCACTGGGCGAGCTATCTCGTGCGCGACGGTCACGTCGACGCAGAACACTCCGTCCAGGTGGGAATCCGGGGCAACGTACGGTCGCTCGACTGGCTCGACCCGAGTTATGACCTCGGGTACGAGGTGATCAAGAAGGAGGACTATGACGTCCTCGGCGCGGAACGAGTCATCGAGATCATCCACGAGCGGATCGGCGATCGACCCGTCTACATCACGTTCGACCTTGATTGTCTCGACCCGACCGTGGCGCCGGGTGTGGCCAACATCGAGGCCGGGATCGAAGGCTTCGGCATGGATCAGGTCACCGAGATCATCCGGTCGATGCGCGGCAAGAACGTGATCGGCGGCGATGTCGTGTGTTTGATGCCCACGGTGGACTCGCCGAATCAGATCACGAGTTATCGCTCGATGGCCGTGATGTTCGAGATCCTGTCGCTGATCGCCGACCAGTTTGAGGTCGACGAGGACTGACCGATCGACTAATGCTCGCTCCGCTGGAGCGCGTCACGTACTGGTGCATAGTGGTTGGCATCAACCGGCACCAGCTTGGTGAGCGCGGCATCGTGTAATGCCTGCGCGATCTCTGGCTGCTCACTGGCGATCAGCAGGGCGTCGCGTACGGCGACGACGAAAGCGGGGTCGAGATCGCTGCGGGCGACGAGCGGTTGCACCGGCCACGGTCCGAGTCGTTCGATTACCCGGAGACCATCCACGGCCTCGTCGTGACGGGCGCGGCCGATACGAACGACCGAGTCGACCACGGCGGCATCAACTGCGGCGTCGATGAGTGCATCGAGCGAGTTGTGGTGACCGCCGGTAAAGACGAGGTCGGCGAAGGTCAGAGGGTCTTGGCCCATTTCTTCGATCGCGAGTCGCAGTGCGTGGTGGCCACTGAGGCTCACGGCGTCGTTGCAACCGATGCGTTGACCAGCAAGGTCCGCGAGCGCCGCGGCTTCGCTGTCCGCCCGCACGACGACGTCGCCGAAGTACACGGGGCGACCGTTCGAGTCGGGATCGTCGGGGACCCAGGCCACACCAACGAGCTGGACCGATGGTTCGTTGGTTCGCAGCGCCAGATCGACGAACGAGGTGGAGCAAATCCATCCGAGATCGAACGTGCCGTCGGCGAATGGGTCGATGCCGGCCGGTGGCCCGGACGTCTCGGTTTCGAAATGTAACTCTGCATCGATTGCCCGAGCGAAGAACTCGAACAGCGACTCGGGAAAGCCCGGTGACATGTAGGAGACGAACCGCACAGAGGTCACCGTATCGATATCTCGCCGATTAGCTAGCCGCGATCTCGTCGTACGTGAGAAGCGGCCCGATAGGGCGAGTTCCGCCGTCGGGGAGGTCGGTTGGATCGAACTGCACAAGGCGGGTGGCGTTTCCGGCACTGTGGCGACCGGGCCCGAGCAACGCCGGCCCTTGGCCGACGAGATCAAATGCGCCGATCTCCTCGATGCCGGTGACGAAGGTTTCCTGCGTGAGTTCGGGTCCGGCGTTGTGTGCGCCCCACTCGAACATCCGCATGTAGTTACAGACGGACGCGATGCTCGCGCTCCAGTTCGGCTCACCGGGCGGCACCGTATTTGACTGCAGCACGGTGATATCCGGGTTGGCCGCTTCGAAGACGGCGACACACTCCTGCGTCACCTCTTGCGCCCAAGCTTCCGGCGAATCCAGCCAGCCCGTACCAATGATGTGGGCAAGGTCTTCGAGTTCGGATTGACGACGGGTACCGATGGTTGCGGTGATGCTGGTGTTGTCGAGCACGAGCATGCCGCCCTCGAAGCCGTTGGCCAGCAGTTGGTGGGCGCCAAAGTTTGCGGTGACCTCCAGCATCAACATGGTCTCCACCTCGTCACGCTCGATCAGCTGGAAGATCGTCTCCCACTCGACCTGCCCGGCGAAGGCATCACCCTCTTGCGTGTCTTGGACATACGTGCCCGCGACGTCGATGCCGAGATCAGTGAGCGCAGGAAGGACGAGATCCTGCGCCATGCGGTCCTCGGTAATGTCCCAGCTAACACCGACCCGGCCATCGAGGAGACCCTCGGACTGCATCAGCTTGAGAGCGGCCGGAAAGTGCGTGTCGGGACCAGCTTGAGAGCTAATCCATGGGGCGGTGGCCGCCTCTCGCTCGTCGGTCGACGGTGCGCCGCCGATCATGATCGTGTTCTGCTGTGTTGTGAAGCACGGATTGGCGGAGGCAGTAGGACCGACCAAACCGCCGAGTACCGCGAACACCTCCACATCTTCGGTCAACCGAATACATGCCTCATCGGCGCCAATCATGTCGACGGGTGAGACTTCGACGACAGTGGACTCCACCATGCGTCCGTGGATTCCGCCGCGGTTATTGAGGTCATCCACGAAGGCGTCGACGATCTGGTTGAAGTCACCGCGATTGATGTCGACCAAGCCGAGTTCACGCAGGATGTCGAAGTCGATCCCGAGAAAGCCGAGGCGGATGACTTCGGGGGTCACGCCGATATCGCTGGCTGTGAGAACGACCGGAGGTTCAGTGGTCGTTGATGTTGCGGTCTCGGGTGCCGCGCCGGGTTCGTCACTTCCGCAAGCTGCAGCCATCAGCGAGAGGGAAACAACGACCAAAACTACGCGGCGTATCATGCGCGGACGCTAGTGGAATCGCCCCGCACGGTCCATAATGGCGACGCTCGACACGACGACAACAGGAGCCTTCGATGGGTTCGAACCAGCGCTCGCAGATCACCATGACCGACGAAGAGATTGATGTCTTCCTCGATCAAAGTCGAACCGCCACAATGGCCACCGTCGGCCCCAGCGGCGCGCCCCATCTTGTGGCGATGTGGTACGCCTACCTCGACGGCACGATCTGGTTCGAGACCAAGGGCAAGGCCCAAAAGGTGAAGAACCTCGAGCGCAACGATCGCCTCTCGGTCATGGTCGAAGACGGACTCACCTACGACCAACTGCGAGGCGTGGCGTTGGAAGGGCGCGGCATCGTGGTCACCGACCCCGACGAGATCTGGACGATGGGAGTCAACGTCTTCGAGCGTTACAACGGCCCCTACAGCGAAGAGATGAAGCCCTTCGTTGAGATCATGCTGCAGAAGCGGGTGGCCGTGAAGCTGGAGATCGAACGTGTCCGCTCCTGGGATCACCGCAAGCTCGGAATGAACCCGATGGACCTCGCCGGCACCACAGCACCGTTTGTGGGTGGCGCCGGCTGAGCTACTTGGCTTGTTTCGGCTGCTCGGCCGCGGTGCGATAGTCGTCGTAAGGCTCGTCGCGCTCCGACAGCGTTGAGGTGAGACCCTTCTGCTGCACCGATCCGATGAACTTCTTCATTGACTCCTGATGGATGCCCAGTGAGCACAACTCGGTGCCCTGGCGGATGCCGGTGCGCAGGCCCATCACTTCCATTTGGCGATGCACGACTCGCTTGTTGAGTTGGGCCACATCGCCGGGCGTTTGCGCGATTCGTGCGGCGATCTCGAGCGTCTTCTCGGAGAGTTCTTCGGCCGGGAACGCCTGGTTGGCCCAGCCGTATTCGACGGCCTCGATCCCGTTGACAGAGTCGCCGGTCATCATCATCTCCATGGCCTTACGCATGCCCATGAACCACGCGTGGAAATGCATGTCGGGCACTCCAAAACGGGTAGCCGGGTAACCCATCTGCGCGTCCTCGGCCATGTACACGAGGTCACAGCAGGTGGCGAGTTCGGAACCACCGGCTAGGCAATAGCCGTGCACCTGGGCGATCACGGGCTTGGCGAGATCCCAGATGCTCATCCAACCTTCGGTGACGTGGCGGGGCCACTGGCCCTCACCGCCGGCGGTGAAGAACGGAAGTTCGTGTCCCTCGTTGCCACCAGCAAGGTCATAACCCGCAGAGAACGAGGGCCCGTCGCCGCGGATAATCGAGACCTTTACGGTCGGGTCATTGTCGGCGTCGCGTAGAGCGTCGAGAATCGCGCCGCGGAGCGGGTGGATCAGCGAGTTGCGCTTCTCTGCCCGATTGAACGTGATCCGGCGCACGCCGGGAATCGGGTTATCAAGGAGCACCCACTGGTGGTCGTCGTCGACCGCGCCGGCGGTTGGATTTGCGGACTGTTCACCGTATTCAGACATGGCGCTGACCCTAGAGCGGACTTCGAGCACAGGGTTAACGGAGGCAGGTGCAGTCGACTTTGTCTTCGAGGGCCTGCCACTTGAAGGCGCGGAGTTCGCTGGCGACGCTGCATCCGGTACAGCGCAATACCCACTGCTTTTCGATCGCTTCGAGTCGAACCGGATGTTCGCCGGTGGACAGGCGAGGCTTTTCCTTGACGATCTTTGGCTGCGAGATCGTCGGCAGCTCCGGCGCCCGAATCTCGAGATAGGGCGCTGAGTCGGTCCATTCGGTGATTTCTGCGGGCGACAGGCTGGGTGCCGTGAAGAAGCCAACCGTTTCCGGTTCGATTATTTCTTCTGGGCCGTGGTAGTCGAGGAACTCGGCTAACTGGGCGGTCTGCTCGGGCCCGAAGATGTTGGACGACTCGGAGATCGCTTCGATCTCGTCGAGAAAGCCGTCACCACCGTCGGAATAACGAGGGTCTTCAAGCGTGTCGGCCGAGAAGATGATGACGAATCGGGCGCCGCTGCCCTTGGGCTTGCGCCGAAGGATGCGGCCCATGCGTTGGATCATCTGGCGGCGGGTACGGCTGGCGCTCACTACGATGCCCAGGTTGGCGTTGGGAACATCGACGCCCTCATCAAGCACCCTCGGGGCGGCGACGGCATCGAGTGTGCCGTCTCGTAGGTCTTCGAGGATCTGGCCGCGGTCGCGGCGGCCGGTGCCGCCGGTGATGATCTCGATGTCGACGTGGGGGTCGAGTCGGACGATGGCGTGGTTGGCCGCTCGTACCGTTTCGGTGAAGATCAGGGATCCCTTGGCTGACTGGATGGCATTGGCGAAGGTGCCGAGTGATTCGTACTTCGCGGAGCTGGTTGCCACGATCTCGCGACGAGCGGAGAAGGCTTCGAGATAGTCGTTGGCCGCCTTGCCATCAGACCCGCCATCATTCTCGGCGAGGTGATGCACCGCGGCGAGGAAGTCGCCGAACGGCGTGTGGGGTACGCCGGGGATGCCCTTGAGTACTCGACGAGCAGCAACGATCGCGCCCTCAGTGGCGTCGTACTCGGTGCGTTCGTCGGCCGTGAGGGGCACGGCCACGAAGGCGACGCGCGGCTGCGCGCAGACACCATCACCAATGGCGGCGCCGAAGTCGTAGCGGTAACAAATGCCGCCGAAATAGGGGAGGAGAATGGACTCGACGGCGTCATCGGAACGCTCGAGAGTGGCGGTGAGGCCGAGACGTTCCTGATACTCGGGTAGCAGTGACTTGCGGAGCACGGTGCCGCCGAAGCCGTGGCATTCGTCGGCCACAAGAAGGCCGCCGGCGTCGGTCTTCGGGAGCGGGACCCGGCTCGCCGCACTATGGCGGGTGGTGACCAGCACGTCGCAGTCAGCCGGACGATCGCGGTAGCCATCGCCGAGCCGGCCGATCGTGTGATTGGGCAAAGACTCGACGAGGCGTTCGTTCCATTGTTCCATGAGCACACGCGAGGGAACGATCACCAGGGTGAACAAGCCGCGCTCAAGAGCATCGCCAATTGCGGTGATGGCAACGTCGGTTTTGCCTGAACCGGTCACCGCTTCGATGACACCCTTGCGGCCACATCGGTGCCAGGCCGTGAGGGCGTCGTGCTGCCAGCGGTAGAGATCGCGCATCGTGGCAGGGTACGCCCCAACCCATGGTCGCCCACCGACCTGGGCTGAAAACGGTCGCCTAGACGGCGATTATTGCTTCGAGCGGCGCGACTGGCGAGGCCGGCGAAGTCGAGAATCTCTTGGCGGGTGTCGACCGGGGTGTCCATCGGCCGCTCGTAGCCGATCTCGGTGTCGATCAATTCAACAACGCGATTGCGGTTGTGGGTCGCGAACTCGAGCATTGTTTCCCCGCTGTCTCGCCAGTGAACTCGCGCCGATTTGGGCCACTCGACGCTGGTCAGGGGGCGCTGACGATGCCCGCAGCGAGGAGCCGTTCGATCTCGGCGTCGTCGCGGCCGATCGAACGCAGAATTTCGACGGTGGATTCGCCCACGTCCTCGATGTGGCAACGCATGGTGGTGGGTGTGCCATCGAAATGGGGGGCCGGGCGGGGTTGACGCAGCCGGCCGATCGTCGGGTGCTCCCACTCGACGAGAATCTCGTTGTGAACTACCTGGGGGTCGTTCAGCACGCCGGGTCGATCGTGGATCGGGCCCGCAGGGACGCTCTCGCGAGCGAGTCGGGCCAGGATTTCGACCGTCGGGAGTTTGCCAATCTCCCCCACGATCGTGGCGCCGACCACCGCGAGGGCTTCCGGGTCGATGCCGAGACCGATGTGGTTATAGCGGCCGTCTTCAAGCATGTCGGTGCGTTCGAGGGCGCGCCACATGCCACAGATCTGATCGGTCGACGCGAGGTAGTAGATGATCTGGCCATCTGCGGTGTCGGTGAGTCGGTAGCCATCACTCGCTCGACGTCGTGGCTGCGGATCATCGAGCGCAGTGTGGTCGCTCATACCGTCGGGCCAGAACCAGGCGAGGACCGCGTCGAGCATTGCGAGTTCGATCCGTTGGCCGCCGGCGCCCCGCTCGCGAGCAAAAAGCGCGGCCGACATCGCCTGGGCCGCCGTATAGGCCGTGGTCTTGTCCGCAACGAGCGTTCGAATGAGGTCGGGGAACGGAAGTTCGGTGCTGCGCTGACCGTCGACCATGCCGGTGAGGCCCTGAATCACGGGATCGAGGCAGGCCCGATCGGCATACGGTCCGCTCGGGCCAAAACCGGTGATTGAGACGTAGATGATGTCGGGATTCACGGCCCGGATCGCTGCTTCGTGAACCCCGAGTCGTTCGGCCACCCCCGGCCGGAAGTTCTCGATGAATATGTCGACATCGTGGGCCAGCGCCACGATGAGTTCGGTGCCCTCCGGCGTCTGGGCATCGATGGCCACACAACGCTTGCCGCGATTGTCGCTGGCGAACAATGGCGGGAGTCCGCCGCGGAGTCCGAGGCGCAGCAGTTCGCCGGCGAGGGGTTCGATTTTGATGACCTCAGCGCCTTGTTCGGCGAGCATTTGCGTGGCGAGCGGCCCCGCAACAACCTGGCTCAAATCGAGGATCTTCACGCCAGTCATCGGGCCGGTTCCGAGGTTGCTCATGCGGCAACCTAGATCGCGGCGAGTGCGTGGTGCAGGGGGTAGCGTGCGCGCGTGACAACGAACAATGACTTTGAGCGATCCGCGGGCGGCGCGGTTCTCATGGATGGCAACAAGCTTCGCGATGAGATTGTCGCAGGCATTCGCAGTGAGATTGACTCACTCGGAAACCCCGCTGTCTGCCTCGCGACCGTGCTTGTCGGGGTCGACAAACCCAGTCAGATCTATGTACGCAACAAGCACCGCAAGGCCGAAGAAGCCGGCATGGTGTCGCGCCACGTGGAACTGTCAGTAGACGCCACCCAAGACGATGTCGAGACCGCGGTTCGTGACCTCGCCAACGATCCTGAAGTGCATGGCATCCTGGTGCAGCTACCACTTCCTGATGGGCTTGATGCCGAAGCCGTTCTCGATCTCGTCCCGCCAGAGAAGGATGTCGACGGTCTTACCGAGCGCTCGATGGGACGGCTCGTTCGTGGTCGTGTCGGTCATGTGCCGTGCACGCCGCTGGGCGTGATGCGCCTCCTTCAGCGTTATGGCGTGGAGACCGCCGGCAAGCAGGCCGTGGTCATCGGGCGTTCCACCCTCGTCGGGTTGCCGCAGGTGCTGCTGCTCGGCCGCAAGGGCTGTGACGCCACGGCCACGCTCGCCCACAGCCGTACTTTCGACCTTGCGGGAGTCTGTCGACGGGCCGACATCATTGTTGCCGCCGCCGGTATGGCGGGGCTGGTCACCGCTGACCACGTGAAGCCGGGCGCTGCAGTTTTTGATGTCGGCATTTCCCGCACCGAAGCGGGCATCGTTGGCGATGTCGACTTCGATAGCGTCGAATCCGTTGCCGGCGCGATCACCCCGATGCCGGGTGGCACGGGCCCGATGACCATCGGCTGCCTGATGGAAAACACGCTCGCCGCCGCGCGCATGCTTGGAGCAATCGGCCCGTCAGCTTGACGGTAGATGTGCCGTCGCCCCGGAGCCCAGGACGCGAAGGAATACTCCCGAACGCGGCTTGGGTGCAAAGTAGGATGACTTCGGCGGCATCAGGTCTCCGGCCATGGCAACGGCCATGAGGTCGTTGATGTCGGTGGGGAAGACAAGAAAACCGAGCTTGTCGTCAGCATCACAACGATTGACGAGTTCGCCGACGCCCGAGGGGCCGGGGACATAGTCCACCCCGCTCGCGGTCGCGAGCTCGTCGATGCCGAGCACATGGCCAAGGACGTCGCGGCGCAGGCGTTCGACATCAAGCGACGCCAAGGCCGAGGGACGCTCGAGCGGGTCGAGGACGAGGCGACTCCACTCGCCATGGTGGTACACCCCGATCTCGCCTCGCGCCGCGGGCATCGCTTCCTCGGCGGAATCTGCCGGAGTAACTGTGCCAACGGTCGCGAGCGCAGTTCGGAGGTCTTCGACGTTGCGAATATCGACGTCGAGGGCGCGCCGGTGGAACGCCTCGACTCGCAATTCGTCGGCCGGGAACAGCACCGCCAGGGTGCGGCTGAACGCAGGGTCGTCAGGGTGTGCATCTCGCCCCGCGAGTGCCGCGGCAGAACGATGGTGGCCATCGGTGACATACACACTCGTGGTCGCGAGAAGCGCCTCAACTGCCGCGCTTTCGGCCTCTGTGAGGGTCCAGATTAGGTGCTGCACGTCTTCGACGATGTGGTCAATGTCGGCGGGGCGTTCGGCCGCCCTGGTGAGGATTGCCCGTAACGCTTCGTCGGGTGTATGGGTGAGGGCGATGGGGGATGACGTTGCGCCGACCACTTCAAGATGTTTGCTCAAGAGTGTGGCTCGTTCGGGTCGAACATTCTCATGGGTGAGGACGCGCCCGTCGCGCAGCCCATCGATGTCGAGTGCGCCGACCACGCCGGTCTGCACATGGTCGGCGTAGACCAAGCGGTATGCGTAGAAGGCGCGATGGGTGGAGGGCTCAAACGCGCCAGCATCGAGAATACGAGTGAGGGTCTCTGAACCGAGACGTAAGAGTTCGGTTTCGTCGGCCGCCTCGTCGGGCGCGAGGTCTTCGGCCGAGCGGGTGACTCCAAAGTAGCTATAGGGGTTGGTTTCAACAATCGATCGACGCTGAGCCGGTGTTTTCCCGTCGTAGGCGCCGGCAATCACTCGGCTGGCCCAATCGGGATGGATCAACCACCCCTGAAAAGGGGCGAACAACGAACTATTCATACGAGGTTTACCGACACATTGATGACGTCGTCGTGGGCCTTGATCTCTTCGAGCACCTCGGCGCTCGGAACCTTGGCGACATCGATGGTCGCGACGGCAGCCTTCGCGCCGGCGAAGATCTTGTTGCTCATGTTGGACACATTGAGATGCTGGCCTCGAAGGATCGCAAGAACGCCGGCGAGCACTCCGACCCGGTCATGGTGGCGCACGACGATGGTGGCCGATCGGGCGGGTACGACTTCCATGTTCACGCAGTTGGCAACGGCGCCGGCGCGGTAGGCCTCGATCGCGTCGACGGTGCCCGCCGCGACCGCGTCTTGTGCCTGTTCGGTGGAGGCACCGACATGGTGGGTTGCGACAACCGAGGCGTGCTGGGCGAGTGCAGACTGGAATTTGGCCGTACCGCCGCCCGGCTCGTCGGCAAAAACGTCGAGTCCGGCGCGAAGACCGCGGCTTTCCATGGCGTCGATGAGCGCGGCTTCATCTACGACATCGCCGCGCGAGGTATTGAGCAGAATCGCACCGTTCTTCATCTTCGCGAGGAACGCGGCGTCGACAAGGCCCTTCGTGCTCTTGTGGCCGGGCACGTGGAGCGACACGATGTCACTTTCGGCCAGGAGCTCGTTCTCGGAGTCGACGAAGCGGATCCCTGCTTGTTCTGCTCGCTGCACGTTGGCGGCGGAGCGGGACTCCTTGGCTACCGCGATCACGTCGATGCCGAAGCCGGTGGCTCGTTCGGCGGTAGCAATACCGATGTCGCCCACGCCGATGATCCCCATCGTGCGGCCATAGAGACCGCCGGCCTCCGAGTAGGCCTTCTTGTTCCACTTGCCTTCGCGCAAGTCAGCAGTACCTGCCGCAATGTGGCGATCGACGGCGATCAGCAGACCGAGCGTGAGCTCCGCAACGGCGAGGGCGTTCTGGCCCGGGACATTGCAGACGAAGATGCCGAGATCGGCAGCCTTTTGGCAGTCGATGTTGTTGGTGCCGGCACCGGCCCGGACGATGAGGGCGAGTTCGTCGGCTTGGGCGAGGGCGTCGGCGGTGACCTTGGTCGAACGAACGACCAGCGCATTACATCCGGGAAGAGCGTCGCCGAGATTGTCGGCTGTGAGGTCGCCATTCACCCACACCTCATCGCCCGCGGCTTCAAGACGAGCGACGGCGGCGGCCGGTAGAGAATCCGCGAGAAGTATCTTCATGACGTGGCGACCTGTTCTGTGCGCGCTGGTTCGGATTATGGAACGATTCCACCATCCGGAACAACTTTACTCTTTGTACAACTTACCTGTCGGACGCAACATGCATTTGACTGAGTGGTTGATGAGTCTCGCGCGGCCGGGCGCGGCCCGCGGCGCTGATGCCGTGACTCTCGCTTACGCGCTCGTCGCCGAGCTCGATTTTCCGCAGCGGTCAGCGCCGGCGATTCACATTGTGGGCACCGCGGGGAAGGGGACCGTCGCAGTACTGCTCACCGACCGCCTTGTCGCCGCGGGGCTCTCCGTTGCCACCCACCAATCTCCTCATGTCGACGATGTTCGCGAGCGGTTTCTGCTGAACGGTCAACTGCCCGAAGAGGCGGTGACTGGGGCCGCTCGGGAAGAGGTATCGGCGGCGATCGAACGAGTGGTCGCGAAGTACGGCGTCCCGCCGACTTTCTTCGCCGTCACGGCGGCCATGTCGTGGGTGATTGGCCGCAATGCGATGGTTGATGTGTTTGTGACCGAGGCGGGTATCGGCGGTCGTACCGACGCAACCTCGGTCCTCGACCGGCCGGACACGCTCACGGTGATCACGAACATCGGCCTTGATCACACGGATGTTCTTGGTGACACGGTCGAGGCGATCGCCGAGTCGAAGTCCGCTGTTCTCCGGGGGCGGCAATCGGCCGTCCTCGGGCCGCAGAGCAGCGATCGCGCGGCCGCGGTGGTCCGCTCGATCGCGCGGAATGGCGGAATTCACCTCACTGAAGTTGCCTCGGGCGCGAATTGGCTCGCCGACGCGATAGCGACCGTTGAGGCGGTCGCGGATCTTGCCGCAGTGATGCTCGATCGCCCGCTTCCGTCGGTCGTGCCGCGGCTTCCCCCTGGTCGGATGGAAGTGGTTGCGCACGGTGGTCGGCGTTGGGTGCTCGACGGCGCCCACAATCCAATGAAGCTGGCCGCGCTCAAACGCGGGATGAGCGGCTCGGTGGAATCCGTCGTGGCCGCAATCGGCGCGGGAAAAGATCTGAAAGGCTGCGCGGCTGCGCTCGCCCGGTTCGACGTGCCGGTCATCACCTCGACGTTCGATACCGGCGTGGGGCCGCGCAGCTGGTCGGCGGCGGAGCTCGCCAAAGCGGTGCAAGCCGAGGGCGGTTCCGCCTCGTCCACGGGGTCAGTGGATGAGGCTGTACACGCCGCCTTTGCCGTGACGGCGGCGGGCGCGACGATTGTCGTAACCGGCTCTTTCCTCATGTTGTCGGCGACTCGCGAAGCGATCGCCAGAGTTGGCTGACTAGGCCAACACCGCCCGCTGCCAGTCGCGCGTTGCCTCGACCTGGTTGAACGTGAACGTGTGGAGGCCGGTGATGTTGAGCCGCTCAAAATCGCGACCGAGCGGGTCCACGAGTGTGCTCGGGTTGTAGCCCGTTGATGCGAACAGCTTGATCAGGCCGGAGCGGTTCTTCTTGAGGTAACGCATCGACGTGCCGACGCCGAGGCGCATGCCCATCGTCATCAGCTTGGCTCGATCGACAACTCCCGGTACGCCGAGATGGACGGGCAACTCGAAGCCCGCGGCTCGTTCGGTCTCGAGCCAGGTGCGGATCGAATCGGTCGAGAAACACATCTGGGTCGACGTGTGGCCGGCGACGCCTGCGTCGGCGAAGAGCGCCTGTTTCTCGAAGAGCGCCGTGCGGAGTGCGTCGTCGGGGATAAAGGCATGGCCGTCGGGGTAACTCGCGATACCAACGGTGGTGATGTCGCCCGCCGCCATGTCGAGGAGGTCTCGCAGGAATGCCATGGCGTCGGGGTAGGCCCCCGGCACTTCCGCGTCGCCCGCGATGCAGAAGATCTCGCTCAGACCGAGGGTCTTGCAACGGGCGGCGAGGGCCTTGGTGTGGTCGGCGTCTTCGACCATACGGGCCGCGAAGTGTGGGACCGGACGATGGCCGAGTTCGAGGAGATCAGCGCAGACATCGAGCGATTCCTCGAGCGTCTTTACGGGTGACGCGGTGACGGAGATACGGGCGTTCACGGGCAGGTGCGGGATCTGACTCGCGAGGCTCTTCATCGGGATGAGCTCGTAGGTCATATCGGCGACCGCCTGACGGGCCGCGGGGGAGTCGACGCTGCGAGGGCTGCGACGAAGAACGTGGGCAATGGCGTTCATCAGTGTTCCTTACGAGAGGTTGATGACGTTGCCGTCAGCGTCGATGTCGATGGCGTGGGCAGCCGGGGTTTTGCCGAGACCGGGCATGGTGCGCATGTCGCCGCAGATTGGGTAGACGAACCCGGCGCCGACCGAGGCGCGAACTTCGCGAACGGGCAAGGTCCAGCCGGTGGGTGCGCCCTTCAGGCTGGGGTCGTGGCTGAGCGAGAGGTGGCTCTTGGCGATACAGACCGGCAGGTTGTCGAACCCTGCATCGGTGTAGGTCTGCAGCTGTTTGTCGGCCTGGGCGGAATACTCGACGCCGTCGGCACCGTAGACCTTTGTAGCGACGGCGTGGATCTTGTCTTTGAGCGACGCCTCGTCGGGGTAGAGCACCTTGAATTCGGAGGGTTCTTCGGCGGCTTCCTTGATGGCGGTGGCCAGCTCGGCTGCACCCTTGCCTCCGTCGGAGAAGTGCGTTGAGACAGCCGCTCGTGCGCCGAACTTGGCGGCGATTTCGTGGATGGCGTCGATATCAGCCTGGTGGTCGCCGGGGAAGACGTTGATTGCGACGACGGGGGTGCAGCCGTGGATCTGCATGTTCTCGAGCTGCTTGCGAAGATTGGCACCGCCCATGTGAACCTCGTCGGGGTTCTCCGCAAGTAACGCTTCGGGAAGGGGCTTACCGGCGACGATCTTGTGGTTGCCGGAGTGGGCCTTGAGGCCGCGTACGGTTGCGACGAGCACCGCCGCGTCGGGGGCGATGCCCGAGTAGCGGCATTTGATGTTGAAGAATCGTTCGGCACCCATGTCGGCGCCGAAGCCCGCTTCGGTGAGAAGGAACTCTGAGGTGTGGATGCCGATCTGGTCGGCAACGATCGAGGAGTTGCCGGTGGCGATGTTGCCGAACGGGCCGGTATGCACAAGCGCCGGAGTGTTTTCCAGTGTCTGCATCAGGTTCGGCTTGATGGCCTCCTTGAGAATGACCGTCATCGAACCGGCCGCGCCGATCTCTTCGGCGGTGATCGGGGTGCCGGCCTGGGAGTAACCGAGCACGATCCGCCCGCAGCGGTCGCGGAGATCCTGAAGCGAAGTGCACAGGGCGAGTGCGGCCATGACTTCGGAAGCAGCGGTGATGTCGAAGCCGGTTTCGCGGGGGATGCCATCGAGGCGCCCGCCCAAGCCGATCACCGTGTTGCGCAGTGAGCGATCGTTGACGTCGAGCACGCGACGCCAGGTGATGTTGTGCGGATCGAAGCCGAGATCGTTGCCGTGGTATAGGTGCGCATCAAGCAGGGCGGAGCAGAGGTTGTGCGCCGCGGTGACCGCGTGCATGTCGCCGGTCAGGTGGAGATTGAAGAGTTCCATCGGCACGACCTGCGAATAGCCGCCGCCGGCGGCACCGCCCTTGATGCCAAAGGTCGGACCCATCGAGGGCTGGCGAATCGCGATTGTTGCGGATGAACCGATGTATTGGAACGCCTGGCCGAGACCAACGGTGGTGGTGGTCTTGCCTTCGCCCAGCGGCGTCGGGGTGATCGCGGACACGACCACGTACTTCGCTCGGGGCCGATCCTGCATACGTTCGATCGCCTCGAGTTTGATCTTCGCCGCGCCAACGCCGTACGGCTCGAGACAATCCTGCGGGATGCCAGCGTCCGCCGCGATCTCGCCTAGCGGCTTCAGAATCGCACCGTTGGCGATATCAAGATCAGACGGAAAGCTCACACTGGCCCCTTTGTTGTCTCTGCCCTATCGGCGGAGTCGCAGGGTAAATGTAGCAGATGTGTTCCGCATTGTGGGAGCGTTCCACTATGCGGAACAGAAACTAGGCCATCCCGTTAGATCGGCTGCCCCGCCAGCCGCCACAAGAAGGTGGCCATCTGCGCACGAGTGACGGAATCGTTGGGCGAGTAGCGGCCTGGGCCAGTACCGGTTGTGATCCCGCGGTGCAGGAGCCAGTCGACGGCATCGGAGTAGTACTGCCCGGACGGGACATCAACAAACCCGGCGGCGGGGGTGTCGGGCGGTGAACCCTCGAGGCGCCAGAGAAACGTTGCCATTTGCGCTCGGGTCACCGGATCGTCCGGCGCATATCGATTGCCGCCAACGCCGGTGGTAATACCAGTTTCCAAGAGCCAACTGACGGCGTCGGCGTAGTACACATCTGGATCGACGTCACTGAATCCCGCCGGCGACAAGGCTTCTGGCTCGAAGCGATAGCGCCACAAGAATGTGGCCATCTGTGCTCGAGACACGAGCTCGTTGGGCGAGAACTGGCGGTGGCCCGTGCCGGTTGTAATGCCCTTGTGAGCCAACCACCCAACGGCCGTGCTGTAGTACGTCCCGTTCGGAACGTCATCGAAGACGGTGCTGCCGGGCGAGAACGTCGTCGGCGTGCCCGAGTCGGGGAACGCCGATACGTCGAAGAGGTCGAGCGATTCGTAGTTGGTCTGCAAGATGTCAAAGTCGTCGCCGCCGAGCCATTGCTCGATGACCGACGAGTAGACCGAACGGAAGTCAACTGAGTACTGCATGTCGCCGCGACTGTTGAGGTTGGACAGCGAGGGGGCGCTCGAATGGAGGCCACCCTTGACGTTGGCCCCAACCATCGTGAGTAGACCCGCGGCGCCGTGATCGGTGCCCGCGGAGTTGTTGGCCCCGACACGACGGCCGAACTCCGACCACACCATGACCGCGGTGCGGTTCGCAAACTCAGGAGAGAGGCGACTGAAGAATTCTTCAAGCGCGTTGTCGAGTTCGCCCATCAGGTTGTCGTGGCCGGGGCGTTCGCCGGCGTGGGTGTCGTAGCCGCCTTGAATCGTGTGGCCGACGCGCACACCCACGTTGAGATTAATGAGTTCGGCGAGCACGGCCATGTTGCGGGGGAGACGTTCGCTGGGGAGCGTGTCGTCGTACGCCTGGTCGAGTTCGTTGGCGGAGTCGACGGCGGAAGCCCAGGCCTTGCCGACCACGCCGGCGTAGGGGCCGACGCCGGCGAACTCGTACGCCTGGACGCCTTCGGCCAGCGCACGATCGGCGTCGTCGTCCGGAGAATGAGAGCCAAACAAGCCGCCATGTGACGGCATCACGACCGGTGAATGGTTTGCACCGCGGAGCAGGAGCGGCGCACCGGCCCCGACCGAGACCACGCCGAACTCGCCGAGTGAATGCTGTTGCGCGAAGCGGGCAAGCCAACCTGACGGGGCGGCCATGGACGGAATTCCCGCCATCCAAGTGGCGGTGGAAGTGAAGTGACTGTGGTCGTTGGTTTCTTCGCCGATGCCCTGAACGAACGCCACTTGACCCGCATCAAAGCGAGCTTTGAGAGCGGGCATCCGAGGGTTGAGGTAGAGGCCGTCGCCGACGGATTGGGCCGCCGAGAGTTCGCCGCTACCGGCTCCGACTTCGTAACGCATTCCGGCGCGAGCTGCTCGGTAAGCATCGTTCTCCGCCGGAATGAGCGTGTTGAGCGCGTCGTTTCCGCCCCCAAGGAAGAGGCTCACAATGATGCGATCACTCGATGCAATCGGAGTGGCAGCCGCGGCGATGCCGTCCATCCACGATGGCATGACCGACAACGCGCCGCCCGCGGCAAGTGAACCCTGGAGGAATGTGCGTCGGCCAACGGCCATCCGATCGCTCTCGTCGGGCGCCGGTGAGAGCTGACGATAGGCCAGTTCTGCCTCTGAAGGAGTGGCGCGAACGAGGCGCTGGCGGGGGATTGACAGTCGGGAAGAAGTGGAGGTGGGCACTATTTCTTGACCTCTTAGTAGACGTGGAACTCGGGGGCCATACCAGCGATGACCCCTCGGTTGCGGCTGATGGACGACGAGGCAGTGAACGCGGCGTCTTGGAACCATTCGCGAATTGCGTTGCGGGTGGCGGACGAAACTTCTTCGAGTCCGAACACGTTGAGAAGCTGTTGTGTGACGACGAGCGGGTCGTCGTCGGAGCCAATAGTGGGGAGGGCGGCCTTGACCGGATCCCGATAACGCATCGAGTCGAGGAATTCGCCGCGGGCCCATGCGCCGGCGGTCGACATCCATTTGGTTCCCCGGCCCCAACCCGCCACGCTGGGCGGCTCGAAGAGCTCCTGACCCATGGCCTCGAGATGGCCGGTGAGATTCACTTCATGCACTTCGGCAAGGTCGAGGCCGAGGCGCTTTACCCACGTGGCGACGAAGTCGACCGGATTCTTAATGAGGGCGTGTCGGGCGTTTGTTGACCAGAACTCCGAGTGATGGAAGATCGCTCGCACGACTGGCGCGATCTCCATGCCGTTCGAGCGCATCACGGCGCCGAGTTCCGTGACGGTCGCCGACGATGGTGCGTAGTGGGCGAAGTAGCGGAACAACTTCCGGGCAATGAACTCTGAAGTCTGTGTTCGCCGGACGCCGTTGATCAGCTCGGTGATTGTGTCGCGTTCTGAGCCGTGCACCTTCACGCCGTTCCAATTGGCCGTGATACCGAAGATCGTCTTGTTGTTGTGGTTGTGCTCGACCGAGCGGTACTCGTAGGTGTGGTCGTAGCTGCTGCCGTTCCAACCGACGATGCTGTGGCCGGTCCAGGCGCGAGCCATCGAGACGACGTCTTCTTCCGTGTAGTTTCCGACGCCACAGGTGTAGAGCTCCATGAGTTCACGAGCGAAGTTCTCTTGCTCTGCGAAATAGTGGTTCGTGTGGTTGTCGAGATTGATGAGCATCGCCGGATGAAGACTCGTGACGCGAACCAGCCTGTCGAACTCGCGTAGGCCGCGGAATCGGAACTCCCGGACCTGATCCCACATGGTCGGCATCGACCCGACCTTGTCGACGCCGCACGCAAAGTGGTCGTGCCAGAAGTACGCCATTCGTTCGTGAATCGGAAGCTCGCCCGATGTCACCGAACTTGGCTGGGTGACACTGGCCATCCGGTGAACCCACCACTCGGTGGAGTCTCGGTGCGCCGCGTGGCGACTCTGATCGGTCACGAACGACGGCGCGTCGATGTCCGGTCCGAAGGGGATTGGATCGCTGCTCCGATGGCCGAGCACCGCGTCAACCGCGCTCGTGAGACTCTTGCCGGTGAAGGCAGTTAACTCACTGCTCGTGCCGCCGTACCCGGAGCGCCGGAGCAAATGTGCTGCCTCAGCACGGGACAACGTCGTCGGAACCATCGAACTACCTCAGGGAGCTGCCGCTAGGCCGAACGGCGTTCGGCGCTCGTTCAATCGACACGCGGAGGCTGAGGCATAAGCACTACTCGCGTAGATCGGGAAAATGGTCCTTTCGACCTAGCGCGCTTGGTTCGCTCGGGGAATGACTAACCCGCGAGCGGGCTCTCGAGACGTTCGGTGACGGCGGCTCGGATATCTTCGTCGAAGGCTCGTACGTGGGCTTCGACGAGATCGGCCACCACATCGCCGTCGCGTGCTTCGAGCGCGGCGAGGATCTCGGCGTGTTCGGTCACGGCGTGGCCCATGTCCGCAACCTCCGAGAGATAGAGGTGCCACAGTCGGTCGGACTGGGCGTAGAGCGTGTCGAGCGTGTCGAGCAGGAACCGATTGTCGGCGGCTTCCCACATGAGCTCGTGGCAGCGACGGTCGATCGCCATCAGCTGTTCGTTGTCGCCCTTTGCTTTCTTCGTGGCCTTGAGTTCGTCGGCCATTTCGGCCCACTGCCGGTCGGAACCGCGGGCGGCGGCCAGTCGTGCGGCGTAGGGCTCGAGCACCGTGCGGGTCTCGAAGAGCATCGAGAGCTCGGAAACATCGATGCCGGCGACGAACATGCCGCGGCGGGGAATGACGGTGACGAAGTGTTCGCGAGCGAGGCGTTGCAAGGCTTCGCGGATGGGGGTGCGCCCGATGCCGAGCCGTTCGCGCAGGTCTTCTTCTCGGAGCACGTCGCCGGGCGCGAGATCGAGACGCACGATCATTGTGCGCAGCTCGTTGTACGCCTGTTCGCTCAGCGTGAGATCGGACATAGAAGTGGTTGCTCGCTTGGGGGAGTTGTAATACGCTTCTTGATACACAAGTGATATATCACAATCTCTTCGGTATTGAAAGAAGCAGGATCAACAGTGAGCGATTCGTCTACAAATAGCTTTCCTACTCGCGCCAAAGTGGTCGTCCTCGGGGCCGGGATCGTCGGCAACTGCGTCGTTGGTCACCTCGCCCGCCTCGGTTGGAAGGACATGGTCCTCATCGACAAGGGTCCGCTCCCCAACCCCGGTGGCTCCACGGGCCACGCGTCGAACTTCATCTTCCCGGTTGATCACAACAAGGAAATGGCGTTGCTCGGTGAGCAGTCCGCCAATCAGTATCGAGATATGGATCTCTCGGTCGACGCCGGCGGCATCGAGGTTGCTCGCACCCAAGAGCGCATGGACGAACTCCAGCGCCGTATGACCTCGGCCAAGGCGTGGGGTATCGAAGCTCACCTCCTCACCCCAGCCGAGGTGAAGGAACTGGTTCCCTTCATCAACGAAGAGGTCATCCTCGGCGGGTTCTACTGCCCGACAGTTTCCGTGGTCGATTCGCTCGAAACCGGTACCACGATGCGGAAGGAAGCCATCGAGACTGCTGGCCTCCAAGTCTTCGCCAACACCGAAGTTCTCGACGTTCTCACCGACGACACCCCTCGCCCCAACGGCCGCCGCAAGGTCACCGGAGTTGTCACCGACAAGGGCACCATCGAGGCCGAACACGTGGTCATCGCTTGTGGCGTGTGGTCCAACCGCATCGCCTACATGGCCGACACTTACATCCCGCTTGTTCCCGCCGTGCACCAGATGGCCGACGTTGGCCCGATGGACATCCTCGCCGAGACCAACAACGAGATCGGCTATCCGATCGTTCGCGACATGGACACCTTCTGCTACGAGCGTCAGTCCTCCGGCTCGATGGAAGTGGGCTCCTACGGACACCGCGCGATCCTCCATCACCCTGACGAGATCCCGTCGAACCAGGAAGCCGCTCTCTCGCCCACCGAGATGCCGTTCACTCCTGACGACTTTGATGATCAGATGGAAACCGCCATCGAGCTGATGGACATGCTCGGCGAGGCCGAGATCAAGTACGCCATCAACGGCCTTCTCTCGCTCACCCCCGATGGCATGCCCTGCCTGGGCGAGATGCCCGACGTGGAAAACCTCTGGTCGGCCGCCGCCGTCTGGGTCAAGGAAGGCCCGGGTATGGGTCAGGTCGTCGCCGAATGGATGACCTACGGCAACCCGCGCGTCATCGACTCCCACGGCGCCGATATTGCTCGTTTCTACGACGAAGAAAAGAGCGACGCCCACATCTGGGCTCGCGCCGAAGAGTCGTTCATCAAGACTTACGGCATCGTCCACCCGTCCGAGCAGTGGGCCGGGGAGCGCCAGCTCGTCCAGTCGCCCTATCGCAGCCGCCAGGAAGACCTCGGCGCCGAGTTCTTCCAGGCCCGCGTGTGGGAACGTCCGCAGTGGTATAGCTCCAACGCTGACCTGGTCGAGCGTTACGACCTCAGCGAGCGCGAGGTCGAATGGGACAACCGCTGGTGGAGCCCCATCACGGTCGGCGAACACCTGAACCTCCGCGAGAACTGCGGAATGATCGACCTCAGCGCCTTCCAGATCTACGAGCTCGAAGGCCCGGGCGCGGTTGCGTTTGCCGACTACCTCGCGGTGAACAAGGTCGACGTTCCCGTCGGCCGTTCCGTGTACACCCCGTGGCTCACGCACGACGGCGGCTTCCACTCCGACCTCACCATGATGCGCCTCGGCGAAGAGACTGTTCGTATTGTCACCGGCGTCTTCGACGGTGGTCGCGACGACTTCTGGATTCGTAAGCACATGCCGAACGACGGTTCGGTCACGTTCCGCAACATCACCAAGGAGATCTCCACCCTTGGCCTGTGGGGCCCGAACGCGCCGGCCGTGCTTGGCCAGCTCACCGATCACGACCTCAGCCAAGACGGCTCGCCGTACGGCTCCTACCTCGACGCCACCATTGCGGGCGTGGAGTGCAAGCTCTTCCGTATCTCCTACGTCGGCGATACCGGGTGGGAAATCTACGTGCCGTGGGACCAGGCCACCGTTGTCTGGGATGCGGTCCTCGAAGCGGGCAAGGATCACGGTCTCCGAATTACCGGTGGCGGCGTCTACAGCCTGTCCGGCCGTATCGAGAAGGGCTACCGCCTCGTGGGGGCCGAGCTCGAGAGCGAGTACAACCCGGTCGAGGCCGGTTTGGCTCGCCCCAAGGTGAAGGCCGCCGACTTCATTGGCAAGGAGGCCTACCTGGCCGCTCGCGAAGCGGGGGCCGAGGTGCAGTGTGTCACGCTGTCGGTCGAGGACAACACCGACAGCCAGGGCCGCAAGCGCTACATGCAGGGTGGCAACGAGCCCATCCTCGACATGAACGGTGACCGCATCATCGATAGTCACGGCCGGGCGAGCCGGGTCACTACTGCGGGCTACGCCCCGTCGGTCGGCAAGATGTTGCTCATGGGTTACGTCCCCAACGAGCTTGCGGAACCCGGCACCGACCTCCAGGTCATGTACATGAACGAGCTCTACCCCTGCAAGGTTGTTGGGTCCGGCTCAGCCTTTGACCCCGAAGACACCCGCCTCAAGGGCTGATCCATGAAGATCCTGGTTTGTGTCAAACGGGTGCCCGCTCCGGGCGCCAAGATCAATGTCACCGCCGACGGCATGGACGTCGATTCGGCCCATCTCGGATTCACGACGAGCCCGCACGAAGAGTGTGGCGTCGAGGGTGCGATTCAACTGAAGGAACAACACGGCGGCGAGGTCACCGTGTTAACCCTCGGCGGCGGCGAGGCCGAGGAGCAGCTGCGTTATGCCGCCTCGGTCGGCGCCGATCATGGTGTCCTGGTCAGGACCGACGGCACTCCCTGGGATCCCCAACGGACAGCCGCGGCCATCGCTGAGGCAATCGAGGATCTCGAAACCGACAGCCCGTTCGACCTCATCCTCTTTGGCAACGAGTCGGCCGACGCCGGTGGCTTCCAAGTGGGCATTCGGGTTGCCCACGCGCTCGGTCGTCCAATCGTGCAAGGCATCAAGGGCATCGAGATCGGTGACGACTCGGTCACCGCTCGTCGCGAGATCGACGGCGGGTTCGAGGTCTATGAACTGCCTCGCCCCTGTGTGCTCGGTGTAAAGGAAGGCCTCAACCTTCCCCGGTACCCAACCATGAAGGGTCGGCTCGCTTCGAAGAAGCTCGAGATTCAGTCGGTCGAGGGTGACGCCGACGCCGGCGGTATGGCCCGCGTGCGTTTGCACCGGCCCGCCGAACAGGTGTCGGAGACCATCATTCTGGGCGAGGGCCCGGAGGCCGCATCGGCCGTGGTTGATGTACTCGAAGAGCTGGGGGTTCTCTAATGTTGCTCGTCATCCTCGAACATGATCGCGGTGAGCTCGTTGAAGCCGCCCGCGAAGCGCTCACCTTTGGCCGAACATTGGCCGCGAAGATGGATACCGATCTCGAAGCCGCATTGATCGGCTCGGACAGCGACGGCCTCGTCGAAGCGGCCGGTGCGTTCGGCGCCGAGACCGTGCACACCTGCACCCACGATGTCCTCAGCGACTACGGCCCTGACGCCTTCGGCGCCGTGGTCGCGCAGATGATCGATTCGTTGTCGCCCGACGCCGTTCTCGCGTGCGGTTCGGATCGCGGCAATGAGGTCATGGCCCAAGCCGCGGCGCGTCTCGACGCGCCGTTTGTGTCCAACTGCACCGACGCGACTCCGGGCGGCCCTTGGTCGATCACCCGGGTTCAGTGGGGCGGCTCGCTCCTAGAAGACACCACGCTCGAAGCCGACGTGCCGATGCTCACCTGTGGTCTCCACACCGTGGCGGCCGAGGCCGGTAACGGGCAAGACGCCGATGCGGAAGAGTTCGACGCCGAGCTCGATGCATCTCACGCCATCACAATCGTAAAGGACCGCGTGGTGCAAGAAGCCGGTGTCACCCTCCCGACTGCGCCCGTTGTGGTCGGCGGTGGCCGTGGTGTTGGCTCAGAGAACGGCTTCGCTCCGCTTGAAGAACTCGCCACCCTCCTGGGTGGACGTGTGGGTTGCTCCCGGGCCGTGACCAACCTCGGTTGGCGCCCCCACTCCGACCAGGTTGGCCAGACCGGCACTCGTATTGCTCCGGAGATCTACATCGCCACTGGTATTTCGGGGGCGATCCAGCATTGGGTCGGCGCGATGGCGTCGAAGCACATCCTGGCGATCAACATTGACCGAGAAGCCAACATGGTGGTGAAGGCCGACTGGGCCGTCATTGCCGACCTCCACGAAGTGATCCCCGCGATCACCGAAGAGATCAAACGCCGCCGCGGTTAACCCTTCGTCGGGGTGAGGGCTAAAACCGCTGGATGGCGTGGTGATGGGTCATCGCGCTGTCGGCGGGGCCGAGCAGGGCCTGGGCCCGCAAGCTGCGGCGATGGAATAGCGCGATGAGCTGTTCGTCGTGGGAGCCGTCGTCGGCGAGTACGTAAGCTTCCAACGCGGCGTCACCGGCTTGCCATGTGGCGGGGCGGGAGCCGAGAAACCACGCCAAGTCATCGAGGTCGCGTTCGTCGAACTCTGCGCCCACTTCGTCGGACCGCTGGACGTGACGGGCGAGGCGGAACGCCTTGCGGATCTCGTAGGCCGTGTACTCGTCCTCGATGGAGACAGATCGCAGGATCCGCACGAGCTGTTCTTGAGCGGGACGAGCCCGAGTCGCGTCGATGTCGGGCACCTCGATTTCCGGCAAGTCGATGTCGAGGATCTCAGCGAGCGCTTCGGTGGCGAAGAGATCGGTCTCCCGGCACCATTGCAGGTTCGTCATCAGGTCGGAGTCTTCCGACGGCGCCTGCAGCTCCGATGAGAACGCGAGCCGGTTCGACAACGTGAACGCGAAATGGTGGCGCTTGATGGCGTCGAGATCGATGGTTACGCCCGCCGACTCCTCGTACCATTCGTAGAGCCGGTGGAAGTCGCCGAACCCACCGATGGTGTCGCGCATACGAAACGCGGCGAGGTCCATCATTGGATCACCAATGTGGCCAAGTTCGAGGTCGAGCATCGCGACGAGGTGCCCGTCGCCATGATGGAACTGTCCGCTGTCCCAAGTGATTGGTGTCTCCCGACCCTTCGAGTCAGGCGGATTGCGGCGAAGCCAGGCTAGGCCGAATTCGAGTAGCGGGTCCGGGAAGCGCTTGGCGCGGCGATAACGCTCTTCGTATCGCGCCAGGCCGACCAATCCGGACTCCGAGGGTGATGCGGCACGAATGATGTCGCCTGCGACGAACGGAGCGATGTCGAGCGCGTGGAGCTGCGCTAAAGCCGCCATGTACTCCCGCATCACTTGGTCGCGGTCGTCGTCGGTTGTGTCGAGTAGGTAGGGCTCGCCAGCCACCGTCTCCATGACGTAGGCGGGAACTTCTGGTATCCAGCCGTACACCTTCGGGACCGGCAGTCCCTGCTGGTGCACGATGTTCTGGAAGCGCATCTCATGATCGAGCGGGAAGATCAGCTCCATGTCGATGCGGTCGCCACGGACAACCACCTCGCCTAGACCGTCGATGGTGGCGAACCAGACGGGTCGCCAGCGCGGTTGGCGTTGTAGGCGTGTGACGGGCCCGAGCTCGCGCTCGAGCCAGGACCGGACGAGGGCGTCGTTGTCGCTCACAGGGCCATCGCGGCACGGCGCGACTGATCAGTCAGACGCAAGATGCTCCGCGATGCTGGCCGCGGCTTCCATTGCCAGAATGCCGAGATCGTGCGTCTTCTCCGGATCCGGGAATCGATACGCCGGGCCATGGATATGGATCGCACTCTGTACGGAGCCGTCCGGCTCGAAAATCGGCGCACCGAGAGAGTTGATTCCTTCGGCGAACTCCTCGTAGACCCACGCGTAGCCGAGGCTCCGAACTTGGTCGAGTCGGGTCCGGATCTCGTCGACGTCGACGACTGACCAACTGGTGGGACGGCTCAGGTCGCTACGGAGAAATGCTTCGAGCTTCTTCTCGGGCCAATAGGCCATGACGGCGAGTCCGGACGACACGGTGTGGATCGGTGAGGTTTCGCCAGTCCAGCTTCGGATCTGAATTTCAGTCTCCGCCTCGGCGTGATCGAGGTAGTACATGTCGCGTCCGTCGGGAATCGAGATTCCGGAGGTTTCGCCGACCCGTTCGGTCAGCTCCAGCAGGTGAGGGCGAGCAGTGGCCACGAGGTTGCGCCCCGGTTGGGCGGCGCCGGCGATGTCGAGCAGGCCCTCGCCCAGGCGGTAGTCGCCGCCAGCCTCGTCTTGGGTGACGGCCCCCTCTGTCTCCAATGCGCTGAGAAGTCGCGCGACGGTGGACTTCGGGAGATCCACTCGTTCGGAGAGATCCGTGACTCCGGCCGGTCCAATAGCGAGGGCCCGCAGAAGGGTAAAGGCTCGTTCGATCGACTGGACGGACATCTCTCCACCGTAGGGTTATTGGGCCTGTTCCGCACAGCGGAACAGGCCGGTCAGCGTGCGGCGGTGATCTCGGCGACGATTTGGGCGACGATGGCGTCGACGCCGACTCGGCTCGTTTCGCCGGTGGCTCGGGGCGTGAATTCGACTTCGCCGTCGACCAAGGCTTTTGGCCCGATCGTGACGCGGTAGGGGATGCCGATGAGTTCGGCGTCGGCGAACTTCACGCCGGCGCGAGCGTCGCGGTCGTCGAGGATGACATCGATGCCGCGCTTCTGAAGCTCGGCATAGAGAGTTTCGCCGGCCGTGACCGACGCTTCGTCCTTCAGTGAAACGATCGTGATGACGGCTTCGTACGGCGCAATCGATACCGGCCAGATCAGGCCGTTGTCATCGTGGTGTGTCTCTGCCGCGGCGGCCATGCCTCGGCCGATTCCTATGCCGTAGCTACCCATTACGAGATGGCGCTTTTCGCCATCGGGGTCGAGCACGTGAGCACCGAGCGCTTCGGAGTATTTGGTGCCGAGCTTGAAGATGTGGCCCGCTTCGATGCAGCGGACGATCTCGAGCTTCTCGCCGCAATTGCTGCAGGATTCGCCCGCCTTGACCTCGCGGAGGTCAGCGAACTCGGTGACGTTGATGTCACGCGTAATGTCGACGCCCGACCAGTGCCAGTCGTCCTCGTTTGCTCCGGTGGCGAGACCAGCGCGACCCTCGAGCGACGGATCGGCGATGATCCGAATGCCTTCGACCTGCACCGCGCCGAGAGAGCCCGGGCTGGCGCCGAGATGATCGAGGGTCTCCTCGGGTGTCGCTGGGCGGATGTCGATCGCTCCGGTGTGATCCTGCAACTTCTGGATGTTGAGCTGGTGGTCGCCGCGCACGAGAGCGAGGGTGATCGCTCCGTCGAGAACCATCACCATCGTTTTGATCTGGTGGACGGCGCCAGCACCACCGTCGACCTTTGCCAGCGCGGCAATGGTGCGCACGCCCGGCGTGGGAAACTTGGTGAGCTCGGCGATGTCGCGGTCGGGGATGTGTGGCAGCGCGGACGCGGCCCGCTCGACGTTGGCGGCGTAGCCACATGCCGCGCAGCGCACAACGTCGTCTTCACCGGCGGGGGAGGGCACCATGAACTCGATCGACCCGGAGCCGCCCATCGCACCCGAAGACGCTTGCACCGGCATGGCCGGCAACGAGAGCCGATCGAAGATTCGCACGTAGGCGTCGTGATGGCGGTCGAAGTTGATGTCGAGACCGGCGTCGTCGATGTCGAAGGAGTACGAGTCCTTCATGTCGAACTCGCGCACCCGCAGGAGGCCGCTCTTCGGGCGGGGCTCGTCACGGAACTTTGTTTGGATCTGGTACCAGATCTGCGGAAGGGCTTTGTACGAAGTGATCTCGAGTGCGAGATCAGTGAAGATCTCTTCGTGGGTCATGCCGAGAGCGGTCTCGGCGCCTTTGCGATCGGTGAGCCGGAACATCTCGTCGCCCATGACGTCCCACCGACCGGACTTCTTCCAGATCGCAGCGGGGTGCATCGCCGGGAGGCGGAACTCCTGGGCCCCGATGGCGTCCATCTCGGAGCGCACGACGGCGGCGACCTTCTCGTGGACGCGGAATCCGAGCGGCAACAGCGAGTAGTGCCCGGCGTGGAGCTGGCGGATGAATCCACCCTGCACGAGCAGCTTGTGACTGACTGCTTCGGCGTCAGCCGGCGCATCTCGAAGGGTGGGGATGAAAAGGTTCGACCAGCGCATGAGCCTGAACGGTACCGGCTACTGGGCGAGGCGGTCGGGGAGTTGCACACCGACGATTGACCCTGTCGACCGTTCCGCGATGCGGTACGGTTCCATTATGCAGAACAGCGCTCCCGCGTCCCCGAAACGACGTCGCCGGAAGGGCAAAACGTATGCCCATGCGCTGGATCGGCTGACTACGCCGATGGTGCGTGATGATGGGGTTTTGCGGCCCGCGAGCTGGGATGAAGCACTCACTCGGGTCGCCGACGGGTTTATGAAGATTCGCGACGAGCACGGGCCCGAAGCGTTCGGCATGTTCAGCTGTTCGAAGTCCACCAACGAGATGAACTATGCGGCGCAAAAATTCATCCGCACCGCGATGGGGTCGAACAACATCGACTCCTGCAATCGAACTTGACACGCTCCTTCCGTCGTCGGTCTGGCGACAGTGTTTGGAGCAGGTGGCGGCACCTGTTCGTACCAAGAGGTCGAAGAGACCGACGTCATCTTGTTGTGGGGATCCAATGCTCGCGAAGCCCATCCCATCTACTTCCACCATCTATTGAAGGGTCTCGACAACGGGGCCTCGATGTACGCCGTTGACCCTCGCCGGAGCAGCTCAGCAAAGTTCGCTGACGTCTGGCTCGGACTCGATGTCGGTAGCGACATAGCGATGGCCAATGCGGTCGGCCGCGAGATCATCGCCGCCGACCTGCACAACAAGGAGTTCATCGCTCACTCGTCCGTCGGGTTTGAGGAGTACAAGGCCCACGTCGAGCCGTACACGCTCGACGAAGCGGAGCGTCTCACCGGTGTTCCCGCTCACGCGATTCGCGATATGGCCCACGCCTATGGAACCGCGGACAAGGCCCAGATCCTTTGGACCCTCGGCATCACCGAGCACCACAACGCCGTTGAAAACGTGCTGTCGCTCTGCAACCTGGCGCTGCTCACCGGCCACGTCGGCAAGTGGGGCTCCGGTCTCGTGCCGCTGCGCGGGCAGAACAATGTGCAAGGTGGCGGCGACATGGGCGCGCTGCCCAACAAGTTTCCCGGTTTCCAAGATGTTGGTGATCCGGAGTCCCAGGCCAAATTTGAAGCGGCCTACGGCATGGCGCTACCGGTCGATCACGGCCTCCACCTCACGCTGATGTTTGAGGCCATGGGGGAAGGCGTCATCAAGGGTGTCTATGTCATTGGCGAGAACCCCGCCGACAGTGAGGCCGATGTCGAACACGCCCGGGCCCTTTTGAGCGGGCTCGACATTCTTGTGGTGCAAGACATCTTCATGACCCGCACCGCCGAACTCGCCGACGTTGTCCTTCCGGCCTCGGTTGGCTGGGCGGAGTGTGAGGGCACCGTCACCTCCTCGGAGCGTCGGGTGCAGCGCGTTCGGGCTGCCGTCTCGCCTCCCGGTGAATGCTGGCACGATCACGAGATCCTGGGCGAGCTTGCCCGTCGCCTCGGCGTCGACTGGGGCACCCCCTCGCCGAACGACCTCTGGGATGAGCTCCGTTCGTTGTCGCCACTGCATGCCGGCATGAGTTACGAACGCCTCGAGAACGAGGGCGGACTGCAATGGCCGTGCCCCGACATCGAACACCCCGGCAGCCCGTTCCTGCATGGCTGGCTGTACGAAGAGGATCTCGGCGGCCACGGCCCCGCGCCGTTCAGCGTGACGAATTTCGAAGGGCCAAAGGAACAGCTCACCGAGGACTTCCCGTTCCGGCTCACCACTGGTCGGGCGCTCGACAGCTACAACACCGGAGTGCAGTCCAACGCCTTCGCATCTCCGATTCGATACGGCGAAGAGCTCGACGTGAATCCGACCGACGCTGATCGTCTCGGTATTGCCGACGGCGAGCGAGTGCTCGTCACCTCGCCTCGTGGTTCGGTTGAAATGCACGTGCGCGTGCAAGTCGATCTCCCGGTGGGGCTCACCTTCACCACCTTCCACTTCCCGGAACTGGTCGACATCAACACCCTCACCAACGACGAGTGGGATCGCCGCTCCGGCACAGCCGAGTTCAAGGCCGCGTCGATTCGAATCGAGAAGTTGTCCAATGGCTGACCTCTATATCGGGCCCGACATGGCCGACGACATTGAGATCGCGGCTGTCGATACGGCCACCGGCAACGACCCCGCCGTCGTGTACGAAACCGAACGGCTGGTTATCAGCGGCGCCACCCGGCGCCACGAGCGGCGTCACCTTCTCCTGCCTGCGCTCCATGCGCTGCAGAACGCCAAAGGATGGATCAGCCCGGGCGGCATCAACCACATTGCCGAAGTGCTGCAGGTTCCGCCCGCGGAGGCCTATGGCGTGGCCACGTTCTACGAGATGTTTCGCGTCGAAGCGCCCGAGCATGACGGCGCCGTCACTCATGTCTGTATCGACGCGGCCTGCCAGATTGCGGCCAGTGAAGATCTCATCGCGGAGATCGAAGCGGCCGGCGGCCATGTTCATCGCTCACCGTGTCTCGGCCAGTGCGAGCGCGCCCCCGCCCAGTTCATTCAGGGCGTCGGCGGCCCCGACCATGTTCCTGCAGACAATGTTCCTGCAGACAATGTTCCTGCAGACAATGTTCCTGCAGACAATGTTCCTGCAGACAATGTTCCTGCAGACAATGTTCCTGCAGACAATGTTCCTGC
>JBLIOE010000049.1:0-31365 GCA_047639555.1 Candidatus Aldehydirespiratoraceae bacterium
GTCGCTTCGGCCGCGGCCCGTTCGAAGACCATGCGTTCTCTGGTGGTAACAGTGACGCGGCTGAACTCGGGGTGGATGTCGACGCCGGCGTTGTAGAGGACGATGTCGGTGCTGGCCCAGTCCATCTCATCGAGCATGCGTTCGACGGCGTCGATGTATGCGTCGTCGTCGCGGCGCACGACGACGAGACGGTCGTCGGGGTGCGCTTGGTCGTAGCCGTCGAAGGTGTTGGTCGAGAGGTCAAAGTGACGGACCGAGTCGACCAGGTCATGGGCGCGGATCATGGCGGCGGTGCCGCCGCCGCAGTGAGCGTCAAGATCGAGGATCGCGACGTTCATCTCGTTGGCGACGAGCCGGGCTGCGGCAATAGCCAGCCCATTGACGGTGCAGAACCCGTCGCCCCGGTCGGGCTTGGCGTGGTGCAGCCCTGACGAGAGCGATCCGGCGATGCCGTCGGCGAGAGCGGCGTCGGTCGCGGCGATCACGCCAGCGGTGCTGTGCACGGCCATAGGCCAGATGGCCGGACACCAGTCGAAGCCCTGGGACTGGGCGAGGTACTCATCGGTACCCGTGCGGAGCGCGTCGACATAGTCGGGCGAATGCAGGTGATGGATCCCGGCCGACGCCGCGGCGATTGCCTCCGTCGACGGTTCGAGTAGACAAACGCCGGCGGGACGGCGGGCGCGGATGACATCCGCGATATGAGTGGCCTTGCGGGTGGTGTCGAAGGCGTACTCGCCTCCGGTGTAGTGGTCGTCGTAAAAGATTTTGATGGTGTGGTTCCTTTCAGTGGGGTTGATCGTTAGGGGGTGCCGCTCAGCGGCGGTTCTTGCGTTGGCGGTCAGCGCGGACGTCGTCCATGAGGCGGTCCTTGATGGCGTGCTTGGCTTGTCGGCCAGCAGCGCCTCGCACGGCGGTGCTCGATTCGCCGAGCATGGCGAAGCTGTCACGCACGCCGTCGGCGGTGTGTTCCCAGTCGGCGGCCTGGCCGCGGCGCATGCCCATCGTGCGGGCCTCACCGAAGCTGTCGATATTGGCGCCGAGGAAGACGAATGCCCAGCCGGCGTCGCTGCGGGCCTTGACCATGTCGGCGATGTGATCACGAGTGAAACGTTCGCTGGCGTTCTCGTGCCCATCGGTGATGACGGCGACGAGCTGGAACTCGTCGGAGTCCTTGGCGGCGCGTCGGTCGATCCTCTCAATCAAGGTGCCGAGGGCATCGAGCAGCGGCGTGTTGCCACGGGGCTGGTAGATACGGTCGTCGAGGTCGGTGAACTCGGCGACGGGAACTGCGCTCGCCACCACGTCCTGCGGGTCTTGCCCGTCGAACTGCACGAGGGTGATCCGGGCGTCGCCCGGAAGTTCGCGCTGTTGGGCGACGAAGGTGTTGAAGCCGCCGATGGTGTCGTCGGCGATCGAGCTCATCGAGCCGCTACGGTCGAGCAGCACCGAGACGTGGACGCGGTCGGCATCGACGGCGGTGCGTGTGCCGCTCGGAGCGGTCGAACCGTCCGCAGTCGCTTCGCGGTGGAGCCGACCGGCGATGGCACGGATGTCGCCGGCGGCTTCGAGATCGTCGAGCCAACGGTCGGGCAAGCCGGTTTCGCCGTGGTAGGCGCCGGCCATCGCCCCGGTCATGGCGGCGACGGTGTCGGCGTCGTAGCCGCCGTTCACCGCAACGACGATTGCTTCTTCGGGGTCGTCGGCGTTGGCGAGAAACGCCCAGATCGCGGCGGGCAACGACTCGAGAACAAAGGCGCCGTTGTAGGTCCGAGCGAAGGCCTGGGACGGGCTGAGGTCGAGCATGTCGCCGAGCTCGGCGATGCGATCCACGAGGCGTACCGGATCGGGTCCAGCGTCGGGGCGCCGCTCGATGGCGCCAGCGTCATCGAACCCGGCAAGCACGTCAACCAATTCAGCCAGGAACGCTTGGCGGTCGAGGGTGCCGGGGGCGGTGCGGGTGAGGCGGGCTACGGCGTAGGCCTGGACGATGCCGGAAGCAACGGCGAGGCGGTCGGCGTGGGTGACCACCGCGTTGCGGGCGGCCTCGCGGCGCAGGGTGGTGAGGTCGTGACCGAAGGCAAGGCCGAGCGGGGCGACCCGCATGGCGACGCCGTTGCCGGCCGATGGCACACCGGCCGTCCACCAGTCCTTGCCGTCGCGGTGACGGATAACGGCCTGGCGGGTGGCCCGGCCCATGCCACGAATCGCGTCGAGTCGCTCGACAAGGGTGCGGGCGAAGGCCGCAGGGTGATCGTCGCCGGCGTCGAGAATCGCACGGGCGGTCCACAGCGTGAGCTGGGTGTCATCGGTGAAGGTGCCAACCGGGCCACCGTTCCAGCCGCGCCACGGCATGAACTCGCGGATCTTGCCGTGGCGGGCCTTGATGCGGTCCGGCGCCATGGACTCGACCGGTCGGCCGAGAGCATCGCCGCTGGCCGAACCGAGCAGAGCGCCACGGTAACGATCGGCGGTGGGGACGTCGGCTGCGGCGATGAACGCAGTGGCGAGCGACCCGGCCGTGCCGGTAGGGAGAAGGCCCCGGTTCGTGAGGTTGGTGTCGATGTCGTGTGGGTTCACAGCAGTGCTCCAGGTGTTCGTTGGGTTCTGGGGATTCGGCGCTTCTCTATGAGTGATGTACGACTCAGTCGTGACATGTCGCCGGGACCACAAGGGCGTCCGCCGCCCTTTGTGTCGTTTTAACAATAACATGGTTTCCGGGTTCTTGTCAAACGGATACAAACTGGTAGAGTGGCGGGCATGTCGGATCTTGAGGGCTACGACCCCAGTGCGTTCCCGCCGTTCGCCGTCACCGTCGACCTGGTTGTCTTCACCATCCGTGATGACCGACTCCAGATCGTGCTGGTGCAGCGAGGTGCTCCGCCGTTCGAACATGCATGGGCGTTGCCCGGTGGGTTCGTTCATGTGGACGAAGACCTCGAAATGGCCGCCCGCCGCGAGCTCTTCGAAGAAACCGGCGTCGACACAGGCCCCAGCCACCTCGCTCAGCTCGGGGCCTACGGCGGGCCCGACCGCGACCCACGCATGCGGGTGGTAACGGTGGCGTGGTGGGCCATCGTGGCCGACCTCCCCGACCCCAAAGCCGGCACCGACGCCGCCCACGCCGACCTCATCGGCGTCGACGACGTGATCGAAGGCCGCGTCCAGCTCGCCTTCGACCACCGCAGCATCGTCATCGACGCGCTCGAATCGCTGCGCGACCAACTCGAAGACACCACCATCGCCGCCACGTTCTGGACCAACGAATTCCGCATCAGCGACCTGCGCCGTGTCTACGAGATCGTGTGGGACACCGAACTCGAGCCCGGCAACTTCCAACGCAAAGTCCGCAAAATCCCCGGCTGGCTCCAGCCCACCGGCACGTACGACGAAAGCAGCACTGGTCGCCCCGCCGCGCTGTTCTCGAGCGCCCGGCGAGTCCGACGGCTCGACTCACCAATCCGGCGCGAGCGGGACTGAGCCGGCGGGTGCGCTCGTAGGGGCTCACACCAGAGTCCGGTCAGTTCGGTAGTTGAATCACGCTTGCATTACCGACGCTCTCGTAACGACCGGGGGTGCAAGTCAGGACGATGATCTGGCAAGAGCGCCCGGCCATGGAAATCACGGCACCCATACGATCGAGTCGGCGGGGGTCGCTCCAACCGAGTGCGTCGTCAAAGATCACCGGCGCGCCGCCGTCAGCGGCGACGATCGAAGCGCACGCCAAGCGGCTGATCATGCCGAGTTGTTCCCTGGTTCCGGTGCTGAGATCCGCGAAGTCGAGGGTGATGCCGTTGAGTGTGCGTCGAGCGATGCGGAGTTCGTCGTCGAGCTCCACCTCGAAATCGGAGTCAAATACGAGGCGACCGAGTTGTTCGATTCGTTCTCGGAATGGAGCGACGTAGCGGTGGTGGGCTTCGGCCCGGCGCGCTGCAAATGTGTCGTAGAGCAGCTTGGCCGCCACGGCCCGCGCTTCGAGCCGTTCGAGTTCGTTGGTTACGCGGACCAGCACCGACTTGGCCATGTCGAGCTTGTTGGCCAGGCCTTCTTCCCCTTTGATCGCGAGCTTCGTGCGTAGGTCACGCGTGATCACCTCGTTCTCATGGAGATCGTCGGCCAGGCGCTTCTTCACTCCGTGGGCGTTCAGGAGGATCTCCTCCACCGAGTCGGGGTCCTCGGCCGCAAGGACGGCTTCGGCGGCGGTCAACTCGTCGGTCCGCGAACTCGCCGCTGTCTCGGTGTCGGCGACCTGTGTCGTGACCTCTTCATCGGACAGACCCTGTCGCGCAGCATCGAGGCTCGCGTCGGCCTGCACCAGCGCCGCTCGGGCCTGTTCGAGCAACGCGTCGGATGTGGCGTCGCCCACGGCGACGTCTTGCACGGCGGCCACGGCCTTGTCCAGGTCCTCTTCGATGCGAGCCAGCCCGTCACGGCTCTCCTCGAGGGTGCGGACGTATTGGTCGGCGAGGGTCTGGGCCGAGTCCAGATCGGGGGGAATGGGAGGTTCGGGGGACCGGACAGATTCGAAGGTCGCCACGCGAGCGCTGAGACGCTCCACCTTTTGCGCCAGGGCCTCCGGGGTGAGATCGCGGAGATTCTCGTCGATCGACTTCGCGACATCAACGAGCACTCGTTCGGCATCGTGACGTGACACGCTCGCTTGGCGGGCGCCGGCGAGATCAAGGACGTCGGCTTCTTCGCAGAGAGACCGGAAATCGAGTTCGGCCTCGCGTTGGCGATCGGCGAGAACCCGAGCCTCGGCACCGGCTTTGATAACCACTGTGATCGTGCCCGGCACAATGAGACGGGTCGTTCCTGGCACCTGAAGCTGATGGTGCATCCCCGCTTTGAGGGCCACTGTCGTGTCATCGATCTGGATATCAAGATCGATCAGCGCCTCAGCATCGATGGCGGCCGCGGCGCTCGTCGCTGATGCTTCCGCTCGTGCCAGCTCCAGGTGCGCCTCCTCCATGCGCTCCAACAAGCCATCGTCGATACGGATCGTTTCGAGGACGGACTCGGCCTCTGACCGCCCGTCGATGGCGATGACCACCCGGTCATGACGCTCGGACAGCTGAGCCAACTCGATCTGCTGACGTCGATAGTCGCGATCGCTGGCGGCCTGACGTTCAGCGACTTCGGCCTCACGCACGGCGGCCTTCGCGTCGTCGAAGGATTCCTGCACCTCAGATCGTCGAGTTTCGACCTGGGCTCGTTTGGGCAGCGCCAACTCGACCTTTGCCGAGAGGTCACTGACGAGCCCGGTGGCCCCCGCGGCACGTTCGATCAGTTCGGTCCGGGTCTTGCTGATCTCGAGGGCACGGTCGTGATGGGCTTTGGCCGTGTCACGTAGCCCGGTTATCCGCTCAACCTTGTTGCGGTGGGTTTTGATGGCCTCGGACTGGGTGATGAGGAGTTCGAGCACCTCGCCGTGTGCCTCTTGTTTGTTGGCCAGCGCTTCCGCATCGATCGTGAGGCGCTCTACTTGCTCGGCATCACCCTCGAGGCCCGCCAGGGTCGCCTCGAGTTCGGCCACAGTGTCTGCGCTCTCGACGACGAGGTCCGCGGCGGCTACCTGATCGACCTTCGGTTGGCCAGTTGCGGTCCAATAGCGCTCTCGTTCCGCGGTGATCCGAGCCCACAGGTCGTCTTCGCGATCACCGGCGGAATCCCCGCCAGTCGCGAGATCCAGCGCGCGGCCCAAGGATCCGCCGGCGAAAGAAGCCTGTTCGAGATGTGTGCCCTGCCGGAGCCGCAAGGCTTCCCACAAAGACCCGTCAAGTGTCTCGTCGAGGATGGCGCGCACCTTGTCGTGAGCTTCGCGGCCCGTGAGTTGGGCCCGCTCGGGTTCGAGCATTTCCAGCACGGTCTCCCTCTGCCGGTGCCAGCGCTTTCGGTACCGAAAGCGATACGGGCCCGATGACATTTCGATCTCGACCTCGGCGCCGACATCCTTGCCGACCGGCTTCACGGCCTTCACCGCCTTCTTGTTCGAATCGTCGCGCTGCTCCAGAAGGAGGTCGATCGCCTCGGACAGTGAGGTCTTGCCAACCTCGTTGTCGCCCTCAATGATCGTGACGCCGTCGGCCGGGAATTCGACCTCGGCGTCGGCGACACCGCGATAGTTGTGGAGCTTGATGCGATGAATCCTCACGATGCAGCCCCGGCTAGTCGGTAAAGCAATCCGAGAGCGTCGCGAGCGGCGAGCGCGCCGTCGCCGGTTTCGGCACCGACCTCGCGGAGGTCCTGAAGCGCATCGGCCGCGAACCCCGAAAGCCCGAGGCCCTCGAAGTCGTCGCCATCGGGAAGGGCGATGAGTTCGCTGCGGCGTTCCCATCGTTCAAGGGCCGCGAGTAAATCAGAGGCAAGGTCGAGCGTGGTTTCGAGCCGCGCCATTTCGGCGAGAGACAGCTGACCCACGAGGGCGAGCTTCACGATGGTCCGCTGCTTGTCGGGGAGCTCATCAAGGAACTGGCTCACACGGTCACAATCCGCCCCGCCCGCCAAGTCGAACTGTTCCCCCACGAATCGCCACGTACCAACGCGATGCTGGTGAACGGAGACCGCGTCGGCGGTGAGGTCGACGACAAGCACGTTGCCGGGATCGGTCTCGTCGTAGTCGGTGGGCTCCGGCGCCCCCGAATACCACACCCGACCCGTTTGACCGACGTCGGTGGTGGAATGCCGGTCACCCAACGCGACGAAATGGACCTTGCCGGCGGCGATCGCCGCCTCAACGTCGGCGAGCATGATGCGAGCCGGGTCAGTTGGGTTGGGCGAGAGGGTGTCGGTTGCCCCGTGGCCAACGACCACCCGAAGCGTGCCGTCGGCCGGAAGTTCCCTGACGGCGGCGGCGACGAGATCGGTGAGCGGGCGCTTGTTGGGCCAGGGCGCACCCACGATGCTGAGCCCGGGGGCGACCGCCACCTCCGCGTTGGTGTCGAGCACCACGACGTTAGGCGGGCAGTTCTCGACGAACGCGGTGGATCGAAAGATCGAGGACGCGTCGACGGGGTCATGGTTCCCCGGTAGCAGGTAGAAGGTCACCGCTGGAGTGGCCTTCATTGCATCGAGAGCGCGCACGACTACCTGGCGCTCGACCTGGTTCGACTCGAACACGTCACCGCCCACGACAACGAAGGAGCAGTCCTCCGCCACGGCCAGCGCACCAATGGCGCCGATCACCTCGATCCGCGCCGCAGTGAAGCGGGCCTGAGCCTCACCTTCGAGAAAGTGGCGAGTCATCCCAAGCTGCCAATCAGCGGTGTGCAAGAAGCGGGTCATAGTCGGAGAGTACCTGTGCCCTGTGACAGATGCTGGGGTGACGAATCGGTCCCTGCGGTCGGGCTGTGGGGGCGTCCCGGGGGCGCCGTTACCTCGGCGGATCGGGTGCGGGCGGCGCCGGTGAACACGCCGGTTCTGCATCAGAGATCCAACCCCGGCCAAGTCGACAACGTGTGTGATGTCGGGATTCGAAGGCGTCGCTGGAGCACTCCTGTCGCAAGAGCGATGACGCGCTTGACAGCGACGGGGGCGAACACTTGTATGGGTCAGGCCGGGTGCAGGACCGGCGCTCCCCATGCCCGTGATCACTTCTTCTCTTTCGGCGACCCCTTCAAGCGATCGGGTCGACATTGCCATCGTCGGCCGACCCGTCGCGCGGCTCGATCATCGCAACGGCGGTGTACGCGTCTCGATCTCGATGCTTGGCGGCGACCGCTGCATCGACGTGAGTACCCAGCCCCGGACCGTGCCGACGATGCTGCGCCGCGAAGCCCGGGCCCGCCGCGAGGACTCCAACCGGTGGTGCGCTGGGGTGGCCAGCATCCTGTTCGACGAGGCGACGAAGTGGGGAATCGACGATGTCCCCCACAGCGACCGCGACGATCTCGATGCGTTGCTTGCGTCGCTGCCGTTCCCGCTGGCCCGGCTGGCCCGCCGGGGCGGCGCCGGAGCTCTCCCCCTCGTACCTCGATGGGCGGCGGCCACGCTGAGAGCCGAGTCTGCGACCGCGGCCGCTCGGGTCGCGCTCGGGTCGGCCGCGACCCGCGGGGTCGCTCGTGCGCTCCCCCGAGGGATGATGCCCGGCGACGGTGCGCCAGCCGACGCCGCGCCCGACCTGCGACCACTCGGACTCGCCATCTCCTTGGTCGACCATCTTGGGCCTGAGCGTCTGGCCACGGTCTTGGCGGGCGGCGGCCGGTGGTTCCCGCTGCAGCACTGGCCGACCGTCGACGACGTGAACCAGTTGCGCCAGCTGTGGCGAACAGTCGACGAGGCAACCGCAACCGCCCTCGCTCTTGATGCACTGAACATCGACCACGGCATCGCCCGGCTACGACGCGCGCTCGCCGTCATCGAACCACTCGCCCGGGTCGCAGAGCTGACACTGGCCCGCCGGATCGCCGATCTCGAACGCCAGGCCACGCAGGCCGCGCCGCTCGAACGCGCCGCTCCCGCGCCGCCACCGCAGCCCGCACGGCGCAACCTGATCGTGGACCGGCCGAACCCGCCGGCCGGCCCGCTTCCTGCCGCTCCCCTCGTTGCCCCCAACGACGGCCCGGCCGGCGGCCCGAACCAAGAGTTCGCCTATCCCCCTACCATCGGGATCGCCCACGGCTACGAACTCGGCGAGCACCGACTCGTTCTTCCCGAGGATCCGGCCGAGCTGACGCGGTGGGGTCGACGACTGTCCAACTGTCTGACCGACTACGCCGGCGCAGTCCGCAGCGGCCAATCGGTGGTGATCGGCCTCGAAGAACGCGGCACCCTCGTCGCCGCGCTCGAACTACGCGCCGGTGCCGTCCGACAATTTGTCGGGATCGCCAACGCCCGCCCAACCCGAACCCGCCGCGACATCGCCGATCGAATGCTGCACGACCTCGCCCTCGGCGGCCGCTGAACGGCCCGTCCCGCGGCAACGCCGGCTCGGATGAACCTGCGAGTTACTCGGGCTTCTGGCCGACGCAGTGCCAGTTGAGGGTGAGGAGTTCTTCTTCCTCGGCCTTGATGTAAGACTCGCTGTTCTCGTTGAGTCGCTTCATGAGCGCATTCGTCTTCTTCGGGATTACCCGCACCTTGGCAAGCGCCTTGAAGACCGCCTCGTACCGGTCGAAAAGGGCGACCTCTTTCTTGATCATCTCCACCGCGCTTCGTCCGACCGACGACACCAGCTCGAACCCAGCGTCGCGGTAAGCGTCCTCCCAGTACTTGTAGTACCAGAACCCGCCGAACACGGTGAGTTCGCGGGTGTGCTGGATCAACTTCCGATGGTGCTCGTTGTCTCGGTCGTAGGCATCAAGGGCGGCAACATCGTTGATAACGAACCTCCCACCGGGCTTCAGCACCCGCATCACCTCGGAGAACGTGAAGGCGTGATCGCTGACATAAGTCATCGGCTGGACGGCATACACGGCATCGAACGTGGCGTCGTCGAACTTGAGGGGCTGGTTGAAATCGCCGACCGTGAAGTTGGCGGCGGGCAGGGCGGGATTCTTGTGGGCTTTGTCGATCTGTGACTTGTCGAGATTGATGCCGAACGGCGTTGCCCCGGTGAGCTCGGCGATGTGCTCAGCAATGGCGCCACAACCACACCCCATGTCCAGAACTTTCTGGCCCGGCTGGAGTTGGAGGTCGTCGGCCACGATCCGCTCGAACAGGATCTGGTTCTGCAACACCGACTGGTCCGGATCGATCTCCGGCGGCATGTACATCTTCTCCACCGAGCCGAGGGTGCACAAAAGATGGATGACCTTGTACAGGGCCTGGAGCTCATCGCTGCTGCCTTGCACGTATCCCTTCAGGGGCACGCCAGCGTCGTAGTCGGCCTTCGTGTTTTCGGGCGAGTCGACGAACAACTCGTCGTAGCTCCCCATGAACTCGTGGTAGTCGTCGTCGCTGATAGTCAGCAAGCCGCGCAGGGCCCCAAGGCGGTCACGGACGGTCGTTGGCTTGTGCTTCACGGGTTCTGCCTCCTGGCAAACGGTGCGTTCGCGGCTGCGCGCCCACACCGGCGGGCACGATAGCCCCCGCCAGGCCGGCCGGAGAATTCGACGCTCCCGGGCGCGCCGGACGCCGGCCATTCTTTCTCGAACAACAAGTCGCCGTTTCGTTCCCGCTCGAAGAACGAGTCGGCCGGACTCAGCTGGCCTCGATATAGAAGGGCGGCGCGGGGTAGTCGACGGTCAGAGGCGCTTCGTCGTCGAAGCTGAAGAACGTGGAGGCCAAAACCCGCACCACGGGGTCCTCGCAGTCGTTGACCACGAGGCCATCGCTGTTCTCCGGGACAGCGAGCAGGAGTTCGCCCTCGGCAAACGATCCTGCCGGCAGATCGTCGTACGTCTGGAACGTCGACCCGGAGTACGAGGAGCCGCCTTCGTCGCCGCCGGCGCAGAAGATCTCGATTGTCGGAGTCGAAGAGTCTGTTGCCGTGGGGTTCTCAGCCCGCACGTCGACGATGTGAGTCGGCTGCCAACTCTCGCCCGGCCGGTAGTCCGGGTTGAGACGGACCGAGAGGACTGTGACCACCACACCATCGTCCAGCTCGAAGCGCTCGCCAAGCTCGAGATCGTCGCTCGCTTCACGGTCCCGTTCGGCAAGGACCTCATCAGCCGGGCGGAGATCTCCTTCCGATTGCCCGAGGTCGACCGGCGGGATCGCCTCGTCCGCGTCGCCGCTGTCTATCTGGGCGCCTGCGCCGATGCACTCATCGTCGGTCGTCCACTTCCCGTCGATGAATCGGTACTCGCTCGTCTCAGCCGGGCCCTCGAATAGCTCGTTGTCGCCGCCGTACTCGCTCTCGACGGTCGCGGTCAGCAATTCGGCATCGAACTCCACGATCTCGAACTCGAAGTCGTCGACGAACTCACCCATCGACATACCGGTAAAGGCCATCGACATTGCTTGCGCCTGCTGGAAGCCTTCCCTCACCTCCTCCAACGTGGAGTCGCAGTTCGCATCCTGGAGTGCGTGCATAGCCTCGATATCGGCCTCGACGACCGCTCCGACCACAGCCTCGAGAAACGCTCGCAGACCTTCCTCGGTCTCCTGCTGTTCCCCTCCAGAAGACGCGAACGGGCTTCCTGAGGAGCCGCCCCCACAAGATGCGAGGAGAAGTCCGAGACCCAACGCAAGCGTGCCGAGCTTGGGCCAACGACCCAGTTCAATAGAGCGATTCAAGTGTCCAACCCCCGCGTCATGGATAAGGCACCTTAGTGAGCGACGCTACGCGAGTGGTGACCGAACACTCGCGTCAGGCCGCTCTGATACGGGCTGACGGGGCTTCTCCGGAGCCTTGGAGATCGCTTTCAACGGTTCCTTTCCGAAGAACTGGTCAGAGCCCTCGGCATCTGGCCACCTCTGGTTCACTCTTGCCACATTCATGCTGTCATGAAATTATGATGTCATGCCGAAACAGACCACCGTCCGTCTGCCCGACGAACTCGCCGCCGAAGCCGAAGCCGTCGCCCGGGTGAAGGGCACGAGCGTGAACCAACTCATCATCGATTCCCTCAGCTCGGAAATCGAACGAGTTCGAGCCGACGACGACTTCACGTCTCGTGCCAAGCGACTCATCGAACGCGACAAGGAAATCCTCGAACGCCTGGCCAAGTGACCCGGTACATCAACCTCGCCGAATACCTGTGGCTCTCCGAACAGGTCACCGGCGGCTCCGCCGAGGGGCTCGCGAAGTCTGGCCGGATCGATCTTGCTGACTCGGCGCTGCACGCTCCCATGGCCGGGTTCGGCGAGGAGGACTTCTATCCCGATGTCGACGGGCGAAATCGACGAGGCAGCGCTCGCCGATTGGCTACGCCAACGAGTCGTTTTCGAGTAGGCCAGTGTCGGGTTGACCGCGCTGTTCTCTGACGCAGGACAGGTCAGAGATGGGTCGTCGCGGAAACTGTGGATCTCCCCTCGTCCAACCCGCCCTGACCGAACTCGAGTCCGCATCGGGTCGTTGGGGTGGCATCTTCGGTTCCGACACCTACCCGACGGAATTCAGTGTCACCGATGTGACCACCAACAACGTCGCTTTGATAGCGCTCAATGCAGCGATTCGGACGCCGACCGCGCGGAGTCGACCAGCGGCCCCATCCCGATCTTGGTGCCGAGCGTGACCACTTCCGCGAAGAGCACCCGGGCCCGCTCGACGTCGCCGGGGGCGTCTCGCCGCTGAAGGATCGTGGCCAGATCGTGGGCGCTGCGCACCGTGAGAGCGTGCAGCTCAAGTTCGCCGTGCATTGCGTGCCCCGACTCCACGAGCGCGACCGCATCGTCGAGGCGTCCGGTGACCGCTACGAGTAAGCCGCGCGCCCAGTCGACTGCGCCCGCGATACTCGAATCGTTGGCGATCAGCTCGCCAGCGAAAGGCTCGAGGTAGTCGACATAGTGATCCGTCCCGCAGTGATCACCAATGAGGAAAACAATACGGGCGACGGTGGAAGCTGCCATGAACCGAAGCATGTTGGCCAACATCGGGTCGACGTCGCGGGCCCACGTTTCGAGTGCCTCGGCCCCGGCAGCGGGGTTCTCGGAGGCGCTCACGAGCGCATCGAACGGCAAGGCCGTTGCGAATATCGAGGTACGCGATTCGTCACAGAATCGTCTCGCCGCATCGAAGTCGCCCACATCAATCGCCGCGTTGATCAGATGGCCCGCTCGAACGCCGTCGTTCGTGTCACTCAGTGCCAGACCGAGCCGATGGGCCTCAGCCGAGAGCTCCTCGGCCTCCGCGAAACGACCTTGTGCGTAAGCCAAAGAAGCCGACGCCACCGTGATGGACCAGTCCTCAAGCGCGCCGCGCCACAACTGATCTCTGTACATCTCGAGCGCCCGCTCGATGTCGGGGCTGGAGAGCACAGCTCCCGCGAGCAGGTACTCCGCTGCCATCCCCTGGAACTGGTCCTCGTCTTGGCGGGCCACGTCGCGAGCCCGCTCCGCTGCGGCGATTCGTTCCGCAACCGGCAGAGTGCCGCGCACCGACCATGCCCTTGCGATCATTGCCCGCTGCAACGCCATCTGGTCACCCGACAGTTCAGCTAGCACTACTGCCTCGTCGGCCGCCCTTAACCCCTCGTCGCCGGGTGCCAGGACGAGCCCATGGGCCATGGTGGCCGCGACCGCGGCCCGAGTGCGGATCTCGGCCCCGGGGAGCGCCGCGAGCGCCTCCCGCAGCAGCGCCATACCCACGTCGTCACCCGGCTCGGCCCACATACCCAGCTCGCCCTGATACTGGACGCCGGCTTGGCCCAGCAGCACCGGATCACCGACCCGGCGAGCGATCGTCGCCGCTTCGAGCGCGATCCGACGGCCACGTTCGAGATCTCCCCGCCCGTGCTCACTACGGGCGAGGTCACAGAGAAGGCGGCCCTCGATCGCCGGGTCGGGATCGGCCATCGCGTCCAGGGCCTCCCGGGCCCGTTCCAGCAGGCGGACGGCGTCGTCCCAGGCGAAGGAGTCTGCCGCGGCTCGGGCAGCCTCGCGCGAAACCTCCACCGCACGCCGGGCCACCCCGGCCAGTGCCGCCTCGCAATAGTGGTGAGCGAGCACGTCGAGCGGGGTATTGCCCCGGGCATCGAGTGCTTCGGCGATCTGACGGTGGATGCGAACCCGCTTGTTCGTGCTCAACTCGTCGAGCAGCGTCTGGCGAACCAGCGCGTGCTCGAAGGTCAACCGGCCGAACTGGTCCTCCACCTCGTTGACCAGCCGGGCGTCGATGGCCGCGTCGAGGTCGTCGGCCACCTCGTCCTCGGGGCGTCCCACGATCTCTGCGAGGGGGGACAGATCGAACTCCCGGCCGATCACCGCAGCAATGCGCAACACGTCGTTGACCTCAGTCGAGAACCGGGAGAGTCGTTGACCGACAACGTCACGAACTCCTTCGGGCAGGCCGCCCTCCGCGACCGACACGGACCCGACCCAGCGACCGTTCTGCTCGACGAGGAGGCCGCTTTCCACCATGTGGCGCAGCACCTCGGAAATGAAGAACGGATTCCCCTCTGTTTCCTCGACCAGGCGACGGACGAACTCCAGATCCTCGTCGCTGTCGAGCTGGTGACCGGCGGTGCCCTCCAACAGGCTGACAATGCCCGACGCGTCGAGCCCTTGCAGCGAGATCCGTTCGGTCCGCGCCGAACGATGCAGATCCCCGAGCGCGCCGCTGAGCGCGTGAGCGCGGTCGATATCGGTGTCGCGAAACGACACCACCATGAGCACCGGAGCGGCGAGGTCGATGTGGGCGACGACATGACGGAGCAGGCTCACGCTTCCCGAATCGGCCCAGTGTGCGTCCTCGAGCAAAAGCAGCACGGGAGCCTGCACACTGGCCACCCGGAGTAAATCGGTGACCGCCTCGAACAGCAGCAGCCGTTCGCTGTCGGGATCCGCCGACGTCGGTGCCGGCGCCTCAGGAACCCGAGCCAACAACTCAGGTACCAGTCGGCGCAGCACCCCCCCCGTGGCGGGCGACATGCTCGACCAGCACCCCTTCCTCGATGTGGGCGACCAACGTGCGAAGCGCCTCGATCCAAGGCGCATAGGGGGCCGGCACCTGCTCATCGCACCGTCCCAGCAGGATCTGGGAGCCCTCGGCGTGCACTTCGCGGGCAAGCTCGGCCATCAGCCTCGACTTCCCGATTCCCGGCTCGCCCACGAGAAGAACAACAGAGCCCCCGTCGATCTGGGCGGCCTTCCACAACTCGAAGAGCCTGGTTCGCTCCTCCACCCGGCCGGAGTAAGGAAGCTCGCCGCTCATCACTCGCAACGGCCCCGGTAACGGGGCCCCGATCGATGACTCGTCGACCCACGGCACGACATAGGCCAACACCGGCTCCGCGAGACCCTTCAGATCGAGCTCGCCCATCAATTCGAACGACACATCGGTCCGACCCCGAGCCAAACCGCGCACGAGATCGTCACACAACACTTGGGCTCCCTCGGCTGCATCGCAGAGGCGCGCCGCGGTGACAACCGGAGTGCCGTGGCAGTCGCCGTCCTCCCAAGTGACATCGCCCGCACTCAGACCGATTCGGATCGCAACCCGCTCGACGTCAGCGGCGCGACGCCATTCTCGATCGACCTCACGCTGCATCTCGATCGCTGCGGCGACCGCTTCCGCCGATCCACCGAACGTGCACATCAGCCCGTCACCGAGATGCTTCACGACAGTGCCCCCGTGACGTTCGATCACTGCCCCGAGAATGCGATCGTGGCGACGTCGCACATCGTCTGCGGCCGCGTCACCAAGAGCCACCCGCATACGCGTGCTGCCAACGATGTCCGAGAACAGAATCGTCGCCGTCTCTACCGTTGGCCCCATCGAAGGATGCTAGTCCTCACCCTCTCCGGAGTCCCAAGTACGGCGATCCCGGGGCAGTCGACGTGAAGCGCCCCCAGTCGGCGTGTTCCTTTCCGAAACACGAGTCAGAGGTGGTTCTCTGACGCCGAACGAATCAGAGCTCGGTCGCCGACGAAGCTAAAGCCGTCGCGCGAGTGAAGGGCACGAGCGTGAACCAACTCATCATCGACTCCCTGAGCGCGGAGATCGAACGAGTTCGAGCCGACGACGACTTCACCTCGCGGGCCAACCGACTCATCGAACGCGACAAGGAAATCCTCGAACGCTCGGTCAAGTGACCCGGCACAACGACCTCGCTGGTACTGGACTGATGCGTACAAATACGAAACAGTTGTTCCATTTATGATGGCTATCCGCTAGGGCGGCCACATGGACTTTGTTCATCCTGTCGAGGCGGCCATCCTCGGAACACAGGGTCGGGTCCTGGCCGTTCTCGCCGAGACAACTGGGGAACTCAACCTCCGACGGGTTGCTCGCCTGGCCGATGTGAGCGCGGCCCAGGCATCGCGGGTTCTTCCCGGCCTTGTCGAACTCGGTCTCGTTGAGCGACGCGAGGTCCCCCCCTCCTCAATGTTCCGGATCAATCACGAGAACGTGGCAGCCGCGCTCGTCATCGAACTCTCTCGCTCACACGACATCTCGCTCGAGCGACTGGGCGCCGCTGCGCTCGAACTGCCCCTGCCGCCCGCAAGCGTCATCATCTTCGGCTCGTTTGCTCGACGCGAAGCCGACCGACACAGTGACATCGACGCACTGATCATCCGTCCCGACGGAGTCGACGAGGACGACGACACCTGGGCGACGGGAGTCGAGCAGTGGCGGCAGCACGTTCGAAAGATCACCGGCAACCCGGTCGAAGTGATCGAGGCCGACGGCGCTGAAGCCGCGAGGAAGCTGTCGAGCAAGAGCCCGCTGTGGCGAGACATCGCCCGCGAAGGTGTGGTGGTGCTCGGCGCGACCATCGAGAAACTCCAGGGCGCGCGTGGCTAAGAAGATGCGCACGAGACCGGTCTCAGCAGATCAGGTTCGCGCCTACGCGCACCAGGCCAACGAGTACGCCGATGCCGTCTGCGGCGCTCGGTTGGGTGAGCGTTCGGCCGGCGAGGACCATGACCAGGCACTGACCCTGCTCAAGCAGGCCGGACGTGACGGCGCCAGCGTTGAGAAGGATCTACGCCGGCTGCTCCCGCTGAAGACCAAGGCCGAATACGAGCCCGACGATGTCGCAGCGGGAGTTGCCACCAAGGCAGTCGATCGCCCCCAGCGTGCCGTCGCCATCGCACAAGCCGTCGCCGCACGCTCGAATTAGCCCCTGCTGCGAACCGACCCTCGGAAGACGGGTCCTCGAGCCAGGAACGAGTCCGGCGGTGAAGCAGTTCTCGTCGAGGTGGCGTCCTAGTCCGACGAGGCGAACCCGGATTCCGGACGTCAGCTCGCTTGCGCTCGATGTAGTCGTCCAAGGAATGCGGCCATCTGTTCGCGTGTCACGTTTTCTGACGGGCCGTAGGTCGTGGCGCTCGTGCCGGTGGTGATTCCGAGGAGATAGATGCATGCGGTGTCCTCGGCAGCGAACGACGATGCCACATCAGTAAACTCGGTTGAGCCTGACGGACACTCGTTGTCGAGCGCTCGCCACATCCTCGCCAGGAATGCCGCCATCTGCTCACGCGTCACCTTCCCACTCGGGTCGTATTCGTTGGCCGACACCCCGGTCGTGATGCCCAGCCCGAAAATGCAGGCCGCTTCGTCGTAGGCGAAAGGGTCCGCCGAGATGTCCACAAACGGGTTGTCGCCGTCTGGGCAATCGTTGCCCAGCGCTCGCCACATTCTCCCGAGGAACGCCGCCATCTGCTCGCGAGTCACCTCACCATCGGGTCCGTATTCGGTGGGGGTCACACCCTGCGTGATTCCAAGTTCGAAGAGCAAGGCGACATCGTCATAGGCAAACGAGGAGCCATCGACATCGGTGAACGGCGTCTGCGGATCCGGGTCCGGGTCCGGGTCGCCAACCTCGGCGAACGGACCGAGCGTGCCGTTGACGCCGACGCAGGTCTCTGCCCATGCATACTCGAGAACGGACTGGCCATCGCCGGGCCGGGCCGGGCCACCTGCAGACCACCGGTGATGACTGCCCAGCTGGCGCCTATGAGGTTGTCCGGCGTTCGGTCCATCGACAGCGTGCACTCGCCAGTAGTTGCCGCCAACTCCGGCCATGTCTGCCCGCTCCCGCTAGGCCCGCCTTCGTAGTACAGGTAGAAGAGGGAGAACGAGGCACACCCGAAGATCTCGAGTTCGGGCTGGCGGCGCCACGTGCCCGTCTGAGAAATCACGTCATCCCACTGCGCGAACGTGTCTTGAAACGGAACGAGGCATGGCACGAGCAGCCCGGTCGTATCATCGAGGTACTCGCAGCGAATCGTGCTTTTGCTGGCGATGTAGATTTGTGTGTCGCACGTGGACGGCGAGTAAACCCTTGCTCCAGCGTCGTAGGTCGCGCACGGCGGTATCGAGGGATTGATAGTAAAGGTGACAGCGCCTGATCCGTCGAAGGATCCGCTCGACGAGACGGTGAGATAGTCACTCTCTGCCGGGCAGGCGCCGGTTGGGGGGTCCTGCAGTTGCTCACAGATCGGCAACTGCCGAATCGGGGCCGGTGCTCCCGGCGTGGCCTGCGCTTCCAGGCCGTCGCTCGCTGGGCTCGGTCCGTCCGGAGGGTCTGCTGCGGCGGCCGGGCCGGCGAGCACCGCGGCCACAAGCCCAAGCACAGACAGGGCTGCCCCCACCCGGCGGGAACTGAATCGTCGTGCGAACATCTGTAGCTACTCCCTGCGGCTGACTGTCTCCAACTGCAGAGTGCCGGACACCGACCAACAGCTCGGTAACAGCAGGCGTGGGAGTGGCGACTGCTGGGAACCAGCGATAGATCCACGCGGCCGGCCTCTGGCTGGTCGTCACCCGTCGATGTCGAGCAGCGTGGCGAGCACTTCGCGGATCTGTCGACACTGCTCCGACATGTCGGCACTGCGCCTCGGATCGCGCCTCTCACCCATTGGCGGGATCGGGATCGAGCACCACCTCGGATCCGAAGGCTGACGGATCCCAGCCTCAGCGTCCACCGGGGGTTCGCCGCGACGGTCTCGAGTAGTCCGACAATCCGTGGCGTCGACACCACGAGAGCACGAAACGAGCGTGTTCCCCGCTCCACCGGAAGATGGTTGCCTGATTCACTTCAGTCGGGTCCACGACCTCTCCGAGTGAGTAAAGCCCTTCGCCGAACTTTTGTGGAGCCGCCGATACATACGACTCGGCGAACGACGTCACCGATGCCACCTGGCTCCAGGTAGACGCCCGCTTTGATGCGATTGCGCCAGCCACGTGAGCGACCATCGGAACTGCATCGAACCATCGAGCGATGGTCGAACGGTCGGACTGGAAGATCTCACCAGGGAGACCCTCGGAATGGAATTCTCCTCCTGCCGACAGCGTTTCGATCGCGGCGATTAGCACGCCATACCCATCGGATTTGAGGATGATCCCGTGCACAAGCGGGTGGTCGAACGCTTCGTCGAGGTAGTCGCGTTCGGCGTCGTAGCCATGAACGGCGATCAGCACCGATGCCGCCCGTCCAGTGGCGGCGAGCGCGGCAAGCACATCCAGCCCGTCGAAGGTCCACTCCGTTTCGAACTGGTTCCAAATGAGGTCCACGACGGCAACGTCGAAAACCAGGCTTCCTGGCAGCTTTTCTGAGAGCGCCGCTCGTGACGTCACCAATTCGACCGTGGAGTAGCGGGCCGAAAGCGCTGGCTCGATGATCGAACCAAGTGCACTCGCGACAAGAACTCGCAAGGGCAGGCTCTCGGCTTGATGCGGCGCATCTTCCATGCATCAGACAGTATCTTGCGGATTCGACCGCTCGCAGTGGCCAACCCGGTGTCGCTGCGAGATCACGAACCCAAGATCTTGGGTTCGTGGCCCTCGACGTGCCGAGAACGGCCCTAGTACTGCCGCCCGCATCCACCTAGTTTTGGCCCCTTCACGCGGCGCCATCTCTGGCGGGATGGGCCAAGTGGCAAGGCGGAGCGAAAGACGGGTTGGGAAATGACCGGCGACGAAGAGACGGCCTCGGTGTCGGCCGAGGAGATCTTCACCATGGCGGCCGAAATAGAACGCTGCCTCCGTCCCTCTGAGAGCGCGGTCAAAATGACGCCGACTCACCGAGAGGTTTGGGATGACCTTGTCGACCAAAGACGAGGCGGGCGCACCAATCGCCCCGCACCCACCGCGCAGCGCGCAGACCCGCTCAAGGGTCGGATCAGCAGATGGGCCTCTTGAGCGTGGGGTTGGCTCGCCGGTAGCTGACGATCCGGCCAGGCTCGGCGAGCCAGACTGACTCGCTCCTCGGCGAAGAACGAGTCAGCCCGCAAGCCGATCGTGGCGGGCCAGGTCAGCCATGACGCCCGCGTGGTCTGAACAGCGCACCCCGTCGATCACGTTGGGCCAGCCCTGCACGTGTACGTGCCGTAGGAATCCGGTCGCTATGTGATCGTTCTCTTCGCGCTCCCAGCCCGGGACGACACCAGCGGTCGGCAACCCCAGCCCCTTGAAGCAGTCGGCGAGAGCGTCCCAGTGATCGCGACCTCGACGTGGCGGGTCAGTCATGCGCTGATTGAAGTCGCCGCAATGATCAGCGGTGTCGATGTACGCCGATCGTTGATCAATGCCCTGAGCGCGTTGCAGTAGGCGATGTGGTCTTCCCAAGGCTTTCGGTCTTTGGTTCCGTAGACCACGTTCGCCATGTGCCACGGGATGCAGGCACCGACCACCCGAACCGGACCGATCGGCGTGTCGGTTGTTGCCGCTACGTATCGGCTTGGCGGGAGGTCGGGCGAACCGACCGGGTCGATGTCTCGCCAGGGGTTGCGGGACCACAGCGCGACCTTGCGTTCGTCATCGTCACCCCACGACTCCGCGCAAACGAGGTGGCCCTTCTCAGGCGGGAAAGACCGACGGGCTTCGGTCAGCACAAGGATGTCGGCTTCGAGCGAATCCAAGTGTGCGACACCAGCCTGCCCGGTGGGTGACGTCGGCTTCTTACGTTCGAGGTTCCATGTCGCTACGCGAATGGTCGCTTCGTTCATTGATTCCTCCCCAAGCATGATCGCGCGAGCAGTGTCCGAAGCGCGGGTCGAGCGAAACGGATCAGCCGCCGCGTTGTTGGCAGGCTGTGCATTCCCAGCTGGGGTTCTCGGGAGTGACGACACATCCACCGAGGACGATCTCGCCGCGGTCCACCGCCGCCCACATCTCTGGCCCTGGGTAGCCGTAGGCGATGGGGACGATCGTGGCTCGCTGGCACGTCGGGCAACGCCCGGGGCGTGGGCTCATCGTCTCGCGGCTTGAGCCGGAGGGTCGGTTCGCCACGTCACCTCGAGGTCGGCGAGAGCGAGCAGATCCGCCCCGAGAACCCCCGCCTGTAGTCCGAGGGAGCGATGGAGGTCACCGAACGGGATCTCACCGGCTTCCGCTGCGCCGACGTCGGCGACCGGCAAACCCACCGTGTTCGCATACGAGTCGAGGTCCAGTCGCAAATGTCCACGCGCGGCGAGCGCGATCGCTCCAGCGACGGGGTGCTCGGCACCCTCGGATCTGAGTCGCCTCGCCATGCGTTCGATGACGACGGTTGGGTCGATGGAAGTCATGCGGCGAACCATCCGTGATCTCGGAGCTCGGCGTAGGTCTGATCAGCTTCGACGATCGCCCAGACCTTCCGCCCATGGCGGCGACACAGCTGGCGCACGTTGTCGGGTTTCAAACCGAACCGGGCACCAACCGTGTGGGCGGGCGACGGGTCGCCCATGCCCTGCTGGATGCGGTACTCCCAGTAAACGGCCTGGTCGCGTTCGGACCCGACGGCGCGGATCGCACGGTCGAGCACGCCAACCCGGGGATGGCGACTGATCAGCACCGACAGGTCGTCGGCAGCCAGGTCGAACACCACGTCGCCATGGGATTCCACCTCGCCGTCGCGATCCTCATCAGTGCCGAGCTCGACCACGCGGTGGCCGATGCCACGGACGACTTCGGCCCGGATTGCCTTGAACGCCCAGTTCCAGGGCGCCGCACCGCCGGGCTTCCATCCACCGGAGCGGCGGAAGATGACGTCACACGCATCGAGGGTGAGCCCATCGAGCTCATCGGTGTTGCGCAAGATGTCGTGGCGACCCATGCCCTCGAGGATGGAACGCACGACCCAGCGGACCTTGTGGCTGAACGCCTCGACGAAGGCGAACAAGAACGCGGCGTCACCCGCGGCCATCCCGGCCATCATCTGATTCAGAGGGTCGTCGGATTCGGTATTTGCCTGTGCATCCATCTCATGTCCTTTGTCGGGGAAGTCCGTGACATCCGCCGATGTCAACAAGCTCCATTATGCGAAGGGGGTGTGACAGTGACCGGATGTCACGGCCGTCATCTACGAGCTAGAGGTCGGCCGGAACGCCGGCTGGGCAAAGTGGACAAGGCGGAGCACAGTGAACGAAGAGGACGACGTGATCGTCTCGGCGGACAAGATCAAGACCATGACCGGCGAGATTCAGCGCGGTCTCCCACCCAGTCGGAGCAGCGTGTCAATGACCGAGACTCATCTGCGAGTCTGGGATGACCTCGTGGATCAGCATCTTCGACATCGCTAGAACGTCGATGTGTCACGGCAGAGCCGTACGAAGAGTGAGAGGAGCAACATGGGAATCGCACTCGAACTGATGCTGATGGCGCCTGGTGAAACGCCGGAGGAGACCATCTCGCGATGTTTTCATGATGTCCCCCGACTCATCCCGGCGACACCGTGGACCCCCGATGAAGGCTGGCAAGAGCCGCTGATCGAGACGACGGCAGCGGTGTTCGAATGGAACCGGGATGACGAGAACGGGACCGTCTACTTCTGGCATCCAGACGTCGGCTGGCAGGTCGAGTTCTACCCCAGCGGCGTGCTGTTTCGACGAAGGCGGGGTGTGCCCGACACCGTCGTTTCGCCCGCTGAGATTCTGCGGGTGTTCTGTGGCATACCTGCCGTGCTGTACTGCGACGACGACAACTGGTGGACACTGCCCGCAACCGTGCCCGACGACGTCTCGATGTACGGATGACCGCCGACGACCTCGTCGACGAGGCTGGGGATCCCAAAGAGGGTGTCCGAATCAGCGACCTCGACCCGCGACTCCGACGCACAATCGAGCAGCTCCGTCGACTCCCGCCCGGTCACCGCCGCGACCTCCCCGACCCGGACAACCCGAGTCGCCCCGAACTCACCGTGTACGCGCGGATCGCGTCGATGCGCGCTGCGGTTGAGCAGCACAAACGCGACCAAGCCCGGGAACCATGATCGGAGAGCCCACTCGATCGCTCAATCGCCGATCCTGTCGCCGTCGGCGAATCGTCGGAGATTTCGCGCGACTCGCGGCGCTGTCGAACGTTGTCGAGGTAGGGCCGTTCAGGCCGGAAAGCATGGATGAGATGGATCGACACATGAGAAAGGCGCTGCTCTCTCGAGCGCGCTACGACTGGGACACACACGAGGCGACCCGGAAGCGCAATGCCGAGCAGATATCCGCTCTCCCGGCACCGGAGTTCCCGGCCACCGGAACAACGCGAATCTCCGCGCTTCTTGCGGAGGCGCGACGTCGACGCGACGAAGCGTTGGTTCATGGCGCGGGAGACGGCATCGGGCTCCGCACGAGTACGCCACTCGACAACGCCATCCGTCATTCGTCACGGGTTGACGCCGAGACGTCGACTGAGGCGGTTCTCGCCGGCCGGAAGAGCGGGTCGTGACACAGCTGCTCTGGACTATTGCTGGTGCCCGCCGGCCCGGAGTCGAGGAACGACGTCCCGGGCTGTACGTCGTCAGAGAAGAACTGGCCAAACATTGGCGGGTACGGCGGAAAGTAATGGGTTGCCGCACTTGGGGTGAGGTGCGGGCCCTCGGTGAGGACGTACACGTCGAGGTGTTGGGCCTCGCCGGCTATGGCGAATACGGCGACTTCGTCGGCCATTTTGAGATCACTGGAACTGCACCTGGGTTGTCGCCGTCGCCTGTCGATGAAGCCGAGCACGCCCTGATCAGCGCCGAAGGCGCACCCGCTGATGACGTGTCGTTTGCCGCATACGACCTTGGCGCGTGCGCTGACGGCGACTGGCCACCGTCGACGTATCGACTCGTCGCCGAATCCGTGACCCATGAACTGGCGTCTCGCTTCGGCACGCTCTGGGAGACCAACTTCAACGGGCTCTACGCGGTGCTCGATCCCAACCAGCGCGTGGCGCTGTTCGACGAACTCGCCGAGCGCGGGCACGACCTCGTAGAGACACCGTGGCTCAGCGAACTCGTTGACACCTTCTGACTCTTCACGCGGGTCCCGGTTCGAAACCGGCGGCGACTGTCACAGCCAACCCGTACGATGCAATCGACTCATTCAGAGGATCCGAGGGGCCTGGCCCTATGACGATCCGCCAACCGGCCCGAAGGGCATCGGTGGCAACGCCAGGAGCAATGAGAGGAACCATCATGACCACACTGTTCTCCTGGGCTCGCACGCTCGAAACGATCGGCAAGCTGGGCCGAGGCGCCGACCGTTGGGCGTTGGAACGGCACCGTCGAAACCGCGACCACCAGCTGGCCTCACTCGGCATCTTCGACGGGTCTCGCTTCGGCTACCGCTACCGCCTCGGCGGCATGGGACGGCTCGCTCAATACCGCCTCGGCTGGTGGAGCGAGCTTCTCGACGCCGCCAAGGCCGACGAAGCCCAGCGCATCGTCATGCGAACCGACCAGGTCCGCTGGATCGTGGGTCAGCTCGATGTCACCGAGCCGAACCGTCCCGAGCATTCAGACTGATCGTCGACTGTGCTTCGGCGACCGCAGAGCGACCCCACGGCACGAACCCATGATTGAGTGAGCGTTCGGTCGATAGTGAACGGTGGAAGCGTTCACATCACCGGCGTTCGCCCTCGGCGGACGACGCTCGCTAGATCCACACCGATGGTTATGTCGACGCCGTGATCTCCGGAGCCCCGATCGATCTGGCGACATCGTGTGGCATGCACCCGCCGATGTCGGTCGACTCGTTCTCATCCTAAGAACAGGTCGGTTGAGCGGTGGACGGTGCCCACGAATCGGTGACTCGGTCGGCGACTTGACACTGCTGGGATAGTGACTGCGGTGGGGTATCGGTTCTCTTGTAGCCGCCATTCGTTGGCCCGAACGATGCGTACCGCGGCGCGTGTCGTCGGCTCCGGGCGCCGTTCGCTCGACTACAACGGGGTCTGGACGGAGATCGATGAGGACTGGCTGACGGTCACCGTCATCCGGCCTCCCGTCACCATCGAGCAGCGGATCCCGATCGTCGGAACCGGGAGCGGGTCGCTGGTGCTGCCCCTCGAGCCGCTGCGCAGGGTGGTCTTGTCGAGACGTTCAGGTGACGCCGAGTTCGAGGGCGACAACGAGTCGATCGAGTTTCGGTCACGAGCATTTCGCGCCGAGCTTCTGGCTATCCGACCGGACAGCGTTCTCCCGCCGGACGGCCCGGTGAATTCCCTGAACGTGGCGGACCTCGGCGGCGAGGCGTTTCGGGCCGGCCTCGACCACACCGCACTCTCGATCTCGCACCACTACGGGTGGCGACCCGATCTGGCCGGTCTGGAGATCACCGCTCAAGCTGACACGCTGCAGTTCGCGGCAACCGACATGGAAACGCTTGCGATCGCCGAGTTCCGCGACCCTTTGGCGGAGAACCTCCGCGATAGCCCGCTCATCCTCCCGCCGGAGGCGTTGGAGGACCTCGGCCGTCATCTGCCGAAACGCCGCCGAGTCGAGGTGCGAATGGGTGCTCATCAGGTTGACTTTGTGGCTGGCGACACCTCGATTCGTGTCGAGAACCTGTTCTCCTCGTTTCCCGACTACGAACCGATGCGCACCAACCCGACGACCCGCCTCGTCAAAGTGCAGCGCAAAGCCCTGCGCCGTGCCGTCGAGCAAGTATCGATCCTGTCGAACGGCGACCGTCCCGCGAGGGCCTGGCTCACTTTCGCGACCGACACCATCACGGTGCGGACCCTCGACCGTCAGGTCGGCTCCGGCAGCAAGAAGCTTCGCGCCGAACTCCACGGGGAACCCTGCGCACTCGGCTTCACCTGTGGACGCTGGTCGCGCTCCTGCGTCAACTCAAGGGAAACAATCTCGTCATCGACATCGGAGACCCTTCGAAGCGTGTCTCGTTCCACGATGCCGAACAGCCGACGCGTCGCTACCACATGCTCGCACTCGGGATCGACGGCCCCGCTTGAACGGGTGAGCGAAGCCGGGGAGCGGCGCTACTCGGCTTCTCGCATCAGCTGATCGAACCGCTCCCAGGAGAGGGAGATGGCCGACTTGTGGCCTCGCGGCACCCAGTCGATCGCGCCGCGGGAGACTTGGAGTTGTCCGAGCTTCTCGTCGTCGGAGGTGACCTCGACGATGAGGTCGGCGTTGACGACCTCAAGAGGTCGGGATGGATGAACGGTGATCGAGTGAGTAGCCATTGGTAGATGGTCGCGCATTCAAAGAGGCGACGCGCTTGACGGCGGGCCGGGCGAACACTTGTATGGGTAGAGCCGGGTGCGGGACCGGCCTTCCTCATGTCTGCGATCACACCTTCTCTTTCAGCGACCCCATCGAACGACCGGCTCGACATCGCCATCGCCGAGCGGACAGTCGCGCGAATCGACCGCCGCGATGACGGGGTGCATGTCTGGATCTCGATGCTCGGCGGTGACCGCTGCATCGATGTGAGCACTCAGCCCGGGACCCTGCCGACCATGCTGCGCCGCGAAGCCCGGGCCCGTCGAGAGGACCCGAATCGGTGGTGCACTGGTGTGGCCGCTGCCGTGTTCGGCGAGGCCCAACGGTGGGGGTTCGGCGATGTCCCCGACAGCGACCGCACCGACCTCGGGGCCTTGCTCGCGTCGCTGTCGTTCCCCCTCGCATTGCTGGCCCGGAGGGGCGGGGCCGGCCCTCTCCCCCACGTTCCCCGTTGGGCCGCGCCAACGTTGCGCGCCGAGTCCGCCACCGCGGCGGCCCGGGTTGCGGTCGGCCCAACAGCCACACGGGGAGCCGCCCGTTCGCTTCCTCGCGGGATGATGCCCGGCGACGATGCACCCGCCGAGGCGGCCCCGGACCTGCGGCCGCTCGGGCTCGCCATGTCTCTGGCCGATCACCTTCGACCTGAGCGCCTGGCCACTGTCTTGGCCGGTGGTGGGCGGTGGTTGCCACCTCAGCACTGGCCGAGCGTAGAAGACGTGAAGCAGCTTCGTCGGCTGTGGCGCACGGCCGACGAAGCGACGGCGACCGCCCTCGCCATCGATGCCCTGAGCGTCGAGCACGGCAGCACCCGACTGCGACGGTCTTTGGCCATCGTCGAACCGTTCGCCGTCGTTGCGGAACTGACCCTCGCCCGTCGAATTGTCGACCTCGAACACCAGGCTGCTCAGGCCGTGCCGCTTGAGCGTCCCACACCAGCTCCTCGCCGCCGGGGGGACGTTCGCCGGGCTCACGTGGTAGCGGAGCCCGCTCCGGAGCCGGCGGCACTCCCCGCGATTCCGCTCGTCGCACCGAGCGATGGCCCGGCTGGTACAACGGAGTTCGCCTACCCGCCGACCGTCGAGATCGCCCACGGCTATCGGCTCGGCGAGCACCGGCTGATTCTTCCCCGCGACCCGGCCGAGCTGACACGGTGGGGCCGTCGGCTGTCGAACTGCCTCGCCGACTACGCCGGAGCCGTGCGTAGCGGCCGATCAGTCGTGGTCGGCCTCGAGGAACGCGGCACGCTCGTCGCCGCGCTCGAGCTCCGCGCCGGCGCCGTTCGCCAATTCGTCGGCATCGCCAGCGCCCGCCCCACCCGCGCCCGCCGCGACGTCGCCGACCGCATGCTGCACGACCTCGCTCTCGGCGGCCGCTGACCGATCACCCCCACAAGGGCTGACGAGTTGTCAGGTGCCGATTGTGGATCTCGGGGGCCCTTGATCGCACCAGTTACAAGTACTGAGACGACGTGACCACCCCCGGTACGCAATGCGTACCGGTTGCCTTCCGCCTGGCCCTGCCCAGGGCCGAGCGGGTCGCGTCTCGTTCCCGGCGAAGAACGTCGCGGTGATCGCCGCGGACTGCGCGCGCTCGACGCAGGACTGCTGAGCCGTTTCCTCTACTTCGCGGTTACACCCTGAAACACCAGACCACGGCCCAACCAGCGCGTGCTTAAGCAGATGACTCGTTCTTCCCTGAAGAACGAGTCATTGTCGCGAGCCGCAGTCGAGAACGAATCAGCGGCGCGCGAAGCCGCTATCAAACGTCACCCGTCACAATTCGCGTGAAGTCGGAGTCTCAGCGGATCAGCGGGTCGCGGGGCAAGCCGAGAATGCGTTCACCGATCTGGTTGCGCTTGATCTCCGAGGTCCCACCGGCAATCGACATGCCGCGGTGCATCAGCATCATGTAGCCGCTGGCTTGGCCGGCCCCGTCGAGATAGACGGAGTCGGGCCCGGCGAGCGCGGTGCCGATGGCGGCCGCTTCGTGGCCGATCTCCGAGAGGACCAGCTTGGTCATCGCCCCTTCCGGACCCGGCTCACCGCCGGCCACGGCCCGATGGGCCGCGCGCAGGTTGAGCAGGCCGATCGCCTGGTTGTCGGCAAAGTGGCGGCCGATGCGGGCGGCACCCCCGTCGAGCCATTCGGGGTGGGCATCGAACGAGCCGACCATCATCTGGGCCGACAGCGACGTGCCGCCTCCGACGCCGCTGCCGATACTCACGCTCTCGTTGCCGAGTGTGGAGCGAGCGACGGTCCAGCCGCCGTCGACGGGGCCGACGACGTCGTCGTCGGGCACAAACACGTCGTTGAAGAAGACCTCATTGAAGCCCGAGTCGCCGGTGGTCATCTTGAGAGGTCGCACTTCCACACCCTCGCCATGCATGTCGATGGCCATCATCGTGATGCCCTCGTGCTTCGACAGGTCTGGGTTGGTGCGGATAGTGGCGAACCCCATACCCGCGACGTGCGCGCCCGACGTCCATACCTTCTGGCCGTTGACCAGCCAGCCACCGTCGACCCGCGTCGCCTTCGTCTTCACGCCAGCTGCGTCGGACCCGGCATCGGGCTCGGAGAAGAGCTGACACCAGGTCAACTCCTGGCGCAGGGCCGGCAGGACCCATCGTTCCTGCTGGTCGTCAGTGCCGTGCTGGATGATGGTGAGGATGTTCCAGGCGGTGATGCCGAGCGACGGACGGTCGATCCCGGCGGCGGCGAATTCCTCTTCGATCACCAGCTGCTCGACGGCTCCTGCTGCCCGGCCGTAGGGCGTTGGCCAGTTGGGTACCAGGTAGCCGGACTCGACAAGCCGATTACGTCGTTCGTCGTCGGCGAGGCCCGCGACCTCGCCGAGGAAACCACGGGCGTCGGCCCGCATCTGTTCGGCCTCGGGCGGCAGTTCGATCGCCTTTGCCCGGGCGACGCCCTGGCGGGTGAGGTCGGTCACGTCCTCCGCGGCCCCGGTTGCGTCGAGGTAGTGGAGCAGTGTCGTGGCCCGGCGCATGTAGAGGTGGGCGTCGTGCTCCCAGGTGATAGCGATGCCACCGTGGACCTGGGTGTTGAGGTTGGCGCACAGATCGGCGGCCGGCGCGGCGAGCGCGGCTGCGACCGCAGCGGCCAAGGTGAACTGATCACCGCCGGCCGACGCGGCCCGGGCGGCGTCCCACACTGCGGCGGTCGCCATCTCGGTGGCGACCGACATGTTGGCGCAGTGGTGCTTGACGGCCTGGAACATCGCGATCGGCCGGCCGAACTGCTCACGGTCGCGGGCGTAGTCGGCGGCCAGCAGGGTGCACTCGCGGGCGACGCCGACCGCTTCTGCCGCCAACAGGAGCCGGCTGATGTCGACCAAGTGCCGGGCCGCGCCGGAGACCACCGTGGCGGCGGCGCCGTCGAGGGAGATACGGGCCGAACGTCGGCTGTTGTCGAGGGCAGGGGGCACGTCGACGGTCACGCCGGGGCCGTTCTCGACGATTACCAGGTCGTCGCCGGCACCCAATACGAAGAGGCCGGCGATCGCGCCGCCCAACACGGCGCCACAGCGGCCCGAGACCGTGCCGCCGTCGATGCTCACGTCGGTAGCCATCCCGATGCCGGCGACTACGGACCCATCGGCCAGGCCGGGCACAAATGTTCGTGCGCCCTCGTTGTCGGCGGCGAGCAGCGCCGCGCTGGCGATCATCGTGGGCACGAACGGCCCCGGGACCAACGCTCGACCCGTCTCCTCAATGACCACGACGAGCTCCTCCAGGCTGTAGCCCGAACCACCCAGATCCTCGGGCACATGGAGGCCCAACCAGCCCAAATCGACCATCTCGGCCCAAAGTTCGGGCAGGGTGTCCCCTGGCGTATCGAGCAACGCCCGGCTCGCGCCGCGGGAATCGCGGGCCGTGAGCAGACCGGCGGCAGTCTGCCCGAGCGTCAGATGGTCGTCGGAAATGGCGATAGGCATTGGCGGTCTCCAGGTGCTGGGTGCGGCGGCGCGACGAGACCGTAGAGGATCAATGGCGCCAAGCCCAGCTAGTGGGGAGAGCCGCGAGCCAGCTCGTTCGATTCGACGGACAGCTGCATGACCATCGCGGTCAAGCTTTCCGATGGAGCGGTTCTCGCTGAGCTACTCCCCCACGCCGACCACGAAATCCTGGCGGACCGGTTCTGTATCCAAGAACGCGTCGACCGCAACGTTCTCTGACGCAGAACGGGTCAGAGAGCGTTTCGAAGAGCTCCGGCTAACTGGATCTCGATGTGTTCGACGTTGCTATCCGAGTGGGCCGCCGACGCAGCAAGGCACTCCGTTGGTTTTGTGTTTCACATCGGTTTGAGGCCGGTTCGCTCAGAGCGTGTTGAACCCCGGCACGAAGTTGCCGGCCGTGGCGCCACCATCGACGGGAAGATCAATCCCCGTGCAGTGACTACTGGAATCGCTAGCGAGGAACTGGACCGCATCGACGATGCTCTCCAGCGGCACCGAGCCAGGGATGCCGCGGTTGTCGTTGTAGGCAAGCGCCTCACCTATGAAGCCGGCGACCTTGTCCATCCACGGCACATACATCTGCGGGTTGCCGCCCGCGGGGCAGACGGTGTTGACACGGATGCCGTCGCGGCCGAGCTCAAGGGCGGCGGCCTTGGCCATTCCGCTTAGGCCAAACTTCGACGCGCAGTATGCGGTGAGCCCGTTCATGGCGATGAGCGAGTCGACCGACCCGATGTTGACGATCGACCCGCCGCCGGTCTCTCGCATCACCGGTGTGACGGCTTGGATGCCGAGGAAGGGACCGAGGGTGTTGACCTCAAGCAGGCGCCGAAAGTCAGCTTCGGACGTGTTCTCGATCGCCCCTTGGTGGAGGACGCCAGCGTTGTTCACCAGGATGTCGATCCGGCCGTGTTGCTCGAGCGTCTGCTCGACGGCCGCAGCCCACGCTGCCGTGCTCGTCACATCGACCGATCGGTAGGTCGCGGATGCGCCGAGGCTTTGGGCTGTCGCCTCGCCTGCCTCGTCGCGAATGTCGGCAAGCACCACCTGCGCTCCCGATTGACAGAACCGTTGCGCAATCGCGGCACCCGTCCCTCGCGCCGCGCCGGTCACGATTGCGACCTTGTCGTTCAGGTTCATCGCTGCTCCGTTCTACATACTCCTCGCCGACCGATGCCGCCTCGCCTAGTCGATGGGAGAGTCGACGCGATAACCCATCAGGTGATGCCACGAGAAGGTCACACCTCGCACGTCGATCTCCGGTTCCTGCATGGGTGGATACCACAGCACGTCGGCGGCCGTCTGTCACTTCGGACACAAGCGCAAGTCGGTGACCTCTGCTGAGTTGATGAGATCGTCAACATCAACGAAGCGCGCACCGGTTGACAGGGATTGACGGGAATTGACCCGATTCGGAGCT
>JBLIOE010000050.1:0-29201 GCA_047639555.1 Candidatus Aldehydirespiratoraceae bacterium
AGGGGTGAAGAGAATGCAGGAGGCCCCGGGATTGGTCTGGTTTCGCCGAGACCTTCGGCTCGCCGACAACCCGGCGTGGGACGCCGCTACGGCCGCTCACCGACACGTCATCGCCTGTTTTGTTCTCGAGCCGAAGCTGCTCGATGCTGCGAGCCCGGCCCGCCGCAACCAGCTGCTCGCGCATCTCCAGGGGCTCGACCGCGAGCTGCGGGCGCTCGGCGGCGCACTCGTCGTGCGCTCGGGTAATGCCGAAAAGGCGATCCCTTCGCTGGTTGCCGAATCCAGCGCCACCGCGATTTACCTGAACCATGACCCGTCGCCGTTCTCGCAAACGCGGGACGCGGCTGTGTCCGCAGCAACCGGCGTGGCGATTCATCAATATGCCGGTTCGGTGGTCCATGAATCCGGCGCGGTTCTCACTCGCCGCGGCACGCTGTCACAGGTCTTCACACCCTTCTTTCGAGTCTGGGCGACCACTCCTCGGACGCCATGGCCCGACGGAGGCGCCGGTGAACCGATCACGCTTGATAGTGAGTCCATTCCCGAGCTGAGCGGCGCGCCTCGCCAGACCGGCGGCGAGCGCGCGGCCTGGGATCGCGTGACCGCGTGGCTCGAACATGTTGACAACTACGCCAGCGATCGTGATCGTCCCGACATCGACGGTACGTCAGACTTATCGGCCGACCTCAAGTTCGGCACACTGTCGCCTCGGACACTCGTCGACGTTGTTGGTGACTCCACCGCGGGTCGAGCAGCCTTCGTTCGACAGATCGCCTGGCGCGATTGGTGGGCCCACATGCTCGCTGAACGCCCAACGCTCGCCGATATACCGGTCCGCCCCGAGTATGCGGCCGTGCGGTGGCTCGACGATCACGAAGGGTTCGATGCGTGGTCCGGCGGGCAGACCGGCTTTCCAATCGTCGACGCCGGAATGCGTCAGCTCGTGACCGAAGGTTGGATACATGGCCGCGTTCGGATGTTGTGCGCCAGCTTTCTGGTGAAGGATCTTCTGATCGATTGGCGCCGCGGCGAACGGTTCTTCCGGCATCACCTGATCGATGCCGACCTCGCCCAGAACGCGGGCAATTGGCAATGGGTGGCCGGCACTGGCCCCGACGCCGCGCCCTACTTCCGCATCTTCAATCCCACGACTCAGAGCCAGAAATTCGACCCGCAAGGCGACTACATCCGACGTTGGGTACCCGAACTCTCGGGCCTCCCGAAGAGCGAGATTCACGATCCTTGGAAGCACGGCTCGCTCCCCCTTGGTGTGGACTATGTGGCGCCCATCGTCGACCATCTCGTCGCTCGAACGCAGACCCTGGCGGCCTACAAAGAGGCCCGTCCCGCATGAGCGGAGTTAGGCCGATCTGGCCCGCGGCTCGGCTCGTGTCGCCGCCCGTCGGCGGCTACGTCGAGGGATCGGACTCGTCGGAGATTCCGGGGCGGAGTCGGAAGACTCTCGTTTCGCCAATGTGACGCAGATTGCGGTGGCCCAGGCTTCGCAGCCTGAAGCGCGGATCACCGCGGAGTCCGTCGCGCAGTTCCTGACTCACGTTGATCGCCCCGCTGCGCCCGATTCCGACCAGGCGGCTGGCGAGGTTGACGACCGGGCCGTAGAGGTCGCCATCCCGGTTGATGATCGGCCCGCTGGCCATCCCGATCCGGATGCCTCCGAGCGACGGGTCGGCTTCGACCGCCGCCGCGAGTTCCAGCGCGATCACGGCCCCACCGACCGGATCGATGACGGTGAACATCGCCGCGTCGCCGATCATCTTCACGATGCGGCCGCCGTGTTCGACGACGACGCTATGTACTAATTCGTCGAAGCGTCCAACAACGCTGGCCAACTCGTCCTCGGCGAGTTGCAGGCTGAGTTCGGTGAAACGAACAAGATCAGCGAACCCGATGACTTGACTCGCACCATCGTCATGAATCGACAGATCGACTCGACGCCTCGCCGCGGCCCGGAGGTGTCGACGGAACGAGTAGTCGACCGCGTCGGAGAGAAACGGAAGCAGTTCCTCCGAGAGAATGGCGAGCGACCGTTCGTTGTCATCGGCATCTCGCAGCACGATGGCTTGTGCCTCAGTTGCGTCCACCACCGCCGTAGCGAGCTGCGCCATCGTTTGTCCGAGCACCCGCGCCATTTGGAGACTGACTACCGGATCGAGGATTCCCGCGTCGATCAAACCACCCAACGAGTTGAGGATGCGTATATCGGTCTTCGTGAAGATGCGCTCGTCTTCAATGGGCTCCACGAATCCGAGGCTGCGCCAGAACGCCCGAATGATCTCCGGGTCGGCATCGACCTTCGCGGCCAACTGTTTGAGCGTGAAGCGAGCCCGCCCGGGAAGAACAAGGCCGTCGATGGCGAGCAGTTCGGCGGTGCCCGCCTGCTCGGCTTCGTCGATCACGTCAGACTCGAAGCCGCGGTCTTCAAGAATCTGGCGAACGGTCTTTGCTCGCCGGATACGGCGCCTAGCCATGAGGTGGAAGCCGTTCGCCGCGGTGCTCGGGGAACCAGTGGTGGTGGCCCGCTCCGGTGACTTCGTAGATGGCGGTGCCGGTCCAGCCGTCGGTCGTGCGTACTTCGGTCTCGAAGAGACCACCGCCCATCAGGCCATAACGCTGAGCCCAGCGGCCTTCCGTCTCCACCTCGATCGTGCGTCCACCTTCAAGCGTGAACCAGGACGTGCCGGCGAGCCCCTCGACGGCCTCACCGTTGAGGCCGTAACCAACCTCGTTGCCGGCGGCATCGATGAAATGCATGTCGTAGCGGAAGTCGATCACCGGGATCGGGTCGCTCATATCAGACCGAGCGAAGCAGCCGTCGGTGTAGACCCGAGCGCCATTGGGGTACTCCCAGTTCCAGATGCCAAGCATCCCCTCGTCGAACTGGATGGCGAACCACATCCATAGCGGGCAACGCGAGTGATCCCGAATACCCCATGAATGGTCTCGCTGCCCCCACCAGTTGTCGACCTCGTAGGTGACGCCGTTGTGGGTGTACGACCCGTTGTACCAGCCACTCTGGATCATGTGGGATTGATCCCAGATCCGCTCGTGACCCGCCTTCATGGTGCCGCGGCGATAGCCGTTCTCGCGGGTGCGAGCGGTGAACGTGAGATCGAGTGAGACGGGGGCGTCGGGGTGCTCGTCGACAGTCAGCTTCACCGTCTTATACGGCTCGACGATCTCGATCTTCGCGGGCGGCACATGAAGCGTGTGGGGGTCGCCGTCGTATTCACGGAGGTGCTTGGCGGCCGTCATCTCGCCACCCACCCGACCCAGCTGCATGACATCCATGTGCTCGGCCTTCGGGAAGTGCGCCATCGTGAGGATGAGCACATCGCCAAGCTGATCCTTCGGGTGAGCGATGAAGAACAAGCTCTCGCGCCAGAAGTCGTGATGTGTCTCGACCTGCGGGAGCGGCTCAGGGATCTGGTGAACGAAGAACTCGTCCATCGCTGTCAATCGCACACCCATTGTCTGCCCCCGGCTCGTCGCTCCGGCGACCTTAGGCGTCAGCTATTCGACTCGGGGAACGGTGTGGTGACTGCTTCGTCGACCTGCACCTCGGCCGCGCACGAGTCGGCGCTGGCGCCAATCGCGGAGGCGAGGGCCTCCGGGCTGTTGACCGACTCGTACTGGGCAAGATCGTCGGCGCTCGCCGGCGGGGTGAAGTCCGCCGAGATTCCGTAGACGTTGTAGATCGCAAGGAGATCGCCGAGGTTCCAGACGAAGAACCAGACCTCGTAAAAGTCCTCTTGGGTAAGGGTGGCCATCGCCACGTTGCTGTTCGCCCAACCCGTGGCGCTCTGGGAGGGATTGCCGTTCTTTGTCAGGAGCTGGTCGGACGTGATCTGGAAGTTGTTGAAGGCGATAACCCGAAGGAAGACGTCGTAGAGCCCTCCGCACACATTGTCCACAAATGCAGTTATCTCGGTGGTGCCCGACCCGGCCGGACGCGGGGGTGCGACCTCTTCTGCCGCTTCGACGGGCATCTCCGGTTCGGTCGGGGTATCGGGGAACACGTCATCGACTTGGCCGATGGTGACGAGATCATCGGCCGCTGGTTCGTTCGAAACGGTGTCGTCGTCATCGCCGAACACCTGCGTGCAGCCGTAGCCAATGAAGCCGAGAAACATGAACAGACCGATGCCACCGACAAGGCGTTCCAACGCTGAATTGAATCGCTTCTTCTTCGCCTTGGCGGGGGCCAGTTTCGGCGCTTCGATCGAGTCAAGGAGCTCGCGCTGGTCGTCGAGGATCTTCTTCACCTTGGCGGCTTCCTCGGCTTTCTCGGCCAGCTTCCTCGCCTTGATCGCTTCTACTTCTCGCCGATCAGCGTCCGCCACTTCCGCCGCTTGCCTTTCAGCCTCTTCGGCTGCCTCGGCTCGACTCTCCGCTCTGCCCGCTTCTTCGAGGTCTTCAATCGCGCGAGAAATGGGGTCGGTGAACTCAAATTCGACGTCAGCTTCGGCCGCCTCCTCGCCCGCGGGCGGCTCGCCGGTCGGCGGCTTCTGTATGCCGTCGTTGTTGAGCTGCGGGATGACCGAGTCGGGCAGATTCGCGTCATAGTCGAAGTCATGAGTCTCCTCGGACTCGCCAGCATCATCGACCCACTCTTCGAGCCTCGACTCCTCATCGTCCGCGGCGTCGCCATCGCCATCGCCATCGCCAGGCGGATTGCCAGGATCGTCGGGGTCGGGCATGCGAGCTCCTCCGGTGAACGAAGCGTGTTACTCCCGCTCCTGGCGCGAATCTAGACCCGGAGTGCACGTTGTTTCTCGGGTCGAACGGGAAACCTCGTTCCCGCTCGCCTGTCCTGTTGCGCCGTGACGGTCTCAGTGGCCCAGGGCGGCAAGGGCGATCGGCACAACTCGTCCGGACCCGGCACGGCGGAGCTCGCGCGCAACAACCGTGCTTGTCCATCGGCTATCGATCGTGTCGTCGATCAGCAGACAGTCGCCCTCAAGGGCATCGGCCACCGCAAAGGCACCCCAGATATTTCGCAGCTGAGCGTTCGAGTTGTTCATGTTGGCTTGCGGCTCGGTGGGCCGGGTCTTGCTGACCGCGTTGACGACCGGCAGCCCGAGCTTCTCACCCAGGCGACGGGCCAGCGACGGCATCATCTCGGGCTGCGTGTCGGAAGGAACAAAGGTGATCCATGTCGGCATCGGTGTGATCTGCGTGCGACAAAGTTCGGCGAGAGCTTCGACGAGCTCGTCGGCGAACTCGCCGTCGACGTCTCTTCCCTGTCGGATCAGTGGACCCCATCCGGACTGACCCCATCGGGCGAGACACCAGCCGGGCTCGGGCTGCTCGTTGGCCGAGATTCGGCCCGACAGGCCGTCGATTCCCGCCGCCCACTGCTTGCGCGGCGCGATCTCGACGAAGTCGTGCAGGAGTCGCTCACCGGCTTCGCTCACTACGGAGTCGTCGGCATCGACGCCGAACCGCTCTTCTCGGCAGTTGTCGCAAACACCACACGGCTCGTCGGTGGGATCATCGAGTTGGGCCCGCAGGTACTGCATCCGACAGCTGTCGATGACTTGGTACTCCTCCATCGCCGCCTGCTCGGCGCGGCGCCACCCGTTTACCTGCTCGACCCGCTCGCGGGGGTAGACCCAGGGCCTCGCGGTGCGGACCCAGCCGGTGCCTTCCTTGGCCACGATCCCTTCCACTTCGAGCTGCACCATCAGGTTGTCGAGCCGCCCGGTCGCGATGTTGACCCGGGCCGCCAGCTGGCCTCGACGCACCGGCCCTTCAGCAGCTTCAAACACGCCGAGGATCGTGTCGACCTCTTCCTCCTCCGGAAAGGCCTGGCCGATGAACCAGTCCTGAATGTCGCGGTCTTCGGTTCCGCTGAGGAGGATGGCGTAGCTCTCGTCGAGGGCACGGCCAGCACGGCCAACCTGCTGGTAATAGGCGATCGCGCTCTGCGGCATCTGGAAGTGGACAACGAACCCCACATCGGGTTTGTCGTAACCCATGCCGAGCGCCGACGTGGCCACGATGCACTTGATCTCGTTCGCGAGAAACGCTTCGAGCACCGCTCGCTTCTCCGCAACCTCATCTTCCGGGCCGCCGCCGACATATTGGGAGCAGCGAATGCCGTGATCGCGGAGGAAGGCCGCAACGATCTCGACGTCTCGGCGGGTGAGGCAGTAGACGATCCCACTGCCGGGCAAGGCGGGGATGTTCTCGGCCATCCACGCGAGGCGGGCGTCGGCTTGCCGTTTGTCGGTGTGCACTTCGAGCCGCAAGCTCTCGCGGGCAAGTCCACCGCGGATCGTAAGGATGTCGTCGCCGAGCTGGCTCTCGACATCGGCCACCACGCGGTCGTTGGCAGTGGCCGTGCACCCAATGACCGGCAGCGTCGCCGGTAGCCCCTGAAGGAAGGCGCCGATGCGGCGATAGTGCGGACGGAAGTCGTGGCCCCAGTCGCTGATGCAATGCACTTCATCGACCACCACCAACCCGATGCGGCCCTCCATCTGGCCGAGCCATTCGCTGCGGAACTTCGGATTCGACAGGCGCTGCTCGGCGATCAGCAAGATGTCGATCTGACCGTCTTCCAGCCGGGTCCGGATGTCGTCCCACTCATCGCGATTGGTTGAGTTCACGATGGCCGCACGGAGACCCATTCGCGATGCGGCCTGGACCTGGTTGTCCATCAATGCGATGAGGGGAGAGACGAGCAACGTCGGCCCCATGCCGCGATCGCGCAACATACGAGTGGCGATGAAATAGACAGCCGACTTACCCCACCCGGTGCGTTGCACGACCAAAACCCGTCGTCGGTCTTCGACCAAGGTCCGGATGGCGTCGAGCTGTCCGTCGCGGAACTCCGCATCGGGACGATTCGTCAACGCATAGAGATGCTGGTGGGCTTCAGCTTCGAAGTCGGTGCCATCGGTGGAAGGTTCCATGGCTGCCGGTTTAGCGATGGGCTGTGACAGTCGGCGCGCCTCGGTCAACGCCGCGGCGAGCTTCGGCGTAGTGGCGATCGCCGCGGTGACGACGGTGCGGTCCAGCCCGCAGAGTTCGATCACCTCGGTGCGAACCTCGAACGACGCGGCCTGCGCAGGATCCAGCGATCCGTGGGCGGCCGTCCAGATCTCTCGCACTGACTCGACAGTGAGTGGTGTGGCGCTCATTGCTCCACCGGCGCCCGACGGAAGCGGCGAACAAGAGCAATAACGCCACCGAGAAGTCCGACACCAACCACGGGGACGGCACGCCCCGCAAGACGAGTGATGCGGAAGCGACGCAGCATGGAGTCGCGGTCGTTGGATCGCGGGAACTCGCCCGCCGGCTGGAGCACACCGAGAAATTCGCAGAGCGGCTCCCATCCTTCTCGCACGTCAAACACCAGGAGGCGATCGGCGGGCACCGTCGCAATGACTTCGGTGGTCCACTCGTGGTAGCGGGCGATGGCGAATTCGCGGTCTTCGAAGCGGCCCTCGAAGATGCCATCCCAGACGAGCCGATCAACCATCTCGACGAAGCGGTCTGTAAACGGCACGAGACGCCGGAGCCACCCGGGGACGAGCGAGTTGCCCTGGTAGATCGTCTCCAGGGTGGACTCGTACCAACGGTCGGCATCGCGAACGGTGTGGACAACCTTGGCGTCGGGAAAGGCCTCCATGAGGTCCCGATATACGGCGCTGGCCGGAAAGTCGACCGCGGATTCGTAGCCGGCGAAGAGTCGCGGCCAGTCGACCGGGAGGCCCAGGCTGGCGTCGTGCCACACCCGCACATGGGAGCCATGCCGCATGACTTCTTCCATGTGATAGCAGGGGCCCACCCCCAACTCTTCCAGCGCACGCTTCATCGACAGCGTGCCCGTGCGCCCAAACCCTGAACCAATCACCTTCATGAGGACACGCTAGAGCGGCGAGCGTTGCGGCGGTTCCTCGGTGGTTGTCGGCGGGACCGTGGTCGTCGGCCCAGTCGTTGCCGGTGTCGGCACAACCGACCCGGTTGGCGTTGCGTCGTCAGCCCAGCCGGCGGTCCACGGCCTCGGCCGCGGCGACGCCGGACAGAAATGCTCCTTCGACCTTCGGTCCGGCGAAAGCCTCGCCAGCGAGTGCGACGACGGGGCGATCGCCCCAGACCACCGTCGCCGCTGGATACACACTGACTGGCCCGGCGTAGCGCCATCGCTGCACCTGAGCGGAGACGATCGAGGCATCACCTAGGAGATCAGCGACTCGTTCCTCGCCGAAGGCCACGATGTCGTCGTCTGACGCCGTCCACCGCTCTTCACTGCGCTGGTTCGATAAATGCACCGTCACCGCCGGCACCGGGGACACCCCCTTCGACTGGTTGTCCGAGACGAACGAAAGATCGGCGTCGGGAGCGAACGGATGGCCGCCGTGAGTAGCCATTCCAGTCGGCTCTCGATCCAGAGTGGCGAGGATCGCTATCGTCGGCTTGTACACAATCTGACCGAGCTCAATGGCGGTTGCCGGGGGTGGAAGCAGCGCAGAAAACGAAAGAATCGCAAGGCTCTGCGGCACCGGCGCCGTAAGCAAGTACGCGTCTGCCTCGATCGAGCGCAGGTCACTGACGGTCACGCCGAGATCGACGTCAATCGAAGCATCGGCGGCCATCCACTTACAGAGCGACGTCATGCCCTCGGTTCCCCGCCATCGCTCGTGGCCGTCCGGGGGTTCGCCGAAGCCGAGAGTCCACGGAATGACAGCGCCCCCGGTCTCGGCCTGGGCAACAGTCGCCGCAAACTGATCCGACCGCACCGTGAAGAACTGCGCGCCGTGATCGAATCGAGCGTCACCGATACGGCGGGTCGCCATACGCCCGCCGACCCCGCGTCCCTTCTCGATCACCCGGGCAGACCGGCCGACGGCTTGCAAGTGTCGGGCCGCCGCCAAACCGGCGATTCCGGCTCCGATAATGACCACGTCGCTCGACACGGCCCCAATCTAGGCGCTCGCCGCGAGCGATACGAGACGTTCGAATTCCTGACTCTCGAAGAGAGGCCGACGTCACGACCTGCCTACACCGCGTCAATCGCGAGCAGACTGGCCTTATGGAGACTCTTCCCCTCTCACAAGTGACAATCCACGGACACGACGTTCGCTACCGCCGAGCCGGCCAAGGCGAAACAATCGTGCTGATCCACGGACTCGCCGGAAGCTCACTCACGTGGGAGCCGGTGATGGGCGCACTCGCCGAGCACTACGACGTGATCGCACCCGATCTGCTCGGGCATGGCGAATCGGCGAAACCAATGGGCGACTACTCACTCGGCGCGATGGCGAGTGGCCTGCGGGATCTCCTAGCCATTCTCGATGTCGATCGGGCGACAATCGTCGGCCAAAGCTTCGGTGGCGGCGTGGCCATGCAGCTCGCCTATCAACATCCCGATCAGTGTGGCCGACTCGTACTCGTCGGCTCGGGCGGTCTCGGCCGCGAAGTGAGCTGGCTGCTGCGGCTTTCGAGCCTGCCCGGCGCCGAGCAGCTGATGCCGCTGATCTTTCCTCGCTTTGTGGCGAGCGCCGGTAGTGCTGTCGGCGGGTTCCTCTACAACCGCGGAATGCGGGCCCCTCTCGTGAGTGAGATGTGGCGGGCGTACTCGTCGCTCGCTGGTGCCGAGAACCGGAAGGCCTTCGTGCGCACGATGCGGGGCGTGATCGAGCCGGGCGGACAGACGGTCAGCGCGCTCGACCGTCTCTATCTCGCTGGCCACCTGCCCACGATGATCGTGTGGGGCGACAACGACGCCATCATCCCCGTCGCACACGCGCGCTCAGCGCACGAGGCAATTCCCGGATCACGCCTCGAGATCCTCGAAGACGTGGGTCACTTCCCGCACGCCGAAGCACCAGAGCAGTTCATCGAATTGATGCTCGATTTCATGGCGACGACTGAGCCGGGACCCGACGATGAGATCGACCTTCGCGCCGCGTTGATCGCCGCCGCTGATTGATCCGAGCTGTCCTTTCGGCGAACCGTTCTCAGCCGGAGCGGGAAAGTCGAAGGGGAACAATCTCGGCAATTGCGTTGAAGTCACCGTCGAGGGCAAGGATCTCCGCACCTGTTCGCAGAGCGATTGTGGCGATCATGCAGTCGACTAAGCCTCGAGGCGTGACGCCAGCTGACCGGCATCGCCGGTAGAGCAACGCCGCCCCTTCGAAGTCGGCGACGACATCAGCGGTGATCCACTCGAATGAGGTGAGAAGGCGACGCAGGTCATTACTCTGTTCATCGGTACGGGCCCCGGCGAGCAGCTCCATCATCACGGGTTCGGTAACGGCGAGGCCTTCGCCGCCGCCACGGATCAGGTCGGTCAAACGTTCGTCGGTCGGAGATCCTGTGGCTCGGTCGTACTCGACCCACGCCGAGGTGTCGGCAAGAATCATGGACCGGAGTCAGGCGGCACGTCGCCAATCGCGCCCGCTCCCCTCATTCCGAGCGCTTCGTCGATCGTCATGGGCTCACCGGCCAAACGCCGGAGCGCAAGATCGACGGCGTCCGTCTTCGTATGGATGCCGTAGCGGCGCATCACGATGCCGAGGGTCGCGTCGTCGATCTCGATGTTGGTTCGAGCCATGACTCTCACAGTACACCTCTTATGCACGCTGTACACCAAACTGGTGTCTCCCTCATTTCAGGTACGCGAATTCGCCGTCTCGACGGACCACCGAATCGACCTCGGCCGGTTCCGTGATGTTGACAAGAATCGTCAGTGTCAGCTCGGGCCGGTCGACAACCATCGCGGTGGTTGTCGCCCGCTCGCTACTTAGCCCGGCGAAGCCGCGGTCACATCCACACGCGGGATTTTTACACGCCATTGTCTGGATGTAGACCAGCTCCCCTTTGACCGTCGAGCAGTAGTCGTCTTCGAACATTCCCTGCGTCTCGTTCGTTGCCACGAGCACCTTCATGGCGTCTCCTCTTGTCGGTGAACCCGAAGTTAGGGAGACGGTGTGACACCGCCCGGCGCAGTTTGCATCCGCGCTACCAACGCGGTCCGTAGGAGTGGGTGGAGGTACATTCACATGTTTCGTCGAACCAACCCTGTCCCCACTGCGCTGAAGGAAAGTGAACTCGCGTCGCTCATCCCGCTACGCGAACTTCGCAGTATTGAACGGCGCGGCACGATGGTGTCGATGTCGGCCGGACGCTCGGTCATCCGAGAGGGCGAGATCGGCCGCGAATGTATGGTCATCGTCGAGGGCGGCTTCGCCGTCACAAGGAATGGCGTGCCGCTCGCCTCATTAGGCGCAGGCGACGTAGTCGGCGAAATGGCCCTCTTCACGAAGCGCCCCCGCACCGCGACCGTTACCGCCGAGATAGACAGTCTCGTTTATGCGTTCAACCGTCGTGAATTCGTCTCACTGCTCGAAGAATGCCCAACCCTTGCAGCGATCGTGCGAGCCGACGCCGACGAACGGTCCCAAGCGAGCTGACCGAGGCCGGGGCCAAACACTCCATGGCGCGGACGACGTTGCCAGCGAGGTCTACGCGGCCGACCAAGAGTGGATCCGCTAGTTCTTCGCGGCCGAAGTCGACGGCGGTGAGAATCCTTCGGTTGACGCCGGAACGACCGTTGTCGCCGTAACACCGCTCATCGAGGCGGTCATCGGCCCCCGCCCAGCCGTCGGGTAGATGTCACCGAGGCCAGCCATCTCCGTGGTTTCCAGTGCCGACGAAGAACGCGTGATTCGTGCTGAAAGATGACGCGAGTGTTAGAAATTGCCCTACACGAGGGGGACAAAAGATGCCGATCGCAGACGTGGACGGAATGGAGATCGCCTACGAGGTGGTCGGCGAAGGCCAGCCGTGGATCCTCACGCCCGGCGGGCGTTTCACCAAGGAGGTAGGCGGGCTCGCCGAATTCGCGGACGCGCTCGTCGCCCAGGGCAAGCAGGTGGTCACCTGGGATCGGCCGAACTGTGGCGAGTCCTCGGTCGCGTTCCGCGGGGCCTCGGAGTCGGAGGTGCAAGCCGAGGCGCTCGGCGGGCTGCTGCGGCTTCTCAACTTAGGCCCGACTGTGATCGTTGGCGGTTCGGGTGGCGCCCGCGTGTCACTGCTCGCCGCCGCTCGAAACCCAGACGTCACCGCCGGCCTCGCCATGCTGTGGATCAGCGGCGGTGCGCCCGGCCTCATTCAGCTGGCGAACTACTACTGCATGCCCTCGGCCGATGCGGGTTGGCACGGCGGGATGGAAGCGGTCGTCGAACTCGACCAGTGGCAGGAAGTGCTGGCCAAGAACCCCCGAAACCGGGAGCGGTTCCTGTCGATGGATCGACAGGAGTTCCTCAATGTCATCGATCGTTGGATGCTCGCCTACTGCCCGTGCGAGGACACGCTCGTGCCCGGCTTGTCCGATGCCGATGTCGACTCGCTTGAGGTGCCGATTCTGGTCTTTCGCAGTGGAGCGTCGGACATGTCGCACACCCGAGCAACGTCGGAGGCATTGGCCGCCGGTCTGCCCAACGCCGAACTCGTCGAACCGCCGTGGGGCGACGAGGAGTGGAACGAACGCCGCAACGCCGTGGCGGAGGCCGGTTCCCTCTTCGTGCGCTGGCCCCTGCTTGTTCCCCAGCTCATCGAGTGGTCAGATCGAACGATCGAACGATCAGCATGAGCGCCCTCACGACGGCCCCGGCTCAAGCGGATCGCAACATTGGCGCCCGAGTCAGCGGGATCACTCTCGATGCGCTCGCCGACGATGAAGTCCGCGCTGAGCTCAACAACCTTTTCGAGGAGCGGGGCGTGCTGATCTTCGAAGAGGTTGAGTCGACGCCGCAGATGCAGGTCGCGATCAGCACCGTCTTCGGGCCGCTCAAAGACCACCCGAGCAAGGCGACGCCCCGGGTGGGCGGCGACGACATGGTCGGCGTCATCGAGCTCCGCCACGATCCGGCGAAGGGCGGAAAGGTGCAACTCGGCGACCGGCTCCTCGCCCAGTGGCTGCCCTGGCACTTCGACCACTGCTACAACGACGAGCTCAACCGAGCTGGCGTACTCCGGGCCATAGAGATTCCGCCGGAGGGCGGCCGCACCGGATTCGTCGATGGGATCGAGCTCTACAACGCGATCTCCCCCGCCGTTCGGGATCGGATCGAAGGCGAGACGATCAGATACGCGATGGACGTGATCCTCGGGAACCTCGAGTACGGCCGACCCGAAGAGTTCCGCGAAGTGCACCCCTCGGCGCAGGCGCAAGGCGTGATGGACGAGTACGCGGAGCGCCCGCTCGCGCTGCATCCCGCGGTGTGGACTCGAGCGACCGGCGAGAAGGTCCTCCACGTGTCGCCCTGGATGGCCAAAGGCGTCGTCGGTAGGACGCCGGACGAGGGGGATGCGCTCCTCCGTGAGGTGTGCGACGAGATCGTCGCCGCGGCGAAGGATCTCAGCTACTTCCATCAGTGGAAGCCGACCGACATGGTGATTTGGGACAACTGGCGAGTGCTGCACTCGGTATCGGGCATGCCACCCGAGCATCCGCGCTGCATGCATCGCACAACAATCGCCGGCGACTACGGCCTCGGCCGGTTTGAGGCAGCCGAATAGTCGCAGGCTGCTGGGCCGCGTGCCGAGCTACTCCGCCGGTGCAGGAACGGCGCAGGTCAACTCGGCGCCCTCAGTGCGGGCGGCGCGGACCGGCAGGGCCGCGTCGCTGTGACCGAAGCCGGTCATCTCGCTGTCTCCCCCCGAGCCGACGAAGAACACATGACTCGCGCCGGCGAGGGCCGCGCAGTCGGTGAGTTCGAGATTCACGACGCCAGTGTTGGAGTCGAGCATCCACTGGCCGATGTCTCCGGCGATGGCGCCGTCGGCCAATAGCTCGATCGTCGCTGGAGTGCTGGACTGGTATTGCGAGAGCGTCCATACCCCGATCACGTCATCGGTGATCGCGCCGCTATCGGCCGGAACGAAGCCCGGGTCGGCGGCGACTGGCCAACCGTCGGGCGACCACAACAGCGGACGCACTCCGAGGGTGACCTCGCCGTCGTTTTCTGGGTCGTACCAATGGTGCACGATCAGGGAATCGTCGCCGGTCACGAGCACGTCGCCGGAGCCGGTGCCGATCACCCGGTCGTAGGAGCCGAGCAGCAGCGAACCACCGTTGATGAGCATTGGATCGCCGGCGATGTCGACATAGGGACCCGTGATCTCCTCGGAGCGGCCGACTCGAATCTCATAGTTGGTGTCGACCCCCTGACAACAGAAACCCCACGAGACGAAGAGGTACCAGAAGCCGTCGTGATATGTCATCGACGAGGCCTCGACGCCGAGAACCCACGGGTCGCGGCCCGCGAGCAGAGTGAAGTCTTCATCGAGCGGAGCGCCGGTGTCGGCGTTGAGCCGCCCGATCTGCACACCGTCCCAGAACGAACCGAAGCTGAGCCACGGATCGCCGTTCTCGTCGACGACCGCGTTGGCGTCGAGCACGCTGTAGGTGTGGTCGACGTCGTTGGATGACATCACGAGGCCGTCGTCGATCCAGTCGTAGTCGGGGCTCGCCTGATCGAGAGTGAGGGTGCTGGCGTGGCCAGTGATGGCGTTGTTCGAAGCGAACCGGTGGGAGTGGTAGTAGAGGTGCCAGCGGCCACCGAAGAACTCCACGTCGGGTGCGCCGAGATGGTCGCCCTCTGCTACCCAGTCGTACTCACCAATCCAAGCGGGATGAGGCTCGGCAAACACGCTGCCTGCGTCTTCCCAGTGGACAAGGTCCTGCGATCGCCGGATCGGCACACCGTGGCCGGTGGTGAACACGTAGTACCAGTCGCCCTCTCGAGCGATGTCGGGATCTGGACTCGGGGTGATGTCACCCGAGAGACCGAGCGTCTTTGGCCGGTCGGGAGCGACCGTTGTGGTGGTCGTGGTGGGCGGCGAAGACGTCGCTACTGCGGTCGTCGACGGCGGCACCGTGTCGGCGGCTTCGGCGGAAGGGGACTCGGAGGCATCGTCGACGCAGGCAACTGCGAGAACGACTACGGCCAGAATCATGATGGACAAGCGACGACTCATGCCCGGACAAGCTAGACCGCCGGATCGCGGGTCAGAAATTGGCTCTGGCGTAGACCCACGACGCCTCGGAGTCGCGCTGCTCTCAGCCGAGGCAACCGCTATTTGAGCTGGGCGAGTTCGGCGGCGAAGACGTCGGTGCGATCAAGAGCCTTGGCGGGCAACGGCGCAACCCATTGCCGGTGGTTCCAATGCTCAGCCGGCGCGATATGGCGAGTTCGAACTGCGGCTTTGGGCTTTCCCGAGCCGAAGCGCATCTATTGGGACTCGACGCGCCGTAGACATCATCGTGAGCATGTTTTCTGCCCTCGATACAGCACTCGAATTCCCAATCGTCACGAGCTTCACCCGACTCGGCTACGACATCCGGTCGCGCCTCGGTGGGTGGACCTCGCTCGACGACTACGACCTCAGCGGACGGGTGGCTGTGGTGACCGGGGCGACCTCCGGGTTGGGCTTGACGGCCGCCGGACAGCTGGCGGCCGCCGGAGCCGACGTCGTTCTGCTCGGCCGCAATGTGGAACGCACAGCCGCGGCTCGCGCCATGATCACCGACGCTCACCCCCAAGCGACAGTGTCCACGGTCATCGCGGACATGGGCGATCTCGACGAGGTTCGCGCGGCAGCCGCCCAGATCCTTAAGGACCATCATCGACTCGACGTGCTCGTCCACAATGCCGGAGCGTTGAGCGCCCACCGGACAGAAGCGCCGTCCGGGATCGAGGCCACCGTCGCCTCTCAGGTCGTCGGCCCGTTTCTCCTTACCTCCCTGCTGCTCGATCGGCTCTGCGAGCTGGAAGCAAGCCGGGTTATTACCGTGTCCTCCGGCGGCATGTACGCCGCCGATCTGGCCGTCGGCCACCTTGAGATGGGGCTCGACGAGTACAACGGCACTGAGCAGTACGCCCGAGCGAAGCGAGCGCAGGTCGCCCTCAACGAGGAGTGGGCCGGACGGTTTGCCGACACGCCAGTGCGCTTCCACGCGATGCACCCAGGGTGGGCCGACACGCCTGGAGTGGCCGCATCGCTCCCCACGTTTCGTCGGGTCGTCGGCCCGCTGCTGCGTTCGAGCGAGCAGGGAGCCGACACGATCGTCTGGCTCGCGGCTGACGACAGCGAGCCGCTCACGATCAACGGCGAGTTCTGGCTCGATCGTCGCTGTCGGTCAGTTCACCGTCTCGGCCGCACGCGGCGCTCCGACACGCTGAACCGGCGCGACGAACTCTGGCGGTGGTGTGTCCAACAGTGCAACCTTGACCCCGAAGAGAGCCGACCATGACCTCAACCGCCCGCGCGCAACTCGATGCGCTGCTTGCCGGCCGGATCGAAGCGCTTGTTCCCCGCAGCTCAGTGATCAACGAGCTCCTCGACCTTCGCAACGAAGTAGACGACCACCCGCAGATGATCGCGCAAATCGATGAGGTCCTTGGGGCGATCCCAGGCAAATCCGTCGCCACCGGCGCATGGTGGCGCGAGACCATCATCGATCTTCGCGCTCGACTCGATATCGCCGCTCCGCTGGCACCGCCCAGCCGCTGATACTCGGAGTTCTCCATGGCGAAATACATCACCTCAGTCCGTACCCCGATGTCACCCGAGAGTGCCTTCGCCTACATGGCAGATCTGCGAAATTTCGCCGAGTGGGACCCGGGGGTCTCATCGGTGACACAGATCGACGGCGACGGAGCCGGCCAGACCGCCAGCTTCGATGTATCCGTCAAGGGCATCGGCCCGGACATGGTGCTTCGGTACGTGACCGATGAGTACGAACCTCCGTCCCGCGTCCTCGTCACCGCTCGAAGCGCCGTGTTCACGTCGATCGATGTCATCACCGTCGAGACCGATGACCAAGGCACCGTGGTGACCTACAACGCGGAACTGCGGCTCAACGGCGTGCTCGCCTTGGGCGACCCGTTCCTCCGCCTTGTCTTCGGCCGGATAGGCGATCGCGCCGCTGGCGGCCTCCGCAAAGCCTTACGAGGCACCGGCTGACGAATCGCGGTGCCGTGCATCTGATAGCGAGTCCCCCCACGTAGAGCCCTCGTGGACACGATGTCGATGCTTCCGATCTACCTCCATCTCTCGGCCACGGCGTTCATGGCCGGTCTCATCTGGTTCGTGCAGGTCGTCCACTATCCACTGTTCGCTCATGTCGGAGCGGCGGCATTTGTCGACTACGAAGCGATTCATACCCGGCTGACATCCTTCGTGGTCGGTCCGGCCATGGCCATCGAGGGCGTGACCGCCCTCCTGATTGCCGGTTGGTATCGCGACGACGTCGGGCTTGGCCTGGTGCTGGCCGGCTTGGCTCTGCTGGCCGTGATCCACGCCAGCACTGTCACTCTGCAAGTGCCGAGCCATCGTCGACTCTCCGAGGCGTATGACCGGGCCGAGGTCGCCCACCTCGTTCGGACGAACTGGATCCGCACGGCCGGCTGGAGCGCTCGTACTGGCGTGGCGCTGGCGATGCTGGTGGTGGCCACATGACCCCTTCGGCGATTCCTGAGCTGACTCGTGAGCCGGTGAAACGTCCGGTGATGACACAGGTCTGGACCGACGTCCTGTTTCTTCATTGGCGCTATGACCCAGCAGTCGTGCGAGCGCTTCTGCCCGCGAACGTGGAGGTCGACACCTTTGACGGTTCAGCCTGGGTCGGACTCGTGCCGTTTCAGATGGAACGCATCGCGTTCGGTCCGTTCCCACCCATTCCCCTCCTGGGGACGTTCCCCGAGGTGAACGTGAGGACATACGTGCGGGCCGGGTCGCGGCGCGGCGTCTGGTTTTTCTCGCTCGACATCGACCGCCTCCTGCCGGCAGTCGCCGCTCGGGTCGGCTACCGACTCCCCTATTGCACAGGCGAGGTGATCCACGAACGAAGCGGCGATCAGATCTCCACTCGCGTCCAACGCCAGTGGCCACAGCCCGCCTGGCCCGCAGCAACGACGATTCGCGCCACGATCGGCGCTCCGGTGACCGCAGACCCGTTGACCGAATTTCTGACGTCTCGATGGGGTCTCGTCACCTCGGGTCGAGGCGATCGGTTGCGTTACGCCCCGGTCGATCACCCAAATTGGCCGTTGCACTCCGCGTCGGCAGATCACGTCTCGGATCGGCTGATCGTCGCCGCCGGGCTGCCGGAACCGGTCGGCGAACCGGTCGGCTTGTACTCGCCGGGTGTGCCCGTCAGAGTGGGACTTCCGCGACAAATCGCGCGGGGCCAACGCAGTAGAGGACAAGGTCTGCGTTCTCTACCGAGCGGCCGGCGTTTACAGCAGGTGAAAGCCGAATGTAGCCTCGCGTTCGGTTCGAAGGGCCCGTTACGCGTTCGTGACCGGACCGTGGAAACCTTGAGGAGTTGAGCCAGCATCACCGAAATCGCCATTCGACTTGAAGAAGTCACGAAGCGTTTCAAGGGGGCCGACGGAAATGCCGTGGCGGCGTTGAACCTGGATATCGCGCGGGGCTCGATCGTCACACTCATCGGCCCCTCAGGGTGCGGAAAGACGACGACGCTACGAATGATCAATCGTCTCATCGAGCCAACCTCGGGTCGGCTAGAGATCAACGGCCAGGACGTAACCCGCCAACCAGTGGCCAAGCTTCGCCGCGGGATCGGGTACGTGATCCAGCAAGTCGGCCTATTTCCGCACCGCACCGTCGGCCAGAACATCGCCACGGTGCCGCGTACTCTCGGATGGGACAAGCAACGCACGGCCGACCGAGTCGACGAACTAGCCGAACTCGTTGGCCTCGAGCCCTCGATGGTTGACCGTTATCCCGACGAGCTGTCCGGCGGCCAGCAACAGCGCGTCGGCGTTGCCCGTGCGCTCGCGGCCGACCCTCCGGTGTTGCTAATGGACGAGCCGTTCGGTGCGGTCGACCCGATCGTGCGGGCCCGACTCCAAGACGAACTGCTCGCCTTACAGGAGCAGGTCCACAAGACGATCGTGTTTGTGACCCACGACATCGACGAGGCCCTGAAGCTGGCCGACAGAATCGTCCTGCTGAACGTCGGCGGAATCCTCGAGCAGTACGCCACCCCCGACGAGATGCTGCGCGAACCGGCCAACGAATTCGTCGAGCAGTTCGTGGGAGAAGACCGCGGCATGAAGCGGCTCGCGCTGAAAACGGTGGCCGATCTTGCGTTCGAACAGGGGCCGGTGGTCGACATCGGCACCCCAGCGAGCGACGCGGTCGAAGCCGCCGGCCACACCGACTGGATCGGAGTCGTTCGCAACGGCGTATTCGCCGGTTGGGCCCGCCGTGAAGACGTGCTGGATGGCACGATTGTTGCCGACGTCGAACTCGCTCAGCCCGCAGCACAGGTCACACCCAGCAGCAGCCTTCGCAGCGCCATGGAACTGATCATGACTTCCAAGAGTTCGGCGGCCGTTATCGACGATGGTGGGCGCTTCGGCGGCGTCGTCACCCTCGACGCAATCCGGGCGAGCCTCGACTTCGAGGGCGAATCGTGACCATTCTCGCCGAGGCGACCAACCCCGTCATCCGATGGGAATGGATCATCAACGAGTCAGACCAGATCAGTGAGGCGTTGGGCCAACACCTCGAGCTGACCGTGCTGTCCGTCGCGCTTGGGGCCGTCGTGGCCGCCGTGTTATCGGCGGTCGCGCTGCGATTCCGTCCGATGACGGCGCCCATCACGGGATTCACCGGGTTCCTTTACACAATCCCGAGCGTCGCGCTGTTCGGCCTGCTGGTTCCGTACTTCGGGTTGAGCCAGACCACGGCCGTGCTGCCACTGGCCTGTTACACACTGCTGATCCTCGTGACGAACACCATCGCGGGGTTTGACGCTGTCCCCGCGTCGGTCCGCGAGGCCGCCGACGGCATGGGCCTCACGCCGACGCAACGGGTACTGAAGGTCGAGTTGCCACTGGCGCTGCCCTACATCATCACTGGGCTGCGCATCGCTGTGGTCTCCACGGTTGGCCTGGTCACCGTTGCGGCGATCATCGGTCAAGGCGGACTTGGGCGACTGATTCTCGACGGGCTCCAGCGCACGTTCTGGACGCCGATGACCATTGGGGCGGCGCTGTCTATCCTCATGGCTCTCGTACTCGACGGCTCGATTTATTTGTTCGGTCGGCTCGTCACTCCGTGGGCCCAACGGGCCCAGGTCAGCTGACCGCCATGGCGTTTGGCCAAGCCGCGGTCTCCCGCGACATCGGAGTGTTCGAGTTTCTGTTCAGCGCCGAATACTGGACCGGCAACGGCGGCATCTTGACCTCGTTGTGGGACACGGTCGTGCTGTGCAGCATTGTCATCGTGGTCGCCACCGTCATCGCGGTCCCGTTGGCCACGGCCTTGGCCCACTTTGGCCGGGGCGAACTCTCGGTGACATGGATCGTCACACTCAGCCGCGCCGTCCCCACCTTTGCCATCGCCGGCCTCCTTGTCCCGGTGTCGTTGCGCAGCGGTTGGGGGTTCGAACCGTGGCCCATTTTCTTGGCGCTGCTACTACTCGCGCTCCCACCCATTTATCTCAATACCTACACGGCCGTGAAGGGCGCCGATCGCGACGCAGTCGACGCGGCGCGGGCCATGGGATTCAGCGAGCGGGCCGTGCTGTTCCGGGTCGAGATGGTGCTCGGCACTGCCGTCATTCTCGCCGGCGTGCGGGTCGCGGCGGTGCAGGTCGTGGCCACCGAACCGATCCGAGCCTTCCTCGGTGGGGACGGCCTGGGTCGCTATGTACGCGACGGTTTGGGCCAAAACAATGACAACCTTCTTCTCGCCGGAGCCATCCTGGTAGCTGGATTGGCCGCGCTCACTGGCATCACGTTTGGACTACTTCAGCGACTCACCCTCCCCCGCGGCGTCCGCCGCCTTGCGGCACGCTCCCGGTAGTCCCTGTTTCCAACCAACCATTTCGCAAATAAGAGAGAGAAACGTATGAACCAGAAATTCCTGCCAATCCTGATAGCGATCCTCGCAGTATTCGGACTTGTCGCCGCCTCGTGCGGTGACGACGACGACGGCGGCTCGGATGCGGTCGACGGCCCAACCATCCGCGTCCGCGGCCAGGACTTCTCCGAGTCCGTCACCATCGCCGAGGTCTACGCGCAATACCTGACCGCCAAGGGCTACGACGTGGAGACCCTCACCCCCGCCGGATTCCGCACTGAAGCCATCGACGGCATCAGCAACGGCGATCTCGACCTGATCATCGATTACATCGGCGGAGCACTCAGCGCCCTCGCTCCGGACGCCGGACCCTCCGCTGATCCGGATGCGATCGCAGCGATCATCGCCCCGCTTTACGAAGAAATCGGCGCCACGCTGCTCGATGTCTCTCCCGCAGTCGACGGCGATGCCCTCGTCGTGCAGGGTGACAACCCGGCAATGACCATTTCAGATCTCGTCGGCACCGACAGCGTCTTCGGCGCGTCGGCCGCCTGCTTCGAGCGTCTGCAGTGCTTCCTCGGCTACACCGATACGGCCATCTACGGCATCGAGTTTGCTGACACGGTGACTATCGAGTTCGGCCCGCTCTTGGGCGAGGCCCTCTCGGCCGGTGAAGTTGATGCCGTCGTGTGGAACTCAACTGCCCCGCAGATCGGTGAGCAGGGCTTCAAGGTCCTCGAAGACGACATGGGCCTGCACCCGGCGCAGAACATCGCGCCGATCGCAGTTACCTCGGTGCTCGAGGCCTACGGCGACCAACTGTCGGAAGACCTCAACACGTTGAGCGCGGCGATCACCACCGATGACCTGGTGGCGTGGAACATCGAGACTGATATCAACTTCCGCGAGTCCGACGTCGTTGCCGGCGAATGGCTTGTAGAAAAGGGCCTGGTCTGACCTCAGACTGATTGACGCCGAACTGAACCGGGTCGCGGTGCACCGCAACCTGGTTCAGTCGTCGTCTCGATGCGAACGCGGCTGATCGCTCCCGTTGCCGCGCCAGCAACGGCGGAGCAGACCAATGAGTGGGCTTCACCATCTTCATCGTCGGCGCCGATGTCTGAGCGGTCACGACCTATGGGGCAATCATTGCGGGCGGGCTCGCTCTGCAATCGGTCGCCCACGCCCAGGCGATGCTTGAGCGGGTCTTGCGGCCGAGAACTCATTGCCATATGGATGTGGTTAAGAGACTAGGCGGACCCCGCAGACCCATTTCCGGTGGATTGAATTCCACGACAGGTCGATCGCGTCGCCAATGTCCGATCGATCCGCCGGTCGCCCTGGAGTGTCTCATGCTGAAATTCCGTCTGTCCTTGATCGTGGTCGTTGCCCTGATCGCCGCGTCGTGTGGCGACGATGGATCCGACGCGTCATCGCCCGCGATGACAACCACGACAGGCGCACCCACGACAAGCGCCGCTCCGGAGACAACGACGACCACCGAGGCCCCCGCCAAAGCAGTGCGTTATGACGAACGCGAGCCGCACGCAGTGGGTGTCCACCACGATCAGCCTGAGTGACCGCGACGTAGAGGTTTGGTACCCCGCCGAACCGGCCGACGTCGAAGGTCTCGAACGCGAGACCTACTCCTCGCTTGAGATTCTGCCCCGCCAATCCAAGACCTGCTGACCGAAATCAACACGCCGATCGTCACGGATGCATACCGCGACGTGCCGTCGACTGAGGGCGGCCCATGGCCACTGACGATCTACAGCTACGGCGCAGGCGGCTACCGCAAAGTCTCCACGTTCAACAACACCCACCTGACATCGTGGGGCTTCGTCGTCGCCTCGGTCGATCATCTCGAGCGCGGGTTGCTGGCCCGAAACGGTCTCCTCGACCTGCCGGACCGACCGGGGGGCAGTGCCGCCCAGGTGAGCCTTACGATCGACATGCTTGTCACCGCCGATGACGCGATACTCGGCGGCCTCGTCGACGGTGAGTTGGTCGCGTTCTCGGCCGATCGCGTCAGGGACTACTACGACGTATTCGAAGGCCCACGCCAGCTCATCGTGCTCGGCCACGCCGGCCACACCAGCTTCACCGCCGCCCGCGGACCAATCTGGGATCTGGGCAGGTTGTCCACGGTCGGCGAAACCCTCTGTTTGCCGGCGAATCTCCTCGAAATCGGCGAGAACGGCTGTGTGCCCAACGCCGGATTCACCGAGCCAGCCGAGCTCCTCAAGCTGCTCAACCACCTCACCCTCGCGCACCTCCTTGACGTGTTCGAGATCGAGGACGTAGGAGAGGCACTCACCTCCACTCTCGACACCAAATTTGCGGGCCTCGTCGAGTCCAACGACTTCGCCGGCTGATTCGCTCCGGCCGGGCGACCACGCATCGATCGCGAATTCCGAACGCGGCTTCTCAGTGGGGGCATCCGTTGCGCGGCGAGCGGGGTAGTGCGACGATCGGGCGATGACAACACCTTCACCTTTCGACCGAATCGACCGGGAATCGCATCACGCGCAGGCCCGTAAAGCGATCGACAAGGGTGATTTGGCGCTCGCTGTCGATCAGCTTGACCGGGCTGAGCGGCAGGCCCGGGAGCTGAAGCAGTACTCGATTCGGTGGATCGCCGAGTTGTTGTCCTGGATTGGCGAGACCGAGGGCGAGGCGGCGGTCGAGGCCGCGCTCCGTCAGTTCGGCGAACGGAACCTCGCGGACCGGGCGACGCCCGAGCACGACTGGTGGTCGGTGCCCGCCGAGGTGCGGGCCAAAGTGGTCGCTCGAGCAATGCTCGCCAACGGTGCCGATGTCGAGCTCTCCGAAGACGACGAGAAGATCGTCATGTCCTTTCGCTGCGGTAGTGGTGGCTGGCTCGTCGATAGCGGCGCCTACGACGGGCCTGACGGCCTCCTCACCCTCACCGAATCCGGTCCCCGAACCTTCGGTCGCGACTCGATGTGGGTCTACTGCGCACATTGCTCGGTGAACAACGAGATCCAAGCCGTCGAATCAACGGGCCGACTGACGAGCGTCGAGTTCCCACCGGAGCGAGCGGGCGAACCGTGCGTGCACCACGTGTACCGCGATCCCGACGACATACCGGAGGAGATCTACGTCCGAATCGGGAAGACGAAGCCGGTCCCCCGCTAGGCAAACAAGTGGCGTGTTCTGAGCATCTTGACAAATCTTCAACCAACGAAAAGGTTGGAAGTACCGCGGTCTCATGGACGGGTTGGTTTCGGGATTGTTGGACATGGTCACCGTCAGCTCCATCGACGGCGACCGCCGAAGTTGCACCTTGGCCGATGGGGTCGAACTCTCAGAGACCATCATCAGCATCGACGAAGACCATCAGCGGATGGCGTACACGATCACCGCCAGTCCGTTCGGCATTCAGGCCCACTCGGCATCGATGCAGGCGTCCGATGCCGGCGACGGCCAGTCGACGTTCCAGTGGATCACCGACGTCAAGCCCGACGACCTGGCCGATGCACTCGGACTAATGCTCGCCGGCGAGGTCGCGAAACTTGAGGCCCGCTTCGACACCTGACAACACCGGGCACGACGACGGACAGACGCGTGAACCTGCGCCGCCGCGCATCCGCGACGCAAGCGAACTCCGTAGTAACGGTGACCCCCCACCAACAGCGGTGTGGGACCGACCCCCGGAGCACACAATGAAGAAATCACTCGCAGTGCTGGTTGCACTGTTCACCGTGATGTTGGCGTCACCCGCCGGCGCACAGGACGAAGCCACGATCATGCTGGCGCATGGCATCCCTGATACCGACGTTGACGTCGTCGTAGACGGCAGCGTCGTCATTGACGGGCTCTCGTTCGGCGATATGGAGGATCTCTCGGCTTTCGCCGGTCAGACCCTCGCTGGCCTGACTGTCAACCTCACCGGCACCGACACGGTCGCCCTTGACCTCGGCGACTTCGCTGTCCCGGCAGCCGGCAACTTCACCGTCGTCGCCCACCTCGATGCCGACGGCAACCCCGCCGCCTCGGTCTTCGAGAACGACACCTCCGCGATCGCCGCCGGCGACGGCCGCCTCGTCGTTCGTCACACCGCAGCCGCTCCGGCCGTGGACATCCTTGCCAACGGCACCGCGGCGTTCACCAACGTGACTAACGGTCAAGAAGGCCAAGCCGACCTCGCAGCCGGAACCATCTCGGCCGAGGTCGTTCCCGCTGGTACCACCGAGCCCGTCGTGATCGGCCCGGCTGACCTGCCCATTACCGAAGGCGCATCACTCATCGTCTATGCCGTTGGTTCACTCGATGCCGGCAACCTCTCGGTCCTGACTCAGAGCATCACCGGCCTCGGCTCCACTCCCAGCGTAATCAACACCGGCAACAGCCCGGTCGACAACGGTGGCGCCAACACGCTGGCCGTCGCGTCGGTTGCGGTAATCGCGTTGCTTGGCCTTGGAGTCGGCACCCGCCGCCTCGCCGCGGTTAAGGGCTGACCTACACATGAACACCATGCGTATCGCCGCTGGCGCTCTCGCCCTGGCCATCCTGGTCGGGTCGTGCGCTGGCGGCGGTGCTGCGTCGGAGGGTCCGGCGTCGACAACAACGGAGGCCCAAAGCACTGTTGTTGGTGCGCCCGAGTCGACGACGACCGCCCCTCCGCCAATCACCTCCGCGTCGGGATTCACTTCAAGACTCGAGACCTCGCCGCTCGCCGAGCTGGTGCAGCCGGCCGGGAACCTTCTGTTCGATCCTTTGGCCGTCACATCGGCTCCGCAGCCGATCTCGGTAGACATCGAAAGCATCGGCGTGGCTGCGGCCGGGGTGCGCGACGTGGGGGTTCAAGCCAACGGCGAGATGGAGGTCCCAGCCGCCAGCGAAGTCGGCTGGTATCGCTGGAGTCCCAGTCCCGGGCGTGAGGGATCGGCGGTGCTGGCTGCCCACATCGCCTACAACGGCACCGATGGGGTGTTCCGCAACCTCGACGACGTGGACGTAGGCGCGCTGGTCACAATCGGCTACGACGATGGCTCCGTCCGCGATTTCGAGATCGTCGAGATGAGTCAGTACCCCAAGGACGAGTTGCCGTTCGACCAGATATTCGCCAAGGACGGTGACCCAGTCGTGGCCCTGATCACCTGCGGCGGCACGTTCAACCCGACGCTTCGCAGCTATGACGACAACGTCGTTGCCTACGCCGTTCCAATATGACCACGGGTGTGCTGGAGTTCCACCGAGGCCTTTGTCTCGTCCGGGTCCGAGCGATTGGCCCGATATCAGACCCAGCTGTGGTCAGCTCAGCCGGCCGGCTGGCTGGCTGGCTGGCTGGCTGGCCGTCGACGACACTGCAGCGTTTGCCCGGCGACTGAGACGGGATCGACCATCGTCGAGGAGGTCGTCGCCAGATCGTCGAGTTCCTCAACCGTATGCGAACTCGAATTCACAGCTGCGGCAGCGTCGATTCTCCGCATGGGGCATACATCCCCCGAGGGCGATCTCGCCGCGTTCGTACTGGTCCCGCATCTGCGGGCCGGGCATGCCGTAGGCGATTGGGATGAAGTCGTGACTTCCGCACGACGGGCATTTCGGTCGCTTCGTCATGGCCACGCCGCTTGGGCAGGCGGACCGCCCCGCCATGTTGCGTCGAGGTCGGCGAGCGCGAGGAGATCGGCGCCGGTTGCGCTGGCCTGCTCCCCTATCGCCGCGGGAAGCTCACCGAACGACGTGGCCCCTGTCTCGGCCGACCTGAGAATCTCGACCGGCACACCCGTTGCCGCGGCGAAGTCGGCTTGCGCCATTCGCGCGTGACCCCTCGCCGCTGTCGCCAGAGCGCCGGCTACCGGGTGGGTTGCGCCCTCGGCTCGGAGTCGCCTCGCCATCCGTTCGATGACGACGGTTGGGTCGATAGGAGTCATGCGGCGAACCATCCGTGGTCTCGAAGCTCGGCGTAGGCCGGATCGGCTTCGACTAACGCCCAGACTTTCTGGCCGTGGCGACGACAGAGCTGGCGGACGTTGTCGGGATTCAGCCCAAACCGAGCGCCAACCGTGTGCGCCGGCGACGGATCACCCATGCCCTGCTGAATGCGGTACTCCCAGTAAACGTGCTGATCGCGTTCGGAGCCAACCGAACGAATCGCCCGGTCGAGCACACCAACCCGGGGATGGCGACTGATCAGCACCGACAGATCGTCGACGGCCAGGTCGAACACCACATCGCCGTGGGATTCCACCTCGCTGTCGCGATCATCGTCGGTGTTGAACTCGACCACGCGGTGGCCGATCGAACGGGCCACCTCAGAGCGAATTGCTTTGAATGCCCAGTTCCACGGCGCGGCACCGCCGGGCTTCCATCCACCGGCGCGTCGGAAGATGACGTCGCACGCGTCGAGGGTGAGCCCATCGAGCTCATCGCTATTGCGCACGATGTCGTGGCGACCCATGCCTTCGAGGATGGATCGCACGATCCAGCGCACCTTGGGGGCGAACGCCTCGATGAAGGCGAACAGGAACGCGGCGTCACCCGCGGCCATGCCGGCCATCATCTGATTCAGAGGGTCGCGGGATTCGGTCATTGCTGGTTCAGTCATCGCATCTCCTTTGTCGGGGAAGTCCGTGACATCTGCCCCCTGTCTGTCAGGCCGATGTCAACAAGCTCAATGATGCCGAAGGGGTGTGACACTGGCCGATGTCACGGCCTTCAGCTACTGGCTTGAGGACGGCCGAAATGCCCGCTGGGCGAATTGGACAAGGCGGGCCAAATTGGACAAGGCGGGCCAAAGTGAACGAGGAGGACGACATGATCGTCTCGGCGGACGAGATCAAGACCATGACCGAAGAGATTCAGCGCGGTCTCACATCCGGGCGGAGCAGCGTGGCGATGACTGATACTCATCGGCAAGTCTGGGACGACCTGACCGACCAGCATTATCGGCATCGATAACGCCACGATTTGTCACGGCGGGGCCGTACTCAGCGTCAGAGGAGCGAGATGGGAATCACACTGGATCTACTGCCGATGGCGCCGGGCGAAACACCGGAGCAGACCATCTCACGATGTTGCCCGCCACTGTGCCCGGCGACGTCTCGAGGTACAGATGACCAACGATGACCACGTCGATGAGGCTGGGGATTCCAAAGAGTGGGTCCGCATCAGCGACCTCGATCCACTCGATCGTCGGTTCCGTCGCGATCGGCGGATCGTGTGAGATATCGCGCGACTCACGGCGTTCTCAAACGTTGTCGAAGTGGGGCCACCCCCGCTGGACAACGTCATCAGTCCTGCGAAACGGGTTCCGGCAGACAAGACGTCGACTGCGGCGGTTCACGCCGGGCGGGAGATCGGATCGTGACCCGGGTTGTACGTCGTGAAAGAAGAACTCACCGAGACGCAGTGGCGCAGCGAACTCATTGACACGTTCTCACTCGTCTCCGTCGGGGTCTCGGTGAAAAACCGGCGGCGAGTGTCACAACCAACCCGTACGATGCAATCGACTCATTCAGAGGATCCGAGGGGCCTGGCCCGGCGACGATCCGCCAACCGACCCGAGAGGGCACGGTGGCAACGCCAGACGCAATGAGAGGAACCCTCATGACCACACAATTCTCCTGGGCTCGCACGCTCGAAACGATCGGCCGGGCCGGCCGGTCTGCTGACCGCTGGGCAGCGCTGCGACACCGCCAGCACCGCGACCACCAGCTGGCGGCGCTACACGTCTTCGACGGCACACGATTCGGATATCGATACCGCACTGGCGGCATGGGACGGCTCGCCCAGTACCGCGCCAAGTGGTGGCGCGAACTACTGGTCGCCGCCCAAGCCGAAGATGCGCCCACCATCATTTTGCGCACCGATCAGGTTCGCTGGATCGTCGGCCAACTCGATGCCGGGCGACTCGGTGGCCGTTGAGAGCCGCGGCGAAGACCGGCGCCACTAGTTGTTCAACGGCGCAGTGTTGTTCATCGGCGCTGCGGATCGCCAACGTCGCCGTGATGATCGAGCACTGCCCTGGGGCAGAAGTAACGCACTCTCGCTTGAGTGATGCCGGGAGTTATGTGCCGGACGGAGTTGTGTTCGTCATCGGCTCATCAACTCGCCGAATGCTGAGCAGTTGGGGTTCTCGCACATCGATGGCTCACCGGGGGCCTCCGGTGGCAGCGCGCTCACGCCGCACGCAGGGCAGATCGGCGAGACATCGCCATCATCAGTCTCGTCCCACAGGTCACTCATGGTGTCAGTGTCGCTGCTGCTATGGCGTTTCGTTCACTCTTGGAAGACTGGACCGAGATCTTCTCGGCTGAGGCCACCTTCTGCAGCGAGCGCTCTCGATCCGCTGGTCC
>JBLIOE010000051.1:0-28468 GCA_047639555.1 Candidatus Aldehydirespiratoraceae bacterium
GGCGTCGATCAACGATCAATCGAATCGCAATGGCACAACGACCACCTCGACTTCGGCTTCGTCATCTCCGTCATCATCGAACACAGCCTCAACCAACAACAACAAAACGTCCCCGCGGGGACGCCTTAGCGGGCGTTGAACTTTGGGGGGCGGCGCTCGATGAACGAGGCGAGGCCTTCTTGGAAGTCTTCGGTGGCCGTGAGTTCAGCCTGGACCGAGGACAACTTCGCAATCGCGGCCGACTGTCCTTCGAGCTGGTAGCGCAGCGATGACGCCTTCGTTGCCTGGACAGCCTTGGGGGCGCCTTCACAGATTAAGCGGGCCAGAGCGAGAGCCCGATCGGCTTCTTCGCCAGCCGGAACAACCTCCTGCACCAAGCCAATCCGATACGCCTCGGCCGCGGTGAACTCATCGCTCGTGAGCAGGTGGTACATCGCGTTGCCCCAGCCGCCGCGTTCGACGAAACGGATCGTGGCGCCACCGGTTGCGTGGATGCCACGAAGGGGTTCGTGCTGACGGAAGCGGCAGTCGTCGGCCGCGACAACAATGTCACCGCCGAGCATCAGTTCGATGCCGACGGTGTAGGTGATGCCCTTCACTGCGTAGACCACGGGTTTCCGGCACGCCCGTCCGAGCGCGGTGGGATCAACAAGACCCTTGCGGTCCATCGACTTCTCACCCGACTGCATTCGTTCTTGAAAACGAGGCAGGTCGAGGCCGGCCGTGAAATGGGGACCCGCCGCAACCACGACACCGCACCAGAGATCGTCATCCTCATCGAGGCGGGTAAACGCGTCGACCAGACCGTCCATCATTTCGGGCGTGAAGCCGTTGAACTTGGCCGGGCGATCGATCTCCACCTCGAGAATGTGATCGTCGATGACCCGAGTGTTGATTGTGCCGACCGAGGGATCGCTCATGATGGGTCGGTGTACACGGGCGGCCGCTTCTCGAAGTACGCCTGCACCGACTCGACCTGGTTAGGTGTGCCGATCAGCGCGCCAATCTCCTCGCGTTCGGCGAGGAACTGTGCGTTGTAGTCCTCGGTGGCAACCCCGTTGACCAGGCGCTTTCCGGCCCGAATGGCGTGCGGGCTCTTGGTGGCGATCAGTTGAGCGAGCTCCATCGCACCGGCGTGCGGATCATCGACCATGTGAGTGGCGAGACCGATGTCGACCGCCTCGGAGCCGTTCACTTCGCGACCGGTCCAGATCATTTCCTTCGCCCGGTCCGCACCGATCAGGTTGGGCAGCAGCGAGGTGATCGACATGTCGGGGCTGATCCCCCACCGGATCTCAAGGACCGACATACGAACGTCGGGGGTGACGAAACGAATGTCGGCGCCAACCGCAAGCTGACAGCCCGCGCCAAAGGCCACGCCGTGCACGGCAGCAATCACTGGCATCGGGAGCTGATGCCAGCCCCACACGGCCTGCTGGGCCTGGTGGGTGACGTGTTCACGTTCTTTCTTGTCGACCGCACCGATCGAGCCGGTGCTGTTGGGTTCGTCTCCACCGGCACCACCGGCCATCGCCTGAAAGCCCGAGAAGTCGAGCCCGGCACAGAAGGACGGGCCGTTGCCCGACAACACCACGGCGCGGACGTCGTTGCGCTCGGCGAGCTCGTCGGCCGTGGCTACGAGGGCGGCAAACATCTTGCCGTCCATCGCGTTCATCTTGTCGCCGCGATCCAGGTGGACGTCGGCGACGCCGCCTTCGACCGAGACCGTGATTCGTTCGCTCACGAAGCACCTCCGGGTGCGAGGGCGGCGAGCACCTCGTCGTCGATCACACCCACGCCGTGTTCGGGATGGAGCGGCTGGATACAGATGTGGGTCGCGCCAGCCTCGGCGTGCTCGGCGAGGCGCGCTTCGATGGCATCAACATCGCCCCACGCAACGAGGGCATCAACCAGCTTCTCGCTCAGGCCATCGATGTCTTCTTCGGTGAAGCCCATGCGCAGCCAAGCGTTGCGATAGCCGGGTGCCCGGGAATAGAACTTCAGCACCTTGGCACCCGTCTCGCGAGCGAGAACCGGGTCGTCGGTGAGCATGACCTTCTGCTCGACGTAGAGACCGGCATCGGGCCCCATCACCGCACGAGCCATTGCGGTGTGCTCAGGAGTGGTGTTGTACGGATGGGCGCCGGCCGTGCGTTCGGCCGCGAGCTCCAGCATCTTGGGACCGAGGGCCGCGAGAACCACTGGCACTGGATCCGCCGGCTTCACCGAGGTGTAGAGCGCACCCTCCATCACGTCGAGATACGAACGCAGGAACGAAAGCGGCTTGTCGTATTCGATCCCGCGAACCTTGTTGACGATCGCGGGGCTCGACACTCCGAGGCCGAGCGTCATGCGTCCGCCCGTCTGCTCGGCAACGGTGTTGGCGCCCTGCAGCATCACACCCGGGTGGCGGTTGTAGATGTTGGCGATTCCGGTGGCGACGTTGAGCGTCGATGTCTTCGCGCCAACGTGGGCGAGAAGCGCAAACGGATCACGTCCGAAGGTCTCCCCCACCCACAGGGTCGAGTAGCCAAGCCCCTCGAGCCGAGGCCCGAGGGCGGCAATATCAGCAGCCGGCAACCCTTCCGGTGCCAGCCAAACTCCACGATCCACTGTTGCCATGACGCGAACGTCCCCTCCGTCAGATTCGACAGAGGGGACGTTAACAGCCGTTCACTTTTCCCGACCATCTCTGACCCGTTTCGCGCCGCCAACGGCGGAAAACGGGTCAGAGATTGGGGGGCTAGTAGCGGTAGTGCGCGGGCTTGTAGGGGCCGTCGGCCGAGATGCCGAGGTAGTCGGCCTGGTCATCGGTCATACGCGTGAGCTTCACACCGAGGGCATCGAGGTGAAGTCGAGCGACTTCCTCATCGAGTTCCTTGGACAACACGTGGACGCCCATTTCAATGGTGTCGGCGTTGGCGTGGAGTTCGATCTGCGCGAGCACCTGGTTGGTGAACGAGCAGCTCATCACGAACGACGGGTGGCCAGTGGCGTTGCCAAGGTTCAATAGGCGACCTTCGCTGAGGATCAGAACCGAGTGGCCGTCGGGGAAGACGTACTCGTCGACCTGGGGCTTGATGTTGACGCGCTGCACATCGGACATCTTGTTGAGGCCAGCCATATCGAGCTCGTTGTCGAAGTGGCCGATGTTGCCGACGATGGCCTGGTGCTTCATCTTCGCCATATGACCGGCGAGAATGATGTCCTTGTTGCCGGTGGTGGTGATGAAGATGTCGGCCTTATCAACGACGGCTTCGAGGGTGTTGACCTCGTAGCCGGTCATGGCGGCTTGCAGGGCACAGATCGGGTCGACTTCGGTGACGATCACTCGTGCACCCTGGCCGGCCAGCGACTCAGCGCAGCCCTTGCCGACATCGCCGAAGCCACACACGACGGCAACCTTGCCGCCGATCATGACGTCGGTGGCGCGGTTGAGGCCATCGATGAGCGAGTGGCGACAGCCGTAGAGATTGTCGAACTTCGACTTGGTGACCGAGTCGTTGACGTTGATGGCCGGGAACAGCAGTTCGCCGGTTTCCATCATTTGGTAGAGACGGTGCACGCCGGTGGTGGTCTCTTCGGAGACGCCACGGATACCGGGAGCGAGGCGCGACCAGATGTCGGCGTCGCGTCCGGCAATGTCACGGATGCGCTCCATGAAGACGCCCTCTTCTTCCGAAGCGTCTTCGTCGGTCTCCGGAATGGAGCCGGCCTTTTCGAACTCGAGGCCCTTGTGGACGAGCATCGTGGCGTCGCCACCATCGTCGAGGATCAGGTTGGGGCCGCCACCGTCGGGCCAGTGGAACAGCTGCTCAGTGGCCCACCAGTACTCCTCCAACGTCTCGCCCTTCCAGGCAAACACCGGAGTTCCGTCGGGGGCTTCTTCGGTGCCGTTCGGGCCAACGGCGATTGCCGCCGCCGCGTGGTCCTGGGTCGAGAAGATGTTGCAGCTCACCCAGCGCACGTCGGCGCCGAGGATGTTGAGGGTCTCGATCAGCACGGCGGTCTGGACCGTCATGTGAAGCGAGCCGGCGATACGAGCTCCGGCGAGCGGCTGCTCGTCGGCGTATTTGCCACGCAGAGCCATAAGGCCCGGCATTTCGTGTTCGGCGAGGCGGATTTCCTTGCGACCGAATTCGGCCAGGCTTAGGTCCGCGACCTTGTATTGATCAGCTGTAAGTGCCACGAGGGCTCCTCATTCTTGGGGTGAGAGGGGTATGGGTGCGAGAAGCAGGCCGGGGTCAGCTGACACCATTCGGAACAGCCCGCGACGCCCCAGTGTACGGCGTCGGACGCCTCAGTGGCATGAGCCGAATGTCTCAGGCCTTTTGCGTGTGTATTTCGGGCAACGAACCGACGCCGGCCCGGAACACAGTGGCGCGTCCGGAGAGGGTGAGCGGACCGTCGCTGGCGGGGGTCCAGGCTGCGGATCCGCGGTCGAGAACATGATCGCCGCACTCGGCGTGACCCGCTGTGCAGAGCAGAATCGCGGGGCCGGGCTCGAGCACACATTCGCCGTCGATCTCGATGCGTTGCAGAGAAAATTCCGGCACGGGGATGTCGTAGGTAGCAACTCCGTTGACGAGCGCGGGTCGCTGGACCTCAGGGACGATGGGATTCGCCTCCACCACATCGATCAGCGTGGGCACGTCGACATGTTTCGAGGTGAGGCCGCCGCGCAGGACATTGTCGCTGTTGGCCATGATCTCGACGCCCGTGCCCTGCAGGTAGGCGTGGAGGTTTCCGGCGCCCAGGAAGAGGGCTTCGCCGGGCTGCAACGTGACGAAGTTGAGCAACAGGGCGGTGACAACACCCGCGTCGCCGGGATATCGGGCACCCAGCGCCGCTGCCATCGCCCGCTCGGCCGCGAAGGGGCCTTCGGTCGCGATCGCGCAGGCCGCGACTACTGGTTCGGCGAGGGCCGCGCTGTCGGCCGCGTCGAGCGTAAGCAGCCACTCAAGCAGGTTGCTCAGGCCGGCGGGGCTCGGATTGGCTTCGATCATGTCGCGAACGGTATTGAGCGCAGTTGTGTCGATCGTTGCCAACACTTCGAGGGTGACGGCGGGATCGCGGAAGCCGCAGAGCGCATCGAACTCGGTGAGCGCGCAGATGAGTTCGGGCTTATGGAGCCGATCGCGAAACGATCGGTTCGGCGCATCAACCGCAATCCCCGCGGCGTCCTCGCGGGCGAAGCCTGCTTCGGCCTGCGGTATTGACGGGTGGGCCTGCAACGAAAGCGGTACCGCCGCGGCGAGCACCTTTAACAAAAAGGGCAGCGATCCGAAGTGGTTGGCCACCGCATCGCCGAGGGCAGCAGCGGGGTCGGCGGCCACGAGCGCATCGAGGGCGACGCCATCACAACCGACGAGCGAAGGTGCGCTCGGGTGGGCACCCAGCCAAAGCTCAGCCGCCGGAGTGCCGTCGACCGGACGACCCAGCAGCTCAGGGATCGAAGTGGTCGAGCCCCAGTCGTAGTCACGAATGGTTCCTTCGAGCAGCTGCACGGGATTCAGCCTGCGGTTCGGCGGACCAGCGCGGCGGCCGTTGCATCGGCCAATAGGACGAGGTCGAGGAGTTGTGCGAGCGGACCATCACCTTCGGCTGCAAACGTGTGGATCTCGTCGAATGCCTCGGCAAGCAGCGCGACACCGCCGTCGAGCCCGTCGGGTTCGTAGTCGTGACGCAGCACGACAAGCACGGCACCCTCGGTGGTTGCCTCCGACAGGCGCACCCCGGTAGCCACGTCGGCTTCCCCGGTTGGGAGTCGACGTCGAACCGCGGCCACTCCTCCGACTCGGTCGATCTCCTGCACCCAGCGGCGTGCCGCGTGCTTGCCCATCGCTCCGGCGCCAGTGACGATCGCGATACGGCCGGGCAGGACGTCGGCGAGCGCTTCGATGGCGCTCAGATCTTTGTCAAGCGACGCGTGACGCTTCGCCAGCTGCTCAGCGACGCCGGAGATGGCCCGGCTCATTCCTGCCGCGAGCCCGAGCCGTTCGAGGAGGACGAGCGCGGGAACAATTGACACGCCCAAGCCCGCCGCCGGGCCGGCCTCGGCGTCAACCGGGACGACGGGAACGCCCCACTCCTTACATGCCGCGCCGAGCGCGCCTCCGGAGGTGACCGCGACAAGACGAGCGCCCGCGGCGCGTGCCTCAGTGGCCGCCGCCAGGGTGGCCTCTTCATCACCCGACGGCGAGAGCGCGATGGCGAGGCTCGATTCGCCAACCCAGCCGGGGCAACGCGCCCCGGTGGCGATGATTGGCACGTTGCCGCGAAGCTCGCCGATCGCTTCGATTACGTCGGCTGCAACTCGGCCTCCACCAACGCCGAAGATGGCGACATTGCTGATGCCTTCGCGATCAGGAAGGTCGTCGACATCGGCCGCGGCGACCGCAGCGTCGCGCACCTGATCAGGCAGGTGACGTAGCGCTTCGAGTAGCTCCTCGGCTGACATGGCGCGCTCTTATGCCTCGAACGTGGGTGTCACTCCGTCGGCCTCGGCCTTTGCAACCAAGCGGGCGTGTTCGGTGTCGTCGATGTCTTCGGCCTCATCGGGCAGCATCACGGGGATGTCGCCTTCGTGGACGCGATACCGCTTCTGCAGACGCGGGTTGTACAGCGAGTCTTCATCGATGAAGTAGAACAGCGGGCCCTTGTCGACGGGGCACGCAAGGATCTCGAGCAGTCGAGTATCGAGCGGCATGTGGTTCCTCCAGTGGAACGTCTGACCAACAGTCAACCATTTCTTCAGCCGAACAGGGCGCGTACTTCCTCGACCCGCTGGTCGACCTCTTCAGCGGTGCCGGCTTCGAGGTTGAGTCGCAGCAAGGGTTCGGTGTTTGACGCACGAAGGTTGAACCACCAGTCGCCGTGATCGACCGTCAGGCCGTCCATTCGATCCAGCTGGGCATCACTATGGGCACCGGCGACCCGTTCGATGACCGCAGCAGCATCGGCGACCGTGGTATTGATCTCGCCCGACGCGGCATATCGATCGAGAGTCGAGACGAGATCGGCGAGGCCAGCCGGATGATGGCTCAGCGCTTCGAGGATGACCAGAGCCGCAATCAGACCGCTGTCGGCTCGATAATTGTCGCGGAAGTAGTAGTGACCGGAGTGTTCGCCACCGAAGGCCGCGCCAGTTTCGGCCATGACCTCCTTGATGAAGGAGTGGCCGACTCGGGTGCGTACCGCGATGCCACCGCCCTCGGCGATTACCTCGGGGACGGTCTTCGAGCAGATCAGATTGTGAATGATCGTGGCGCCCGGCTCACGGGCGAGAACCGAACGGGCGACCAACGCCGTGGTGAGTGATCCCGAGATTGCCCGAGCGGTCTCATCAACGAGGAAGACGCGGTCGGCGTCGCCGTCGAACGCGAGGCCGATATCGGCGCCCAACTCGAGCACGCGGGCCATGAGGTCCACCTGATTTTCGGGTTGGATCGGGTCGGCAGGATGATTCGGGAAGGTGCCGTCGAGCTCCGGGTACATGTGGTCGATTTCGAACGGCAGCGCGTCCATCACGGCGGGCAGCACGAGGCCGCCCATGCCGTTGGCTGTGTCGGCCACGATCTTGAGAGGCTTCAGCGCCGAGAGATCAACGAACGAGTGCACGTGGGCGACATAACCCTCGAGCATGTTCTGCGCGGTGCGGGCGCCGGTCGAGCCGGTCGTGTCCGGTCCAGCCTTCGCCATCTGCTTGATGGCGTCGAGTCCTGAATCGGCACCAATCGGCGCCGCCTTGGCGAGGCACATCTTGATGCCGTTGTAGCCGGCGGGATTGTGAGATGCAGTGAAGACGGCACCGGGCATCTCCAGCACACCCGACGCGTAATACATCATGTCGGTGGCACAGAGTCCGACGTCGACAACATCCACGCCGTGTTCGAGCGCACCATCACCAAAGGCCTGCGAAAACTCGACACCCTCGGGACGCATGTCGTGCCCCACGACAACCGAATGCTCACCCTTGCTCGCCACGAACCGAGCGAAGGCGCCGCCAATGGCCCGGGCCCCGTCGGCGTCGAACTGGTCGGGAACCGTGCCCCGCACGTCGTAGGCCTTGAAAATCGCGTCGAAATCAGTGGTCACGTGAGAAATCTACTTTCCGGTGGAGTTGGGCTCGTCGATGCCTGTCGGCACGGCATTAGCTGAAAGCGAGGGATAACCACCACGCGTGGCGATACGGCGAATGCGAAGAATGTCACGACCGACAAGGAGGCCATCGTGGAGCGCCCGCACGGTGGAAGTTTCGCTGTTGACAACCTCGACGGGCACTTCCTTGAGGGTGAACCCGTAACGCTCGACCAGGTGCAGGATCTCAATATCGAAAGCGAAGCCGTCGATCTGACCCGCACCCATCACGACCTTGGCGACATCGGACCGGAAGGCTTTGCAGCCGCATTGGGTGTCTCGATAGTTGCCGAGGAGCATGATGCTCGTGGCCATATTGACGACGCGGCTGCCAAACAGTCGAAGCGCTGATGTTCCTACCAACGTTTCAGAGTTGTTGTCGTGGCGATTGCCAATCACAACATCCCAGCCCACCTCGATCGCCTCAAGCATCGGCAAAATCTGACGGGGCGCATAGGCGAGATCAGCATCGGTGAACGCCACGGTTCGGCCATTCGACACGGCGACGCCGGCTCGCACAGCCGCACCCTTGCCGCGGTTCCGCGGCTGCACGACCACCTGATCCGCGCCGGCCGCCTGAGCGACGGCCGCGGTGTCGTCGGTGGAGCCATCGTCGACGACGACAATCTCGAGTTCGTCGGCCTCGTGCAATTCGCTGAGCTCTTCACGAATGCGGGCGATCGTCGCGCCTATCCGGGAGGACTCATGGAACGCGGGCACCACGATCGACAGTCGGACGCTGCCCGGCGCGGGCGGACGGCTCGACGGATTGTCTTGGCTGCGCTGCACGGCCCGAAACAGAACGAGTCGGTGGGCCAATGCCCGAAGCACTGCCGCGCTGCCAAGTGCGACCAGCTTGGCGACCCACGCCGATCGCGAGCCGAGCGACACAAAGATCGCGATGTCGACCGCTCCCGCCAACATCGCGACCACCGCGAAGACGGTGGGCTGACGAATCCAGCGGTCCAGTGTGTCGCCCCGCAACGTGACGGTCGCGTGCAAACGGAGCGAGACGATTGCCGCGAGTGTGAGGGCAATCAGATCGGCGGCGAAGCGCGGGACGCCACCTTCAACCAGACCAACGGCAAGGCCGAAATCGACTGCCGTCGCTATCAGACCGACCAGGGCAAAGCGCTGTGAGGCGGGGCGGTCAAACCCGCCCGGCGACACGATCCGCGGGGTCACTGCCCGAAGGGGTCGTCGTCGTCATCATCGTCATTTTTACCGACGACATCAGCCAGGAGGAACGCGCCGCGCAGTGCCGCTCGGCGATACCGGTACGCCGCGGCAATTGCCGGCACGGCCACGAAGACAAACAGGATGGCGCCGATCGCTCCCGGCGTGAACACGAGGAATGAGGCCTTGGGTTTGTCGCCGCCGGGCACGAGCCATTCGTAGCTTCGGGTGGCAAGCCAGGACACGACACACGAAGCGAACATGAGTGCCAGCGAGATCCACGCGGTAACCATGGCCCAGGTCAGATGGTCACCTGCCTCGCGCTCGATGTCCTCCAGCGCAACACGATCCATCACCCCGGAACGCACGTCGTCATAGATCTCGTCGATCGGGGGAAGCGCCAGTCGGTCGCCCGCAAGGTCCCACAATCGTTCGTCGCTGCGTGCCCGCGGGATTCGGCGAAGCCCGAACAATGCCGCAAAGCCCAGGAAGGTGAGACCCATCGACAAGATCTCGACGTGGGAACGACCGTAGGTGAGCTCGACGTGGGTGTCGGTTGGCACGACCACCATCAGGTTCGGGGCCACGCGGTAGGGACCGTCGGCACCCGAGACATTCCAGTTCGGGAAGTAGCTGGCCCGCACGAGTACCGGGGTGCCAATCTGGTCGACATCGAACGAGATCGACGCGGTGTCGGTGACGATGTTGGTGACCTCGGCGACGTCGATCGCCTCGGAGGGAAGCCATTCGTCGGTGCGTTCGGCCAGCAAACGCATCTCGAGGACACGATCCTCGGTGGTCGCGGCCGCCTGCAGCGCAGGGTCTGTCTCCACCAGGTCCTCGATCGATGACCGCGGCCAGTCGGCGGGACCATCGGCTGCGACGAGCGGAGTGTCGTGGCCGCTCTCCCACCACGCGACGGTGGGGATGAGCCAGTCCTCGCCGCCGGCGTCGACGCCGTCGACAACCACCGGCATCTGCGAAAGGCCTTCGACAACCGATTGCCCCTGGACCAGGAAGATCGCCCACGGACCACTTGTCGCAATTTCTTCGAGATCGGCGGTTGCTCGAGCCTGCGCGATGGCTTGCTCCGTGGAGGCCATGTAGTAACGGACGCCCATGGTCTGGAGACCTTCGACACCCTTCTCGACATTCAGCGCCGAGTAGGGCATGTCACGCATCGCCCGGGACGGCCCGGTGGAGAGCTCCGACTGAAGGAGGAAGTGGTACGGCGTGGTGGCCGATGCTTCGAAGTAGAGACCCTCCATGGAACCGATACAACCGTCGGTCCAATGCGGGAGCAGCATCGGCGCCATCGGTGTGCCGTAGGACCCGAGGCGGTCACCCTCGTACTCCCACAGCGACTGGCCGCAGCCGAACTCCTCGCCGACCCGATCCATCGTGGCGATGAGGTGGCTGTACTCCGCGTTGCCGGGCGCCGCCTCGTAGCCGCGGAAGTTGTAACGCATCCACCCCGGGCCAAGGTTGAGCTCTCGGGTGCCAACTTCCAAGAAGTCGAGGCCGTACTCGTGGGCGCCGTCTTGGGTGTAGAGCGTGCCGAACGGAACCGAACGAAGCGGCAAACCCAGCGCCAGGATCACGACGACCATCGTGAGAAGAGCGGGGAACCCTGCCGCCGCGGTGGGGCGCCGCTCACGGATTGCGTCGGGGACTCGCAGGAAGTCGGCCGCCATCCGGCTGACCTCCGCAATACCGACACCGCTCAGGAGATAGAGCGAAAGGTAATAGAACGGCAGGATCCGGACATTCCAAAGTCGGCTCTCCGGAAGCAGGAAGAAAGCGATCGCGAACAAGATCGCCGTGAAGGCCAGCACGATTCCGAACCGCACTCGCCGCACCGCGCAGATGACGGCCGAGACGATCGCGAGAATGACGAAGATCTGCAAAGGCAGCGCATTCGTGAGGAAGGTGTGACCACCAAAGTCGCCGCCGCGGTCCCAGAGCGCGCCGACATAGTCACGTTCCTTGCCCCAACCCATGTCGTTCAGGTACGGGGTATTCCAATAGAAGGGCAGCACCCAGAAGGCGGCGAGCAGGCCGGCCAGCGGACCCATCACGAGGAACCAGCCGAACTCCTTCTTGCCCATCCGGACAAGGAAGATCGCCACGCTGACAACGATCGCGAAGAACGCGGCAAACAGGTGGGTGAGGCCCGCCAGCGCCAGCAGAGCCGCGGCAATACCGCGGTGTCGTCCGGTCTCAGTGCCGCGCACCGCGACGCCAATGAACAGCACGGCAATCGACAGGCCCATCGAGTAGGCGAATTCGCCCGCCATCGTCGACATGATGTTGCCGCCGTAGATGTTGAACGAGCGATCGAACAGGAACGGCAGGGTCATCACCGCCAGCAAGGCGGGGCCAGGAAACGCCAGTCCGCCCAGGCGGCCGGCGGCGTAGGCCGCAAGTGGGAGGGTGATGATGCCGGAAATAGCGATGAGCTTCATCGCCACTCCGTAGGGAACCGGGACAACAAGGATTGTGCTGATTACCGCGGCGGCAGTGATGACACCTTGCCAACGCCCGGTGCGGGCGGCTCGGTAGAAGACGTAGGACCCGACGGCAGCCGGCAGCACAATCGCGGCCACCGCAAGATCGAGCGAGGTGTCGTTGAAAGTGAATGGCTCAACCGGTGACCAGAACCGGAGGATGTTCTTCGGGTCCAGCGTGCGTCCGTCGTATCGCCATGACAGGGCGACGCTCGAGGACGCCACGGCGGCCAACGAGACCATTCGTGTTGTCGGCGACACTCGGAGGCGGCGCCCAATTTCGTAGGTGGCCAGAAGCGCTCCGACAAACGCCCAGAAGTCCAGATCGATGTCGAGGGGGCCGAGGCTGAACTCGAGGCCGACGTTCACGATCACAATCGCGAGCGACGGAATGATCATGTAGAAGGTGAACGCGGGGAAACCGGCGTACCAGTCTGGTGACCAACCAGTGAGCCGGAAGTTTGGAAGAAGCTCCTCGCGAAGAAACTTCGGCGACCAGACATGGGCGCCCATGTCACCACCGGTCGGAGTGGAATCGATGAACCAGGCCCACGGCGACATCGTCCAGATCAACCAGACGGTGGTGAGACCCACGATGAGCGCGGTGAAGATCGGTCGCCAGTCGCGGCCGTTCGGCGATGACGGAGAACTCGGAGGCGAAAGGTTCATGGGGTCACCATGCTGCCATTTGGCGGGGTGCTTCCGGTGACGCCTCGGCGTCGCGGAAAGCGGCGGCTACGGCCGGTAGCGCAGTCGGGGTGCTTCGGGCTGGCCGAGTTCGTGAATAACACCGTCGAGCGTGGTCAGCCGACCCTCGACTTGCCACCAGCGACGGTCGCACTTCGCACAGCTGCAAAGGGTCCGCTCGCCGGCGCCAACATTGATCGTGATCGTTACCAGCGGCGCACTGCAGCTGGGGCATTCCGAGCTCGACATGATTGTCATTCCCCTTGTCATCCGTCGCACCTCCTTCGGCGCGCGGCGAGGGGGAATGAGGGGATGCCGGGGAAAATCTCACGATGAGTGACCTAAACGAGCGCGTTCAGTAGAACTCGGGCAGGAGGATCAGCACGGTTGTGGCATTAAAGCCGACGTGGATCCAGATCGCGGTTCCTAGGCGGCCCGTGCGGTGCATGGCGTAGGCCGCGATGGCACCGATAAGGAAGAGTCCGGGGAACTGCAGGAACTGGAAGTGAGAGGCCGCAAAGATGGCCGACGAGACCACAACGGCCAAGGGCATCGCGTACGACCGCGGTGCCTCCATATCGAAGATGCCACGAAACAGCAGGCCCCGAAACACGATCTCCTCCGCGACCGGAGCGGCGACGATGGTGAGCAAAATCAACGCCACGACCCCCAACGGGGAGTTGGCGGAGGCCACCAGATTTCGCGCCGGCTCTTCGAGTTCGGCGCTATCCACCGACCGCAGAATCGGGATGTAAAGCAAGGGCACCAGAACGATCTGCGTGAGAACGCCGATCGCGAGTCCGACGGGCACGTCGAGCCGGGTCATGCTCCAGCCCATGTCGCGGCGCCAGTCCAAACCGCGGGCCCGTCGCGCCCAAAGCGGCAGGCCGATAAATCCGACCCAGAGGGGCACGTTCAGGAGCACCGAGATCACGAGAGGCACCCGATTGTGGTCCGGGGTCTGATCGGTGCCGGTCTGACCAACCACACGGCCGAAGTCGGCGCCATCTGCCGCCGCAACGTCGAGATCCCATCCGACCGCCTGGACCACGGACCCACCAATCAACGCGGCTAGCAAAATGCCGACAGCAAGGGCGACTACTCCAAGAACGATCCTCCAGCTTGCGGCTGGGGCCGACAGCACAGTGTTCACTAGCTGACGTAGCGGAGGCGCTGGATTGGCTGTGTGGTCCGACGATCGCTGAGCTCCCAGCCCTTCGGCGAACGCGTGCGGTCGGCGTGGGGCCCGCAAAGGTCGTGATTCGCGGGCGAGTCTTCGAACTGCAGATCGTCGATCCACATCGTGCGCTGCGCGTAGGCGTACGAAAGGGTGGTGCTAGCCGGACGGCCGCAAGCTGGACGTGCACAGCGACGATTCACAATCGGCACCGTAACGCCCGATAGATCCAATGACGGGGACCGCTGCGACCGTTCGTCCCCGACTCAGGTCTACCCTCTTCGTATGGCGTCCAATCCTCCTCCGCCCCCTCCCCCACCTCCGCGTAAGAGCGAGAAGCCTGGCGGACTCACCAAGCCAGCGAACACCGGCTGGTCCCGTTACGTCATCTGGATCCTCCTTGGGTCGCTACTTGCGGTCCTGTTGGTCTCTGCGCTACTCCCGGGCGACGACCGAGAAAACGTCGACTACGCCGACTTTCTTGCTCGCATCGAGCGCGGCGAAGTGGGCGAAGCCACCTACGACAACACCAATGGCGGCATCGACTTCACCACCGAGACCACCGATTTCCACACCGTCGGTCCAATGCCGTTGCCCGACGACGACAACGTCAGTATCCGTGAGGGCACCACGAAGTTCGAGTTCAAAACGCCACAAGCGGGCTTCTTCCAAACTCTGCTTCCTCTTCTGCTTCCCATTGGTCTTCTGATCCTGTTCTTCGTGTGGATGCAGCGGCGAGCCCAGGGACAAATGGGCAGCATGATGTCCATCGGTCGGAGTAAGGCGAAGACCTACTCCACCGAGCGACCCGGCACTACCTTCGACGATGTCGCCGGGTACGAAGGTGTCAAGCGTGAGATCACTGAAGTGGTCGACTTCTTGCAACATCCCGATCGCTTCGCGGAGATCGGCGCCCGCATCCCGAAGGGTGTGCTGCTCGTCGGCCCTCCCGGCACCGGCAAGACCCTGATCGCCAAAGCCGTTGCCGGTGAAGCGGGCGTGCCGTTCCTCTCCGTCACCGGTTCCGACTTCATGGAAATGTTCGTGGGTGTTGGCGCGAGTCGAGTTCGAGACTTGTTCGACTCGGCCCGCAAGATGGGCAAAGCGATCATCTTCATCGACGAGATCGACTCGATTGGCCGCAAGCGCGGCGCCGGGCTCGGCGGTGGCCACGACGAGCGCGAGCAGACGCTCAACCAGATGCTCGCCGAGATGGACGGCTTTGAACCCACCGAGGGCATCGTGATGATGGCCGCCACCAACCGGCCCGACATCCTCGATGCCGCCCTTCTCCGGCCCGGCCGATTCGACCGCCAAGTGATCGTCCCGCTGCCCGAACTCGAGGATCGCAAGAAGATCCTCGGCGTGCACCTGAAGGGCAAGCGCAAGGCCGACGATATCGACATCAACGTGATCGCTCGGGGTAGCCCCGGCATGAGCGGTGCCGATCTCGCCAACCTCGTCAACGAAGCCGCACTGTTCGCGGTTCGTCGCGGAAGCGACGTTGTGGCGGCCGAAGACTTCGACGCGGCTCGCGATCGCGTGTTGCTCGGTATCGAACGCGACTCGATGGTTCGCACCCAAGAAGACCTCGAGCGCACGGCGTACCACGAGGCCGGCCACGCAGTCTGCGCCGCAGTGCAGGAAGGGCACGACCCGGTCCACAAGGTCACGATCATCCCCACAGGGATGGCCCTTGGTGTCACCATGACGCTTCCCACCGAAGAGCGTTACAAGATCGACAAGACCGAAGCCGAACAACGGATGATCATGGCCATGGGTGGCCGGATCGCTGAATCGCTCGTCTTCAACGAATTCTCATCGGGTGCCGCCAACGACCTTCAACAAGCCACATCGACGGCTCGTCGTATGGTCACCGAATGGGGCATGAGTGAGGTCGTCGGCCCGATGTCGCTTTCCGACAGCGGCCCGGTCTTCCTCGGCGAAGACATGATGCAGTCAAAGACGTATTCGCCGGACACGGCACGACTCATCGACGAAGAGATCCGTCGAATCCTTGTCGACATGGAAGATCGTTGTCGCGTGCTCCTCACCGAGTATCGCTATGGCCTCGACCTCGTCGCCCGTGCCCTGCTCGAACACGAGACAATCTCCGGCGTCGAAGTCACCCGTCTCATCGATGTATCCCGCAGCGGACCCATCGTGGAGGCCCCCGAGCCGGCCGAGGTCGGCAGCACCGACGACGCCTAGTTTCGTGGATCGAGTGCTTCTCGTCCTCGGTGGTCTCGCAGTCGCCGGATTCGTCGCCGCGCTCGTTGGTCGGCGCCCATCACCGCCGGCCGTCAACCTCACACACCACGTGCCGAAGCAGCTCGACCGGGCCGACTTCGATCGACCGGACGCACCCTGGCTTGTCGCCGTGTTCACCTCCGCCACCTGCAGTACATGCACCGGGGTATGGGAGCGAGCCCAACATCTCGAGAGTGATCAGGTCGTAGTCACCCAACTGGAGCTGAGCGCGGACAAGGCCCTCCACGAGCGCTACAAGATCGACGGTGTCCCCACGCTGGTCATCTGCGACGCCGCGGGCGAGGTCAAACGAGCTTTCCTGGGCCCGACGACGGCCACCGACTTGTGGGCCGCGGTGGCCGAGGTTCGCGAACCCGGCTCAATACCGCCTGGCTGCCATACGGGCGAGCTCTAGCTAGCCGAGCGGTTCCGTTTCACCCACTGCGATCGCGGTGAGCTGGGCGTGGAGCGACAAACCAGAAAGGGTTCGACCAACCACGATTGGCGATGCCGACTCGATGGTGACGATGGGGCGCTCGCCGCCGAGTTCCTCGGCGTCAACAACGGCACGGGCCATCGGCCCGAGTTCGATCGGCGCAAGTGTGACGCGCTCTCCGTCGGCTATCGCGCTCACGTTCACCGTGGCGATACTCGACGAGGACGGGTTGTAGATCGCGATGGCCACGGCCTCCGCGGCAAGCGGCGCGACCCACTCGAGGGCTGCGGCATCGAGGCCACTCGTGGCCGATAGGTTCGATACCGGCCCGTCACCGAACGGCAGCGCACTCTCGTTCATCACGGCGATGGGTAGACCAGTGAGCGAGCGAGCGACGATCGACATAGCGCCGACACCCTCAAGGCGAGTCTCTTCGTCGAGGGCCACGGAAACGCTCCGCCCGGGCCGCACTGTGAGCAGGATCGGGTCAAATTGCTGATCGCCGTCGGCCACGATCTCCAGATCAACGTCGGCCGTTTCCGTGGCCGACGGATTCACAACTGTGATCACGTCGTGTCGTAGGTCTCGATCGACCGAGGGGATGAACCACACCGGCGCCGCGTCAGCGGCCGCCGGAGTGACCGCAAGGCCAGATTGCTCGGGATTGTCGATGATCTGCAGCCGGTTGACTGCGACTCGGCCGGAAACGACGTGGACGATCGCACTGACTCGCGACGCAACCGTGACTTCCGTAGTGAGGTCGATCGCGACGACGCGTCGAGCCGGCACCACGACCCCGGGCACCGAATCAACGCCGACATCAGAGTCGAAACTGATGTTCAGCACTGCGTCATCGAGGAACGGATTGAGCACGAGCAGGGTGAGGTCTTCGCCAAACTCGGTGATCCGCGTCGCCCCGGCGGCCGAGATCCAAGCCGTTGCCGTTCGAGAGTGGCAGGGCGCCCGGTCAGTGCCGAGCGCCGCGTTGACAAATGTCTGCTCGACGATGAGCTGACCGGCGGTCACCTCGACTACGGCACCCATCCAGGCAGAATCAGGAACAAGCTCGGTAAGCCGCACGATCTCGCGGGTGCCTGGCTCCACAACCACCGTTGACTCGCGGGCGTCTTCGCCGGTGCCGCTCCGCACTCCAGCGACGACGGCCGTGGCCGCATCGTCGCCAATATTGATGAGCTCGAGACTCACTTCGGCCACACCGCCGGCGGCCGAACCGCCCGGGCAGAACCACACGCCACCGTCACGAGCCACGACTGGCACCGACGAGGCCGACAGCGGGGCGACGTCGGAGATAGGTCGATCCCGATCGTCGACGAGGAAGCCGATCACGAGAGCAGCGGCAACGATGACAATTACGAAGATTCGAGCGAGCCTCATGAGCGACTCCCGAGACGGCGACGCACCGTCGCGCCGAGAATCGTGAAGAGCGCCACCAGCTGGACAACCAGCGCGCCCTGTCGCCAGATCGGCGAGTCATAACGAAGAGCGGCCATGCCCCCCGAGTCGGGGACAAATGCGGTGGCCCAGTCGAGGCTTTGCCGGCGACCGGTGCGTTCGCCATCAACGGTGAGATGCCAGCGGGTGTCGTTCGTTTGGGCAACGTAGATCTCCACGCCGTCCGATATTGGCCCGGTGATATCTGTGGTGCGGCCGGGCAGCACACCAGCGGTGCCCGTGAGCGGGTCGACGGCGAGGTCGTCGATCGTCTGGCGACCGTCGTCGAACCCATCGACGCCAGCGGCGCGGACGCTGGTCCACTCGGTATTGACGTAGACGTTCATCGCCGAGTTGATCCCCTCAAGGTGCTGGAGATCCAGCTGTCGGCCAAACGAGGCGCTGATGTTGGCCGCCACCGTGGCTCCTTCCTCGCTGAAGGGAGCCGGGGCCAGCCGATCGAGCACGACGATGTATCGAATTCCCAAGCCGCCGAGGGTTCGACCAAGCCGCATGGTGTCGCCGTCGAACGCAGACTGCAGGGTGGCATCAACAAGCGCCGCCGAGCCATCGTCGGCGGGCACACCCTGGTCGGCGATCACTGGGAGCCCATCGAGCGTCAGCGACCACGAGAGGGTGTCGGTAAGCGCATGACCGCCCCCGGGAACATACGCAGGCTGGGCGACCCACAAGACGCGATAACTGCCGTCGGTCTCGGGAGCGCTGAATGGCACCGTCGCCTCAAAACCGCCTCGTGGCAACCCCCATCGGCCATCCTCGGCCATAGAGAGCGTGGGGATCGAACCAAGAAACGCAGCAACCATGGCGAGGGGGAGCAGGGCCTGACGCCATCCGAACCCGGCCGTTCGCATGTCGTGTTCGGCGGCGGCGACAGCAGCACCCAGGGTAAGTGCGATGCCAGCCGCCGCCGGGGCGAGGAGCAGGGCTGGATCGGGCAGCCCGAAGGGAATGACGCCCCAGGACGCGGCCCACACAGCCCCCCAGCTGACGAGCGCCACAAACCAGCCGCGAGCGGCGAGCGCGAACCGCCAAGACCGACCGACGAAGAGCGGCAGCGCCAGCGGCACGACCAAGAGAAGCGTGAAGGGGCGGACCGCTTCGGGCCCAACTGCGAAACCGATGACGTCGACCAGTTCGAGGGCCGTCGCGCCACCGCTGCGTCCGCCGGCGAAGGGCGTCCAGGAGAAGCCAACGGCCAGCTGGTCGAGGAGCTGCGGCAGTGACAGCAGCGCGGCCACCGGCGCGGCGATACCCAACACGCTGAGAAGACGAAATGTGCCCGACATGTGACCGGTGACGAGCGCCGCGAGCAAGACACCGGCCACGATCGGCAAAACGAGAAGGAAGATCGCGGGCTCAAAGATGCCAGCAAGGCCGACCGTGACACCGAGTCCGAAGCCCACCGACAGCACCTTGCGCCACGGCCCGCTGGCGGACCGATAGGGCGACGCGGCTTGGCCGTGCAGAAGGGCGGCCAGCAACCATGGCGCCGCGGCGTAGCCGTAGAGCCCCGCGCTCGACGCGATCGAGATCGAAACCCAGGGCAGCGGCATGAGGGCGTAGGCAACGAGCGCACCCGTTTGGGCCCTTCGAGAACCAGTGACAGAGAGCATTCGCCATGCGCCAACGAGCCCGACCAACACCGGGGCAACAACCCACAACAGGCGCACGAAACCGAGGGACCCACCAAGGAGCCAGGCCGTGGCACCAATGATCGCGACGCTGGTGGACGGCGTCCCGGGGCTGCCGAGATCTCGATGGCGCCAGCCATTCCACCATTCGCTCAGGAGGTCCGGACCGGAGTCACCGAAGCTCAAGAACTGGCCAACGGCGGGGACACCCTCACTAATGAGAGTGCGACTCCCGAAGAGCACAAACAGCACAACGGTCGCCGCAACAAGCACCGCGATTCGCGCCGTGCCCGTGCGCATCAGCGAGCGCAGCTCAGACTCGCCGCTTCGGCGCCCGATCTGACCGCGCACGAACGAATTGATCCGCACACTTCCTGCCTGTTGTGAGGCCCGAACGTCGGCGTGTCGGGCGCGAATGAGCGGATGCAGTTCTTTTCGACGCGCCCGGATTTCCGGGAGGCGACGAAGGTTCCATGTCCACGCGCTCGCCACGTCGCGGACGTGGGAGACCCGACCGGAGAACAAGGCGACCGCCGCCTCACCGGCGGCAAGAGCCATCATCAGCGGCAGCGTCAACAGCAGCGACAGGCGGCTATTCGTGATGAGCACTGTGCGCAGCTGGTGGCGGGCCCTCGTGCGCCTGATGTTGTCGACCGCGGTGCGGCCATAAAGATCGTCGCGATGACGGACCCGCGCATTCGGCACCACCACGACGCGAGCGCCGAGCAAATGAGCTCGCCAACAGAAGTCGATCTCCTCGCCGCGGTGCCCAATTTCTTCGTCGAAGCCCCCGAGCGTGCGGAACAGCCCGGTACGGATCAGAAGGCAGGCCGAAGGGAGGGCAAAGACATCGCCTACAGCATCAAATTGTTCTTGATCAAGCTCGCCGGGGTCGATGACGTCTATCGCGACAGCAAATCGGTCGACGTTGTACGCCACGTGTTGCAATCGCGTCGGGTGATCCCAGTCGACGAGCTTCGGACCCGCGATGCCGGCGTTGGATCGCAGCGACTCGGCGACCAGATGACGAACCGTTTCGGTGCCGAGCGCGACATCGTCGTGGCAGATGAGAAGGAATGCCGGATCGGCATCGGTATCGAGCACGGCGTTCGCGGCTGCGGAAAACCCCTCGGTGTCGGCCGCGTCCAACAACGTCGCGTCAGGGAGCACTGCTTGCACGCGGCCACCGAGCGCCGAGTCTCCGGAGGCGTCGACGACCAGGACGGAAAGGCGGGGATAATCCTGCGTAGCCAGGCTCTCTAGCGTCTCGTCAAACCAGTCGCCTGGGTCGTGGGCAACAACGACGGCGAGAACCGAAGGTGTTGCGTCACGAGACGCGGAGTCGGGTTGTTCGGCCACGATCGTGCGAGGCTATCGCTCCCTGGATGGTTGAGTCACCGCCGACCCACCCGTAGAGTCGTCGCCGATGCCGGACTGTCCTTTCTCTGCCCTCTCCGGCCTTCGCTGACATGCGGGCCCTTGTCACCGGCGCGAACGGATTCGTGGGCATCCATCTCGTTACCCATCTGCGGGCATCGGGCGACGAGGTCATCGAATCAACGGTTGATATCACCGACCGCGATCGATTTGCCCAACATGTCGACGAACACCAGCCTGAAGTGATCTATCACCTCGCGGCGCAGGCGGATGTTGGTGGATCGTGGCAGTCGCCGATTGCAACAATTCGAGTCAACGTCGAGGGCACGGTCAACGTGCTCGACGCCGCGATTGATCACGGGGTAAACCGAGTGCTCGCCATTACGAGCGCCGACATCTACGGCCCGGTCGATGAGGCCGATCTCCCGCTCACCGAGGAGCAGCCCGTCCGCCCGGTGAGCCCTTATGGCGCCAGCAAAGCCTCGGCCGACATCATGTGTGTGAGCGCCGGACTGGCCCACGGACTCGACGTCGTCCGCGCCCGCTCTTTCAACCATCTCGGCCCGGGCCAAAACGCCAAATTCGTGGCGTCCGCAATCGCCAGCCGCGTTGTCGCCAACGAACGCTCCGGCGAGCGCGAGGTTCGCGTGGGCAATCTCGTCGCTCGACGCGACTTCACCGACGTCCGCGATGTTGTGCAGGCCTATCGTCTCCTCGTCACCAACGGCGCGGCCGGCGAGGCGTACCACGTGTGCAGCGGCATCGACCGTCCCGTGCGCGAGCTCGCCGACACGCTCGTCAGCATGGCCAACACGCCGATGACGCTCGAGTCCGACCCCGACCTCTTCCGTCCCGTTGACCTCAAGGTCCTTCGGGGCGACTACACAAAGATCCACGCTGCCACCGGATGGCAGCCGACGATCGACATCAACAAAACCCTTTCCGACCTCCTGGACTATTGGCGCTCTCACTCCGAGGGCGTCACCAGTCCGGAGATCACCTGATACAAGGATTATCGTGGCCAAGCGCGCACTCATCACTGGCATTACCGGACAAGACGGTTCCTACTTGGCAGAGTTTCTGCTCGAGAAGGACTACGAAGTCATCGGTATGGTTCGCCGATCGAGCACCGTCAACTTCGAACGGATTGCCCACATCCAAGACAAGATCCGTTTCGTGCCGGGCGACCTGCTCGACGAGGTCTCGATGATCGAGATCCTTCGGACCTACCGTCCGGCCGAGGTGTACAACCTCGCCGCCCAGTCGTTCGTGCAGACCTCCTTTGGCCAGCCGGTACTCACCGGCGAAACCACCGCCCTCGGTGTCACCCGCTTGCTCGACGCCATTCGTCTGGTCGATCCCGAGATTCGCGTCTACCAGGCGAGCTCGTCGGAAATGTTCGGCAAGGTGCAGGAAGTCCCGCAGACCGAGACCACCCCCTTCCATCCGCGCAGCCCCTATGGCGTTGCGAAGGTCTACGGCCACTGGATCACGGTCAACTATCGGGAGTCCTACGGCCTCCACGGCACATCCGGAATCTTGTTCAATCACGAGAGCCCGCGCCGCGGCATGGAGTTCGTGACGCGCAAGATCACGCACACCGTCGCCCAGATCAAGCTCGGCAAGGTCGACGAACTCCGGCTCGGCAACCTCGACGCCAAGCGGGACTGGGGATTCGCGGGCGACTATGTCGACGCCATGTGGCGCATGCTGCAGCGCGACACCCCCGAGGACTACGTCATCTGCACCGGCGAGACCCACAGCGTGCGGGAATTCTGTGAACTCGCCTTCAGCCACGTCGGCCTGAACTGGCAAGACCATGTCGTCATCGACGAATCCTTCATGCGTCCGGCCGAAGTCGATCTACTCGTCGGCGATGCCCAGAAGGCCTTCGACGATCTCGGCTGGAAGCCCCAAACTTCGTTCGCCGACCTCGTAACCATGATGGTCGATGCCGACCTCGACCTTCTCGAGGGTCGACTGCGCGGCCTGGCCTAAGTCGGCCGGGGCGAAGTCGAGCCATGCATACCGTGCTCGCCGGAGGCGTTGGCGCTGCCCGTTATCTTCGCGGCGCGCTTGAGGCCTTCGACCCCACCAATGTCACTGCGATCGTCAATGTCGGCGACGACGTTGTCTTGCACGGCCTCAACATTTCGCCCGACCTCGACACCTGCACCTACACCCTGGCTGAAGCCATCGACCCGGAGCGGGGTTGGGGCCTCGTCGACGAATCGTGGCAGGCAATGGCCGAGCTGGGTCGTTATGGCGGCGAGAACTGGTTCAGCTTGGGCGATCGAGACCTGGGCACACATCTCTTCCGCACCCAGCGACTTCAAGACGGCGCCACGCTCACCGAAGTCACCGCCGAAATTACCGCCGCATGGAATCTCCGCTGCCGCCTGCTTCCGGTCACCAACGACCGGGTGGAAACGCGGGTCACGCTCGACACTGGAGACGAAATTGGCTTCCAGGAGTACTTCGTTCGCCTCCAGCACGATGTGCCCGTAACCGCGGTTCGTTTCGACGGCGTGGCCGATTCCTCGCCAACCGTTGAGGCACTCGCCGCGATTCGCGATGCTGAGGTGCTCGTGATCGCGCCGAGCAATCCCGTCGTGTCGATCGGTCCGATCCTCGCCGTTCCCGGCGTCAACGCAGCCGTCGAAGCCCGGCGAAACAACAATGTCGCCATCTCCCCGATCATCGGCGGCAAGGCCCTCAAGGGTCCCGCCGACCGGATGCTCCGCGAGCTCGGAGAAGAGTCCACCGTCGTTGGTGTCGCTCGTCGTTATCGCGACCTCGCCGCGACCCTCATCGTCGATGAGGTCGATGCCCATCTCATCGCCGAGATCGAAGCCGTCGGTATGCGAGCAATCGCGATGCCAACGATCATGTCGCAACCGGGTGTCGCAGCCGCACTCGCGGAGGCATGCCACCACGCAGGAGTCAACCCATGACATCGCTAGAAATCATTCCCATCACCGGTATTGGCGAGGTGCGACCGGGCGACGACCTGGCCAATCTCATCATCGAGGCCGACACCGAGATCCACGACGGCGACTGTCTGGTCATCACCCAAAAGGTCGTCTCGAAGGCGGAGAACCGGCTTGTTGATATCGATCCGAATAATCCGCTGTCGCACAAGCCGCTCGTCGAGCAAGAGAGCGTGCGTATTCTCCGCCGGCGCGGCGAACTCATCATCTCGCAAACCGAACACGGCTTCGTCTGCGCAAACGCGGGCATCGACCTCTCCAATGTCGAACGGGGTCAGGCCGCGCTACTTCCGATCGACAGTGACCGGTCCGCTCGTGGCATCAAGGACCGTCTAAAGGCACGCGCCGACCTCGACGTCGCCATCATTGTGAGCGACACGTTCGGCCGTCCATGGCGCCGGGGTGTCACCGACGTTGCCATTGGTTGTGCCGGCATCGGCGCGATCGTCGACCTTCGCGGCACCACTGATGCCCACGGTCGAGAGCTGATGGTCACCGAAGTCGCCGCTGTCGATGAGATCGCGGCGGCCGCCGATCTCGTGATGGGCAAATCCGAAGGCATCGCCGTCGCGATTGTGCGCGGTCTCCCGCCCGAATGGTTCCGACCGGGCAGCGTGGTCGACGAAATCGTCCGCGACCCCGCCGACGACCTCTTCCGCTAGCTCAAAGAACGCAGCGGCTATTCAAAGCCGTTGGGGTTTTGGGACTGCCAGCGCCAGTGATCGCGCAGCATCTCGTTGAGGTCGCGTGTTGCCCGCCAGCCCAGAACCTCGGCCGCGTAGTCGGTGGCCGCCCACGTCTTGGCAATATCGCCCGGACGGCGGTCGACAACCTCGAAGGGGATCTCGGCGCCCACAGCGTCGCTGGCGGCCTTGATGACCTCAAGGACGCTGCTACCGACGCCGGTGCCGATATTGATCGGCACCGCGCCTGAGAGGCCGCTGGCGAGCGCATCGAGCGCAGCCACGTGAGCCTCGGCCAGGTCCATCACATGGATGTAGTCACGTACGCCGGATCCATCAGGGGTGTCGTAGTCGGTTCCGAAGACGCGGACCTTCTCCATTCGACCAATGGCAACCTGCATCACGAAGGGCACCAAATTGTTGGGAATCCCGTTGGGGTCCTCGCCGATCGTGCCGCTCGGATGGGCGCCCACCGGGTTGAAGTAGCGCAGGAGCACCACATCGAGCGGTAGCGCGGCCGCGGCATCAGTGAGGATCTGCTCACTCATGTACTTCGTCCAGCCATACGGGCTCTCCGCGCCAGTCGGCGCGGCTTCCGTGACAGGGATTTCGTCCGGCTGGCCGTAGACCGTGCAGGACGACGAGAACACCAGCCGAGACACCTCATGCTCAGCCATCGCCTCGGCGAGACCGATCGTGGAGCCGAGATTGTTGCGGTAGTAGTCGAGAGGCTTCTCCACCGACTCCCCTACTGCCTTGTACGCCGCGAAGTGGATCACTTCATCGATGTCGTGATCCTTGAAGACACGACCCACCGCGTCGCGGTCGAGGAGGTCAGCTTCCACAAACGCAAGATCCGGGGTGGTCAGCTCGCGTAGTGCGTCGACCGCCTTCGGGCCAGAGTTCGAGAAGTTGTCAATCACGACAACATCGCGACCAGATTCGTGCAACGCGACGGCGGTATGGGAGCCGATGTATCCAGCACCACCAGTTACGAGAGTGGCCATCAGTCGCTCTCCGGAACCTTCGCTCCATCGAGGACACTTCCGGCTTCGACCACAGCGCTATCGCCGATCATCGTCATACCCGTGAGTCTGGCTCGCTCGCCAATGACGGCGCGTGGGCCGACAACGGACCCCTCAACCACAGCATCGATGCCGACCGTTGCGCCCCCGGAAATCAGGGCGTTACGAATCACAGCTCCCGCCGCGATTGTGGCCCCGTCCATCACCACAGACCGTTCGATGGTGGCGGCCGCATCGACGGAAGCGCCAGGCGAGATGCCGTTGACCTTCTCGCCTCGAACACCATCGAGGAGATCCATCTGGATCTGTAGGTAAGTGATCGGCGTGCCGGCATCAACCCAGTAGGCATTGGACTGCACGGCCCAAAGACCGCCGTCAGTCACCATCGCGGGGAAAGTCTCTCGTTCGAGTGAAACCTTGCGGCCCGTTTCGATCCGAGCCAGAACCGATGGCTCGAGCACATAGGTGCCGGCGTTGATCCAGTTGGTCGGCGCTTCATCACGAGGGGGCTTCTCGACGAAGCCGAGCACCTTGCCCGCTTCATCGGTAGGCACCACGCCATATCGCGAGGGATCGTCGACCGGAGTGAGTGCAATGGTGCCTTCCGCTCCGATCTCGTGGTGGCGGTCCCAGACTTCGCGGACGTTCAGGTCGGTGAAGACATCGCCGTTGATCACGATGAACGTCTCGTCGATGCCCGCGGCCTCGGCCGCGAAACGAACCGCACCAGCAGTATCGAGCGGTTCGGGCTCGACGGCGTACCTCAGGGCGACGCCAGCGCACTCCGAATCGGGATAGGCCTCTCGGAAGACATCTTCCTTGTAGCCCAGCGACAGCGTGACCTCGTCGATGCCGTGGCTTCCGAGGGCGCCCACCACATGCTCAAGCATGGGCCGGTCGATCACCGGCAACATTTGCTTTGGAGCGGTCAACGTGAGCGGGCGCAGACGTGTCCCGAATCCACCGACTAGTACGACTGCCTTCATGGCACCTCCCGAGGTGTCACCACAGTGGTGCGGACTACGACTCGGCGTCTTCACCATCTGTGGCGGCGTCGGCCGGGACCTCTTCGTCGGCGGGAGCATCTTCGTCGGCCGGAGCATCTTCGTCGGCCGGAGCATCTTCGTCGGCGGGAGCATCGGACTCGGTTCCGTCGCCGAGCGGATCCAGCGTGAACGGCACGTCTGACTCCGTATTGGTGCTGCCGCCATGGGTGACGAGTTGCGCCTGCACGTTGGCCGAAGGTGTCGGCATGTCGCCGCCCACAGGGACCTTGGCGATGATCAGTGTTTCGAGGTTCTCCAGCAAGCGGATGTCGCGGAAGTCACCGTCGAACTCGGTCAATGGCGATTCGATGTTGCCAGCCTCGTAGCGGGCAACACGGATCTCGCTTTCTTCGTCACCACAGCCACTTGTGCCATCGATCGGCGTGAAGCTGCTCTCGTTGGCGTCGATCAGGTCGTTTGTGACCGTGAGACCGGTGGCTTCCATGAATACGCCGAGACGAGCGTCGATGCCGGTAGCTGAGCTATTGAACGGGTGGACGTGGATCAGGCTGTCGCCATGGGTATGGATGCCATCGGGATCAAACTCGTTGAGCAGTTGCGGTTGCAGCTCTCCACAGTCGTAGATCTCGTAGCCGAGATGCCAGTGGTCGTCGAGGAACGGAGCAACCAGCTCATCTCGACTCTCACGGGCCATCCAGACGAGAGCGACGCCGAGCACCGCGATGAGCACGACAAGCATCGGGAAACCGAGCTCGCGCTTTTCGCCGGTGCCGCGCGATGAAGCCGCCGCCTTAGCTGCACGTTGGACCTTCTTGGAAGAACTTGCCTTACCCACGAGCGAACACGTTAGCGCTCACCACACCGACTACTGCGTTCAGAGGGCCCGATTCGTGAGATCAGGCGCCGAGCGATTCGAACAACTCGATGTATGCCGAGGCGACGCCAGCGGGAGATACCCAGTCTTCGACGAAGGAACGGCCGCGCTCACCCATGCCAACACGGTCTTTCTGGACAAGCTCGAGCACGCCTGCGGTAAAGGCCGCCTGGTCCTCGGGAGGAACCGCAATTCCGGCATCGACGGACTCAACCACTCGCACGACCTCGGTGCCGGAATCAACCGACGCCAGCACCGGCCGTCCGGCGGCCAGGATCGAATAGAGCTTCGAGGGCACCGAAGAACGCCCGAGGCCGGCCCGCAACGCGATCACGTGAATGTCGCCGGCCGCGAGCACCTCAGGAAGGCGCTCGACTGGTTGAAGGTCGACGAAGACAAGATTGTCGAGGCCAGAGGCCAGCTGCTCGAGACCAGGCCGCGTCGATCCGCCGCCATTGATGACGAAGACCAGATCGTCTCGATCCTGCAACGACCGCGCCGCCTCAACAACGAGCTCGAGCGGCTGACTGAAGCCGAGGTTTCCGGCGTACATCACTACCGTGCGGTCGCCGAGTCCGAACTCGTCGCGATACGAATTTTCTCTCGAGGCGGGTGTGATCCGCTGAGGGTCCACAAAGTTCGGGATCACCCGAACCTCGGTACCACCCTGTCCCGCCAGCTTCTCCTCAACGTTGTCGCGCAGATCGTCGGAGAGCACCGTTACCGCATCGGCGCGCCGATACGTGAACCGCTCTAGCCATCGCAGGATCCGGATAACCCGGGGGCTGCTGATGGCGCCGACTTCGACGGCGACATCAGGGAAGACATCCTGGATATTGAAGACGAACGGCGCCCGCCGGAAGCGAGCGGCGAGCCAGCCCGCGAGTCCGAGCGTGAGCGGCGGCGACATCGCCAGCACAACATCGGGGCGTTTACGCTGGAACAGCGAGAAGATGGTGGCCAGCGCGGTGAAGCCGGCGAAGGCGGCAGCTCGGGCAGGAATGTTTCGCTTGTCGGTGGGGAACGGGTGAACGCG
>JBLIOE010000052.1:0-28463 GCA_047639555.1 Candidatus Aldehydirespiratoraceae bacterium
CCCGTCGCTCGGCTCGCTGCCGAAGCGGACGCGGAGTCGGGTTTTGCGTTTCTCGATCCGCTGATGGCGAAGTAGGTCGGCCACGGCTTGGTCGCCGCGTCGAAGCCTGCGAGGATGCCGCGTGAGCCGAAGGGTGTCCCGTAGCCATGTAATTGATGCCTCAGCGGAAGACATCTTCGCCGTGATCGCCAGCCCAGCTGGCCATGAGAAGATCGACGGATCTGGCTCGGTTCGCGGCACCCGGGTGACTGAGACATTCGACTGGTCGACCGCCATCTCGCCGTGGGTTATCGAACGTATGGGATGGCCCGATCGTCATCCCGCGAACCTCGAGTCAACTCTCGAACGGCTCGAAGCCGTGGTGCTCGCCGGGCCCTAGTTCTCAGTCGTCGCCCGGGGCGCCGCTCGGACGCTGAGCGGCAAACGAACGAATCGCGTCGAGGTTGACATCGTCGCAGATGAGTTTCCACGTCCACGCCGTGGCGACGACGAGTGCAGGCAGGCTCTCCGCCGGGGCAATTGCGATTGCGACGTCGTTGTTGTCGAGAAGTGTTCGCAGGCCAACGTCGGTCAACGGCGTCATGTATTGCACCACCACTCCGCCGGATTCGAGCGCGCGTACTTGTGCGGGCTTCGCGATTGGCTCATCGAAAAGGCCCACCACCGCAGGTCCGGAGGCATGGGGACCAGATGTCGGTGGGTCGGTGAGATAGATGGGCTCGGCCGCGCCAAGGACATGCTGCACGCTGAGTGGATCGATGTCCTCGCGGATCTCTCTGCAGCCGGTTCCGTCACCGCTACTGCCGCACGCGGAGGCCAACAGCGCCACACACAGGAACCCGGCGAACAAACGCATCGCCACAGCCTATGGTGACCGCATGTCTTCATCGGGTGCGAATGCGCAGGTAGAGCGCAAACTGCGCAAGGTAAGTGAGCAGCTCGTCTCGCTGCGCGACGACCTGCGCGTCACCGAAGAACATCTCCGCCAGCTGTCGGATGAGGAAGACGATGCTCGTATCCGAGCCCTCGTTTCCGAAACTCCCGTGGCCGAGAAAGAACACCGGAAGGCCAGTCGCCATGCCGACCGGCTGCGCACCTCCCGCGAGAAGGCGCTGGCGAAGATCATCGAGCTTGAGCGCCAACAAGACGAGCTGCTCGATCGTCTCACCGCGTCCACGTGACCAACGCGGTCCGAGTGGTGGTCGCCGAAGACGAAGCGATCATCCGTCTCGACCTCGTCGAGATGCTGCAGTCCGAGGGTTACGAGGTTGTCGCCGACACGGGTCGGGGCGACGAAGCGGTTTCACTCGTGGCCGAGCACCAGCCCGACCTCGCCCTTCTCGACGTCAAGATGCCCGGACTCGACGGGATCGAAGCGGCCCAAGTGATCAGCGCGAGCCGGCAGACCGCCGTCGTCCTTCTTACCGCCTTCAGTCAGCGGGAGCTGGTCGAGCGGGCGGCCGAAGCCGGCGCGATGGCATACCTCGTGAAGCCATATCAGCGCGCCGATCTGGTTCCCGCGATCGAAACCGCGCTGGCTCGTTTCCGCGATCTTCAGGCGCTCGGGGCTCGCACCGGCGAGCTCGAAGATCAGCTCGAAACTCGCAAGCTTTTGGACCGTGCAAAGGGCCACCTGATCGACACCCATGGTCAGTCGGAGAGCGACGCGTTTCGCTTTCTGCAGCAGCAAGCGATGTCGAATCGACGGTCGATGACCGACGTCGCCAACGACGTCCTTGCCGGCACGCTCGCCCCATAACAGTTCGGGCCGGGCTGGCAGGGCGTTAGGGTCGGCGGCAATGGCAAAAGTGATGCTCATCGATGGGAACTCGCTTACATATCGCGCGTTCTTCGCTCTCCCCACCGACATGGCCACCGCGTCAGGTCAGGTGACCAACGCGGTGTTCGGCTTCACGTCGATGTTGATCAATCTGATCAAGGATCACCAGCCCGACCACATCGGTGTGGCGTTCGACCGTCCGGAGCCAACCTTTCGCCACAAGATGACGCCGTCGTATAAGGCGCAGCGTGAATCCGCCCCCGACATCTTGCGCCAACAGATGGGCATCGTCCGGGAGGTCCTTGAGGCGCTAAAGATCCCATCCATCGATGTGATCGGCTTCGAGGCCGACGACATCATCGCCACGCTCGCCACGCAAGGCCGAGATCGCAAGGACGACGTCATCGTTGTCACGGGAGATCGCGACAGCTATCAGCTCGTCGAAGATCCCTACGTGCGGGTGCTCTACAACAAGCGTGGCGTGTCGGACTACGCCCTCTACGACGAAGCGGGCATCTTCGAACGCACCGGCGTGCGGCCGGTCGACTATGTCCAGTACGCCGCGATGCGGGGCGACAAGTCCGACAATCTCCCTGGTGTGCCTGGTGTCGGCGAGAAGACCGCCGCCAAACTGATCAACGAGCACGGCGGCATCGACGGGATCTATGCCGCGCTCGACGAGCTCACTCCCAAGCTTCGCGAGAACCTGAGCTCCAACGAAGAGAACGTTCGCAACAACATCGAAATGATGGAACTCGTCCGCGATATGGATCTCGAGCTCGGCATCGAAGATCTGAACAAGGGCGACCACGACAGTGACGAAGTCCGCACGCTGTTCGACTTCCTCGAGTTCCGCACACTCCTCGATCGTCTGATCGACGCGGTCGGCGGCACCAAAGGCCCGGCCGCAGAAGTACTCGAGGCGGAACGGACCACGTTCGCCACGGCCGGCGACGCGGTAGCCGCGTTGGCCGCCGTGGGCGCCGGCGCTGGTGTGCTTGCCCTCGCGGTGCCCAAATCCGGCATCGACGATGGACTTGCGTTTGTGATCGATGGCGCCGCGGCCGAGGTCGGGTTCATTCCCGGAACGGTTCTGACCGACGAGAAGGTGCTGGAGGCGCTGCGCGAGCTGCTCGGCCCCGAGGGCCGACCAGTCGCCATGCACGGGGCCAAGGCCACCGCTCGACGGCTCCTCGATCATGGCGTCGATATGCGCGACCTGAAGGTCGACACACAGCTGGCCGCGTACCTCTTGAATCCCGCCGACAACCGCTATGACCTGGGCGAACTGCTCTATCAGTACGTCGGAATGGAGATGCCCGAGTCCGGTCCGCCGTCGGGGCAGCTCGACCTCACGGGCGAGCAGGAAGATGTAGCGGCGGAGCCGTGCCGGGCCGCGCTTGCGGTCGATCGACTCGTGGGTCCAATACGTGAGGCGATGATCTCGCAGGGTTCGATTGATCTGCACGACGACCTTGAGGTGCCGCTCGTGCGGGTGCTCGCGCGGATGGAGTCCCTTGGCGTAGGTGTCGACCGCGGGGCCCTGATCAAGATCCGCGATGAGCTCACGGCCGAGACCGATGAGCTCCGCGCCGCCGTGATCGCCGCTGCGGGCCACGACTTCAACGTCAACTCCACCAAGCAACTCCGCGAAGTACTGTTCGACGAGCTCGGCCTCACGCCCGGCAAGAAGACGAAGACTGGGTTCAGTACCGACGCGCAGTCGCTTGAGAAGATGCGTGGTGAACATCCGATTGTGGAGAACTTGCTCGCGTATCGCGAGATCGAGAAGCTTCGTTCGACCTACGGGGAAGGTCTTGTGGCCGAGGTGGGGGAGGGCGACCGCATTCGGGCCACCTTCAACCAGACCGTGGCCCGCACCGGTCGTCTGAGTTCCGACGCGCCGAACCTGCACAACATTCCGGTTCGATCCGAGCGGGGCCGCGTTTTTCGTACCGCGTTTGTTGCGCCCAAGGGGGAGAAGCTCCTCATCGCCGATTACGACCAGATCGAGCTGCGTTGTATCGCTCACCTGGCCGAGGATCCGGGGCTCATCCAGGCGTTCGAAGCGGGCGACGACATCCACACTGCAACAGCGGCGAAGATTTTCTCAATCGCTCCCGAAGACGTCCACGTCGAGGAACGGTCCAAGGCGAAGATGGTGTCCTACGGTCTGGCCTACGGAATGGAGGCGTACGGGCTCGCCCAGCGTCTCAACATCGCAGTCTCGGAAGCATCCGAAATCCTTGAGTCGTACTTCACTGCCTTTCCGTCGGTGAAGCAGTACATGGACGACACGGTCGAAGAAGCGCGTGAACGTGGTTACACCGAAACCCTGTTCGGTCGGCGCCGACAGATTCCCGAGCTGTCATCGGGCAATCGCCAGGTTCGCCAGGCTGGCGAGCGCCAGGCGATGAACGCCGGCATCCAGGGCCTCGCCGCCGACATCTTCAAAGTGGCGCTTGTTCGTCTCGACCAGGCGATCGAGGATCAAGGCCTCGACAGCCGGATCGTCCTGCAAGTCCACGACGAGATCATCCTCGAGGTGCCCGAGGCTGAGATCGACATCGCCAGCCAACTCACCCGCGACGTCATGCGCGATGCCTTTGACCTGCGGGTTCCTCTTGAAATCGATCTACAGATCGCCAACACCTGGGCCGAAGCCAAGGGCTAACCCCCACCCCCTTCCGTTCTGGCTGCCCAATTGTTCGGTCACCGAACAATTGGGCAGCCAGAACGAAAGGGTTTTTGGGTGTCACATGGCTTGGGTAGCCAAGGGGGTGTGCGAAACAAAGATTTTGATGCGGGAATTCGGCTGCTTGCGGCAGCACAACACGGCGTCGTCGCCAGGCGTCAGCTCCGGAAACTGGGAATGAGCGGTGGCTCTATCCAGCGGCGCGTCGACGCCGGAATTCTCGATGTGCTCTCTTCCCGCGTCGTTCGTCTTGCCGGATCGCCGGACACGGCTCGGGCCTGCGTCATGGCAGGCATGTTGGAGGCCGGTGACGAGGCCGTCGTCTCTCACGGCACAGCCGCAAGCCTTTGGCAGGTCCCGGGCTTCGACCTGAGTCCAGTTGAAGTGATGGCGCCCCGACGGCAGGCCAAGGGAGGAACCTACGAGCTGGCGGTAGTCCACCAGCCTCGCCTGCTCCTCGAGCATCACTGGATCGAGGCCGACGGCCTGCGGCTCACCACACCCAGTCGACTGCTATTCGACCTCGCCGGGCTCCCTTGGGTGCACCCGAAGCGACTGGAACGGGCGCTGGACCGATTGTGGGCCCAACGTCGAGTGACGCATCGATCACTGACCCGGGTGCTCAATGAGCTGGCACAACGAGGGCGCCCAGGGATCGTTGTGATGCGTTCGTTGATCAAGGCCCGCGGCGCTCTTTACCGACCGCCTGAGTCGGGGGCGGAGGGTCGGTTCCGTGCGCTCGCCGCATCGTGGGGATTCCGCTCGTTCGAGCAGCAGGCCGATATTGGCGACGAAGACCGATGGATCGGCCGCGTTGACTTCGTCGATCTCGGTGCTGGCATTGTTGTGGAGGTTGATCCCGCACCCTTCCATTCTTCGCTTCTCGATATGGAGCACGACAGGAAGCGTCGACAAGCGCTCGAACTCGCCGGCCTGACCGTGATCTCCGTATCCGAGCGCGACCTGTTCTACCGGCCTCGGGGTCTCCGCCGAAAGCTCATCCGGGCGTACTCGCGCTCCGTCGCCGCTTGACCCCCGTTCTGGCTGACTATTCCGTCGGCGGGCGACCGAATAGTCAGCCAGAACGGAGGAGGGCGGGCACACTAGAGCGATGAAGGAGCACTGGTTCGAGGAACTCGCTGATCACATGGGGCCAGCGTATTTGCGCTATTCGTTCACGAAAGGAACGGTTCGCGAGATCGACGCGCTGATTGAGCGGCTGGGGATCGAACCGGGAGTGCGAGTGCTGGACGTCGGCTGTGGGCCAGGGCGCCATGCGAACGAACTGGGACGGCGCGGCTTCGAGGTCCACGGCATCGATATCAGCGAGACGTTTCTCGACGTCGCTCGCGTCGATGCTCCACACGGGGTCACGTACTCCCGCGAGGATGCCCGCGACCTGCCCTTTCGCGAGGAGTTCGACCTCGTCATCTCCATCTGCCAGGGCGCGTTCGGCCTGTCGGGAGGCCCGGCGGCCGGGGAGCGACTCGACCCCGATCTCGAGATCCTCGAGGGGATGGCGCGGTCCCTGAGGCCGGGGGGAACGCTGGTGTTCACCGCCTTCAACGCCTATCTCCAGGTCGCCAACCTCGTCGACGGCAACGAATTCGACGCCGTGCGGGGTGTGCATCGCGAGAGCACTGAGATCCGCAACGCCGACGGCAACGTGGCCGAGACGGATCTGTGGACCACCTGCTTTACGCCCCGCGAGTTGCGGCTCATGTGTGCCCAGGTCGGACTCGATGTTCGCTCGGTCGATGCTGTCGAACCCGGGAAGTGGGACCGGCGCGAACCCGATATCCACAGCCCAGAGTTTCTCGTGATGGCTACGGTTAACCTCTAGGCGCTGTCTCACTGACAGGACACCTGGGTCCGATACCTAGGCGCCAGATCAACTCATCGAGAAAAAACCAAATGACTGATACTTCGACCGAAGAGACCCAATTCGGGACCTTCGACGCAGAAGGCAATTACACCCCTCGCCAGATCATCGACACCGACCTCGGTGGCGTCGATATCGAAGAGGCGTACACGAGCACCATGGTGCTCGTCGAAGACGGCCAGCTCGTTACGGGCATCGTTGTCCGAGTGGACCAGGACGAAGTCCTTCTCGACATTGGTTACAAGTCCGAAGGTGTGATCCCGAGCCGTGAGCTCTCGATTCGCAACGACGTCGACCCCAACGAGGTCGTATCGATGGGCGAGTCGATCGAAGCCTTGGTGATTACCAAGGAAGATAAGGAAGGGCGCCTCGTCCTCTCGAAGAAGCGCGCACAGTACGAACGCGCGTGGGGCAAGATCGAAGAGATCAAAGAAGCTGAAGGCATGGTCAAGGGTCTGGTGATCGAAGTCGTCAAGGGCGGCCTCATCATCGACATCGGCCTCCGTGGCTTCCTTCCCGCCTCTCTGGTTGAACTCCGTCGTGTTCGCGACCTCCAGCCCTACGTGGGCAAGGAGCTCGAGGCCAAGATCATCGAGCTCGACAAGAACCGCAACAACGTTGTGCTGTCTCGTCGTGCATGGCTCGAAGAGACGCAGAAGGAACAGCGTGAAGCGTTCCTCGACAACCTCAAGCCGGGCGAGAAGCGCACCGGTGTGGTCTCCTCGGTCGTCAACTTCGGCGCATTCGTCGACCTTGGCGGTATGGACGGCCTCGTGCACGTCTCTGAGCTGTCCTGGAAGCATGTCGACCACCCGTCGTCGGTCGTTACCGTTGGCGACGAGATCGAAGTTGAGGTACTCGAAGTCGATCTCGAACGTGAGCGCATCAGCCTGTCGCTGAAGGCGACACAACAGGATCCGTGGCAAGAGTTCGCGGGATCGCACCGCGTCGGTGAGCTCGTCTACGGCCGTGTCACCAAGCTCGTGCCGTTCGGTTCGTTCGTCCAGGTGGGCGACGGCATCGAAGGCCTCGTGCACATCTCCGAAATGTCGGCGCACCACGTCGACCTTCCCGAGCAAGTGGTCACGCCGGGCGAAGAACTGTGGGTCAAGATCATCGATCTCGATCTCCAGCGCCGCCGTATCAGCCTGTCGATCAAGCAGGCCGCCGAAGGCGGACAGGTTGCGGCCGAGTACCAAGAGCACTTCGGTGACCACGCGTACGACGCCGAAGGCAAGTACCTGGGCGACGACAGCAACTCCGAAGGTCAGCAGGCCTGGGAGGAGTACTACGCCGCTGAAGGCGAAGACGCTCCCATTCCTGGCACGACCGAGGTTGGTGAAGACGGCACGGAATACGAGTACGTCGAAGAAGAGGTTGAGGTTGAGGTAGAGGTTGAGGAAGGCGCCGAGGGTGAGGTTGAGGCCGTCGAAGGCGCCGAAGCCGAAGCCGAAGCGCCGGCAGCTGAAGTCGCCGAAGAAGCACCCGTTGAGGTCGTCGAAGACGCCGAAGCCGAAGCACCAGCAGCCGAAGCACCGGCAGTCGAAGAAGCGACTGAAGAAGCATGAAAACCTGAGCGATTGGCCTAGCGGCCAGCGTCTCTCACAAAGAATTTGAATGCGGACGGGCGCCCTACGGGGCGCCCGTTCTGCGTTCTGTCATAAAGAACTGGCGGGGAACAGCCGTTGAGAGATGAGTCCTCCGCGAGCCATATGCGCGTCGGGACCCAAGTCCCGGGCCAAACGCCTCAAGTACGAGGTAGTGCATCCGACAGGGGGACCGCAGAAGGTCACTCCCCACAACGAGGTTCCCGTGAGTTCCCGCAAGATAGTAATCCTTATCGCAGCGATCGGCGTCGGCGTCTTTGCTGGCATTGCTTTGCTTAACTATGTGCGCGGCATCGAGAACGATGTCTACGCTGATGCTCAGCCTGTTGAGGTGCTGATCGCCACGGCGGATATCCCTGAGGGGACGCCCGTGGCTGATGCACTTAACTCGATTCAAGTGACCGAGGTTCCGCTGAAGATCCGTCCGGCGACGTTCGTGTCGCCCAGCAACCTGGATCCGATCACCGGTCTCATCGCTCGCAACGACATCCCACAGAACCAGATCATTGTCTCGGGTCTGTTCGTTGATCCGGCCATCGTCACCGTCTCGCTTCGGGATCAGATCCCGGCCGGCATGGTGGCCCTCGCCATGGAGATCGATACGACCCGTGCCGTTGGCGGCTACCTCCAGCCGGGCGACGAAGTCAACATGATGGTCAACCACTCCCGCCAGTGTTCGACTGACGAAGAAGTGACCGCCGACGATGCCATCGAGGATGCCCTTTTCGCTGAAAGCGCAGAGAATGCGTTCGGCGGGTCAAATATCTCGGAGGACGAATACTGCACCTATGTGCAGCCGGCCCGCTACTTCTACCAGCGACTCGAGATCCTCGCGATTGGTGCTCGACAGCAGATCCAGACCGGCGAGAGCAACGCGACGGCACTGATCCCGCAGGGCGGCACGATCACCTTCATGGTGCCCAACGAGGCCGCTCAGCTACTCGCTTCGGTCGCTCCCGAGGACATCTACCTCACGCTCTTGCCTGACGGCTACGAGGCGGAGCCTCTGCCGGCGCTTAACGAGTCGCTCATGGGCAACCGCACACCCGCCGAAATTGGCACCTGCGCCAGCCCGTACGGTCCCGACGGCTTCATCGAAGGTGACAGCGAAGCGGTTGCCGACACCATCGATTCGAACACGGACTTCGTGGACGGACATTGCACCCCAATCTGGGAAGAAAGCGGAGAGTGACCCAAATGTCGAGCTTCTTCACCGACGACACCAGCGCCGACGCAATGCCTGCGTCCGCCGCTGAGGGCGAAACGTCGGTCCCTGATACCGCCGCATCCGGGGGTGGTTTCAAGGGCTCGACTGGCCGCACAGTCAACCTCGTGGTCGTTGACCCCGATGACGTTGCCCGCAACCGCCTCGTGGAACTGCTGGGCAACGATGTCAGCAGCTTCGCCTTGGTCGAAGACCTTGTTCCGTACCTCAATGGCGAATCCATCGTCATGGTGCTGGGTCCGAGTTGTGCCGTCGATGGCACACTCAACTCGGTCGAACGTGTCATTCAGGCGCATCGTGAGATCGGGGCCATTTTGGTCGCCGAGGAACTCACGACCAGTCTCCTGCAGCAAGCGTTGCGTTCGGGCGTCAAGGACGTCCTGGCCTCTCCGGCTGACGCACAACAGCTGCAAGAGGCCATCGGCCGAGTCACCTCAAACATCGCAAGCTCGCCTTCGGTCCCAGCGGAAGGCGATGACATGTTCGATGACGATGGCGAACTTGGTCAGGTCATCACGGTCTTCTCGACCAAGGGGGGCGCGGGCAAGTCGATGATTGCAACGAACTTGGGTGTCACCCTTGCGCAGCGCTCCGACAAGCCCGTCTGCCTGGTCGACGCCGACCTGCAGTTCGGCGACATCGCTGTGATGCTCAAACTGTCTCCGCAGCACACCATCGTGGATGCGGTGAGCTCGCTCGACCGCCTTGATGCCAGCCTGCTTCAGAACCTGCTCATCACCCACGAGTCCTCTGGACTGCTCATCCTCCCCGCCCCGCTCGAGCCGGCCTTCGCCGACCAGATCGGTGCGACGGAGATGATGCAGATCGTTGAAGTGCTCCGTCGCTTCTGCTCACACGTCATCATCGATACACCTGCGTACTTCAACGACGTGGTGCTCGGCATGATCGAGATCAGCGACGAGGTGCTCCTCATCGCCGGTATGGATATCCCGAATATCAAGAACGTGAAGATCGGTCTCCAGACTCTCCGTCTACTCAATACGCCGATGGAGAAGCTGCACCTCGTTCTGAACCGGGCGAACAGCAAGGTGAAGCTCGATGTGTCTGAGGTCGAGCGGACGCTCCAGGTAAGCGCCGACATTCTCATTCCGAGCGACATCGTTGTGCCGCAGTCGGTGAACCGAGGCGTGCCTGTAGTCCAGAGTGCGCCGCGCTCGGGCGTGGCGAAAGCGCTCGAAGAGATGGCCAGCATGTTCGCGCCGGCTCGGCCCAGCAAGGGCCGCCGTAAGTAGTCCGTGGCTCGGCCATAGCGGCCGGTGCCACATGAGAGAAACGTCACTCAAGTCCGGGGTCGGCCCCGGGAGGAACAAGCAATCATGAGTCTGTACAAGCGTCTCCACGAGGTCCAGGGTTCCGAGGAAGGGGCAGCTCCTGCTGCCGGCGGTGTCGCGGGCGGTACTCCCGGCGGGGGAAGCCTCGCAGCTGCGGCAAAAGCTGCGCAGGCCAGCGCGGCGGGACGCCGTGACCCGGTGCTTGATGAGCTCCGTCAGCGAATTCACCACAGCCTCATCGATGAGCTGGGTCCAATTCTCTATGACAGCCGACTGTCCGAGGAAGATCTCCGCAAGAAGGTGCACGAGCAGCTACATCAGGCGCTCGCCCTCGAGCGTGCGCCCCTGTCGGCCGCTGACAAGGCCCAGCTGATTCAGGACGTCTCTGATGACATCCTCGGCTATGGCCCGATTGATCCGTTGCTCCGAGACGACGATGTGTCTGAAATCATGGTCAACGGTCCGGATTCGGTCTACGTCGAACGCAACGGCAAGCTGTCGAAGGACCCCGTGACGTTCGTCGATGAAGCGCATCTTCGTCGCATCATCGACAAGATTGTCGGCCAGGTGGGTCGCCGTATCGATGAGTCCACGCCAATGTGTGACGCTCGTCTTCCGGACGGCTCGCGCGTCAACGCGATCATCCACCCGCTCACAATCGGTGGACCGTTCCTCACTATTCGTAAGTTCAAGGCTGATCCGCTGCAGGTCGACGACCTCATCCGCTTCGGCACGTTGGACGCCAACGCCGCCCGCTTTTTGCAGGCCTGCGTGGTCGGCCGTCTCAACACGATCGTGTCCGGCGGTACCGGTACTGGTAAGACCACGACTCTCAACGTGATGTCGTCGTTCATTCCCGAGACCGAACGCATCGTCACGGTGGAGGACGCCAAGGAACTCCAACTGCACCAGGACCACGTCCTCTGCATGGAGACTCGCCCGCCGAACATCGAAGGCCGTGGCGAGGTCACGATTCGTGACCTCGTCAAGAACTCCCTTCGTATGCGTCCTGACCGCATTGTCGTTGGTGAGTGTCGTGGCGGTGAGGCTCTCGACATGCTCCAGGCCATGAACACGGGCCACGACGGTTCGTTGACAACGGTCCACGCCAATACACCGCGAGACACACTCAGCCGTCTCGAGACTCTGACCTTGATGGCAGGATTCGACCTGCCAGTGCGAGCGATTCGCGAGCAGATGGCATCGGCCATCGACGTGATCGTCCAGATCGCTCGTCTCCGTGACGGCTCGCGTCGCATCACGCACATCACCGAGGTCCAGGGAATGGAGGGTGATGTGATCACCCTCCAGGACATCTTCCTGTTCGACTTCAGCGCCGGCGTCGACGACAACGGTCGCTATCGCGGCGTCTTGAAGCCAACGGGTATCCGCCCGAAGTTCGCAGAGAAGCTTACGGCCGAAGGCATTCGCCTTGGGCCGGAAACCTTCCAGCCGAACGGCGGCGGCATGGTGGCGCAGTGACCCGCCGACCCCTCGCCCGAACTCACAGCGTTCGCCGCCGTGGGGCCGCTGGCGTTTTGGCCGGCGTGCTCTTCATCGCGGCTTTGCTGCAGGTATCGGTGGCCGCGGCGCAGGGCGACGAGGCGGCTCCGGTCGCTGCGCCCGAGCTGCTCCTCGTGAGTGCTGGCGATGACAGCTTTGTCCTCGTTCGCACCGGCGCGGAGCCGACCGAGGTCGGCATCGCCATCGGCGGCGTCGACGCTGAGACCAGCGATCCAATCCCGCTCGCCTCCAGTGGCCTGCCGATACAAACCGCCATCGTCATCGACAACAGTGCGGCATCCGAGGCCTTCCTCGAGTCGTTCCTCGTGGCCGCCGAGTCGTACGTCGAGGCCGCCGGTCCCAACGAAGAGATTTCTATCTGGACTACAGGCGGTGCGTCTCGGTTGCGGGTCGGACTGAATGCGGACCATGAACGGACGGGAAATATCGTCAGCGAGATTGTGACCGCCGCGGGCGGAAGCCTTCTCTACGACACGATCCGCAGCAGCGCTCAAGAGCTCGTGCTTTCGGCGCCCGGCGCCACCAACGTCATCGTCTTCGCCGCTGCCATTGATGGTGGTTCCGTTGTCGAACTGGCTGGGGCCAGCGGCGCGGTCCAGGCTGTCGGCGCCTCGGCGTTCAGCGTCGCCGCCGACGACAATATCGCTACGGCGATGCGCTCGCTCGTCGCCTCGACTTACGGCGGCGCCTTTGCAAACACCGAGGTGCAAGCCGACGTTGCCGGGTACGGCTCGTCCGTACGGCAGGTCGTCAACAGCACCTACATGATCCCGTTTACGGCGGAATCGTTTGCCGGCAGCAACCAGATCAATGTTGTTATCGACGGCACCAGCATCCGGGCGTCATATGCGGCCGGCTCGATCTCGTCCGGCTCAGGGCTTGCTCCGTTCGTCGAGCGTGGAGCCGGCGGCGTTCCCGGGTTGGGTTTCCTCGACGGCGATACCGGTCGAATCCTCGGTCTCGCCCTCGGAGCGATCGCGGCCGGCCTAGGTGCCTACGCCCTCGTCATGCTCATGGAGAAGGACGAGTCGGCGCTCACGAGCGTGCTCCGGGCCTACAACGATCCGCAGTCCACCGTCGAAGCGGAAGCCGAATCGGGCATGTCGCGAAACGCCATCCTGAAGCGGGCGGTCCAGATCACCGAAGACCTCGCCGAGCGCCGCGGGTTCCTCGCGCGCCTAGAGGGCACGCTCGAGCGGGCCGATCTTCCGCTGCGGGGCGGCGAGGCTCTGACCGCGGGTATGGGTGTGGCGATCGCGTTCGCGGTCGTCGGGCTCTTCTTGACCGGCTCGTGGCCGGGGATGTTGATCTTCTTTGTGCTCGGTTCGCTCTTTCCGGGCTTCTTCATCCGGACAAAAGCGAGCCGACGACAGAAGGCCTTCATGGGCCAGCTTCCGGACACGCTCAATCTGCTCTCCTCCACGCTGAAGGCTGGCTATTCGTTCATGCAGGGTGTCGAGGCGGTCTCCCATGAGATCCAAGACCCGATGGGCAGCGAGCTTCGTCGCATCGTCACGGAAGCGCAGCTCGGTCGCCCGCTCGAAGAGGCGATGGATTCATCGGCGGAGCGCATGGACTCACCTGACTTTGCGTGGGCCGTGATCGCAGTGAAGATCCAGCGAGAGGTCGGCGGCAACTTGTCCGAGCTCCTCCTCACCGTCTCCGAAACAATGACGGAACGCGAACGCCTCCGTCGAGACGTTTCCACGCTTACTGCGGAAGGAAAGATGAGCGCAATTGTGCTCGCCGCCCTTCCGATCCTTCTGGGTGTGGCCATGTGGGCCATCAACCCTGAGTACATCGCCACTCTCTTCACCGATGGCTTCGGCAAGGTCCTTTTGGGCTCGTCGATCTTCGCCGCTCTCGCGGGGTTTGCCTGGATGCAGAAGATTGTCAACATCGATATCTGAGGGAATTGTGTTCGAGCTTTCACCCCAAATAGCTGTCGCCCTTCTTGGAGGCGGTGTCGCACTCGCCATCTGGGTGATTGCGTCGCAGGCCCACGAGAAGTCTGTGGTGCGCGATTCACTTCGTGCGCTGGACGACTACGAAATCGAGAGCATGCGCGATCAGGAGCTCCTGAACCCGCTGGCCGAGCGAGCGCTGATGCCAGTGCTCGGTGCCCTCACCCATCTTGGCCGGCGTTTTACGCCGGTCGGGTATGTCGACGGTGTCCGGCACAAGTTCGTCTTGTCCGGCCGACCGTCGTCGACCGAGATTGACCGCTTTCTCGCGATCCGCGTGGTGACCGTGGTCCTCGTTCCGGTTTGGTTCTACGTGAACCAGATCATGAACCCGCTTGGCCGCGCCGGCATCACCCAACTCGGGCTGACGCTTCTTGTTGGTCTCGCACTTTTGGCCGGACCTGATGCGCGGCTCAACCGTGCGGTCGCCGACCGCCAGAAGGGCATCCTGCGAGGCCTTCCCGACATCATTGACCTGCTCGTGATTTCGGTCGAAGCGGGTCTTGGCTTCGAACAGGCTTTGCAGCGCACGGTTGTCTCGGTGCCGGGTTCTTTGAGCGACGAGTTCACTCGAATGCTCGGCGAGGTTCGGGCCGGTTCTACTCGCTCTGAGGCCATGCGAGCGATGGATGCCCGTATCGAGGTTCCGGAGATCCGGTCCTTCGTTCTGGCCATCCTCCAGGCGGACACGTTCGGCGTGTCGATCGGTCGTGTCCTTCGTGGCCAAGCCGAGGAGATGCGTATCAAGCGTCGCCAGCTGGCTCAGGAGAAGGCGCAGAAGGCGCCGGTCAAGATGCTGATCCCAATGGTGTTCTGCATCTTCCCCGCACTCTTCACTGTGGTGCTTGGTCCGGCCATCATCCGGATCATGGACAACTTCTGAGTCTCGATGTCTGAGGAAATGATGACGATCATCGAGTCGATCGATCTGCCGGAGGGGGAGGTCGAGGGCGAACGCTCGGACCCTTCCGCCGAACCGACCGGACGCGCCAACGTTGGTGTGCTCGTCGGTATGGCCATGGCGGTCATCGGAATGGGCTTTGGCGCAAGCCGAGTTGCCGACAACAGCTTTCTGACCCACCTGGCGACCGGCCGGGAAATGCTCGACCACGGTGTCGTCCGCAACGACGTCTTCACCTGGACGTCGCAGGGCGAGAGCATCGTCGTCCAGTCCTGGTTGGCATCGCTCTTGTACGGCGTGGTCGACGAGCTCGCCGGATTCCATGGGCTCCGCCTCCTCACTGCACTGCTGGGTGCCGTGCTGGGCGCGATGGCCTGGCGTATGACCAAGAGTCAGCCGAGCATTATCACTCGGGTTGCCGTGATGGTCCCGGCCCTAGCGATCGGCTATCTCAACTGGGGCGAACGCCCGCTGCTCATCGCCTTTGTGTTCTTCGCCAGCATGATCTTGATTGCGGAAGGCGACGGACGACCGCGCTGGTTGCTCGTCATTGGTGTCCTGTGGATCAACGTGCACGGCAGCTGGCCGCTCGGAATCGTGTATTTGGTGTCTCGAATTGCCGGTGGATTCGGCGATCGAGAAGACACCCAGCGAGAACGCGACTCGCTGAAGTATCTCGGCGTCGGCATGCTCCTCGGTGGGATCTTCAATCCCTATGGGCCGGCGATGCTGCTCTTCCCGCTGGATCTGCTCGGGCGCCAAGAGGTGCTCTCCCATGTGGTCGAGTGGCAATCGCCCTCGTTCGCTAGCACCTGGACACGTGCCTTCCTGCTGATGGTTCTCGCCGCCTTCGCGGCGCTTATGCAGAATCCGAAGTGGCGCCACGCCCTTCCGACAATGATCTTCGTTGCCGCAGCGCTCGTGGGTCGTCGCAATATCGCCCTCGCGAGCCTCGTGATGCTCCCCGTGCTGGCCGCCGGACTTCCCGCGATTGGGCGGCTCGCCGCTGCGCGAACCAGCGAGGCGATCCGCATGGCCACGTTCGCGTTCGCGGCCATGCTCGTGATCGTTCCGCTCACGGCAGTCTCTGGCCCCCATGTCGATGTTGACCGATTCCCAGAGGACGCAGTCACCGCGATGGAACTCGAGCTCGGCCTGGCGCCGGGGGAGACGCGGATCATCCATCAGGACTTTGTCGGGAACTATCTCGACATTCGCTACGGCGGCTCCGGCGCCGGCGTTTCGTGGATAGACGATCGCTTCGAGCTCCATGACGTCTCCCTCGTCAACGACTACATCACGCTGCTCGACGCAGGGCCGGCCTGGCCCGACATCCTCAACCGCTACGACGCTGAGGCGATCCTCTGGCCGTCCGACGCTGCACTCGTTTCCCTCGCCCGAGACATCGGGGGCTGGGACGAAGTGTGGAGCGACGAGGACTGGACCGTGTTGCGGGCCCCGGGCCACACGGCCTCTTGAACTGAAGACCAGAGTCACAAGTCCTTTCCAACGCGTGACTCCTGCCGATGGGTCTACTGCAGGTTTGCTGCGTGGCTTTTGCCGAATTTCCCTGGGGTATGAGACGTGGATATGAAGAGTGGCCTTCGGACGCCGAACGAGGCGTCTCCGGCGGATGTTGAGCGCTTGCGTCGACCGTTGAGTCATCGCACCAGCTCTTGGATGCGTCCACTGGCGCGTATTGGCCGAGGCAGCGACGGCTATGAATCGGCCAGGCCCGGTCCTGGTGTGCCCGACCGGGTCGATCGGGTCGCCGCGTTTGCGCCGGCGATCCTGGCGATTCGGTGGGGAACGACCGCCGTTTCACTCGCGCTGTCGGCCTCGGCTTTTGTGAACTCGGACTGGGAGGTCGTGCTTTGGTGCATCGGTCTTGTGAGCTACACCGTGATCCGCACTGTCAGTCCGCTGCGCTACAAGGGCGACGTCCGCTCTCTGGTGCAGGTCTTGGGCGAGATTGCGCTGCATGTCGCTGCGGTCGCAGCAACCGACTATTGGGCATCACCCTTCGTCTTCTCTCTGATGACCGCGATCATCGTTGCCGGCTTCGCCCGCGGCTTTGGCTTTGGTCTGCGCATCGCTATCGGTGCCTCGCTTGCAATCAGCCTCGGGGATGGCGCCCGTCCGGACTACGAACTCACGGATCTGCGCATCACTCTGCAATGGTCGGTCGTGATGCTCCTTGTTGGTGTGGTCGCTGGCTACGCCCGTCGGATTAGCGGCGAGGCGGATCTCCAACACTCGTTGGCCCTCGACCGGCTTGATCGGCTCTCGGATGCGAACGCACTCCTCTTCTCGCTGCACCGGGTGGCCCAAACACTCCCGGCCTCGCTCGACCTCGGCGATGTGCTTGACACAACCGTTGCCCGTCTGCGAGGCCTCGTCGACTTCGATGCGGTCGCCATTCTTGTCTTCGATGACACCGATGCGAGCTGGCAAGTGGTTCGCCGCGAGGGTGCCACCCTCCCGGCCCGACTCGGCCCGACCGAGCTGCCTCGGCCTCTGATGGACGCAATCTCGAGCAACCGATTGGTCGAAGAACCCGACCTTTCACAGCCGAGAGGACCGGGTATCTCGCCGACGTCCTCTTCCGGCCTCTACACGGTGCTGGCGGCCCGCGGCTCAATCATCGGCCTCCTAGCGGTGGAGTCTCGTCAGCCGAACGCTTTCGGTCGCCGCGATGTCGAGCTGCTCAACGGCTTCGTCGAGCCGGTGGCCCTCGCCATCGACAATGCTCGCTGGTTCAGCCGCCTTCGTACCGTCGGCGCTGATGAAGAGCGCACCCGAATCGCTCGTGATCTTCACGACAACATCGGCCAGTCGTTGGCATACCTAGCCTTTGAGATCGACCGCCTTGTATCTAAGGACTCGAAAGGCGAGGACGTCGGTACTTCGCTTGCGCAGCTGCGAAATGACCTCCGCGGCGTCATCGGTGAAGTCCGGGACACCCTCTACGATCTCCGCACGGACGTCTCCGATCAGCTCGAGATCGGCGAGGTTCTCGAACAGTTCAGCGCCCGCCTGATGGAGCGCACCGAGCTGGATATTCGTGTTTATGCCGATCGCAGCGGGCCCCGTCTCCCGCTCTTGCAAGAACGCGAGATGTGGCGTATTGCCCAGGAGGCCCTCGTGAACGTCGAGCGTCACTCCGAAGCCCGTGGTGTGGCCGTGCGCTGGCGCTGTGATGGTGAAGCCGGAGCGCTGGAGATTGCCGACGACGGGAAGGGATTCCCAGAAGGGAAGGCCGGCCGACTCGACTCCTACGGGATCATGGGCATGCGCGAGCGCGCTTCGTCGATCGGGGCCACGCTCGAACTCCACTCCGAAGTTGGCCGCGGCACCGTCATTCGCTGCTTCCTCCCGTCCGATCGCAACAGCGGACGTCGATCATGAACATCGCGCTTTTCGGCACTGTACGAATTGCTCATTCTCACGTTTGGTGGGCAGAACAGGTCGGGATACCTAATGAACTAGGTCGGCTGACCGATGGATTCTCGGGCCGGAGAGGGCCCAAAGACACACGACGATCATTCCGGTCGTCGGCGTATCGAGGAAATCAGGCACGATGACTATTCGTTTGATGCTCGCAGATGACCACCGGATGCTCCGGGAGGGACTCAGTCGATCAATGTCCGAACACGGCTTTGACGTCGTGGGCGAAGCCCGCGATGGCGTAGAAGCCGTAAACATGGCGTATTCACTTGCGCCCGATGTCGTCCTTATGGACGTCTCAATGCCCGAGATGGACGGCGTAGAAGCCTGCCGTCAGGTGCGCTTGGCCGTCCCGGGTACGAAAGTTGTCATGTTGACGATGCACGCCGATCAAGACGTGCTCGCCAACGCGATCCGGGCCGGAGCCTGTGGCTACCTGGTGAAGGATTGTTCGACCGAAGAAATCGCCGAAGCCGTTCGCATGGCCTCCAACGGCGATACGGCGCTGTCCCCCCAGCTCGCCGCGTCGATGCTCGACGAGGTTCGCAAGCTCGACATGGCGCCCAGCCGTGAAGAGCGTGTGGTCACCAAACGCGAGGAAGAAGTGCTCCAGTCCATCGCTGACGGTTGCTCGACCTCGGAAGTTGCGGAACAGATGTACATCAGCCAGAAGACGGTGAAGAACCATCTGGCCTCGATTTACCAGAAGCTCGACGCCCGCGACCGCACACAGGCTGTACTCCAGGCCGTGCGAATGGGCATCGTCTCACTCGAGTAGCGACTTCGAGTCTGTTGCTCGAATCTCCCTCTCCAGTTACGCAAGAACCTGCCGCCTAGCGGTGCGGCGGTTCACGTCTTGGGAACGATGAGGCCGGTTAGGTTGCGACTGGAGGCAACAGACAGGTCAATAGCGGTACGTCGATTGAATCCTCTGACAGCGCGTCAATCGTCATGTGGATCGGCCCTGGATCCACAATCATTCCGACGTGCCCTACCACCCGGAAGGGGCACATGTCGTCGACCTGCACATTGGTGGCTCCGGAACCGAGCTCGGCATTGTCGTGTTTGACCACAGGGATGCCGAAGGGACCCGAACCCCGGTACCAGACGAGTTCGTCGTTGTCGGTGTAGAACGCGTAATAGTCGACCGTTCCCGGCGTCATGTCGCCCGCGTTGATCCCGGTGATGAATGCGGAGCCTCGCTGCATCTGAAGGCAGGGCCAGACGGTCTCGCAGGTGAGTCCGAAGGGCGCCAGAATCGGTGCGCCGAGGTAGCCAGCAGAAATTTCGGTGGGCATGGTGCCCGGTAGATTGCCGACATTGTCGTCACCCTTCAACTCGAACACACAGGTGGTGAAGCCGGCCGCCTCAAGACTGTTGCCCAAGAAGAGTTCGTTCGCCATCGCCGGGCTGAAGGTGCCGGCCACAATGATTACGGGATTGCCGCCGTTCGAACCGGTGGTACAGGCCGCTTCGGGTGTCGGATTCGGATCACAGGCCGCGGTAATCAGCGCCAGCGCGAAAAACCCTATGACCCATCGAAGTGCTCGTATCCCTATGGCGAGGATACTTACTCTTCAGTAACGTGTGGCGCAATCGCATCGACATACGTGGTCAACGAGACGGCGACCCGGGAACGAATACCTCAGGGATTGGGTCGAACGATCCGTCTAGGCCAAACGCATCCCCGTCGAAAGCACTGGCACGCCGCTCGGAAAGGCGAGCATTTTGACCAGGAGTCCGCCATGAATCGTCATCAGCGGAGTGACGAAACATCAGCGAAGGCACGGCCGACTGAACGGGGCGCATCGCTGGTCGAGTACATCCTCCTTCTTTCTCTCATCCTTCTTGTCGCCCTCGCTGGCGTGTCGGCTTTCGGCACCACCATCGGGGACAACGTCGATGACTCGGCGAGTCGAGTCGTCGCTGCGAGCGGTGGTAGCTTCGGAGGATAAGTCGCCTGCTCTCTTTCTTGGGGGAGCGCCAAAAAGACGACGCACGAGGCAGGGGTGCCCTGTGCCGGTCGAATGAGACGGCGCCAAGGCGGATGACCCCGTCTTCTTCGTTTTTTGCGGTCAGAGATCGCCTCCACGAGATGGTCCGACTACCGTCGCCGGTGTGATCGAAATTGGATTGACCGGTGGAATCGGCAGCGGGAAGTCCACGGTGGCTGATGGTCTCGTCGCGCGTGGAGCGGTGCTGATCGACGCTGATCGAATGGTTCGCGAACTGCAGCAGCCCGGACGCCCGGTCTTCAAAGCCATGGTCAAACGTTGGGGTGACAAGATCGTCGCCAAAGACGGATCCCTCGATCGGCCTGCTGTCGCGTCCATTGCCTTCAGCGATGCCGACGAGCTCAAGGCTCTCAACGACATCGTGCACCCCGCGGTTGGCAAGGAGATGGTGCGGCAGCGCAAGAAGGTCGAGGGCACCGATGCCATCGTTGTCCTCGACATTCCGCTTTTGGTGCGGGCCGACGGCGAGTCGATGGCTGATCAATACGCGAACCTCGGCGGAATCGTGGTGGTTGATGTCGATCCCAAGATCGCGCTACGTCGCCTCGTGAAGTTCCGCGGCTTCAAGGAAGCCGACGCGAAATCCCGCATCAAGAACCAGGCGAGCCGAGAAGCCCGTCGAGCGGTCGCCGATCGCATCGTCGACAATTCCGGCACCCTCGAAGAACTCGAACCCCAGATCTCCTTCGTCTGGTCCTGGATGAAAACGCTCCCGCACCCGGCTTAACCCGGCCACAATTTCGGGTGTCGGGCTACTCGCAGACGTCGGCAGCGTGGACGCCGACATAGTTGATGAGTGTGGTGCCGCTATCACCCTCAGCTCGATAGTCGCCCTCGCCGGTGTTGATGAAGGTAACGCCGAAGTCTTCGACGGGGTTCATCTCCACGCCGAGCAGGGTCGCCACCGCTGATCCCGTGAGAGACCAATCGACGCCCGGATGAAGCGCGATTTCTTCGGGACGAGGCCCATTGGCGGGCGCTGGTTCTGACTGGTGATTCTGGAAACTCCAACCCGCGAGTTGCTCGGGCTGATCCCAACGGTCGAGTCGAAGACGGAAGTTGCCGTATGTGAGCAGCCGATCGTGATCTTCCGGACCGGCATCGAGCGGGCAACCCTGATTCCACCCAGAATCGAGGTCGGGGGCTCCATATATGGCGTTCAGAGCCGAAATCACGGTCTCGGCATTGGACCCGAGGGCAAAGCCGAGGACGTCGCCACTCACCGCGTCAGCCACCGGCGCCGTCGCCACGGGGTACTCGGCGGTCGTGGTCGGAGTCGCCGTCGGATACGACGCGGGGGCGGTCGGAGTCGCCGTCGGATACGTCGCGGGGGCGGTTGTTACCGTGACGGCGTCGTCATCATCGTTGAGCAGCGCGGCGGCCGCGAGCCCGATGAGCAGACCGACAAGCAAGATGATGACCGCGATCAGGCCGCGTTGGCGGCGGGCGCGGTCTCTTTCGGGCATTCCCCAATGCTGGCACGTGGCCACACGCCGCGGGTGTCACGCCCCCTCGGTAGGTTGGCGCCATGGCGCCAGTGTCCGTTCCCTCTGCCCGCGTTCCGTTCAAGGTCGTATCGAACTTCCAACCGGCAGGTGATCAACCCGCGGCGATCGAACAGCTCACTGCGGGCATCGAGCGTGGCGAACGATTCCAGACCCTGCTGGGCATCACGGGATCGGGCAAGAGCGCGACCATTGCATGGACCATCGAACAGGTGCAGCGCCCCACCCTGGTTCTCGCCCCAAATAAGTCGCTGGCCGCGCAGCTGGCCAATGAGTTGAAGGAGTTTTTCCCCAATAATCAGGTGGAGTACTTCGTTAGCTACTACGACTATTACCAGCCGGAGGCCTACATGGCCGCCAGCGACACCTACATCGAGAAGGACTCGTCGGTGAACGACGAGATCGACCGATTGCGTCACAGCTCCACGTCGTCGCTGCTCACTCGTCGCGACACCATTGTTGTGGCGTCGGTGTCGTGTATCTACGGCCTCGGCTCTCCCGAGGAATACGAAACCCAACTGCTCGTGGTGCGTAAGGGCGAAGAACACGACCAGCGCTCCATCCTGCGCCGGCTGGTCGACCTGCAATACGAACGCAACGACATGAACCTCGTGCGTGGCAAGTTCCGAGTGCGGGGCGACACGATCGAGATCCACCCGGCCTACGACGAAACCGCCGTCCGTATCGAGCTCTTTGGCGACGAGGTCGAGCAGATCACCGTCGTCGATCCGCTCACCGGCGAACGAATCGAGTCGCTCGACGAGCTCATCGTTTTCCCGGCCACGCACTACGCCACAAGTGAGCAGCGGATGCAAGCGGCTATAGCCCGTATCGAATCCGAGCTGGCCGATCAGCTCCAGGTGTTCGAGAGCGACGGAAAACTGCTCGAGGCCCAGCGGCTCCGTATGCGCACGGAATACGACCTCGAGATGATGCAAGAGGTCGGGTATTGCAACGGCATCGAGAACTACTCCGGCCCGATTGATGGGCGTGGGCCCGGCGAGCCGCCGTTCACTCTCATCGACTACTTCCCCGAAGACTTCCTGATGGTGATCGACGAGTCGCACGTGGCCGTACCCCAGCTCCACGGTCAGTTCGAGGGCGACCGCAGCCGGAAGGCCAACCTGATCGACCACGGCTTCCGGCTTCCGTCGGCGGCCGATAACCGGCCCCTTCGGTTCGAAGAAGTGATGGACCGGCTCAACCAGGTCGTTTTCCTTTCAGCCACCCCCGGGAAGTATGAGCTCGAACGGTCCACTCAGATCGTTGAGCAAATTGTCCGCCCCACCGGACTTATCGATCCGGAGGTCATTGTCAAGCCCACGAAGGGGCAGATCGACGACATCCAAGAGCTGATCCAAGGTCGTGTCGAGCGCCAAGAGCGAGTGCTCATCACCACGCTCACGAAGAAGATGGCTGAAGACCTCACCGACTATCTGCTCGAGCAGGGCATCCGGGTGCGTTACCTCCATAGTGAGGTCGACACCATCCAGCGCATCGAGATCCTGCGAGATCTTCGGCTCGGGGAGTTCGACGTATTGGTCGGTATCAACCTGCTCCGGGAGGGCCTCGACCTTCCCGAGGTGTCGCTGGTCGCGATCCTCGATGCTGACAAGGAAGGTTTCCTTCGCAGCGAAACCTCTCTTATCCAGATGATTGGTCGCGCCGCTCGAAATGTCGCCGGCCAGGTCGTGATGTATGCCGACCAGATGACCAACTCGATGCAGCGGGCTATCTCGGAGACCATGCGGCGGCGCGGTGTTCAGGAGGCGTACAACATCGAACATGGCATCGATCCCACGTCGATCCGCAAGGAGATCACCGACATCTTGTCGATGATCCGACCGGCCGCCGACCGCGCGCCAGTTCCCGCGGCACTGTCCGAGCTCGGGGCGAAGCGCCGGGCCACCGAAGACCTCAGTGACCTGCCCGAAGACGAGCTCGAGCGACTTATCCGCACCCTCGAAACCGAGATGCACGACGCGGCGATCGACTTGCGGTTCGAATACGCGGCGCGACTGCGCGACGAGGTGAAAGACCTGAAGCGAGAGCTTCGAGAGATGCGCTAGGCGCCTCCACTCGTCAGCGCGGCGGCCGATAGGGCCTCGTGGCATCTCCGACTCTTGCTCGCGCCCGCATCGCTGACACTGCGATTGCTTGGCATCGTCGCCCTCTTCCGGCGGCGACCGTGCTCTTCGTCGTCCTGGCCGGCTTGATGCTCGTCACGGATCCGATGGGTTTTCTCTCTACTGATGTCGGCGGCAAGATCGCCACGCTCGAGGCCATGGATCGCTCGGGCTCCCTGTCGCCCGACCTCGGCTATTGGGCAGAAGCGGTCGATCCCGACGGCCACCTGTATCCGATGTTCAGCACGGTGCATGTCGACGGCAAGTGGGTCAACGTCACTTCGCTGCCGATGCTTCTCGTCGCACTCCCGCTCTACAAGGTGGGCGGCGCTCTTGCCGCGGGGCTCATCCCTGTTCTCGGCACCCTGCTCGCCGCGTTTGGCGCGCGGGCCCTCGCCCAACGCCTCGGTCGTGACGATCAGTCCGATGAGATGACGGCGTTCTGGATCGTTGGGCTCGCCTCACCAGCCACGGTTTACGCCCTTGACTTTTGGGAGCACTCACTCGGCCTTGCGCTCATCCTGTGGGCGGTGGTGTTTGCGCTCGATGCCGCGCCGGGCGACGGGCGGGCCCGGTCGGCGCTCGCAGCAGGGTTGCTCTTCGGTATCGCTGCCGCGATGCGCCAGGAAGCGTTGGTCTACGGCTTCGTCGCCGGCGGCGCGCTCGGACTACGTGTCCTCATGTCCGGGCGTGTGCTCGGTGCCGCGTTCCGCAGCGCCGCCATGCTGGCCGGTTTCGCGGCCATGACGGCGGCCAACTCCGTTCTCGAATCCGCGATCATCGGCGACGCGACCCGCACCGGTCGTTCGACGAGCACCGCAGCGCGGGCCGGGGGCGACCTCGGCCTTCGGGCTGAGGAAGCGGTGCTCACATTCGCCGCTCCGTTCGGCCGCACCGCCTTGGTGTATCTGATCGTGGCGTTCATCACCGTTGGTGCTCTCGCCGAGCTCGGTCGACGAAGCGAGCAGATGGAACTGCCGCTTCGACCGGTGCTCCTCGTGCTCGGATCGATCAGTCTGTTGCTGGTGCTCAACGTGGTCTCCGATGGGCTGGCCTTCGTTCCTGGCCTCATCGCCACGACGCCTGTCGCTGGCCTGGCCATCGCGAAGTCGTGGGGGAGGGCCGACCACCGGATGGTTGGTTCGATCGCGTTGGTCTCGCTGCCGCTGGTTTGGGCCGTCCAGTACACGGGCGGCGCCTCACCGCAGTGGGGCGGCCGCTACATCCTGGCCACTGGTGCCCTACTGGTGGTCGTTGCGACGGTCACCATGACCGAAGGCCGGGCTCGCGAAGTTCTCCGGGGTACTGCCATCGCCGGCGCAGCGGTCACGCTCATCGGTGTTGCCTGGACGATCGAACGCACTCATTCCTTCGCTGATGCAATGAACGAGCTCGCTGATCGCGACGAGCCCGCACTGGTGTTCCACGATCCGCATTTGGCCCGCGAGGGCGGAGTGTTGGTGCTTGATGAGCAGTGGCTCGTTGCCACCGGGGCCAGCGGTCGAGAGCGGGCTGCGGAGGCCCTCGCCGACCTCGGGATTGACTCGATTGGCTTCGTGCAACACGACCGCGGCGATGATCCGCTGGTCCTTCCGGGATGGACGGTCGTCAACGATGATCGCATCCCCCTGGTGAGCGGACTGTTCGTCCGTGTCACCACCCAAGAGCCCATCCGTTAACGAACACGTGTTCGCCGGGGTCATCCCGGTAGAGTGCCGCCGTGGCCGATCAACTCGTCATCCAGGGCGCCCGTGAACACAACCTCCGCAACGTTGATCTCGTCCTCCCGCGCGACAAGCTGATCGTCTTCACCGGGCTGTCCGGAAGCGGCAAGTCGTCGCTCGCGTTCGACACCATCTATGCCGAGGGTCAACGCCGGTATGTCGAGTCGCTGAGTGCCTACGCGCGCCAGTTCCTCGGCCAGATGGACAAGCCCGATGTCGACTTCATCGAGGGTTTGTCGCCGGCCATCTCAATCGATCAGAAGAGCGCCTCGCGTAATCCGCGCTCCACCGTCGGCACGGTCACCGAGGTCTACGACTACCTCCGGCTGCTCTACGCCCGCATCGGCGTCCCGCACGATCCGGAGACCGGTGAGGAGTTGGTCCGGCAAACTCCGCAACAGATCGTCGACAAGATCCTGGCCATGGAAGACGGCACCCGATTTCAGGTGCTCGCTCCGGTCGTGCGCGGCCGCAAAGGCACCTACGACACACTCCTGCAAGACCTCGCCACGCAGGGGTTCGCTCGAGCGATCGTTGATGGCGAACCCGTCGAACTTGCCGAAGAGATCGCCCTTGAACTCGAACGCTACGAAACCCACGATGTATCGGTTGTTGTCGACCGCCTCGTGCTCCGAGATGGGATTGAGCGACGGCTGACCGACTCGATCGAAACCGCTCTCACCCTCGCGGGTGGCGTGGCGGAGATGCAGATCGTCTCGCGCGATGAAGGCGCTGAGCCCGAAACCATCGTCTTCAGCCAGCACCTATCGCGGCCCTCCGATGGCAAGTCGTTTGAGGAACTCGCACCACGGAACTTCTCGTTCAATTCGCCCTATGGCGCCTGTGGACATTGTGATGGCCTTGGCACGGTCTTCGAAGTTGACCCGCAGCTGGTTGTACCCGACCCCGAAGCCACGGTGGCTGGCGGCGCCATCAGTCCGTGGGCGGGCGGAAGGAGCCGCTACTTCTCGCGGCTCGTCGAATCAATCTGCGCGGAATACAAGATTCCCGCCGACAAGGCGTGGGACAAACTCACCAAGAAGCAGAAAGATCTGCTGCTCTACGGCAAGGGCGTCAACGACCGCATCGAGGTGCAATACAAGAACCGCTACGGCCGCACCCGCACCTATCAGGCGAAGTACGAAGGTGTGTTGCCGTATCTCATGCGGCGTCACACCGAGGCCGAGAGCGACGCCGCTCGAGAGGCGATCGAGGGCTACATGCGCCTCGTGCACTGCACACAGTGCGAGGGCTCACGGCTCAACCCACTCTCGCTCGCCGTCACCATCAGCGACCACACGATCCACGACCTCTGTGCGATGTCGATCGCCGATGCCGCCAAGGCGCTCGGTGAGCTTCAGCTTAGCGATCGCGACATGATCATCGCCGAGCAGGTGCTGAAGGAAGTTAACGCCCGGCTTGGGTTCCTGCTTGATGTTGGCCTTGACTATCTGAGCATGTCGCGCTCGGCCGCCACACTGGCCGGCGGCGAGGCGCAGCGCATTCGGCTGGCATCGCAGGTTGGCTCGGGCCTCGTCGGAGTGCTCTACGTGCTCGACGAGCCCTCGATTGGTCTGCATCAACGCGACAACCAGCGACTCATAGAAACCCTGCTGCGTATGCGCGACCTCGGCAACACGGTGTTGGTCGTGGAGCACGACGAAGACACCATGAAGGTGGCCGACCACGTCGTCGATATCGGCCCCGGAGCAGGAGAGCACGGTGGCGAAATCGTCCACTCCGGCACGTATAAGCAGCTACTGAAGAACCCGAAGTCGATCACCGGCCAGTACCTCTCGGGCAAACGTTCGATAGCGGTGCCGGGCGTTCGCCGAATCGGCAACGGCAACGTGGTCACCGTCAAGGGTGCACGCGAGAACAACCTGAAGAACGTTGATGTCGATTTCCCGCTAGGGAAATTCGTGTGCGTCTCCGGTGTCTCCGGATCGGGCAAGTCCACGCTCGTCAACGACATTCTGTATCGATCGCTGATGCAGAGCATCTACACGTCGAAGGTGCCACCGGGGCTTCACAAACGGGTCGAAGGCATCGAACATCTCGACAAGGTCATCCAGATCGACCAGTCGCCGATTGGGCGCACTCCGCGATCGAATCCCGCCACCTATACCGGCGTATTCGACCATGTCCGAAAGCTCTTCGCGCAGACCCAGGAGGCCAAGGTGCGCGGCTATCTACCCGGCCGGTTCTCCTTCAACGTGAAGGGTGGCCGTTGCGAGGCTTGCCAGGGCGACGGCACCATCAAGATCGAGATGCACTTTCTGCCCGACGTCTACGTCCCGTGTGAGGTTTGTAAGGGCGAGCGCTACAACCGAGACACCCTTGAGATCGAGTTCAAGGGCAAGAACATCTCGGAGGTACTGCATCTGCCGTGCGAAGAGGCGTTGGAGTTCTTCGCGAATCAGCCGGTGATCAGTCGCCACATGCAGACACTCGTCGACGTTGGTTTGGGTTATGTCCGTCTCGGACAGCCCGCGCCCACGCTGTCGGGCGGCGAAGCCCAGCGAGTGAAACTCTCCAGCGAACTGGCGAAGCGGTCGACTGGTCACACGATTTACATCCTTGATGAACCGACCACCGGCCTGCATTTCGAAGACATTAGGAAGTTGCTCGGGGTGCTCGGCCGACTCGTCGACCAGGGCAACAGCGTGCTGGTCATCGAGCACAACCTCGATGTCATAAAGACGGCCGATTGGGTAGTCGACCTCGGTCCCGAGGGCGGCTCCGGCGGCGGGGCGATTGTTGTATGTGGCACCCC
>JBLIOE010000053.1:0-25597 GCA_047639555.1 Candidatus Aldehydirespiratoraceae bacterium
GGGGGGGAGGGGGGCGTTAGGCGAGGTGTTCGACGAAGGCTTCGAGCTGGCGGAGGTTTCGTACCTCATGACAGCCGTCGGCGTATTGGGCGTATTCGCCCACGATGGAGTCGCCGGTGTCCCAGTAGGACCGAGGTTCGGGGTTCAGCCAGTGGACCTGGCGAGCCTTCTCCTTCATCTCCTTAATGATCCAGCTCTCGGAGGCGTGGTAGTTGTTGCGGGCGTCGCCGAGAATCATGATCGACGTACGCGGGCCGATGTCTTGGCCGTACTTCTGCCAGAAGACCCCGAGGGCGTGGCCGTAATCGGAATGGCCATCGACCCAGACGACGTCGGCTTCGGTGTTGACCCGATGCACAGCCTCGTTGATGTCTTCAACACCTTCGAAGTAGGTGGTGACCTCGTCGAGTCCGTCGATGAAGACGAACGAACGAACCTTCGAGAACTGGCCCGAGATCGCGTAGACAAGGTGAAGGGTGAAACGAGCAAAGGCCGCAACCGAACCCGAGATGTCGGCGATCACGAAGATTTCCGGCTTGTGGGGCTTCGGATTCCGGAATTTCGGCTCGGCCGGCACACCGCCATAGGACAGCGACGCTCGAACGGTGCGGCGGAAGTCGAGCGGACCCTTACGACCGTGACGACGTTTACGTTGCAGGCGTGACGCCAGCTTGCGGGTGAGCGGATAAATCGCTTTACGCAGCGACGCCATCTCTTCGCGAGAGGCATGCATGAAGTCGACATCTTCGGGAAGGGGCTTGCGCAGGGTCTTGGCCATTGCCTCGACACCACGGTCGGCAACGAGACGGCGACGGATCTCCGCCTCGATCTCCTTTTGGAGCTGATCAACTCGCGACTGATACTCGTCGCGCTGCAAACGCTGATCGAACTCTGAGGTTTCGCCCTCTTCGTTCTGTTCTTGCTCGAGCAGGCGTTCGAGCACGCCGTCGAGATCAAGGTTTCGCAGTGTGCGATAGAGGTAGTAAGTGCCGCCGACGGGGCGACCCGGTTCCATGCCGGCATAACGCTTGACTGCTTGTCGAGCGACACCTCGCATCATCTGCTGGTCGCCACGCATGAGCGCCCGGAACAGCATCTCGGCCAGCTCTTCGGGCGTAAGGCTCTCTCCCCCACCGCCGCCTTGCTGATCGCCGGAGCCCTCGGCCCCATCCTGATCCATGTCGTCTTCGCCGACCTCGGGGAGATCTGACCCGTCACCAATGGCGTACTCCTGGCCTCGCAGCGAGAAGTAGACCTCGAAGACGGTTTCGAATGCCTTCCAGTGGTTGGCGTGTTTTACCAGCGTGGCCGCGAGCGCGTATTTAAACGTCTCGCGCTCACCGATCGAGATGTGGCGAACGGCCTCCATGGCGTCGAGATTCTCGGTGAGCGAGACCGGCAGGCCCGCGTTGCGGAGCTCGACGATGAAGCCGCTGAGCAGGTCGAGAATCGGGGCGCCGAGTTCCGGCGGCGGGGCATCGGACTCAGCGTCAGTGACCGTCATTGGCAGACTCAGACCGTGACGCCGTCGGCGGTGCCAAGTTCCTTCACGGCCTTCTTGATGTCGCTCTGGTACTTCAGAAGGACATTGATCGTGCTCGTGGCGGTCTCTTCGTCGATCTTCTCCACGCCGAGGAGGACGAGGGTCCGCGCCCAGTCGATAGTTTCGGAGACTGATGGGTGCTTCTTCAGTTCAATCTGACGAATCGAGCGCACGACGCGAGCGACCTGGTCGGCGAGGTTCTCGGTGATGTCCGGCACCTTGGTGAGGACGATCTCCTTCTCACGCTCCATGTCGGGATAGTCGATGTGGAGGTAGAGACACCGACGCTTCAGCGCCTCGGACAGCTCACGGGTGTTGTTCGACGTGAGGAAGACCAGCGGAATCTGCTTGGCCTCGATCGTGCCGAGCTCAGGAATAGACACCTGGTAATCGGAGAGGATCTCCAGCAGCAGCGCTTCAGTTTCAACCTCAACACGGTCGACCTCATCGATGAGGAGGACAACGGGGTCGTCGGCCCGAATGGCCTCGAGCAGCGGGCGGGTGAGCAAGAACTCGTCGGAGAAGATGTCGTCGGACATCTCGGTCCAGTCGGCGTCGCCTTCGTTCCGCTCAGTTTGGATACGAAGCAACTGCTTCTTGTAGTTCCACTCGTAAAGCGCCTTGGCCTCGTCGAGACCTTCGTAGCACTGGAGGCGGATTAGCCGGGCGTTACAGATCTTGGCGACGCTCTTCGCCAGCTCCGTCTTACCGGTGCCAGCGGGACCCTCGACCAGGATCGGCTTCTGGAGCCGATCGGCCAGGTACACGACTCCGGCAATACCATCGTCGGAGAGATAGTCGACCTTCTCCAGGTCGGCCTTGACTGAGGCGACGTCTTCAAATCGATACGACATGAGAAAGATGTTAGCGGGCGTTAACCCAAGTGCCGTAACCGAATAATTCGTTGATGGCGACGCTCATCCTCGAACCTGACCGTTGCCGCGGACGATGAATTTGCGGGTGGTGAGTTGTTCGAGGCCCATTGGGCCGCGGGCGTGCAGCTTCTGGGTGGAGATGCCGATCTCGGCGCCAAAGCCGAACTCTTCGCCATCAACGAAACGAGTCGATGTGTTGACCAGCACGGCCGCCGCGTCGACTTCCCGTGTGAACCGGTCGGCCGCCGCGATGTCGCGGGTGATGATCGCTTCGCTGTGGCCGGTGGACATGTTGTTCACGTGGGCGATCGCTTCGTCGAGATCGGCCACCACCTTCACGCTCATCTTCATGTCGAGGAACTCTTCGGCGAAATCGGACTCCACGGCCGGACCAATGGAAGGTGCGATTGCCTGGGCCGCTTCGTCGCCGACGAGCTCGACGCCTTCAAGAATGCTCACCGCCATCGGCAGGAATGCGGCCGCAACATCGGCGTGTACAACCAGCGACTCAGCCGCGTTGCAGACCCCGGTGCGGTGAGTCTTGGCGTTGAACACGATCTCGCGAGCCATCTCCAGGTCGGCGGCCGCGTCGACGTAGACGTGGCAGTTGCCCGCACCGTCGATCACATAGGGCACGGTGGCGTTATCGAGGATCGACTGGATAAGGGTCGCTCCCCCGCGAGGGATCAAGCAGTCGACGAAGCCCCGCTGTTGCATGAACTCGACGGCGGCTTCGCGACGGACATCGTCGACCACGATGAGTGCGTCTTCGGGCAGTCCGGCCTTCGCGAGCGCCTCTCGAAGAACCACCGCGATTGCCAGGTTCGAATCGATCGCGGACGAAGAGCCGCGGAGGAAAGCGGCGTTGCCAGACTTCAGGCACAGACCGAAGGCGTCGCTCGTGACGTTGGGTCGGCTTTCGTAGATGATGGCGACCACACCGAGCGGCACATGCACCCGCTCAATCCGCAGACCGTTGGGCCGGACCCAACCATCGGAGATCGCTCCCACCGGGTCGGCAAGGGAGGCCACCTGACGGAGCCCGTTGGCCATCGCCTCCACACGACTGTGGTCTAGGCGGAGCCGATCGACGAGCGGCGCGGCCATCTCGGCGGCCTCCGCCCGAGCAACATCGACGGCATTGGCCTCGATGATCATCTCCGCATTCGCAACCAACAGGTCGGCGGCAGCCAAGAGCGCGGCATCTTTTGCCGCGCTTGAGGCGACGGCCAGCGATCGGGATGCGACCTTCGCTCGGGCCGCCAAGTCCGGAATCGGGGTGGGGGTCACAGTCACGAGACCCCAGCGTAGCGCCACGCAGGACTAGCCTCGCCTGCGTGTCTCGCCGTCTTGAACCGACTGTGTTCCTGGCCATGATCTCACCGCTGACGGTCGGGATGGTGGCGGGCGCCATTGCCCTGGGCCGGATCTCGTCGGGCTCGTGGATTGCGGGGATCCTGCTTGGTCTTGTGGCCTGGACCGCTCGAGTGGCCATTTCGCTCGGTATCGCCCGCCGGGTACGAGGTCTCGCTCCGCGCATTGACCCGTTTGCGCTTCGCGAGCCCTGGCGTTTCTTTGTGCGTGACGCCCTCACCGCTCGCCAACGATTCGCCGACGCGGTCGCCGACGCGCATGACGGTCCGCTCCGCGATCGTCTCGTCGAGATCGAAACCCAGCTTGAGCACGCCGTGGAGACCACCTGGGAGGTTGCCCAACGCGGGCAACAGCTCACCGATGCCCGCCGCCGGATCGATGTGGCCCAGCTCACGAAGACGAGAGACGAAACTCCGCCCGAGAACCCCCGCCACACCGCCGCACGGGCGCAGCTCGACAGCCACAGTCGTCTCACCCAACGCGAGGATCGCGCTCGAGAGCGGCTGGAGCTGCTCGACGCGCAACTCGACGAGGCCATCGTCAGAGCCAGTGAACTCGCCACCCGCACGGGCGGAACCATCGAGCTCGACACGCTCGCGACGCAGGTCGACAACATGGTGACCGACCTCGACAGCCTCCGACTGGCCCTCGACGAAGTCGACGGTGACGGATGATCGACACACCGAAAAGGCGGTATCGCAAGACGAAGTCGAGCCGGTTGGGTGGTTCCGCTCTCGTCGCGGGCGGCATCGGGCTGTCCCGCACCGCCGGCCTGTTGCGAGAGATGGTGCTCTCTCGCGTCCTTGGACTCTCATTCGCCGCCGACGCATTCGCCGCAGCGGCCCGAATCCCCAACCTCCTACAGAACCTTCTCGGCGAAGGGGTGCTGTCCGCTTCGTTCGTGCCGGTTTACAGCCAGCTTCTCGACGAGGATGAGGAGAAGGACGGCGACGCCAGCCGCGTCGCCGGCGCAATCGGGGCCATGCTTCTCGTCGTCACCGGCCTGGCGGTCCTGCTCCTTGTCTTTGCCGCTCGTCCAATCACCGCGGTCCTCGCACCCGGACTTTCGGGCGAGACCTATGAGCTGGCAATCAATCTCACACAGATCATGGCGGTCGGGGTCGGCTTCCTCGTCATGAGCGCCTGGTGCCTCGGCATCCTCAACAGTCATCGCAGCTTCTTTCTCCCGTATGCCGCTCCCGTCCTGTGGAACGCGACACAGATCGTGGCGCTGCTCTTCGTCTGGTGGCGCGACTGGGCCGTCGAAGACGCAGCCCGGGGCCTCGCGATCGCCGTCACGATCGGCGGTCTCGCTCAGCTTCTTGTTCAGCTCCCTACCGTTCGCCGACTCGCGCGGGGCCTCCGGTTCCGGTTCGACAATCATCACGGGGCCGTCAAAGAGATCCGTCGCCGCTTCGCCCCCGCCGTGCTCGGCCGCGGCGTTGTGCAGATCTCCGCCTATCTCGACCTGATCTTGGCGACCTTTCTGGCTGCGGGTGCTCTCAGCGCCCTCTTCAAGGCGCAAATGCTCTTCACCCTTCCGGTGTCGCTCTTCGCGATGAGCGTTGCTGCCGCGGAGCTGCCCGAAATGTCTCGCCTCGTCGGTGAGCCGGAGGCGCTGATTCAGCGCACCCGCCGGAGCCTCGATCGCATCGCGTTCTGGATGCTTCTGGCGGCATTCGCGATGATCGCCGCCGGCGACCTCATCGTTGGTGTGCTGTTCCAGGGCGGCAAGTTCGACGGCACCGATGGCGTGCTTGTGTGGTTCGTCCTCGGCGCCTACGCCTTCGGACTTCCGGCGATCGGCACGAGTCGTCTGCTGCAGAACACCTGCTACGCCGTCGGCGACACCCGCGGTCCCGCTCGTATCGCGGCCATGCGCGTAGGTGTCGCCGCGATCGTCGGCCTGGCCTTCATGTTCCCGCTCGACCGTGTACTGGTTGGCCCGGACGGGCTGGTCGGCTTCGGCGACCTGTTCTCGTCGTTTGGTCCCCTCGCCGGAGACGTCCGCTCTGCGGGCGAGACTGTTCGTCTCGGCGCCGTTGGCCTCGCCATCGGCAGCGCGGTTGGTGCCTGGATCGAAGTCTCGTTGCTGGCGCGGCTTGTTGGCCGACACGTGCCCGGTCTCGGCGACCCCCGCCACTCGCTCCGCCGACCCGCGGCAGCCGCAGCCGTCGCCTTTGTTGTGACGGCGCTCGCCAAGCTCGCGGTCGCGCCGCTCCCCCTTCTGATCGAAGCGGGCATCTGTCTCGGACTCGCCGTCGCGACATACACGATCATCTGTTTCCGCATCGGCGTACGCGACGCCGACCTGCTGCTGCGACCGGCCCGCCGCATCATCTGGCGCTAACGACCCAAACGCTCGGTCGAACCGAAGTACGCTCCGAACATGCTCCAGTACATGAAAAAGCGTTGGAACTACCTCGTTGCCCGCCTTGGCGGCAATTTTGAGGCGAATGCGGACCCAAAGGTCCAGCTCGAGCAGGCCATCACCGAGGCGAAAGACCAACACAAACGTCTTCGCCAGCAGGCCGCCAACGTCATCGCCAATCAGAAACAAACCGAACTGCGCCTCAACCGCTCGTTCGAAGAACTCGAACGCGTCAACGCCAACGCCCACCAGGCCGTTTCGATGGCGGACGACGCCCACAAGTCAGGCGAAACCGAAAAGGCCGATCGTTACACCAACGCGGCCGAGCAGTTCGCCAACCGGCTCCTCACCCTCGAACAAGAAATCGAGAGCCTAAAGAGCCTTCACTTCCAGGCAGCTGAAGCTGCCGATCAGGCAAAGAACGCAGTCGACCAGAACTCCGACCTGCTGCAGAAGAAGATCGGTGAAAAGTCGGCGCTTCTCAGCCAACTCGATCAAGCCAAGATGCAAGAGAGCGTCAACTCGGCGATGACCACCTTGTCCGAGGCCGTTGGCGAGGACGTGCCGACCTTCACTGAGGTGCGCGACAAGATCGAAGCTCGTTACGCAAAGGCCAAGGCCAACGCCGAGCTCACCGACGGCAATGTCGAAACACAGATGCTTGAGATCGAGAAGGCGGCCCGCAATGTCGAGGCGCAAACCCGGCTCAGCTCGATCAAGGCCGAACTTGGCATCGAGACGGCCGCTCCTGAAGCGCTCACCGAGGGCCCGGGCGACGCCGCCGAGTAGCTAACGCGGCAGTGTGACCAGATCGTCGGCGTGCACCACGATGTGGGGTGCGCCGGCGGGCATGTCGTCGCTGCGCTGACCAGCACCACGACGGAGTTCGGTCGACGAATGACGAGCCAAACCTTTGGCGAAGATCTCGCCGTTGGTATCAACCACTTCCACGGGCGACCCGGCATCGAACTCGCCGGTGATGTCGCGAACCCCGGCCGCGAGCAGCGACTTGCCCCGTTCGAGCGCGGTGCGGGCCCCGCTGTCGACAACAACTGCCCCCTGAGCGACGACTGCGAACGCGATCCAAAGCTTCCGAGCCGGCATCCGAGCATCGCGAGCCCGCACTACTGTTCCGACCCCCGGCACGCCGGCGATGGCTTCGGCGAGCACGTTGGGTCGACCGGCGTGAGCAATCACGGTTGGAACGCCGGACCACGCCGCGATCTTCGCCGCGGTGAGCTTGGATGCCATACCCCCGCTTCCCCGGGCCGAACCTGAGCCACCGGCGAGCGCCTCGGTTTGGTGATCGATCTCCACGATCTCCTCGATGAGCGATGCCGAGGCATCAACCCTCGGGTCCGCGGTGTGAACACCAGGCGTATCGGTGAGCAACACGAGTTGGTCGGCATCAACCAGGTTGGCGACGAGAGCGGCGATGCGATCGTTGTCGCCCCATCGGATCTCGTCGTCGGCGATGGCGTCGTTTTCGTTGACGATCGGCACAACGCCCAACTCCAGCAAACGCACCAGGGTCTGACCCGCATGTACATATTGAGACCGCACGATGAAGTCGAACGGGACCAGCAGCACCTGGCCGGCAATCAGACCGTGGGCAGAAAGGGCTTCTCGATAGTGGGCCATGAGGGCGCTCTGGCCGATGGTCGCCACTGCTTGCAGAGTGATCGTGTCGGTAGGTCGGTTGGGGCCGCCGAGACCAATCTCGGGCAGGCCGGCGGCAATCGCGCCAGACGTGACGACGACCACCCGGTTGCCGGCATCACGAGCAGCGGCGACTTCTGCACAGAGCTTGTCGACCGCGGTGCGATCGATGACACCTTCACCGTCGGTGATTGACGATGTCCCTACCTTCACAACGATGGTGCTCGGCTTCGACATCAGTCTTCTTGGTACTCGAAGGCGAAGTCGCCGATGTGGACGATCTCGCCCTGTTTCACGCCGGCGCGGGCGAGGGTGGTGTTCACCCCGATCTGCTGCAACCGCATCTGGGCATATTCGAGCGCTTCTTCGTTAGTGAGGTCGCTTAGAGAGATCGCGCGGCGGGCGGAGCGACCCAAGACTTCCCAAGACCCGTCGTCGTGACGGGTGAGTTCGATCTCGCTTGAGACCGGATGATGCACCGTGGTGGTCTCCACCTCGGGCTCCTCTTGCCTCGCCGCCCCGACCATCTGCACGAGAGCGCCGATGAGCGGAGGAATACCAGCACCGGTCATTGACGAGACGGTGTCACCTTCAAAGTCGCTATCAGGCGCCATATCGGCACGGCTGCCCATCACGATGCGCGGACGATCGAGAAGGTCAGGCCGATAGTTGCCGAGCTCCTGCAGGAGGACGCGTTCTTGTTCTTCGGGCGAGACGCCGTCGTAGGGCGCGAGATCAAGCAAGACCAGCAGGGCCCGAGCACGCTCGACGTGGCGGAGGAATTGATGGCCGAGACCCTTGCCCTCGCTGGCGCCTTCGATCAGACCCGGAATATCGGCCAGGACCATCTCGAAGCCGTCATCGGTACGCACCACACCGAGGTTCGGTTCGAGAGTGGTGAACGGGTAGTCGGCAATCTTCGGCTTCGCGGCGGAGAGCCGGCTGATCAGCGTGGACTTTCCAACATTGGGGAAACCCACGATCGCCACATCGGCGAGCAGCTTGAGCTCAAGACGGAGCCAGCGTTCTTGCCCATGTTCGCCCTGCTCGGCAAACGACGGAGCGCGGCGTTTGTTCGTGAGGAAGCGGGCATTGCCACGACCACCTTCACCCGCTTGCGCCGCCATCCATCGGTCGCCGTGGTTTAGGAGATCAGCGACTGGCTCATGGGTCTCATGGTTGAGCACAACAGTGCCAACCGGCACGCGCACTTCGACGTCTTTGCCCCGGGCGCCGTGTTTGTTTGAACCGCCACCGTGTTTCCCGCTGTCGCCCTTGCGATGCGGGTGGTCGCGAAACGCGAGTAGCGACGCGACGTTGCGATCGGCAATGAACCAGATCGATCCGCCGTCGCCACCATCACCCCCATCGGGGCCGCCTCTCGACACATGGGCCTCACGGCGGAACGCGACACAGCCCGCTCCCCCATCTCCGGCTTGAACATTGATGTTGCACTCATCAACAAACGACGACACGCTGCAAGGCTAGGGCGTCGCGCCCGCAGCGGAGCTGCTATTCGACGAGTCGCACCGGATCGCCGACAACTTCCACGCCCCACGTGGTCCAGTCGGCAGAGCGGCCGCCGCCGAGAACGTGGCGAACCCCACTGATGCCGTCTCTTTCAGTTATCAGTCGAATCGAGAACCGGTTGAGCTACTCGACTACTCGACGAGATGTACCGGATCCCCGACGATCAGCACCGTCCACACCGTTCGCTCGTAGAACGACGCACCGGAGGGCAGCGAATAGAACACTGACCACCAGCAATACGAGCAGGTGTACGAAATCGGAATGTCGATGTCGATGTCGAGCCACTTGTCGTTGTAGAGCGAGGTGGATCCGCTACGGGTGATCACCTCGCAATGCGTATTGTTGTCGGAGTTGTGCCAGGTCGCGGCCGTCGGGTCTTCATCCGCCTCGTAGTAGCGATATCGGCAGCTCCCGATCGGGTTGCCGTCAGGGTCAAGTGGCGTCAGCGTAAAGGTGCCTGATTGGCTGGAGTCACCCGCATCGAAGAGGCGCATACGGACGGTCTTACCCGCATGTTCGTCGACGATCTCGGCGAAGGTCAGTGTCGTGACCGAAGGTGAGTTCGAGAACATTGGAAGGAACTCGAGCGCATACAACGAGGGTTGTGTTCCGCTCGCCGATATGGCCCGCATGCTGAATCCGTCCAGTGACGTTCCGGACGTGTTCGCGCCGGTGAAACCTTCCGTCCGAATCCGGAGCGGATAGAGGTCCGCAACCGTCGGCGTGAAGGTGCAAAGCGTATTCCACACGTATTCTTCGGTGACGTCGTAGACGGCGTCGTACACCTTGGTGCAGCCCGCAACTGCCGTCGTTTCAGGAGTGGTGAGGCCAATGCCATCCGCCTCGAAGACGGCGAACTCCAGCACAGTCATCGAACCATTGCCGCCCCACGTCGGAATGTTTTTTCCACCGCTGTTGTAGTGCGATGGATCGAAGACTTGCACGGTGATCGGGCTGCCGACGGCCGCTTGAGGAACATCGATCGCGAACACATAGCCGCTCGGGTCGTAGTCCGGATTCAGGTAGTCGCAGCTCGACCCGTAGTTGCCGCCGAGGCACTGTGTCGTTACGGCTTCACCCGCCGAGTGAGCGGTGAGCGGGCCCCCAATGTCGAGAAACCAGCCCGGCCCCGCGCCGGCACACGAACTGCTCGGGGAAATTATCTCGTTGCAGCCGTCGGGCATTTGATGACCAAGAGTGTTGTCCGGCGACCCCATCGCCACCGGCTCGTTGTATTCGGCAGCTGATCGGCGGCCAATGGTGACATTGTCGAGAAAGAGAGCAGCAAAGTAGAGATCGGCGTCACTATCAACGATCTCGATCTCGATCTGATTGTCGCCAGTGTCGACGACGCTCACCGTCACGCCGTCAACGCCATGAGCGAAGCCATTCCGGGCGGCCTCCGCACGGGCGGCCGATTCGGCTTGAGAGAAGTCGGGCTGCCAAACGACACCGGCGAGGGCCGCCGCATCAGCCGCGCGTTGCAGCGATGATGCCCGGGAGTACCAGGCGCCAATATCGACCGCGAATCCGGCGAAACCAAGGAGTGGTAAAAGGACGAGCGCGGTGAGAATCACCGCGTAGCCACCGTCTCGACAACGGCGCGAGCGATCACCCTGGGCTGCGGCACGGCGGGAATCAGTCATCATGTGGAATCAGGTTCCGATCTCATCACCGTGCGGTCGGTGATGGTGACACCATCACCGGGGAAGACTCCGGTGAGATATTCACGAGATACCCGTACCCAGACGCCGACGCTCGTGAGGCCTGCGATTTGGCTGGTCGAACGCTCATCTTGTGGGCAAAAGTTGACCGCCCATCCTGAGTTGCACGAAGCGTCATCCGGGAATTCAGAACAACTCATCTCGCAGTTCAGCGAGGTGATCGAACTGAGCTCAGCTGCGGTGTAGTAATTGCAGCCGGACGCACCCCGGGGGTCCCCGTTGGAGTCGAAGCAGTTGGACGGCGGGTCGCCGTCCACCGCGTTGGCGTTGTAGATCAGCACACCCTCAATCGTGAGACCGTTTACGGTCTCCAGCCCCGCGTGGAGTGAAAGCAATGCCCAGTAGTCGGCGCGGTGATCGTCACCCAGATTCGAGACCACTCTGGCGGCGGCGCGAGTGCTCGTCGAAACGGTGAGGTCATCGCGCCATAGCGTGCCGAACTCGAAGATACCGGCAAGGAGGAACGCAAGAAATGGCGCGACGATAGCCATCTCGATCATGGCGACACCACGATCGCCATTGGCGCGGCGGGAACGGAAACGTCTCACTAGTCGTGTGGTTCGACTTTCAAGATCATCTGGTCTTCAAAAACGATCCTGTCGCCAAAGAGTCCCGTGACGTATTCGTGTGTTGCCTGAATATAGATGCCCACATAGTCGAGACCGGAACCAGTCGAGACCTGTCGGTCCTTGGGACACCAGGACAGATCGGGTGAGTTGATCGGGTCTGGTGGGGTGTTGGCGGTGCTCTGACAGCCCCATTCCGCCTCCACCAAATTGAAGTCGCTCGGGGTGTAGACGTTGCAGACGTCGACCACAGAAGTGCCCGCGGCGCAGGTGGCCGGAACGGTTTCGGTTGGGCCGCTTGCCTTGAAGATCACGACAAGATCAAGCCCATCGGTGGGCAGTGCTGCCGCGGCTCGCTTAATCGACCGGAGAGTTCGGTAGTCGGTATCGGCGACGTTGCCCGCGACACTCGCCTCGCGCGCGCCGTCTCGAGTCGCGTTCGCAACTGTCAGGTAGTCGCGGAAGGCGAAGCCAAACTCGAAAATCCCAAACACGAACAGCAGCAGGAGGGGCGTGATAAGCGCCGACTCCAGCAGTGTCGCACCTCGTTCGCCGCGCGTTCGCGGGTTTCGGACCATCACTTTCTGTCGGCAAACCACCGGCTGTACGTGAGGAAAGTCCGCTCCTTTTTCAGGAAAAGGGTATTACGACTGTGGGTCGTAGGGCCCATAGTTCGACCGACCTAAGCTTGCCCGATGACCGCCGCCTTCGACGACCTCACCGAGAGCGAACGAGAGTGGGGTTCGACGATGCAGGGCCACGTCGATGCGGGGGTCGAACTCGCGCACGCCGACTCGCACGCAAAGGTTAACGCCGGTGCCGGTCTCGATCGTGAGGCCCGCGAAGCCATCGAATCACAGTCGCTTCGCGTCGGAGCCACCCACAGCGGGGGCGCCGGCGAACGGGGCACCGAAGAGTCTGCCGACCGCACCCGCACCTGTTTCGAACGCGACAGAGATCGGATCCTGCATGCGTCGGCGTTCCGTCGCCTCGCAGGGAAGACCCAAGTCTTTGTTTTCCCCGACGATCACCAACGCACCCGCCTCACCCATGCGCTCGAGGTCGCCCAGGTCGCCCGAAGTGTCAGCCGAGCCCTCGGGCTCAACGTGCCGCTCACGGAAGCGATCGCGATTGGCCACGACTGCGGCCACGGCCCCGGCGGACACGCGAGCGAGGACGCGCTTGCGCCCTACATCGAAGGGGGCTTCGACCACGCCGTTTGGGGCGCTGACGTCACGCTTACGCCGCTCAACCTCTGCGTCCAAACGCTCGACGGCATCCGCAACCACTCTTGGTCGCGTCCCGCACCGATCACACCAGAAGGGGAAGTCGTCAGCTGGGCCGATCGGATTGCCTACGTCTGCCACGATTTCGAAGATGCGGTAACCGCCGGCGTGGTTCGGACCGACGAACTGCCCGACATCGTGCTCGAGCGCTGCGGCGCCACCCGCCGCACCCAACTTGCGGCGTTCATCGGGGCGATGATCAACGCAACCGAAAAGACCGGACGGATCGGGATGACTGCCGATCAAGCCGAGGCGCTCTCATCGTTTCGAGCGTTCAACTATGAGCGCATCTATCTCCGCCCCCAGTCTCGAGAACAAGCGGCGCGTGTGGTCACGATGCTGCAAGGCCTGGTCGAGTACCTCGCCGCCGATGCCACTCGTATCCCCGCCCGCCTGCTGGTCGACGATTCCGAAGCCGGCCGACGCCGCGCATCAGTGGAGTGGGTGGCCGGCATGACCGACCGCTACGCCCGGACCGTGGCCGCTGAGTGGCTGGGAATGACCACCGACACGCTCCCGCTCGGCGTCGACTAGCCCTCGTTGCCGCTCGCCAAAAATGCGAAGAGCCCGGCACCGAAGCACCGGACTCTCTCAGTTCATTCGAATTCTTGGCTCAGCCAGGAATGATGTCGACGAGCTTGCGGCCACGCCGCTGCCCGAACTTCACCTTGCCATCGGCGGTGGCGAAGAGCGTGTCGTCGCCACCCTTCATGACATTTTCACCGGGGTGAATCCTTGTGCCACGTTGGCGAACGATGATGCCGCCGGCCAGAACCTGGCCGCCGTCGTACACCTTCACACCAAGGCGCTGAGAATTGGAATCACGGCCGTTGCGGGTTGAACCGCCGCCTTTTGTCTTTGACATGGAGAATCAGCCCTTCTTGATGCCGGTGATCTCGATACGAGCCAATGTCTGACGATGGCCGTAACGCTTCCGATTGTTTGACTTGTTCTTGTAAATGAACCCGTTGATCTTCGGGCCCTTGAACTCCTCGAGGATGGTCGCCGAAACGGACGCACCCTTGAGCTGTGCGGGGGTGGCGAGGACGTTATCGCCATCGACCACGAGAACGGGATGAAGGTTGACATCGGAGCCAGGCTCGCCGAGGCGCTCGACCTCAATGGTCTGGCCTTCCTCAACGCGGTACTGCTTACCGCCGGTCTTAACTACTGCGTACATAGACAGCCCAGGTTATCCGGTCAGCCAAGCATTCCGTCGATCAAGATATGACCCTTACCATCGCAGGTGGGGCAAATATCCGATACAGAATCGAGCAGCCCCTCCCCGATGCGCTTACGGGTCATCTCGACCAAGCCCAGCTCAGAGATATCGAACACCTGGGTACGGGTCTTGTCGCGGGCGAGAACCGTCCGGAATGTCTTCACGACCTCCGCTCGGTTCTTGGCGATCTCCATGTCGACAAAGTCGATCACGATGATGCCGCCGATGTCTCGCAGGCGCAACTGGTTGGCAACCTCTTCGGCCGCTTCGAGATTGTTGCGAAAGACCGTCTCTTCAAGTGACGACTTGCCGACGTTCTTTCCGGTGTTCACATCGACAACTGTGAGTGCTTCGGTGCCCTCGATGATGAGCGAACCGCCCGACGGCAGCCAGACCTTTCGGTCGAGTGCCTTACGAAGCTGCTCGTCGATGTGTTGGCGCTCAAAGAGCGGAATGCCCTCGGCCTCGGCGTCGTAGTACTCCACCCGTTCGGCCAGAGCCGGTGTGATGCTCTCGACATAACTCTTGATCTCTTCAAAGAGATCAAGATCGTCGATGATCACACCGCGGTAGTCCTTCGTGAACTCCTCACGGATGATCCGCACTGCGGCCTCGGGCTCGCGGTAGAGCAGAGCCGGGGCCTTCGTTTGTTTGGCCAGCTTCTCGATCTCGTCCCACTGGGCGACAAGACGGCGGACATCGCGATCGATTTCTTCCGATGTCACGTTCTCTGCCGCAGTGCGGACGATTACACCGTGGTGCTTCGGCTTTGCCTTGTCGAGAATGCCGCGGAGCCGCTTGCGTTCACCGTCGGGCAGGCGCTTGGAGATGCCGTAGGTGGAGCTGTTGGGCACGAGGACAACGAAGCGACCGGGCAGTGATACTTCCTGCGTGAGCCGGGCGCCCTTGTGGGCGATCGGGTTCTTCGTCACCTGGCAGATGATGTTCTGCTTCGCCTTGAGAATGTCTTCGATACGGGCGTTGTCCTTGCGAGTGCCCTTGTCGACATCTGAGGGGTCGTACTGCACATCGCCGCGGTAGAGCACGGCGTTCTTTGGCGTAGCGATGTCGACAAACGCTGCTTCCATTCCGGGAAGTACGTTCTGGACTCGACCGATGTAAATGTTGCCGTGAATCTGGCTGACATCATCAGCCGGCCTAGACACCTGGTGCTCAACGAGCTTACGACCTTCGAGGGTGGAGATCTGAGTGGCCAGCGGACCCACCGAGACACACATCATGTAGCGGCCAACGGCCTGTCCGTTGCGGGTGCGACCACGACGCCGTTGCAGCGTCTTCTCATCGAGCTCGATCGGACCGTCGTCGATAATGGTCTCGACCGGTGTCGGGCGCTTATTGCCGCCCTTGCCCTGGCGGTTACCGCCACCCTGCTTCTGGCCTTGCTGGTTACCGCCCTGGCGGCCTTGATTCTGGCCCTGTTGGTTACCGCCCTGGCCACCTTGATTCTGGCCCTGTTGGTTGCTGCCCTGGCCACCCTGACCGCCACGACCGCGGCCGCGGCCGCCGCGTCGACGGCGACGCTTCTTGGGACCGCCCTCGCCGCCCTCGCCGTTCTGGCCTTCTTGTCCTTGACGTTGACCGTCTCGACCACCGCCGTCGGCGGACTCGCGGCTCTCGCCGTCGTGTGGGGCCGGGCGAGAATCGCCGATTCTGGGTTTGTCCGCGCTGGGCGGGTTGTTGTTCTCAGCCTTCGAAGACGAGTCGTCGTCTGAGGCAGCGGTGTTGTCGGCCTGTGATTCGGCCATCGTTGTGTTCCTTCGTTCGGGGCACCTGGGGGTAAGCGTTCATGACGCCCCCACAGGTGCGGGCGACGCCGCGGCGCTCAGCGGATCGCTGCGCTGCTGGTCGTCGTCGTTCGTGATCCATTGGTGAAGCCGTACTACTCGTCGCTCGGTGAGCGGTGGATCGAGGGCGGAAAGCAGTTCGGATACTCGCACCGCGCGGGGTTGAGTACCCAGTTCTGCTATCAGCCGCACACCGGCAACGGTGCCGGTGTCGTCTGCTTCAATCGGCCCTTCGACGTTGAGACTGAGGACGAGCGGGCGGAGGTCATCGGTGACTTCCTTGCCTTTCCGTTCTCGAGTAACAACCATCGTTTCGGCGGAAAGCGCTCGGGCCACGGCGCGTTCCACGGTTTCGACGTCGATGTCGGCCACATCGATTTGCCAGGTACAACTGGTGACTGCTTGTTGAAGTGACGGGGTTTGACGATCGATGACGTTCACCGCGGTGACCGCCATCCCTACCGGAAGGTGTCCGGAGAGTTCATCAACCAACTTGTCGGTGTCGAGGCCGTCGACACGTTCGGGGTCGAGGTCGATGTCGAGATATTCGGCATCTGACTCGTGGCCCGTCGAGAGCGCCAGACCAAAGGACAACTTCGGTCGTGGCGAAAATCCCTCGCTGTAAGCGACGGGCACCGAGGCCCGGCGCAACGTGCGCTCCCAGATTCGGGCCACATCGCGATGCGAGGTGAAACGAATCTTTCCGTATTTTTCGAAGGCGACACGCATTCTCACGTTGTTGTTCATCATGAGGCGCTCGCCCTCGCACGGGGTTGCAGCACTACCGGCACCGCACCACCAGCAGACAGGTCAACGCCGGTCCCCTGGCTTCCGCCCGCAGGCGGGGTGGCCGAAGCCACCCGGTGTTCGATGCCATATCCGGTGCACGCGCCGCAGTCGTAGCACGGTGTCCACCGGCAATCTTCCAACCCGAGCTCGTCTAGCGCATCGCGCCAGTCTTGCCACAGGAAGTCTTTGTGGAGTCCGGCCGACAGGTGGTCCCACGGAAGGACCTCGTCTTCGGTGCGATGGCGATAGGCGTACCAGTCGACATCACAGTCGTTGACCGCCATGGCCTCCAACCACAGGTCGTAGTTGAAGAACTCCGACCACTCCTGGAATGTGCCGCCATTGCGCCACACGTATTCGATGACTGGTCCGAGTCGGCGATCGCCGCGGCTCATGATCCCTTCGGCCAGTGTTGCCTTGGGGTCGTGCCACTTGAGCTGCACACCATGGGACCGGCGGGTGTCTTCTCGCAGCAGGCCAATCTTGCGCTGCAGCTCGTCGACGGTGTTTTGTCCGAACCATTGGAACGGGGTGAAGGGTTTCGGCACGAAGCCACCAACGGAAACGGTGACCGAAGCCGAACTCTTATAGGTCTTGCCGAGCTTCACGCAGTTGCGGGCGAGCTCGGCGATTCCGAGTGTGTCTTCGTCGGTCTCGGTGGGAAGGCCGGTGAGGAAGTAGAGCTTCATCCGGCGCCAGCCCTGCGAGTAGGCCGACTCGACCGCCCCGTAGAGATCTTCCTCACTGATGAGCTTGTTGATTACTTGCCGCATGCGCCAGGTGCCCGCTTCGGGAGCAAACGTGAGGCCGGTGCGACGAGCCCGCTGAAGTTCAGCGGCGATTCCGACCGTGAATGCGTCGACCCGCAGGCTGGGGAGGGCGACGGAGACCTGGTTGGCGCCAGAATTGGCGACCGTATCGCCAACCACCTTCTCGATACCGGAGAAATCGGCCGTCGACAGGCTGGTGAGGGCGACCTCGTCATAGCCGGTGCGGGCCAAGCCTTCAGAGATCATCTTGCTGACCTGCTCGGCCGGGCGTTCGCGCACGGGCCGCGTGATCATGCCCGCCTGACAGAAGCGACAGCCTCGGGTGCAGCCCCGGAAGACCTCAACCGAGAGCCGATCGTGAACCACCTCGGTCATGGGGACGAGCTGGTTCTTGGGGTACGGCCAGTCGCCTAGGTCGGCGATGGTGCGCTTCTCGATTACGGCAGGCACATCGCCGAAACGTGGGTTAACGCCGGCCAAAAAGGCACCGTCGTACTCGACGTCGTACATCGAGGGGACGTAGACGCCGGGCAGCTTGGCGAGCTCTCGAAGCAGGCCTTCGCGAGTGCCCGAGTTCTTGCCCGCTACCTTCCACTCACGAACGATCTCGGTGATGTCGCCCACGGCCTCTTCGCCGTCGCCGAGCACCACAAAGTCGACAAAGTCAGCGACGGGTTCCGGGTTATAGGTGCAGTGGCCGCCAACACCGATCAGGGCATCGCCGTCGGCCCGGTCGGCCGAACGAATCGGCACACCGGCGAGATCAATGCAGTTGACCAGGTTTGTGTAGGTGAGCTCGGCGCTGAGGTTGAACGCGATGATGTCGAAATCGTCGGCCCGGCGATGGGTGTCGACCGAGAACAGCGGCATGCGCTCTCGACGCAGCACCGCCTCCATGTCGACCCACGGTGAGTAGGAACGTTCGGCGGCGCCGTCGGGTCGCTCATTGATGATTTCGTAGAGGATCTGCAGGCCCTGATTGGGCAATCCGATCTCGTACGTGTCGGGATAGGTGAGCAACCAGCTGACAATGCCCGGGCCGTGCTCGGGAGTTTGTGCCCCGTCTTCGCAGCCGATGTAACGAGCGGGCTTCTGCACATGAGGTAACAGCGGTTCAAGCTGCGGCCACATGGAGGTCATCGCGTCACACTAGCGCTCGGTCAAGACCGTTCGGTGTAATCGAACCGGCGGCGGTGCACCCCAAGCACCAGGCCCAGGGCCGCCATTGAAGTGATCATCGACGATCCGCCATACGAGACCATCGGGAGCGGGATGCCGGTGACCGGCATCATTCCCATGGCCATTCCCGTGCTCTGGAAGATTTGGAACAGGAACATCGACATCACACCCACGGTGATCAACCGATCGAAGAGATCCGTGGCATTGAGCGCTATACGCCACATTCGAAAGAGCAACAGTGCGTAGACCGCGAGGAGTAGGCCGGCCCCTCTGAACCCAAGCTCCTCCCCCGCCACCGAGAAGATCCAGTCAGTTTCTTGGACCGGAACCAGGCCGCTCGATGTTTGTGTGCCTTCAAAGAGCCCTTGCCCGGCGAGGCCGCCGTTGCCGATAGCGATTTGTGACTGTTCGGCGTTGTAGGCCACCTCGCGCACCTCGAGCGGGAGCGCCTGCACCGCGGCGTCATCGAGCAGGAAGACGGTGAGGCGATTCTGCTGGTAGTCGGCCAGAAGATCGGACTGGAAGACGCCAACGATGGCAGTGATGCCGACGATCGCAAGCAACACGATCACCCGACCGCGAACCTCGCTCATCATGATCATGGTGGCCACAATCATGATGTAGACAAGCACGGTGCCCATATCGGGCTGCAGCAAGATCAGACCGATTGGGACGCCGGCTAGCCCGAGAGTGACGGCCAGCCGTCCGAACGTGACTTGGGCGGCGGCCAGCACCGCGGCGAGCGCAACGATGATGACGAGCTTCCCTGGTTCGGAAGGCTGCATTGTGAACGGACCAAGACGGAACCACGCTTGTGCGCCGCTGATTTCAATGCCGAAAACCAACACACCGACGAGCAACGTGAGAAGTCCGAAGTAACCAATCGGAATCAACGATCGCAGTCGACGAACATCGATGAGCGCGGCCCCGAACGCAACCACTGAACCAGCTACCGCGAAGAGCAGTTGCCGTTCGAGAAAGTCCCGGTTTGCAGGCTCAAGCGCGGTGGCTGGGCCTCGAGTCGCGGAGTAGACGAGCAGTATCCCGAGCACCGTGATGAAAAAGGCACACGCGATCAATACGGGATCAACGACAAACCACCAGCGTTCGTCGTCGTCCTGTTGGACGCGCGGTCCGCCCGTGCCGAACGGGCCAGCGGCGGTGGTCATCCGACGGCCTCCGCGCTGTCAGAGGAAGAAGCGTCGTCCGCCGCGTCATCGTTCTCGATGGCGACCTCAATGGCCACCTCGATGCGTCCTTGCTCGACCTCATCGGTCGTTCGAGCGGTCGGGATGGAGTCGGTGGCCCAGGCTTCCAGCAAATCGCGGGCGACGGGGGCGGCGACAGCGCTACCAAAGCCCGACTCTTCGAGCACAACCGCGACCGCGATCTCCGGGTCGCGGCCCGGAAGCACCGGGCCGTAGCCGACGAACAGGCTGGTGTCGGCCTTTCCGTCGACCTCGGCGGTACCGGTCTTGCCAGCCACGGGCCATGCGACCAGATCGAACCCTTCAAACGCTCGCCAGGCGGTGCCGTCAACCGACGTGCGCTTCGGCACCCCCAGCAACCCCAGCTCTACCTCGGCAAGGTGAGCCGGATCCAGCTCCAGGTCTCGAAGAACGCGGGGACCAAATTCTGTGATGAGTTCGCCGTCGTGCGAGACGATCTTGGATGCGGTGCTCACCTGGAGCAGCTCGCCGTCGTTGGCGATCGTGGCGTATACGTTGGCGAGCTGGATCGGCGTGAGCAGCATCTCCCCCTGACCGATCGAGAGAAGCACGGTGTCGCCGGGAAACCATTGCGAGCCATCTCGGACGAATACTCCCTGCGAGGCCTTCAGATCGAAATAGTCGCGATCCGGCACAGCCCCCGCGGTCTCGAAGGGCAGCTGCACGGCCGTCGTTTCGCCCAGCCCGAAGCGGCGGGCCATCTCCTGCATCGCCTCGTCGCCCTCTGGACCTCGGACGGGTTCGGGATAGAACCCCTCGGCCGCAAGTTTGTAGAAAAACACATCGCTCGACGCGCTGAGCGCTTGTACCAGCGAGAACGTCTCCGGCGGCAGGCCTTCGCGCGGGCTTCTGAAGAGGCAGGTGTCTGACGCTTCAAAGTCGGTCCGGCACTGGGGCAGCGTGTAGACGCCTCTATCTTCGATCCTCCCGTCGCGCGCCTCAACGATCGGACTATCGGGGTCGAGGTAGCCCGCTTCGAGCGCGGCGAACGCCGGGATCGGCTTAAACGTGGAGCCCGGCGCGTAGTTCTCCTGAATCGCGCGGTTCCAGATCGGCTTGTAGTTGTCTGGGGAGTTGAGCTGTTCCCATTGCGCGAACGAGATTCCGTTGACGAAGTCGGAGGGTGAGTACGTCGGGAAACTCGCCATCGCCAGGAGCTCGCCCGTGACCGGGTCGGTGGCTACGACCGAACCCGCGGGGGAAACAAACACGTTGCCGAAGTCATCGGTTCTACCGCGTCGAGCGGCGAGGCTGGATTCGAGTTCGGCCTCAGCCATTGCTTGGAGATCGATGTCGATTGTGAGGAAGAGGTCGTGGCCGGGGACCGGGGCACGACTGAACTCGGTGCGTTCGCGCACCACCCGACCGACGCTGTCGACCTCGATATAGCGCACTCCGGGAACACCTCGCAGCACGTCTTCAAAGATGCGCTCGATGCCGGTTTTTCCTATTTCATCGCTGAGTTGGTACGCCTTCGACCCCGCGGCCGCCTCATCGATTCGTTCGTTCGATGCCTGCAATTCCCCCAACGTGACCGGTCCGACATATCCGAGGACGTGCGCCGCCAGACTCCCGAACGGGTAACTCCGGACTGTGCGAGTCTCCACATCGACGCCTGGAAATGCGGTGGGCCGTTCACCGATGAACACCAGCAGACTCGGATCAACATCGACGGCCACCGGGACGACATCGAAGCTGTCGTACTGAACACTATTCATCTCATCGACGATCGAGTCGAGCTTGGTTGGTCGGCCCGATCGGCTGATGGCTACCGCCAACGAGTGGAACATCTCCATCTGGGCTTCGTCGCTCATGCCGTCGAGCGCGGCCTTGTCGATCGTGACGACGTCGACCACCTTGTTGTCAACGATCACGCGGCCGCTGCGGTCGAGAATGCGACCACGTGGGGCCTCCTCGAAGACCTCTCTCAACACCTGCGCTTCCGCGGCCTCCCGAAATCCCTCGGACTCGATGCCTTGGAGATACCAGAGACGGGTGAACAGCGCACCGAAGAGGATCAGGACAACGAACGCGTAGACGCGTAGTCGGATCCGGCCTGTGTCCTCCTCGTTCATCGCCATGATGTCAGCACACCCCTAGGACCGAGCGGCCGCGGTGGCGCCAAATACGATCGGACCGCGCAGGGCCCAACGCATCGGTCGGATCATCAGCGGTGCGATCGCCGCGTTCAAGAGCGAGCTGACAAATGCAATACGAAGCAGTTCGAGGTCGACCAGGCCCCGCTCACCGACGACCTCTCCGAGGAGGGCATAACCCAGCACGCAACCGAAGGTGCCGACGCCGACCAGGCCGGCAATTTGGGTCCGAGACTGAGTAAAGAGGCCGGACTCCAGCGAACCGATCGCGAATGCTGCGGTGGCGAAGGCCATCGCGGCAAGTCCCAGCGGCGTCGGGAGCCACACGTCCCACAACAGGCCCGCGCCGAACGCGATGGTGGCGCCACGTTCGGGACCGGCCAAATACCCGGCCAATACAGCGACAAGAGCGAGGAGCTCAGGGGCGACTCCGGCCACTCGCACGTCGACAAAGACAGTTAGCTGCAGGATGATCGCGACAAAGAACACAAGGCCGATCTTGAAGAAGGTCACTCCTCAGCCTCCGCGTCGGGATCGCCGGGCAAGTCGGCGTCGATCCCCTCCCCTGCGTCCGAGCCGGGCAGCACCTCAGAAAGCCGGAACTCTTCGAGGGGCGCCACCAGCAGCACGGAGACGTAGTGAAGATCCCCGACATCGGCGGCGAGGTCGACATGGACGATCATCGACACTTCGTCGGCCGCCTCTTCGACCTCTCGGATCAAACCAACCGGCACGTCAGCCGGAAAGATGCTCTCGGCTGCGGTAACAACCGCCGAGCCGATCGCGGGCAACAGCGACGGATCATCAGTGTCGGGGAGATCGGTGCCGCGATCGATCACGAACGCTCCTTCCTCACCGGCTACCGAATGGCCGAGGCCGACGTCGTCGGTCGAAACGAGGCGCACGCCGACGAACAGCGAATCATCGGTGAGTAACTGGACCGCGGCTGTTGAGGTGTCGGCATCGATCACACGACCGACCAGGCCCGCCGCGGTGACGACGGCCATTCCGTTCTCGATGCCGTCGCGCGAACCCTTACTGATCGTGACAACGTGGTCATCGAAGTTCCCGACCGATGCACGAACGACCTCCGCGGTGACGAAGTCGATGTCACCCACGTAGGGCAGGTCGGCGGCCGCAAGGAAGCGTCGAAGGGTTTGTGTGTCGGCTTCGGCGCGAACGCCCGCACCGGTGAGCGCCGCGAGCTCCTCTTTCATCGCTTCGTTTTCTGCCTCGAGGTCGCCGTAGTTAAAGACCGAGTTCCACGCATCGCCGATCGGCGACAACACCGCCGACGTCACCGAAGTGATCGGGTTGAGCACGTCTCGCACGACCCGTTGGGCTGACTCGGCCGGGCCAAAGCCGTTGAGGTCGACCGTCAGCAGCGTGATCGCCGTGAGCGCGAGAAGAACGAGTCGATGCCGGGACCGCCCAGTCCGCTGGGCCTGTGCCATGACCTGGTGTTAGAGGATTAGAGCTCGCCGGAGCCGAAGACGACGCCGCGCAGCGCCTCGAACTCCTCGAGGACCTGTCCGGAGCCGATCGCCACTGCGTACAGCGGCTCGGGTGCGAGCTGGATGGGCATGCCGGTTTCTTCGGCGAGTCGACGGTCGATACCCTGCAGGAGTGCGCCGCCACCCGCGAGCGTGATGCCGCGCTCCATGATGTCGGCCGCAAGCTCGGGCGGAGTCTTGTCGAGAGTGGATTTCACCGCGTCGCAGATCGAGGCAACCGGCTCTTCGATCGCGTCACGGATCTCTTCGGTGCTGATCACGATCGTGCGGGGCAGGCCGGTGACAAGGTCGCGACCGCGGATCTCGGCCCTCAGCTCCTTCGCAAGCGGGAAGGCGGAGCCAAGCTGCACCTTCACCTCTTCGGCGGTGCGCTCACCAAGGGCGAGGCTGTATTCCTTCTTCACGAACTGGATGATGGCATCGTCGAGCTCGTCGCCGCCGACGCGGGCGGACTGGCTAGCAACAACGCCGCCGAGCGAGATCACGGCAACTTCGGTGGTGCCGCCGCCGATGTCGACAATCATATTGCCGGTCGGTTCTTGCACCGGAAGACCGGCGCCGATCGCCGCCGCCATCGGCTCTTCGATGATATAGGCCGGCTTCTGGGCTCCCGCGAATTCGGCAGCCTCCTGCACGGCCCGTTGCTCGACGCCGGTGATCCCCGACGGAACGGCGATCACCATGCGGGGCTTCGCCCACTTGCGCTGGTGCACCTTTTGGATGAAGTACCGAAGCATCATTTCGCAGATCTCAAAGTCCGCGATAACGCCATCTTTGAGCGGTCGAATGGCTTGAATATTGGACGGTGTACGCCCAATCATTCGCTTGGCATCGTGGCCAACGGCGAGCGGCTTGCCGTCGTGAACGTTGATCGCGACGACCGACGGCTCATCGAGCACGATGCCTTCGCCGCGGACATAGACGAGCGTGTTGGCGGTACCAAGGTCTACCGCCATGTCGCGGCCCAGTACCGACCGGAAACCGCCGCCAAACGAGTTGAGAAATGCTTCAACGGCCATACGTAGATGCCTCGATGCAGTGGTGCGAACAAAGTCGAACGAACCGGGTGGACGAACAGCACAGAGGACACGACCCGTGTGGTGCGCTCCCTCCGCTGTCGAAAGTGTAGACGCGGTTAGTCACCAAATTGCAATAGAGGCACGAACTGTACCGATGAGACCACTCTCCGTGGCAGGCCCGCTCCCGCGCGCTGCTAGAGGGTGGGGAAGAATATCTCGATCTCACGCTGAGCGGACTCGAGCGAGTCGCTGCCGTGGATGAGGTTTTCGGTGAACAGGGTGCCGAGGTCACCGCGGATCGTGCCGGGCGCTGCTTCGAGCGGGTTCGTTGTGCCCATCATTGCCCGGACGACCTTCCAGGTGTCTTCGGGGCCCTCCACGACGGCAACCATCACCGGGCCGCGGCCCATGAACTCGACGAGGCCGTCGTAGAACGGCTTGCCGGCATGTTCTTCGTAGTGTCGGCCGAGCGTGTCGGTGTCGAGGGTGCGAAGTTCGGCGGCGGCGAGTCGAAGACCCTTCGCCTCGAAGCGGCCGAGAATTTCCCCGACGAGGCCTCGTTCGACGCTGTCGGGTTTGCAGATGACGAGAGTGCGATCCATGCGCTCAGGTTACCGGCGACGACCTCGGCTCCCGTCGGCTTAGTAGCTGTCGAGCACGTAGGTGGCGGGGTCTGGGATGAACGTGTCCCCGTCTTTTTCCACCCAGTCAACCGTGACCGTCATCGGGAAGGCGCTCCAGTCGCGCCCACCCCATGTCACGTTTTTCTTGCCCTTGTTGTTCGTCTCGTATGTAGAAGTTCGGGTCTCGCCTTGAGCGGTGGTGAAGGTCACTTGGAAGTCGGTGTTGTCCAACTTATCTCCGTCGTCATCAACGAAGGTGATCTTCGCCTTGGCCTTCCAGCCGTTGTGCTGCTCGTAGGACTGCTCCTGGAAGCTCAGGTTCGCACTGGGGTCAGTGGGCGCCTGCGTCGTCGTGGTTGGAGGCAGCGTGGTCGTGGTGGTCGTGGTGGTCGACGTCGTAGTCGGGGGCAACGTTGTCGTCGT
>JBLIOE010000054.1:0-19027 GCA_047639555.1 Candidatus Aldehydirespiratoraceae bacterium
AGGAAGCGATCGGTTTCGCCGCCAATCGTCGCCAGCGCGGCGACCCAGTCCTCTTCGGATCCGCCGTTCAAGCCGTGACTCGGGAAGATAACTGGGGTGCCGCCCCGATCGGCGATATCGGCGACGGCCCGGTGGTAGGCCGCGAGATCGACACTCGCCCCCGCCTCATCCGCCACAAACGCACCCGCCGCGAAGGCGCCGCCCGTCACCTCGCGGGCCACGTCGAGCACCCGATGTTTCGTCGGCTCGTCGAGGAGCTGCACGTAGCCGGTGTCCATGTTCACCCCGGGCGTCAGGCCCGCCTCATAGGTTCGCGCTATGTGTGCCTCGGTCCCGGCCCAGTCGATCTCGCCGGCCTGCGTGTGCGGCAGGAGGACGGCCGACATCCCGGTGATCGTTCGGCGGGGCCGAATGAGATCAGAAACGGCGAGCGACGGCACGGTCGAGACCGTACTGCGGCTCCAATCAGGACGGGGTCATTTCGTGACGCCGCCTGCGACGCGATCCTTAGGGACGCATTCTCGATGGGTAACCGGAGCGCCTTGGGCGAAGGAAGACTTCGGTACAGCTACCAACCACCCGCCTGTCTGAGAAGATGGGCACCATGACCACCGATCCACAAGATGTCCCCCCAATCGATGATTGGAACCGACTCCTCGAAGGGAAGGTCGCCGTGGTTACCGGCGGCGGCGCCGAAGGAATCGGCGGTGCGATCACCGAACTCTTCGCGGCTCACGGCGCGACCGTCGAAGTCGCCGAGATCGACCGGTCGCGGGCAGAGGCCGTCGTCAACACTGTGACCGAGACCGGCGGATCAGCGCGAGCCCATGTTGTCGACGTCTGCACGGAGGAGGGGGTCGAGGCCCTCGCGTCTGCCGTTCTCGAAACGCACGGCGGGATCGACGTTCTGGTCAACAATGTGGGCGACTACCGGCCCGCTGTCCGCTTCGATGTATCCGGTCCGGAGTCTTGGGAGGCTATGTATCGGATCAACCTCTGGCACATGTTCGCCGTGACTCAGGCGTTTCTGACGCCGATGATCGAGCGCGGCGGAGGATCGATCGTCAACGTCCACTCGGTCGAAGGCATGAGGGGCTACCCGGGCGAGCCCGTATACGCGGCAATGAAGTCCGCCGCCGCCCACTTCACCACGTCTTTGGCAGTCGGCTATGGCCGCCGCGGGATCCGGGCGAACGGCATCGGCGTCGATCTCACGCAAACACCGCAGGTCGACTACATCTCCGGATACGAGAATCACGAAGAACTCTGGGAGTCGTGGGCACCTGTCGGACGGCTGGGTTGGCCGACGGACCAAGCCCGCGTCGCACTTTTCCTCGCGTCTGACATGTCGTCGTATGTGACTGGCCACAACGTTGCTGCCGATGGCGGGACAAAGGCTGGCGGTGGATGGTTCTTCAGTCCGAATGACCGGCGATTTATGAATCGCTCGAAAACACTCTGAGCAGGAGTCTTCCGGCTCGCTCCTAGACCCGCCAAAGACCGCCGGCTAGGGATTGCTCCCTGGCCGGCGAACCCTTGGAGGGGAACCTTGGTCAGCCGCCGACCACGGCTTCGTACAACGAGCGGTCCATCACCTGTTCGTCGGTGAGCACCTCGGTGTACTCGACCGTCTCGAACTCGATGTAGTACTGCTGGGCGTTCTGCGAAGTGTTGGTTCGCATCTCCCAGTCGAAGTACAGACCAGGTGTGGTCTCGAGCGATTCGATCGGTGCACCGGTCTCCTCGGCCAGGGCTGCCATCACTTCGGCATTGTCCTGGTAGTCCGGGGGAAGGTAGGTGTTGACCGCACGAATGTAAGCGCGGATGAACGCTTCGCCTGCCTCGCGACGGTCACCGGTGCGCACGCACGGGCCGGCGTAGACGCCACCAAGCGGTTCGCCCGGAGTCTGCGTCACAAGCAGGACGTAGTCGTCTGGGTTCTCTGATGCTTCGATCCAGTACGGGTCCAACATCCAGGCCGCCTGCACCGCGTTGTTCTCCAGAGCGATGAAGTGTTCGGCTGAAGAGATCTGCTCGAACTCCATGTCGAGGAGCGAGAAGCCGGCCTCGTCGAATGCCTGGGCCACCGGGTAGATGACCACCGAACCGAGGCCGACGGCCGAAGCCACACGGGCACCCTTTAGTTCCGCGATGTCCGGGTTGTCTGGGTCGCTGAAAACGTCACGACGGGCCCAAAGGCCGGTCTGTGGAATCGACGGGTCACCAGCGTCAGGCGGGAAGTAGTTGCCAACAACCATCTTCACGTCGAGACCCTGCGCAACACCGTTGTGGAACGAGGCTTCAGTTCCGCCGATGGCGAAATCCACATCACAGTCGTCAAGCGGCACCATGGAGTCGGTGAGGCTGAGTTCCACCCATTCGACGTCGATGTTCTCTTCGTCGAAGAGCCCATAGTGCTCTGCGAGCAAGATTGGAGCGACGAACTCCGCCCGGAAACGGTTCGCCATCTTGATGGTCACCCGTTCCTCCAAGGGCTGGGCCATCGGGAAGCCGGGGTCACAGCGAGCGATCGTACGATCGGCCGAGAAGTCACTCGGGTCGGTAAGGCCATTCTCGGCACAACCGCTGGTCCCATCGTCCGTGCCGGTCGTATCGTCCGTGCCGGTCGTATCGTCCGTGCCGGTCGTATCGTCCGTGCCGGTCGTATCGTCCGTGCCGGTCGTATCGGTCGTATCGGTCGTGTCTTCGCTATCGTCGCTACAGGCCGCAGCAACGAGCCCAAAGGCAAGCAATATGGAGAGAAGCCGCAATAGCAGCCTCCTATTTGATGTGAGCATGAAACCCCTCCGGTTTCTTATTGTTGTGAACACGGACCATCAGATCTGGCCCGGGCTGTTGTCTTCGGGCGCCCATGGAGTGAGCACCCGACCGATCCATCGAACAAGTCCGACGAACACGATCCCCAGCAACGCCGCCAGCAGCACCCCGAGGAACGTGTTGTCGGGCAGTCCCAACTCCCGCCCTCGATTGACGAAATAGCCGATGCCATCGCGCGGAAGGATCAGCTCCACCGCGATCACCATCAACACCGCCACTCCAGCAGAAACCCGCAGTCCCACGAAGATCTGAGGAAGCGCGGCGGGCCAGAGCACGTGTTTGAACATCTGCCATCGGGTGGCGTTGAACGACGCCGCTGCCTCGCGGTAGCCGACCGGCACGGCCATAATCGGCGCCATCGTGTAGATCCAGACGAAGAAGAAGACCACCGTCGCGATCATGTATACCCGCGGCGCCTCCTCGAATCCGAAGATCAGGAGGTAGACGGGCAGCAGCGCGATCTTCGGCACGGTGTAGAGGGCGGTGAGCGTGCTGTTGAGTGCGGCGCGGACGTAGCGATTCGTGCCCATTGCCACGCCGAGCACGATACCGAGCCCAGTACCGATGATGAATCCCTTCAACATCCGTACCGTCGTGATCCAGACGGCCTCCCAGACTTCGGCTTCTCGAAGCTTCGACGACGTCACGATCTCCCACGGTGAGGAGATGAGGCGGCCATCGAGCCACCAGTCGTTGCGCACACAGACTTCCCAGAGCGCGAGGAACACAATGGGGCCGGCGATGGCGAGCCCGGTCTCGATTAGCTTGCGTCGTCGCGCCGAAGCGCCCGGGTTGCGCTCTGCGTCCGACGACGTGCGTCGGAGCACAATCTGGTCGTCAGTGTTCGTGGGGTCAGCGGCCGCCATTAGACGCTCCCCCCGCCAATCGGCTCGGCATCGCTACTCGAAGGCGACGCCGAGGCCTCTTTGGCGCCTTCGCTGCGCACCTGATCGAGATAGTTCGCAACTTCGCCCTTCAGAAGCTGCCAGAGCTCGTTCTTGAAGTCGTTGAACTCGGATCGGGCCCTGAGCTCAGGCGTGCGGGGCCGTTCGAACGGCACGTCGACCGACTCGACCAGCACTCCAGGCCGAGCGGACATGACAACAACGCGATCACCGAGGACAATCGCCTCCTCGAGACTATGCGTGATGAAAAGCACCGTCCGTCGCTCCTCTGACTGCCAGATTTCGAGGAGTTCGTCCTGGAGTACTTGGCGGAGCTGAGCATCGAGCGCGGCGAACGGCTCGTCCATGAGAAGAATCTCGGGCTCGACCGAGAGAGCCCGGGCGATCGACACGCGTTGGCGCATGCCGCCGGAGAGTGTGTCCGGGTAGGCCTTAGCGAAATCAGACAGGCCGAGGCGATCGAGCCAATATCGGCCCCGTTCGACGGCCTCGCGTTTCGAGACACCGCGCAGCTCGAGACCAAAGCTGACATTTCGTTCGACGGTCTTCCACGGGTAGATCGAGTAGTCCTGAAAGACCATCGCCACCGGCGTCTCCGCTCCCGCACCCGCGTAGAGCTCGATCTCTCCTTTGGACGGGCGCAGAAGACCTGCGACCATGCGCAAGAGGGTCGACTTGCCGCATCCCGACGGACCGACGACACATACGAATTCGCCTTCTCCGACATCGAGATCGAAGGGCCCGAGCGCGTGCACGCTCGTTGCCGCATCCGCGCCGAAGTGGCGTTCCACACCTCGGACCGAGATCTTCACTGGCCCTTTCGGGTGCTCTCCCACTCAACTCCCTCGTATCGGACCGGCAGATCGGCATGGCGCCATTCTTCCTGCGCGATTCTTCTTACGCCATTCTTCGTACACCATTCTTCCTACACATTGGGACCATATGCAAGTATCTTCTAGATGATTCAATCATTTGTGAGTTGATGGGAAGCAATGACGACCAGAACCACGCTTCAGCCATGACGCTCGACCTCGCGACGACCAATGTCGGCCGCTGGCCCGGGTTCCGCAACGCCGTCGACGCCGATGACGCCCGTGACTATCGAGCCGCCGGATGGTGGGGCGACGTCACATTGGTCGACCATCTTCGACGTCACGTTCGCGACCGGCCGGACGCCTCGGCCTACATAGCCGACGGGGGAACCCTTACTTGGGCCAACCTCGATGAAGTGAGCGACCGCGTTGGATCCGTGATCTGTGACCTCGGGTTCGCACCCGGCGCGCGGATTGCCGTACTCCTTCCCGATAGTGGCACCGTCCACGCGGTTTATCTCGGCCTCGAGAAGGCCGGCGTGATTGTCGTGGGGATTGGAGCGCGCGCAAATGCCCGAGAGATCGCCCATCTACTCAAAACGACCAACGCTGAGGCGTTGATCACCCTCGCCGAACACCGCGGGCAAACCGCCCTCGACCTAGGTACTGAACTCGAGAGACTCGGCGTCAGTCCGGACTGCCATGTTCAGGTCCCGCTGTTCGAAGCAGATCTCTCGGCCGAGATTTGTGTCAATGGTCAAGCCCATCACGGCACGAGCGGGCACGACTTCGATTCTCGCCGAATCGGTCCCGACGACCTCTTCCTCATCAACTCCACATCGGGTACTACTGGGCTCCCGAAGTGCGTGCTTCATTTCCAGAATCGGTGGCTCTACTTTCACGACAAGGCCCGAGACCACGGAGAGTTCGCCAACGACGAAACCGTCATGTCCGTGGTTCCTGCTCCCTTCGGGTTCGGTCTCTTCACCGCCCACTTCACGCCGATCGTTCTTGGGGCACCGACGGTCGTCACCCAGCGTTTCTCCGCTGCGGACTGCCTCCGGCTCATCGAAGAACACCGTGTCACGGTGCTTACGTGTGTCAGCACACAGTTTCTCATGATGTTGAATGCCCCCGAGTTCGAACACCGCGACCTCGGGTCGCTGCGATCAATGTTCACTGGCGGCGAAGCCGTGCCCGAAGGGCGCGCTCGCGAATTCGAGGAGCGAAGCGGCTGCACTGTTCTCCAGTTCTATGGATCGAACGAGACCGGCCTGCTGTCCGGCACGCGGCCGGCCGAACCGCTTGAGCTGCGCCTGTCAACTGCAGGGCAGGTGGTGCCCGAGATGAACGTCCGTCTCTACGATTCCGACGGGAAGACGTTTATTGGAACCGTAGGCGAGGGGCGGTCGGCATGCCGGGGCCCGTCCACCTGCATTGGTTATCTCGACGCCGAGGCCAACACCGGTCTGTTCACTTCCGACGGCTGGATGCTGATGGGCGACCTGTGCTCGATCGACGAAGACGGCTACCTCACGGTCACGGGTCGAATCTCCGACTTCATCATTCGCGGCGGAAAGAACATCTCTGCTGCCCAGGTCGAGGAGGAGGTGAACAGCCACCCGGCTGTCGGCCTCAGCGCCGCTGTCGCGATTCCCGACGAGATCATGGGTGAACGTGTGTGCGTCTATGTCGAACTTTCGCAACCCGGGGATCTCACCCTCGAAGAACTCCTCGAGCATCTCGAGCAACACGGGACAGCAGTGGAGATTCGTCCTGAAGCGCTTGTGGTGCTTGACGCGCTCCCCCGCTCGAGCGGCGGAAAGATCGCCAAGGGAGAAATCGCGACCGATGTCGTCGAACGCTACGGCTGAAGGCCGCAACGCCTCGCGTCGTTAACGCATCCGGTTCCAGATCAGGTCGCTCTCGATCGACTCGTCGAACCAGGAACCGGGATCGGTTCCCGCAACGTGACCAAGCAGGCCGCGGTAGACGCCATACCCGAGCAACCGGCGGAGGCGATCCGGCAAGGTTGCCACGTACTCGCGATCCAATCCGAGAAGTTGGCTCTCTTCCTGACGAATCCACCCCGGGCAGTAGTTGCACACGATGAACATGCGACGGTCCTCTGAGCGATTGGCGCCGCCCCCATGCCAAATCGAGCCGTTGTAGAGGAGCACGCTGCCCGCTCCCATCGTCGCGGTGACGGTCTCCACGTCCTCGCCCGGATCGGGCCGACGGGTCTCGTTGTGCGATTGGGGTACGAGTCGGGTCGCACCGTTGTCGTCAGTGAAGTCAGTCAACGCCCACAACGCCACGAGCGCTAATGGGGGGTGCGGGCGGGCGAGGGGGATGGAACCATCGTCGGCGTGCAACGGCTGTTGGTCTTGGCCCGGATGCGACTCGATAGCTGTCAGCGACGACAGAAGCAGCTCGCGACCGAGGACTTTCTCCGCAATACCCAACAACTCCGCTTGTAGCGGGACGGACCCGAAAAGTGGATCATGAGAGAGGAGGTTGAACACGCGTCGGGTGTGTTCCCCCAGAAAGGCGTTGCCGCCGAACGGTGTATCGGCCCGAGCCATCGTGCGCTCGACGCCACCGCGCAACGCCCCCACTGTTTCTGGGGGAATGATGTCGGGCACCACGACCCAGCCCTGCTCCGCTATCTGCCCGGCTACTGCCTCGAGATCTAGTGCGGGGGCGGAAGTCACGTTCGCGGCGCCCTCTCAGCGAGCAGGCTTGGGAACACCGAACGGTTCTCATCAATCGTGTAAACGGGCGACCAGGCGAGATGGCGATGCGACTCGGCGACGGCCTCGACCACATCGCCGTCCTCGATTAGTTGCAGCAACGTGGCGTGGTCATCGAGGCCTTGGCGGCGGTAGTCAATATCGGGAAAGTCATCCTCGCCTGCGTGCATCGCCGCCCAGGCGTTCGCGTGAGCGGTCCAAACCGACTCGAGGGCGCCGACCACAAGGGTGAGGGTCGGGCTACCACAAAGCGCCACGATCTCCTCGTGGAAGCCTCGCGACACGATGGTGAACTCGCGCACATCGTCGATACATGCCGTCGCTCGGTCCTGGACGTCGCGCAGTCGCGGCACAACGGTTTCGAGACGATCCTCGCGACCCGCACACAACGCAACACACTGCGACTCAAGAATGTTGAGCGCCATCGAAACATCGTCGACTGGAACTCCAAGCGACCGAAGAACCATGCCAAGCGTGTACGCGGCGTTGTCCTGACCCGGTCGGTGCACGACGGCGCCGCCGACTTTTCCGCGCCGCACCGAAAGCAGACCTTCGGACTCGAGGATGCGAAGGGCCTCCCGCATCGACGGCTTGGAGACCCCGAACTCTTTCAGGAGGTCTTCCTGTCGCGGCAACTCGTCTCCGTCGTCGAGCTCGCCATCGAGGATCCGCCGTCGAAGTTCAGCAGCTACGAGGTCTGCGACGTGAGGCGACCGGTATCGACCTTCGGCGGCTCGGTCCCCGCGCACAGACGGAACCGCGAGCAAAGGGTCGGATCCCGACCCGGAAGCCGAGTGGGTGATCTTCTTCATGTCCCGCGTGACCCCCTGGGTCTTCTTCGGCTTGACAGTTCAGCCATTCACACAAATCATATAGAAGATGACTTCACCCGTCACTAGCCCAGATCATGGTAACGACTCCCCCGCTTCCGCCGCGCCGCGCGACGGCGGTTACGCGGCGTGGTCACCGAGCATCAATCCCGGCATCGGCCGCGACCTCAGCGACGAACAGAAGCTGGCGATCGCCTTTCGATGGCTGGCCCGCGAGGGATTCGCCGAAAACCTCGCCGGCCACATCACCTGGCAGCGCGCCGGAACCGACTCGATGCTGATCAACCCGTGGGGCCTTTGGTGGCGAGAAGTCGCCGCTGGCGACATTTGCGAAGTCGACACCAACGGTCAGGTACTTCGCGGCAAGTGGGACGTCACCCCCGCCGTCCATATTCATACTGAGCTTCACCGGGTGCGACCCGATGCCCGCGTGGTGATCCACAACCACCCGTATCACGTGTGTGTGCTTGCAGCAATCGGGGCACTACCCGACCTGCTCAATCAGACCGCGAGCATGTTCGACGGCGACCTCGGACTCGTCGAGGAGTACACGGGAGAGATCGACTCGGCCGAACTCGGTGCCGACCTCGCCGAACGCATCGGAGCCGCCAGCGTGGTCGTGCTCGCCAGCCATGGCGTGATTGTCACCGGCGAAACCATTGAACAGGCCACCTATCGGGCGGCCAGTATCGACCGCGTCTGCCGGATGTCTCTTGACGTCATGAGAACAGGGAGCGACCCCCTACCTCTCGACCCCGGACTTGTCGCGGGCATGAAGGTCTCGCTGATGGAACGCGGCGCCGATTACTTCTTCGAAGGTGCCGCTCGCCAACTCATCCGTAGCGAACCCGATGTCCTCGACTGAACCAACCGATCCCAGCGAAAGCGACTCCAATGCGCAGCCTCGATGATCTCGCCAACGACCTCTCGTTCACGACTGCCGGGAGCGGCGACGAGAGAACCGTCACGTTTCTTCCGGAGCCACCGCGCGCCGAGCGCCGCCACTTGGTGATCTCGGCCGACGATCACGTCGTCGAACCCCCCGACACCTTCGAGGGTCGAATCCCCCGCCACCTCGTCGACCGTGCCCCTCGAGTTGTCGACACCGATACCGGCAGCCAGACCTGGGTCTACGACGGCACCGAACTCCCGAACGTCGGATTCAACGCGGTAGTCGGTCGACCGGTCGCCGAGTACGGCTTCGAACCAGCCCGGTTCGACGAGATGCGCCGCGGTGCGTGGGACATCGATTCCCGAATCGAGGATATGAACCTCAACGGCATCTACGCATCGGTCAACTTTCCGTCGTTCCTGCCTGGGTTCGCGGGCCAGCGCCTCCAGACGGTGACGAACGATCCTGAACTCGCCATGGCGACCGTCCGGGCCTGGAACGATTGGCATCTCGAGTCGTGGGCCGGCCCGTACCCCGACCGAATCATCCCCTGTCAGATTCCGTGGCTCCTCGACCCGGTCGTTGGCGCGGAGATGATTCGCGAGAACGCGGCGCGCGGCTTCAAGGCCGTCACATTCTCCGAGTCGCCCGACAAGTTGGGTTTCCCGAGTATCCACTCGGGCCATTGGGATCCATTCCTCGCCGCGTGCGCCGAAACCGGCACGGTCGTCAACCTGCATATCGGATCCGCTGGCGCCTCGCCCTCGACCTCAGATGATGCGCCGCCCGACGTCGTCGGTGTGCTCTTCTTCGCGTACGCAATCTATGCGGCCGTCGACTGGCTCTACTCCATGGCCCCGATCCGATTCCCCGATCTAAAGATCTGCCTTTCGGAGGGCGGCATCGGGTGGGTCGCTGGGCTGATCGACCGGTTGGACCACATGCTCGGCTACCACGACATGTACGGCACGTGGAAGTCGGAGTTGACCCCATCCGAGGTCTTCCGGCGGAACTTCTGGTTCTGCGCAGTGGAGGACCCGTCGGCGTTCGCGCAGCGCGAGGTCATTGGACTCGAGCACATCCTGCTCGAGTCGGATTACCCCCACTGCGACTCGACCTGGCCGCGGACACAAGAGGTCGTCGAGCGCGAGATCGGCTGGCTTCCCGCCGCTGACCAGCGCAGAATCACGTGGGAGAACGCGTCGGACTTGTACCGCCATCCGGTGCCCGAGTCAGTTGTGGCCGACCCGGACAGCTGGTGATGGTGAGGGCCGCGACTCTCGTCGCTCCCCGCACCATCGAAGTCCTCGACTACGCCCGTCCCGAACTGCCCGCTCCCGGCTGGGGGTGGCTGCGAGTTGAAGCCTGCGGCATGTGCGGAACCGACGTCGAGCAATTCGAGGGCAACTTCACAGGATCGGCATGGCCGGCCGGTCCGATGATTCCCGGCCACGAGATTGTCGGTGTCATCGAGGAGCTTCCCGACGAGACCTCGGCCCGCTGGGGCGTGGCCGTCGGTGACCGGGTCGCCATTGAACCGAGCATCCCGTGCGGGAGTTGTCCGCCCTGCCTCACGGGGGAATACGTCTCGTGTCGCGGATGGCCAACTCGTCCACTCGCCTACGGCTTCGTGCCGACCTCCGAGGCGCCGACTTTGTGGGGCGGATGGTCAGAGATGATGGCGCTCCATCCTCTAACGGTTGTCCATCGCGTGCCCGATGGGCTCGAACCCGGCACGGCCACACTCTTCAATGCCCTCGGCACTGCGTTTGAATGGACGGTTCGCCGGTCCGGCCTTCAGGTGGGACACGATGTGCTGATTCTCGGAGCCGGGCAGCGAGGACTGGCCGCAGTCGTCGCGGCGCGGGCCGCCGGGGCCGGCCGGATCTTCGTCTCGGGAACCCACCGCGACAAGAAGCGGCTGATACACGCGGAAGCACTCGGGGCCGAGGTGACGGTCGACGTGGAGGCCGACGACCTCGAGTCCGTGGTGAAGGACGCGACGCAGGGTCGAGGCGTGGACGTCGTTGTCGACACAAGTGCGGGTGCCGTCGAGCCAATCGCCCAAGCAATCGCTTCCGTCGCCGATGGCGGCACGATAGTCCTGGGCGGTTTGAAGGGTGGCCGCCTCGCAGGAGTCGACGTCGATGCCGTGGTCCTCCGGGCCATACGGCTCCAGGGCGCCCGATCAGCCGGTTGGCATGCCTACGACATGGCGCTTCGCGAGCTGGCGAAGAACCCCACTCTCGGCGATCTCCGGACGCACGTCTTCGGACTTGAGGGTGCCGCTGACGCGGTGGCTGTTCTCGCCGGTGACGATCCCGACCGGGTGTACGTAGGCGTCGACGCTCTTGCCTAACACGGTGACGTCAGGGCTCGACCACTCGAATCAATTCACCGCGCCGCCACGCCGCGATGTCTTCGACGATCTCTCTAAAAAAGAGGTCGTACAGACCGTCACTCACGTAGCCGAGGTGCGGTGTCAACACGGTGTTCTCGAGCCCGCGCAGAGGATGGTCCTTCGGGAGCGGCTCGCGGTCGAACACATCGAGAGCCGCGCCGCCGATCGCCCGACGCTCAAGGACGTCGACAAGCGCCTTCTCGTCGATGATCGGCCCTCTCGACGTGTTCACCAGAATCGCGGTCGGCTTCATTCGGGCAAGATCGGATCCTCCGACGAGCCCACGCGACCGTTCCGACAGCACCATATGCACGGTCACGACATCGGCCTCGGTGAACAGCTCTTCTCGTTCTACGGCTCGCACTCCAACGGCCGCGGCCTGATCCGAGTTGAGATTGGGACTCCACGCGATCACGTTCATGTCGAACGCCAGCCCAACCTTGGCCACAAGCGTGCCCACGCGCCCCAGCCCGATGATGCCGAGCGTTCGTCCGGCCAGTTCACGCCCGAGCGTGTGCTGCCAGCCGCCTTCCCGGAGCGATCGGTCCTCGGCCGGCACATTTCTCATCAATGCCAGGATGAGCGCCCACGTGAGCTCCGATGTCGGCGTCAAATATCCGCCTGTTCCACACACGTCAATGCCCCGAGCATTCGCGGCAGCGACGTCGATCATCACGTTCGACGGACCAGTCGTGACGATCAGTTCCAGCGCAGACAAGTCCGCCAATACCTGGTCGCTCAAGAGGGTTCGCTCTCGCATTGCGACGACTACTCGAGCCGATCCGATGCGCGCACACAGCCGGGCTGGATCGGCGATGTGTTCTCTGATGGAGTCCACCTCGACCTCGCCGGCGATGCTGCTCCATTCGCCGAGCGCGGCGGCGACACCCTGGTAGTCATCCAGCACCACCACTCGCAAACGGTCAGCGTCACTCATGACACCAATCGTAGGTGCCGCGCTCAACGGTCGCGAAACTTCGTATGAGCGGAGCGCCGCGGGTCGATCTCCAGCCGTTCTTCGCTCCGAAAGGAGTCGCGTTGATCGGTCGTGTCGACCGAGATGCGCAGGAACGCGATCTCCGCGCGGCCAACGACGAACGCTGGGGCGCGAACAACTGGCACCTGGTGAACCCTCGCGGTGGGTCGATCGGTTCGATCCCCATCCACACCAGCGTGAACGAGATAGAGGCGCCGATCGGTCTCGCCATCATCAGCACGCCAGCCGCCACTTGTCCGGAAATCGTTCGGCAGTGTGGCGCCGCTGGCGCGTCGTTCGCGCTTGTTTTCAGTTCCGAATTCTCCGAGGTTGGCGAGGCGGGAGCCGAACTCGAACGCGAACTCGGGGCTGCCGCAGAAGCGGCCGGAGTGCGGCTCATTGGTCCAAATACGAACACCAACGCGTTCGAAACGTTTCCTGATTCAGATTCGGCGCACGGAGGTCGGATCGGCGTCGTCACCCAGTCGGGCCACAACGGCCGACCCATCGTGCAGGGCGTGGACCTGGGCCTTCGTTTTTCGCGGATGATTCCCACGGGGAACGAAGTCGATATCGATGTCTGTGACTTCATCGAATACCTCGCCGCCGATGATGACACCGCAGTGATCGCGGCTTACGTCGAAGGTTTCCGCGATGGGGATCGTCTCAGACACTCGTTGGAGATGGCGCTCGAGAGCGCCACCCCAATCGTGATGATGAAGATCGGGGCCTCTCAAGCGGGGGCCCGTATGGCCGAAACTCACACCGGCCACATCGCAGGTTCCGACGCCATCGCGCAAAGCATCCTCGATCGCTATGGCGTGTGTCGCGTCCGCGATCTCGACGAACTACTCGAGACTTCGGCCCTCTTCGCGAAGGTCCCGTTGACTACCGGTCCTCGGGTTGCCCTCTACTCGATCTCCGGTGGGTCGGGGACACTCATGGCCGAGCAGGCCGAACTCCATGGAGTTCCCCTCGCCGAGTTGTCGGCCGCCACTCAGGCAAAACTTCATCGGTACATCCCAGGCCATCTCACCGTGGCGAACCCGATCGACAACGGTGGCACGTTTGTGATGACGCAGCCCCCCGAGATTCGGCGCGAGGTCCTCCTCGCCATCCTGGAAGACCCGGGCGTGGATTCTCTGATCGTCGGCATCACCGGCGAGGTTCCGCCCATTACCAATCCGCTCGTCGCCGATATCGGGGCGCTTGCCCGTGTAACCACAAAGCCGATCATTGCGACGTGGAATTCGCCACGAGTGGACTCGGACGCGTTCCGAGCGCTTGTCGCTACGGGCGTGCCCCTATTTCGTAGCTTCCGGAACTGCTTCCTTGCCCTCGCCGGGATGGAGGCCCACCGCATCGCTCGGCGGAGCTTTCGTAATCGGCCCCGCACTTCGCACCCGGCTGCACCTCTGAGTTCCGAGCCGGTCGAGTTCCTCTCCCATTATGGCATCGCAACCGTGCCTCAGCGCCTCGTCAACGCGGCGGCCGACGCCCGGAAGGCCGTGGTCGACTTCGGGGGTCATGCCGTCCTCAAGCTGGCGTCAGCTGACATCGCTCACAAGTCGGACCACAACCTCGTTCGACTCGACATCAGCCCAGAAAAGGCCGCCGACGTGTTCGACGACCTCCTGGCAACTGCCGCGAGACGCGCACCCGACGCAGTCGTCGAAGGAGTCCTTGTCCAGGCGATGGTGACGGGCGTCGAGATGATCGTCGGCGGTTTGCGCGATCCCATTCTGGGTTCTGCGATCGTCGTCGGAAGCGGAGGGATCTTCGCCGAAGTTCTCGACGATCGCACTGTTCGCCCGGTGCCTCTTGATCGACGAGATGCCCGGGAGATGGTTGAGTCGCTCCGCGGTTACCCGCTGCTCACTGGCGTGCGGGGCCAACCGCCCGCCGATATCGATGCCCTTGTCGAGTTGATCGAGCGGGTGGGCCAGCTGATCTACGACCAATCTTCGAATATCGTTGAGTTCGATCTCAACCCGGTGATCGTCGGTGCCCGGGGTGAGGGAGCGTTCGTTGCCGACTGCCTGTTTTTGATGGAACCCCAGGAGAGTGACCCCGTTGAGTGACAACCTCGAAGCCCGAATTGACCGACTCGAGTCACTTGAAGAGATTCGTCAGCTCGTGGCGAAATACTCGCTCTCGCTCGACATGCGCGATCTCGACGCCCATGTGAACCTCTTTGCTGCCGACATCCGTGTCAGCCGCGAACTCTCAGGGAGAGCACACCTGAAACGGTGGCTCGACGACACCCTCCGGCTCCAATTCACCGGCACGTCCCACCACACCGGCAACCACATCATCGAGTTCGACGATGCTGACCACGCCCATGGTGTCCTTTACTCGAAGAACGAGCATGAGACCGGTGACGAGTGGATCATCATGCAGATGCTCTATTGGGATAACTACGAGCGGATCGACGGTCGATGGCTTTTCCGTCGTCGCCTGCCCTGCTACTGGTACGCGACAGATCTGAACAAGCCGCCCACCGGGTCCGACAAGATGCGCTGGCCGGATCGGGAACACTACGAGGGAGCGTTCCACGAGATCTTCCCGTCCTGGGAGGAGTTCTGGACACACCCACCAGACGCCGAAGAACCCGAGGTCGCCGAGCCCGCTTCCATTGAAGACTTCCTCACGAAGATGCGCCGGGGGGCGCCCGATCCCCGGATCCGGGTCCGGTGAACCCGCAGCAGATGCGCGGTGACCTTGAGTGGCCGTCGATTCCCGCGATGGTCGCCGACTCCGTGCGTCGGTATGCCGACCAGGAGGCGATCGTTGACGGCGACCTACGGCTGACCTATGCCGAACTTGGCGCACACATCGAACAGGCGACCAAGGCCATGATCGCGGCCGGAGTCGAACACGGCGACCGGGTGGGCATCTGGGCACCAAACATTCACCAATGGATCTTGGCGGCGTTGGGAACACTCGGCGCCGGCGCCGCAGTGGTGCCACTCAACACTCGATACAAGGGTCACGAGGCGGCATACATTCTGGCGAAGTCGCGAGCCACGACGCTCTGCACCGTCAACGGTTTCCTCAACACCAACTTTGTCGCCCTGCTCCGCACCACCGCTGGAGACGCCAGCAACGGGCGCCCGGTCGGCGGTCTAGTTCACCTTGCGCGGGTCATTGTCATGTCCGGACCCGCTCCAGCAACGACTCTCGACTGGGATCAGTTTCTCGCTGGAGCCGACCACGTCAGCGACGACCGCCTCCACGAACGGTTGACCGAAGTCAAACCAGATGACCTCAGCGACATACTTTTCACTGCGGGGACAACCGGGAAACCGAAGGGCGTCATGCTTACCCACGCACAAACGCTCCGTCAGTTCGCCGACTGGAGTTCGATCATTGGTTTGCGATCCGGCGACCGCTACCTGATCGTCAACCCGTTCTTCCATGTATTCGGGTTGAAGGCTGGGATTACTTCGGCGCTGATGCGTGGGGCCACGGTGCTTCCGATGCCGATGTTCGACCTCGATGAGGCGATGGCAACCATCGAACGCGAACGGGTGACGGTTTTCCCCGGCCCGCCGACGATTCACCAGTCGATGCTCAACCACCCGCGACGACAAGACTTTGACCTGTCGTCGCTGCGGCTCTGTGCGACCGGCGCAGCCGACGTGCCAGAAGAGATGATCCGCCGCATGCGCGAAGAGATGTCCTACGAAACCATCGTTACTGGCTACGGCCTCACCGAGTGCACCGGCACCGCAACTATGTCGAACCGTGCCGATCCGGTAGAGAAGATCGCCCGCACATCGGGATGCGCGATCCCCGACGTCGAGGTTCAAGTCGTCGACGACGAGATGAACGAAGTCGACCGAGGCACACAAGGCGAGATCGTCATCCGCGGCTACAACGTGATGCTCGGGTATTTCGACGAGCCCGACCAGACTGCAACGGCGATTGACCAGAACGGGTGGCTCCACAGCGGCGACCTCGGCGTCATGGACGAAGACGGCTATCTCTCCATCACCGGCCGGAAGAAGGACATGTTCATCGTCGGCGGGTTTAACACCTATCCCGCAGAGATCGAGGCCGATCTGCTGGAACACGCCGCGATCGCGCATGTTGCCGTCGTGGGGATTCCTGACGATCGACTCGGCGAGGTCGGAATGGCATGGGTCGTTCTGCGCCACGGCGCCACCGTCACGGCCGAGGAGTTGATCGCCTGGTCCCGCGAGCGCCTCGCCAACTTCAAGGTGCCGCGATACGTCCAGTTTCTCGACGAGCTCCCGAAGAACGCCGCCGGCAAGGTGCTGAAGACGGAGCTCGGCGAGCGTGGGACTGGCCTGATGAACACGGAAACCGTGGCCCCATGAGACCAACTGGCCATGGTCCTTCAGGTGAGCCGCATCTCCGACTGCGCTCGAGGATGGGAGTCTCCTCGCAAATTGTGCCGATGCCATGCGACCGATGACGACGCTGAGGCAAAGCAGGATTGAAACGGCCGTTGCGAGGGTCGAAGGACATCGCGCTTCGGGTCAAGGGCCAGATGCGTCGGACCAAGTGACGCTCAGTTCGGCCGGGGTGGCGTTCTTCGGATTCACGGCGATCATTCCGATGCTGGCCACCACGGTTTCTATCTATGGATTGACGGCCGCACCCGGCGACCTCACCTCACTCGTGAGCCGGATTCGAGGTACGGCTCCGCCTGAGGTCGCTGACATGTTGCAGCAGCAGCTGAAGTCCGTCACGTCGTCGAATTCTGGGGCGCTCGGCGTCGACGATCGGACGTTCTTGCGGAGCCGTCTGCTGATGCCCGGACTCACACTGGGCGCGATGCTGGCGGTCGCCTGAGCGGCAGTGGGCCTCGCCGGGAGCGGCGTTCACAATCGTGTCGACGTTCAACCCGTCGTTTCTGTTCCAGGTCTACGTCGCACAGTTCGGTTCTCACAACGAGACATATGGCGCGCTCGGGGCCATCGTGGACGTGCTCACGTGGCTATTCCTCGTCTCAATGACAGTCGTCGTCGGTGCCGAGATCAACGCGGAGATCGAAAGACAAACAGCGGTTGACACCACGACCGGGCCAATCCAACAAGTCCACCGATCCGAACTGAGGGTGCGGTGGTGGGACCGCTCGCTTTCGCGCCGTCGTCGGGCAACTCCGCTCATGACAGGTTCCGTCAGGAGAAACATATGCCAGTCAAGAGAGCAGCGCTTATCCCCCGCTTGCGTTTGTGGCGAGTGTGATCAGCATCGCGCCTTCACAGGCCGCCGATCACCTCGAAGCACCGCTTGTTGCGGAAGACGGGCGAACTGACATCAATGACCTCTATGCGTTCCAGTCACCAGAGGATCCGTCACGCAGGGTCCTCGTGATGACTGTGAACCCGGCGACCGGTGCCCTCAGTCGGACCACATTCGACCCGGACGGGATCTACCGGTTCCATATCGACACCGATGCCACCCTTGGCCGCGGACCTGACGCAACGAAGGACAAGATGATCTCGGTCGGCTTCGGTGCGCCCGACGCGAGCGGAGATCCACGCGATCGCCCGCGGTGGCGACCCTGCTCCGTTGGTGGCGGCCTTGGAGGCTCGTCGCGACCGGTCTCCGACAATCATACTGACGTTGTGAATCTCGGACGGCCTCTGACGCCTTCCGAGACGACCGTGGGTGGCTTTGCTGACCGCGCCGTGTTCACGATTGATGCACGCCCGGGCGACGTCTTGTCGCTCTTCGGAATGCTCATCTGCACGAACGATGGGTTCATCGGACTCGTCCGAGGCGCCCTTCCGGCCGAGTCGGCGACCTTCGTGCTGAACGGTTACGACGCGGGCAGCGAAGAGAACACCGAACAGTCCGTAGACATCGTCGATCCATGTTCGGGCCTCGGCCCGGTCGCCCTCGCGGGTGACGCGAACGGCAATCTCGACTCGGGAGCGATAGACGCAGCGCCGGTTGGCGTTTTCACCGCCCACCCCGGTGTCGATGGCACCGTCGGCGATCTCGTCGCCGGACACGATTGGGACCATCCGGCGGCAATGCTGACGGTCATCAAGATCGAAGATGCCTTCGGTGACGATGATGGCGACCGCTTTGAGGACGAGATCAACCTCGTCAAGGCGGCCGGAATCACCACTGGGACCGTGACTAGTGGCCAAATGGCCGCCTTCATCAACCGAGCTCTGTCGCTTCCCGCGACGGCGAGCGGTCCGTTCACCGACATCGCCGAAACCTCGTTCCTCGATGACATCAACGCGCTCTTCGCCTCTGGGATCACCGCCGGCACGACCGCAACGACGTACTCGCCGAACGACCCCGTGCCCCCAAGCCAAGAAGCCGGCCTCCTACGCGGGCCCTCGGCGGACAGCTCGTCGACAGCTAGTCCCACCAATCGCGGACGCGGTCGAAATCCCGCCCCTCGACCGGGGCCGCAACTGCGGTGCGAAGTACCGCCCGCCAGACAACCCGACACCACGACAGCTCCGAGATACCCATACTTCGCCAGACACGACTCCTCCTCGCCGCACTCCTCGTCACTGTCGTATTTGTCGCCGCGTTCGCCCGCTTCGGCAATACACCGGAAGCCTCCGCCGTGAATGAGAACGCCGAGAGCGAGCCGAACCATGACTGGCTCGGGACGCTCTCCC
>JBLIOE010000055.1:0-18072 GCA_047639555.1 Candidatus Aldehydirespiratoraceae bacterium
GAGCCGGAGCCGGAGCCGGAACCCGAAGGTCTTGATGTCGCTCGGTCGGGCGCGCGAAAGCGTGCTTCCACTGCGGCGGCGAAGGCAATGAAGAAGGTGCTCGTCGAGGAGCAGGGAACACTGTTGGACGGCGTGCGGCGTAGCGGTGCGGACGCCCTCAGTTTCGTGATCGACGATGGCCCGGCGCATCGGTCGGCCTATGAAGAAGCCGCCGCGGTTGCCTTGAGGGAACTCGTGGCCGAGTTGGGCGGATCGAAAAGGCTCAACCTCAGGTCGGCGATTGATCAGATCGATGCCATTGCGTTGGAGCCCGTCCGTCAGCGACTGACCGAAGTTGCTGATCGAGTCGACGACCCCGACGAACTCTCCGACACGGTGCGCGCGCTCTACCGCGAGTCTCGTAGCCGCCGGATCGACGAAGCGGCTGCTGCGGCTGCCGTCGCGGTCGATGGCCTCGTGGCCGTCGCGCTCGCAAAAGGTTCAGTGACGTGGCATGTCGAACCAGGTGGCCCGTGCGGTCCGGACTGTGCCGATAACGCGCTTGAGGGCGCAGTGAAGTCAGGAAAGACGTTCCCGACGGGTGCCCCGCATCCTCCGGCGCACGTGGCGTGCACTTGCTGGCTCGAGCCAGCCGAGTAGCGACCTTCGAGTGATGTGTCGTGAATCGCGGCCTCGACTCCGTCTGAGGTCACGGCCCCGATAGTGTCGTGTCGATGCGTGCAGCTGATGACCTACCTCGCCGAGAAGCTGGCCGAATGAGTGGCCGTGGTCGGGTGATCGCTGTGATGGCTGTCGTCATCATGATCTTCCTGGCAGCATCGCTCTCCGGCATTGCTGGCTTCTACACCGATTACCTCTGGTTTGAGGCGCTCGACCGGGCTTCCGTGTGGCGCCAGATCCTTGGGGCGAAGGTTGCGCTTGCGCTGATATTTGGCGGCGTGTTCTTCGTGTTCATGTGGCTCAACCTGTTCCTTTCGGATCGGGCCGCGCCGACATTTCGACCAGCGGGCCCCGAAGAAGAGTTGCTGGCTCGCTACCACGACGTCGTTGGCGGCCGGAAGGGTCTTGTCCGCACCGCGGTGAGCGCCGTATTCTCGTTGGTCGCCGCCGCCGGAGTGTCGAATCATTGGGAGGAGTGGCTCCTCTTCACGAACCGGCAGGACTTCGGACGAGACGACGCCCAGTTCGGTATCGACATTGGCTTTTATGTCTTTCAGCTGCCGTTCTTAACCTTCGTGGTGAGCTGGGCGTTCGCCGCCGTCGTCATCATCTTTATCCTCACGACGATCAGTCACTACCTCAACGGCTCGATTCGCATCGCGGCGGTAGCCGGGAGTCGCGCAACACCAAATGTCAAGGTGCACCTGTCGGCCATCCTCGCCGTTCTCGCTGTCATCAAGGCGGGCGACTACTGGCTCGATCGATATCAACTCACGGTGTCCGATCGTGGCGTAGTCGACGGTGCGCTCTACACCGATGTGCAGGCGCAACTGCCAGCGATCCATCTGCTGATCGCGATCTCGCTCTCCGCCGTGGTCCTGCTGGTCATCAACCTTCGTCTGCGGGGTTGGACCATGCCGGTATTGGCGGTTGGTCTCTGGGCGTTCACCGCGATCGTGGTGGGCGGCATCTACCCCGCGTTTGTGCAGCGCTTCCAGGTTGAGCCCAACCAGACCGCTCGCGAGGAAATGTTTGTCGCCCGCAATATTGAGTCCACGAGATTTGCCTACGGACTCGACGTGGTCGACGAACAAGAGTTCGACTACACCGAAGACCTCACGGCCGAGCAGATCCGCGAGAACGCAAGCACCGTTCGCAACGCACGGCTTCTCGACCCCCAAGCCGTCGACGCCACATTTGAGCGCGAGCAGACCGAGCGAAACTTCTATCGGTTCGTGGGAACCAACGGCGCCCTCGACACGGATCGTTATCTCATTGATGGTGAGCTACGCCAGGTTGTCGTCGGTGCTCGCGAACTCCAACTCGATGCCGCACCGAGCTGGGAACGCGAACACGTTCGTCTCACCCATGGCTACGGCATCGCGATGGCCACGGCCAACGCTCCGACCAACTCCGGCAGCCCCGATTTTGTGGTCTCTGGTTTGCCGACCGACGTCGACGAGTCGGTCGACGCGTCGGTCACGGTGCCGCAGCTCTATCACGGTGAAGATCTGGGCGGATACGCCCTCGTCTCCACTTCGGTCGCGGAGATCGACTATGTCGACAGCGAGACCGGCGCCGAGGTTGAGACCCGCTACGACGGCGAGGGCGGCGTCGGCATGGGCTCGTTTATTCGCAAGGCGGCATTTGCAATTCGTTTTCAGGAAATCGACCCGCTGATCTCCAACTTTGTCACCGGCGACACCCGCATCATCTACAACCGAGACGTCCACAATCGCGTGGAGGCGCTCGCTCCGTTCTTGGAGTTCGATGCCGATTCGTATCCGGTGATCGTCGACGGTCGCATCCTCTACGTGATCGACGCCTACACCACAACCGACCGGTTCCCGTACAGCCAGGGCAGCGAGAACGGCCGCCTGACCGGGGGTGGTCTGGCCGGTGACAGCTTTAACTATGTCCGCAACTCGGTGAAGGCGGTCGTCGACTCCTTCGACGGCACCGTCGCCTTCTATGTGATGCCCAGCGAAGACCCGATCATCCGAGCATGGCGCGCGGTGTTCCCCGAGCTGTTCTCCGACTTCGAGGAGATGCCCGACGGACTTCGCGATCATCTTCGTTACCCGCAAGACATGTTCAGCGTGCAGACCAACATGTTCGCCAGCTACCAGGTCGAGGAGGCCGAGCCGCTCATTCTTGGTACCGAGGCCTGGGCCGTGGCACAGGATCCGGGCCGCACGGTCCGAGCGGGCGGCACGAACGAAGAGTCCACCGACGAATTCGGTGTGATTACCAGTCGCGAGGCTCGGGTCAACCCCTACTACACGCTGATGACACTGCCCGGCGAAGACGACGCCTCCTACGTCACGCTCCGAACCTTCGTACCTTCATCGGAAGACGATGAGCGGCGCGAACTTGAGGCCTTCATGGTCGGCGAGGTCGACCGCGCGGGCGAAGCGCGTCTGGTGAGCTACGAGATGAACAGCGCGTCCGCGCCCGGCCCGGTGCTTGTCGCCACCAGTATTGCGCAGAACGAAGAGATCTCCCAACGTCTTGCCTTGCTGAACACCGAGGGTTCGAGTGTTGAGTTCAGCGACGTGTTGCTGCTCCCGATCGACAATGCAATCTTGTGGGTGCGGTCGCTCTACGTCGCCGCTGACGGCACGGCGGTGCCGACGCTCGAGAACGTGATCGTGTCCGTCGGCAACGGTGAACGCCTGGCGATTGGTGAGTCGTTCTCGGATGCGCTCGAAAAGCTCTTCGGCGAGAATTTCGACGACATCTTGGCCACACCAGCCGGTGGCGTTGAGTCTGTTGTGGTCGACAACACGCCGCCTCCCGATGACGACAATAGCGACGACGAGCCGCTCACCGCCGAAGGCCTGTTGGATCTCACCGTGGACAAGTGGGCCGAAGCGAATGCGGCGCTCGCAGAAGACCCGGCTGATCTCGTGGCTTGGGCCGCGGCTCTCGATGAGATTGATGCGCTCCTCGCGCGGGCTCAGGAACTCTCGGCTCCGGAGCCCGTCGACCCCGGCGAGGTTGAGAGCTGAGCGATCGTCGCTCGCTTCTGGCGCCGATCTATGGCGCGGCGGCCGCTTCGCTTTCGGCACAAATCGATGACCTCGTGGCGAAACATCGCCGCGCCGACACGGCGAGTCCACGTTGGAGCGAAGCCGACGCCTGGCTGATTGTGTACCCCGATCACTTCGGTCCGAAGGGGCTTGACGATGTGGGCCGCGTCGTTGACGCACTCGCCCCCGAGATCAACGGCGTGCACGTGCTGCCGTTCCACCCGGCCAGTGGCGACGGAGGGTTCAGCGTGAAGGACTACGCCGAGGTCGATCCGGCGGTCGGCGACTGGCGCTCCGTCGCGGCGATCAGCGATCGGCACCGGCTGATGGCCGACGCCGTCGTGAACCATGTGTCGGCCCAGGGTGTGTGGTTTCTCGCCCATCTCGCGGGAGATGGGCGCTATGCCCGCTTCTTCCGGCCCGTGGCCGACAACACCGACATGGCCGCCGTCGTTCGACCCCGTCCCGGCCCCGTATTCGCTCCCTTCGTCCGGGCCGATGGCACCCGCTCCAACTATTGGGCCACTTTCAGCGCCGACCAGGTGGACCTTGATGTCCGTACGCCGGAAGTTCTGTTGGAGATTGTCCGGGTGATTCTCCGATTCGTGGACCACGGGGCCGCCGCGATTCGGCTCGATGCGATCGCCTTTCTCTGGAAGGACCCGATGACATCGTCGATGCATCTGCCCGAGACGCATGCGATTGTCGCCGTCATCCGCAGCGTGCTCGACGATGTTCGTTCGGACATCGTGCTCATCACTGAGACCAACGTGCCCCACGCCGACAACGTGGCCTATTTCGGTTCCGCGGCGGCGCCGGAAGCCCATGCCGTCTACCAGTTCTCGCTCGCCCCGCTTGTGCTCCACGCCGTGCAGACCGGCGATGTTCTCCCGTTTCAGCGCTGGGCGGCGTCGGTCGACGCACCGCCATCGACGACCTACATGAACTTTCTGGCGAGCCATGACGGGGTCGGTGTCCGCCCCGCGAAGGGATGGCTGAGTGCCGACGATGTCGAGGCGTTGGCCGGTCGGTGCCGAGAAGTTGGTGGTGGGGTGAATACAGCGGCGACAGCGGAGGGTGAGGAGCCTTACGAACTCAACGCCACATGGTGGTCGCTCTGCGGATGGGGCGTGCCGGCTGCTGAGTCCGAAATTGTCGTTGGTCGCGTGCTCGCCACTCACGCAGTGGCGCTGGCGCTGCGCGGCATTCCCCTTCTTTACGCCCACAGCATTGTGGGCGAAGAGAACGACATCGCGGGAGCAGAGCGAACGGGCGTTGCCCGCGATATCAATCGCGCCCGGTTCGCCTCGGCCGACGATTATTTGGCGCTGGCCGACGGCGATCACTCGGCGGGTGCGATCTGGTCGGGGTTGCGGGCCATGCTGGCGATGCGTCGGTCATCTCCGGTGTTTCACCCGGAGGCCGCGCAGCACGTTTGGCCCGTGTCAGGCAGCGCGGTCGTCATCGAACGGTCGACTGATGGGCAGCGAGCGCTGGTCGTCGTGAATCTCGGGTCAGAGTCCGCGGAGGTCGAGATCGGGCCCGGTTGGGTGCACATGGACGGCTCGGGTGATGCCGATGCACGTCTGTTCGTGCCAACCTCGGGAGTTTTCTGGCTCAAGAGTCTGACATCTGAGGCTGTTCTGTCAGCACGGTGACACACCCAGTGTCCGTCTCGTGACAATACCTTGTGGTCGATTCCGACACAATTAGGATTGTTCAGGGGCGGCGGCCTATGAATCCCCGGTGAAGAGCGCGGCGGCTCTCACCGGGGGCCTCGTCTCATCGGGTCCTTCTCCAGGAGGGCCCGATGAGACGCGTGTGGTGGTAACTCGACGTTCGATCCCCCGACTACCGTTGCTCCCACGTGTCTTTGCCCGGAGGTTCCCCACATGACCCGTTCCCGTATCGCTCGAATCATGGCCGTGCTCGGCGCCGTAGCCGTACTTGCGGCCGCCTGTAGCGATGACGGCGGGAGTGATCCCGAAGCCGGGGCCACCACCGTGCCCGAGAGCACCACCTCGACCACCACCACGTTGCCAGGCACCACGGCCCCGATCCCCGAGACGGGTCAGGCGTTGTCGGATCTCGAACTGACGCTCGTCGAGTTCGGCGCTGATGGCTTTGTCGAGTTCCGCAACAATGGAGCGGACGACATCGATCTCGCCGGCGTGATGATCTGTAGTTCCCCGGACTATGCCGATCTCGGCACCATCGTCGATGGCGGCTCGATCGCGGCCGGTGCAACTGCTCGAGTGTCGGCCGAACATGTAGGCGGTCTGTCCGCCGACGGGGGCGAAGCCGCGCTCTACGCCGAGGCCAATTATGGCTCGGCCGACGCGATTCTCTCCTACGTCCAATGGGGCACGGGCGACCATACCCGTTCGCCGGTTGCGGTCGAGGCCGAGATATGGCCCGCCGCGGATGTGTTTGTCACGCCCGATCCGGCGTTCAACAACATCGAGTCCGGTGGCGACGCCGCCGACCCCGAACTCTGGAGCTAATCGTTGCTTCTGTGACGGCTCACGTGCGATATGTGCACACCAGCCGTCACAGAACGCGAATCAATCTGATTGAGCGAGCGTCGCGGCCAGTCGGTCGCGGCGTTCGTTGTTCAGCCACTCGGTGTTGAGGGCCAATACATCCGAGGCGTCCTGCATCACGCCGTTGCTGGAGCGCATCGCGATCTGCTCCAAGGAGATCTGACTCGGATGGGTCACACCCAGGGCGTGGCTCAGCGACAACAGGTCATGGCGGAAAGAGCGTAGGTAGCCGGCCACGCGCACGCCCTTGTCCGTCGGGTCGAGCCCGCGGGACAGTCGCCGCTGCTGTGTTGCCACGCCGGTGGGGCAGTGGCCGGTGTGGCACTTCTGCGCCTGGATGCAGCCGACTGCGAGCATTGCTTCGCGGCCAACACTGATGACGTCGACGCCCATTGCCATCGCGATCGCGGCATCGGGAATAAAGCCAAGCTTCCCGGAGCCGATGAATGTCACGTCGTGGTGTAAGCCCTTGGCGGCCAGGGCGTCGAACACCACGGGAAAGGCGTCGCGAAACGGCAGTGCAACGTGATCGGAAAATACTAACGGTGCCGCGCCGGTGCCGCCCTCGCCGCCGTCGACCGTGATGAAGTCGGGTCCCGCTCCGGTGCGAACCATCTCGGCCGCGAGGTCGCGCCAGAAGTCAACGCCGCCGACCGCCGATTTGATGCCGACCGGTACACCGGTCGCGGCGGCGACGGTCTCGACGAACGCCACCAAGCCCTCGACATCATCGAAGGCCGCGTGTCGGCTCGGGCTACGGACCGTCACCCCGACCGGAACGCCGCGGGCCTCGGCAATCTCGCTTGTCACTTTGGTCGCGGGCAATACCCCGCCCAGCCCTGGCTTTGCGCCCTGGCTCAGCTTGATCTCGATGGCTCTCACCGGAGCGCCCTCCATCGAGGCCAGGAGCGCGTCGACTGAGAATCGACCGTCGTCGTCGCGGGCGCCGAACAAACCGGTACCGATCTGAAAGATCAGGTCGCCCCCATGGCGATGGTGCTTACTGATGCCACCCTCGCCGGTGTTGTGGAGGCAACCGGCCTGCGCGGCACCGCGGTTCAGCGCGACGATTGCCGGGCCGCTGAGGGAGCCGAAGCTCATGGCCGAGATGTTGACCAGCGACTTGGGGCGGAATGCTCCCGGGCGGTTCGTGCGGGCGCCGATCACCTTGGCGGAGGGGATCTCAGCGGGGTTATCGGCATCGCGGCTCTCAGCTGCAATAGGAAAGGCCGAGTGCCGGAATATGGGGTAGCCGACGATGTCGAGTCGGTTGTCGGTGCCGAAACCGAAATAGCTGTTTTCACCCTTGGCCGAGGCGTAGACCCATCGGCGCTGGTCGCGAGAGAACGGTCGCTCCTCGTCGTTGTCCGTGACGATGTATTGACGAAGCTCGGGCCCGATGAACTCGAGGATGTAACGAAAATGGCCGACGATCGGGAAGTTCCGCAGGATCGCATGACGCTTCTGGGTGAGGTCGTAGACCGCAACGATCACGAGCAGAACAACCACAACCACGAGTACCCAGAGCCACCACGACATCCCCGCAACCTAGTTCGCCGCGCGAATCGAGCGCGCGAGCCGCCGCTACGGGGAGGTCGCGACGACTCGTGGTGGTCCGCCCTGCCGATGGAGGGGCGGAGTTCGGCCTAGGCCATGACGTCCACGCTGCGACCCGCCCATGAGGTCCCCAAGATCAACCCGTGATGGGCCTGTGACGGCTCGTGTGCGCTATGGGCACACGAGCCGTCACAGAATCGAAAGATCGGGTTATCGGAGGCGTTGAATTTCCCAGAGTTCGAGGGATTGGCCGTGCATGAGGCGTTGCTCGGCGAGGCGGAAACCGAGCTTCTGTAGCACCCCGGCCCCGCGAGTGTCCTCTGGGTGACAGACCGAATGGATCAGCCGACCCGCGAAACGTTCCCAGGCATCGGTAAGGACGACGTGGCTCGCCTCCGTCGCGTGGCCGCTCTCCCAATAACGCCGTGCAATCGTGAAGCCGAAGGCGACGGGCGCACCTTCGACGTCAAAAAAATGCTGCAGCCCGGCCTCGCCGATGAGGCCGCCGGTCTCGGCATCGCGGATCGCCCATAGGCCCCAGCCTTCGGCTCGCCAACAGCGCTCAGCCGCGGCGAGAGAGGATTTGGTTTGGTCGCGTGTTCGACGTCCGCCATCGACGAACTCCATCACGTCGTCGTCGCCGTAAAGCGCGCCGACCTCATCGAGATCGCCCGCGCTGAGGGGAAGAAGGATCGTCCGTTCGGTCCGCAGCAGTGATGCACCCACCCCTTGATCGTGCCACTCTGGAGCGGGAAATGGGAATGCAATCTCGACGTTCTTGAGAAGGGCTGCTGTGGGAATCGAATGTCAACGTCTCACGGGCACACTCGGCGCTGAGGTGACGGGCGTCGATATGGCGAATCCGACTGACTCGATGATCGATGACATCAAGAAGGCGTGGCTCGATCACAAGGTGCTTGTCATCCGTGATCAACACATCACGGTCGAAGAACACATCGCCTTTGGGCGCTGCTTTGGCGATCTCGAAATCCATCCTTTCGCCACTGGGTTGAAGGGCTATCCCGAGATCGTCAAGATCAAGTCCAAGCCGGAGTCCCTCTATGCAGCGTCGAACTGGCACTCCGATGTGACATGGCGAGAGGAGCCGTCGATGGGTTCGATCCTGCGCGGCGTTGTAATCCCGCCGGTCGGCGGCGACACATCGTTTGCCGATGCCGTGGCGGCCTACAACCGGTTGCCCGACGCCGTGAAAGAGCGCGTCGACGACAAATTCGCTGTCCACGACTTCACCAACACGTTTGGTCGACGGCTTTCAACCGAAGACCGAGCGGCCAAACAGGCGGAGTTCCCACCGGCCCGTCACCCCGTGATCCGCACCCATCCGGAAACTGGTGAGCGGTCGATCTACACGAACCGTGTATTCGTCACCCACATCGAAGGTGTCGATGCTGCCGAGAGCGACGAGCTCATTTCCACTCTCGAACTGGCCATGTTGAGTCCGAGCGTGCAGTGTCGCGTGAAGTGGGATGTCGACACGTTTGTAATGTGGGACAACCGCGCCGTGCAGCATCAGGCGTCCAACGACTTTTGGCCGGAGACTCGTCACGTGGAGCGCGTGACGATCATCGGCGACCGCCCGTTCTAGGAGATATCCGCTCTAGGAGATATGGCATGACACTCGAAATCAGCAAACTCAGCGGCTTCTTTGGTGCCGAAGTCGGCGGCTTCGACATGGCGAACGTCGACGACTCGACCCGCGATGAACTGCGCAAGGCATGGCTCGATCACAAAGTGCTTGTGCTGCGTGACCAAGATGTCACGATTGAGGAACACATCGCCTTTGGGCGGTTGTTCGGCGATCTTGAGAAGCACCCCTTCACCGAAGGGATCGAGGGTTATCCCGAGATCGTGAAGCTGGAAGCCGGCGGCGACTCCGGCAAACGGTTCGTTGCGGCGGGTTGGCATTCTGATGTTACGTGGCGAGCAGAGCCCTCGATGGGGTCGATTCTTCGTGGCCGCATCGTGCCCGACGTGGGTGGCGACACCTGCTTCGCTGATGCGACGGCGGCCTATGACCGACTCGACCATGAGCTGAAGTCGATTGTCGACGATGCCTTCGCCATCCACGACTACATGCGGGTGTTTGGCAGCCGCGTCGACCCTGCCGATGTGGAGGAGACGCGGGCCAAGTATCCGGCCCAGCGCCATCCAGTCATTCGCACGCATCCGGAAACGGGTGCCCGAGGGATCTACACCAACATTGGATTTACCTCCCATATCGACGGCATGGAAGCCGACGAGTCGAGGCGGATCCTCACTCGCCTCGAACGAGCCATGATGGATCCGTCGATACAGATCCGTGTGCGCTGGCGGCCCAACACGTTTGTGATGTGGGACAACCGCGCCGTGCAACATGCGGCCTCCGCCGACTTCTTCCCCGCTCACCGGATCATGGAACGCGTCACCATCATCGGCGACCGCCCCTACTAGCCGCTTCTGTGACGGCTCGCGTGTACATACAACACGCCAGACGTCGCAGAACGGAGGGAACGGAGGGATTGAGGATGTCGGTTCCGGTGGGGAGTGCGAGGTTGCCGTGGGATGCGGTCGTGGACGATCCAGTCGGCGCGATTGCGGCGGACCGGGCGGCGCTGGGCGACACGTTCGTCATCGACTCGGGCGGGATGCGGTATCTGTTCGTGTTCTCGGCGGAGGGCGTGCGAGCGTTCTACGACATCGATGAAGCGATCGCGAGCAAGGGCATCGCCGACATGCGAATGCTCGCACGTAAGGTGCCGGCCGATCTCTTCTACGACCGTCGCACCATTCCTCACGACATGTTCACGCGTGACCTGGCGGCCGCATATCTCGATCAGGTCGCGGCGGCGCTGGAGACCGAGTTGGCTCTCCTCGTCGAGACCGGTGAAGTCGAGATCTTCGAATTCGCTCGACAGCTTGGTCATCGGTTCGGTCTCTCGAGCTGGGGCGGACCGGGAGCGTCGGAAGGCGTCGTCTTCGGTCGCCTTGTTGCCGCGCTCGATGTCCTCGACGCGTCGGCCGCATTCGTGAATCCCGAGGCTGCGGCGGAGATCGCCGCCAATAATCATGCGGTCGAGCGTGCCGCGCTGGCCGAGATCGAAGCCGTCTACGAGTCGGTCGTCGCCGCTCACGACGCGGACCCGAAGCCCGGCATGTTTGCCACGATTGCCTCACGCTGGGATGGCCGTGAAGCCCGCGTGCGGGGGATTGCTCGTGACGCAGCCTTAGTCCACATCGGGTCGATGTCGAACCTCTTTGCCGCTGTCGGGTGGTCGATTGTGCACCTGGCCGGAAGGCCCGAACTTGTCGCCCGAGTGCAAGCCGGCGACCGCGATCTTGCGGAGCGCTGCGCCCTGGAGTCGATCCGCATCGCGCAGCGTTCGATCATGCTGCGGGAGGTTTTGCAGTCAACTTCGGTATCGATCGATGGTGTCGAGCACGAGCTGGCAGTGGGCGACACCTTGGCCACGCTCTTGCCGCTGACCAATACCGAAGCGCCGGGATACGAAGTATTCGATCCAGACCGGTGGAAGGGTCGCCGACTCGGCGATGTGGCCGATCTGGCCGCCCGGGAGTTGGTTACGGGCTTTGGTCATGGCCGCCACACCTGCCCGGCCCAGCCGTTCTCGCTGCGAGTGATGGTCGACACGCTCGTCGCGCTGACGACCGAGTTTGAGCTGACGCTGGCCGACTCCAACCCGCAACCGCGGGTCGGTCAGATCGGCGGCGTGGCGCGAAGTGAACGTGCCTGTCTGCTTCGTTATGCCCGCCGTACGGCCACCTGACGTTCGGTTGATCGGGCGGTATCGCGAGGTCGCCCCAGGATGGGATCCCGCAGGTTGAGCGATCAGGCGTTGCCCTCCGCCGATCCCGACGACGACCGGCGGAAAGCTCCGCCCGACTCGGGGGCTTCGAACGGGGGCAGCGCTTTCGTCCCGAGATTCCTACCCGTCTTCCCATGGTCGCCACAGCATTGGGTGCTTGGGCCGGCGAGCATCGTTTGCTCGGCGATGTTCTTCGGCAATGTTGTCGGCTAACTCGAACGGATTGTCCGACATGTCGGCGCAACTCAAGACGCCGATGTCCATCTGATCCATGTGCTCATCGCTCCGACGCGGCTTGCCGGCCTCTGTCTGCCTCACAGGCGCGACAACGGATGGGGTCGCATCATCTAGCTCTCGTCGCTTTCGGCTCGTGCGAGCCTCCCGCTGATGGGTTGGTACCAAGGTGTCAAACACGCGCTCGAGGTCGTGTTTGAGGCCCTTCGGCTTGAAGTCGCAGGCGACGGTATCGCTGGCACGCTTCTTGAGCCGGGTTCTTCCGCACCGAGCTATCCGAGGCATTCGTCGACCTCGAATCGAAACGTGGACCGGATATGAGAAGGTGCGTGTGGCTTCGCGAAAGAGGTTTGGTCGGATGGATCGGCTTATGACCGAACCTAAAGCGGTTGCGAAGGTAATCGTGAAGGCGATGGAATCCCGATCGCCAAAGGCGCGATTGGCCCGGTGTGTCCCGCCGGATTCGATACGTCAATGGTGCCGCTCGACTATCGCGAAGCCGGCTACTCGTTCGCCTCACCTACCTGGCGTCGCAAGTTCGCACCCTTTCGCTGAAGAGATCGCGCCGGGAGATCGAGCGGGGAGATCGAACGGAAAGAGATTGCTTTGAATGGCCCAGTGCGGTCTCGGAGCGCACGAGGTTCACTAGCTGTATGGACTTTGGCCCGATTGTCAGCCCCGAGTGGCTCGCCGAACATTTGACTGCCGAAAATCAGGTGATTGTTGACCTGCGCTGGTCAGTTACCGATGGTCCCGATCGCTCGGCCTACGACGCTGGCCATATCCCCGGCGCCGTGTTCGCTGACCTTGACGCCGACTTGTCTGGATTCTCGTCGGATTCGGCCGGCCGCCACCCACTTCCGTCGCCGTTGTTATTCGGCGATTCGATGACTCGGCTCGGAATTGGTGACCGTACGCGTGTCATTGTTTACGACGACGCCGGCGGACTTATTGCCGCCCGTCTTTGGTGGATGCTCGACGCGGTGAAACGTGAAGTTGCCGTGCTCGATGGCGGCATCCAGGCGTGGACCGGGAAGCTCTCCAAGGCGAAGCCCAAGGAAACCGACGCGAGCTTCACGGCGCGGCCCTGGCCGTCCGGCGTGCGGGTGTCGCCTGACGAGGTCGCGATGGCGATGGAGGGCGACGCGGTCCTGATCGATGGTCGATCGGCCGAGCGTTATGCCGACGGCGGCGCGATGGATCCGCGCCCCGGTCACATTCCGGGCGCCAAGAGTGTTCCGGCGACCGGGAATCTCGAAGACGGGAAGTGGAAGTCTCCGCGTGCGCTGCGAGAGATTTATGAGGAAGCGGGCGCCGACGGTGAGAATGTCATCGCGTATTGCGGCAGCGGGGTGACCGCGTGCGCGGATTTGCTTGGCCGGCGCTTGGCGGGTTTGCCCGATGGACGTCTCTACCCGGGTTCGTGGTCGCAGTGGGGGGCCGATGAGGATCGCCCCGCCAAGAAGGGCGCCAAGCCCTAGCGAGCCCGGAGCTCAAACTCCAACGACATTCATCCCGATCGAACGAGCCGATTGCGCCTGCCGCAGGTCGAACGTGAGCAGGGTGGTGTGGAGTCCGGCCCGACGAGCCGCTCCGATGTGGATTGCGTCGAGCGAACGGCACTGCGTCTGCTCTGCGATCCTCGCCGCGTCAGCGCACGTTGTGGCGTCGAGGCTCACCAATGCGAACGCGTCGAGGTCGCCCTGGAGCTGACGCTGGGTAGTCAGGAGATCAGCGCCGTCGAGCAGGCGGGCCAGGTTGCGGCGGGCTTCCACCTCGGTGAGGAGCGACGTGACCAGGACGGGATCTGTGGCCATGAGTTCGATGGCGACATCGGAGTCGCGTTCTTCGAGATAGCGCTTGAGTAGCGCGCTGGTATCGACGTAAAGCGTCATCCACGGTCCTCGTCGATCACGTCGGCCACCGATCGGGTTGCGGTGACCCGTGCGACGGGGCCGAGGTGAGCGCGGCGAGCTGGTTCGATCCAGCCCTCCTCGACTCCGCGATCGAGGGCGCTTTGGCCGGCGAGTGCCGTGAGCTGGGCCACGGGTCGCCCTCGATCGGTGACGACGATCTGCTCGCCGTCTGCCGCTCGGCCGACGTATTCGGAGAGGTGGGCCTTGAGGTCGCGGATGCCTACGTTCATGTAGTCACAGTAGATCAATGATGTGACTACATCAATCAAGAATTCCAGGGAGGCTGGCGTAGACCGTTGCGTCGTGGCCCGGGATGAGAGTTGCTCCGCCGGCTCGGAGATCGCGTAGCCGAGCGAGGCTGCGGTGCTGTTGGTCGTGATCGTGGCTGAGCGGTGCCAACGGGCCGCCGTCGAGCGTCTCAGAGAAGTAGGCGCAATCGGCACAGAGCACGATCTCGCGGTCGGCCAGCCGGACTCGCAGCGATTGGTGTCCGGGCGTGTGGCCCGGAGTGGGGATGCAGGTGACGCGCCCGTCGCCGAAAACGTCGTGTTCGCCGTCGACCTGCACGACGTCGTGGCCAAGGTCGAAGTCGACCGGGTTGAACCCGTTGGCCACTCCAAGGTCGGCATCGAACCCGGCCACCCACTCGTCGCGCTGGACGAGTACTCGAGCATTCGGCAGCTGGGCCAGGCCACCGACATGGTCGAAGTGGAGATGCGAGAGGATCACGATGTCGAGGTCTTCGGGGTCGACGCCGCTCGCCATCAGCCGGGCGGCGATGAGGTCCTCGTCCTTCAACTCGAGGTCGAAGAAGAGCTCGGCTACTTCGCGCTCGGGGCCAGAAGCGACGAGGTTGGCGTGCATTCCACAGTCGAAGAGCGCGAGGTCGTCGCCGTGGCGAATAAGCCACGCGGGAACGGGAAGGTCGACCGACGCATCAGTGCCACCGACTTCGAACATCGAACGACCCGCCCTGAGAGTGCCGCAGTGGAGAGGTTCGATCGAGAGGTCCATGCCCACTACCGTCCCACGGATGGATGCGACCTTCGGGTTCAACGCCGAGCTCTACGAATGGGACGCAAGGTCCGATTCATCGTGGGTCTTCGCAACCGTGAGCGCGGAGATCTCCGAAGACGTGCGCGATATGGAGCTTCCTCGAAAGGGCTTCGGCTCCGTGAAGGTGACGGTGCGTTGCGGGGAAAGCGAGTGGCGCACATCGATCTTCCCCGACTCGAAGACCGGTTGCTACGTGCTCCCGGTGAAGAAGGACATTCGTAGGCGAGAGAAGATCGACGTCGGTGACATCGTGGACTTCGAGATCGACATTGCCCCGGAGTGACATTGCCCCTGAGTGACATTGCCCCGGAGTGAGATTGCCCCCGAATAGTCAGTTGGGCCAGCGGGTGGCTTGATCGTGGAGCTCGTCACGGAAGTCGGGGTGGGCGATGTTGGCGAGGGCAACGGCTCGTTCTCGCACGGTGCATCCGGCGAGCTCGGCCGCGCCGAACTCGGTGATCACGATGTCGATCTGGTGGCGGGGAGTCGTGACGATGCTGCCGGCCGCGGCAATGCCGGCGATGCGCGACACGACAGTCCCGTTGACCTCGGTGGTCGAGGGAAGACAGATCAACGAGCGGTCGGACAGCTCGAGGCCCGCGCCCGCGATGAAGTCTTCATGGCCGCCGATGCCGGAGAACTGGCGCCCGCCGACCGTGTCAGCGATCACCTGGCCGGCGAGGTCGACACTCATCGCTCCGTTGATCGTGATCATTGCCCGGTTGCGGCTGATGTTCTCGGGCGAGTTCACGATGTCGACGGGGAGAAACCGAACGGTGTTGTTGTGATCGAGCCACTCGTAGAGCTCGGCAGTGCCGGCCGCAAAAGTGGTCACCGCGAAGCCATCGAACTCGCCTTTGTGATCGTTGGTGACCTTGCCGGCCTGGCAGAGACGCATGAGCCCGGTCGTGAACATTTCGGAGTGGATGCCATAGCCGCCACCAGGGCGATCGGCGAGCAAAGAGGCGACCGTGTTGGGGATGCCACCGATGCCGGTTTGCAGGGTGGCCCCGTCGGGGATGTAGTCGGCGGCGAACTCGGCAATCGCGCGGTCAATATCAGTGGCGGGACTGTCGGCCAACACGAATGGTGTGGCATCGCCGGCGATGATCACGTCTACCTCGTCGATGTGTAGTGCATGGCGGTGCTCCGGCGGCAGGCCAAACGTCGTCGGGAAGGCCGGACTCGTCTCGACGACGCACAGCCGGTCAAGGTCGGCGGCGGCCTGATGGAGTTCGGCGACCGATGCTCCCGCGTGCAACGAGAGGCTCATCCAACCGTCGGCACCGGGCGGAGCCGCCGCGGTGGCGACAATGCGCGGCTTTATCGCCTGAAGCGCGGGGGCAAAGCGGCGGAAGTCGGCCGGCACGAACTCCACGTTCGCGCCGCTATCGCGTAAGAACCGCTCCGCGGGCCCGAAGAAGCCACTGCGCAGCGAGACGCCGGGTCGGAGGAATACCTCGTAGAGGTCGGGGAGGAGTGCCCCGAACACACGAAGATCGTCGAACGACTCGCGCGCCGCAAGGGCGTGGAGGAGCTGGCCGGGCACGCCCGGTCCGAGTGGCACAGCCAGCGTGTCGGTCGACTGAACAAGATCGACGGCTTCGGCAGGCGAGATCGAATTCGGCATGGTCCATCTCTAGCGGGTTTTGCCTCGGGGCATCAGGGACCTTCGCGCCAACGCGCTTCGGACCCGTCGCCGTTAGCGTCGCGAGCAGCTCCCTATAGGTCGAGTCGGCAAAATCTCCGCCGTCTGCCTATTGAGCATCGAAGCCACGCTTCCGATCTCGTGCCCTGATCGAGAGGGCCGCTGTTCGAGCTTCGATCCAGAAGGCGTCATGCTTCACTATTCACACTCCATCCATCCAACGACCGTCTGTTCCCGCAGGCTCCGAGTTGTGGAGGTGGTCTGATGGCGGTCTGTAGCTGGTGCACGCTTGAGATGACCACAGCCCGCTCGTGCTCGATAGAGACGTTTCACCGTGGCGGCCGCCGTTTTGACTTGGCGCCGTTTGGCCGCGAACGCGGCTGGCCAACAAAAGCCGATCGATGTGGTGACTGCGGCGTCGAGCGTGGTGGTTGGCACCATCCTGGATGCGATATCCAACGCTGCCCGGCCTGCGGCGGTCAGCTCCTGTCCTGTCGGTGTCGATTCGATGAGGACGGCCCGGACGAACCGGCGGCATGACGATGCCAGAAGAGTGGCATGCTCGTGCCTTGGCTCGCACCCGAAGCGCCACCGTCGACAGCATGCTGCTTGACGATGCCCAGAGGACAGGAGTTGGTATCAACGACGCCCAGCTCATCGCTCCACCTCGGCTCGGTCGAGCGCTCGTTGCCCCCTACACGACGACGATTCGGGGGTTGCCGAGTGAGGCCATGCTCGAGCCCGGGGAGGACCCAATCCCGTTGTTCATCGCGGTCAACCTCGACTCGGTCGAGTCCGTTTCAACCTCGGTGCTTGTCGAACGATTGGGAACACTGAACGACGAACGTATGCAACAGGTGGGCGCGTCAGGCACCGTCGCCACGGACTGCGGATAGTCAGGCCCCACCGACCCGGCGTGCCGGTCGACAGCAGGTTGTCGCGCGGGCACGTGCCCGGTAGCTTTCTCAGTCGCGGGGTGGAGCAGTCTGGTAGCTCGTCGGGCTCATAACCCGAAGGTCGCAGGTTCAAATCCTGCCCCCGCCACTAAGGAGAAAGGCCCGGAACCTCAGCGGTTCCGGGCCTTTTACGTTGCAGTCGGTCAACACCCGGATGAAGTGCAGGCAACAAGCAGGCAACATCGTCAATCGGTCATTCGCGGTGCCGTGCCTGTTCATAGTGAGATGGCAGCTCCGGTACGGCAACGTGTGGTCGGATTCGACGTCTTCGCGACCATGTTGCGCCGCCGTCGGCCCTGCAAGCTCGCGTCGCCTCAGGGAACGAAGCCTTTAGTAGCCGAACAGACTGGCACGATGGCTTCCACACCGCCTGACTCGCCGTTTGGAGCGAGGAACGTTTGACGCGGCGGTCAGCTGCCCGAGATGGGAAGCGACATGCCAATGCCAAAGGGAATCAACTCCCAGCCTGAGTTCCGTGCTCAGGCCTGCTGTCAGGTCCTGGAGTTCTCCAGACCAACACGCGAAGTCGCCGATGATCTCGGTATCAACATCGACACTCTGCGAACCTGGCTCAGACGAGCCCGCGACGAAGAGGTCAAGATGGCCGACGCCGAAGAATCCGACAACGACAACGACAACGACAACG
>JBLIOE010000056.1:0-17084 GCA_047639555.1 Candidatus Aldehydirespiratoraceae bacterium
ATGGGTTACGAACGCCGAAACCGGTGAACAGGTCTGGCAGCCCGCGGATGGCGGCGAAGCTGTTTCCGCGACTGACTGGGCCGTAGCGGTTGACGAAAACGAAAGCGCCGAAAACGAAAGCGCCGAAAACGAAAGCGCCGAAGACATCCCGGCCGAAGACATCCCGGCCGAAGACACCCCGGCCGAAGACAAGACCGCGGATGACGCGCCCGAGGCGGCTGCCGCCGAGGATGCCGTTGAAGCTGAAGCTGAAGCCCCAGAAGTTGTCGTAGACGATGCCGCCGGAGCCGAGGCGGCTACCGCCGAGGACAGCGCACCGGCGGACGCGAGTCCGGCGGATGCCGGCGAAGATATCGAAGATACGGATTCCTAGTTCTCCGGTTCGGACGTGTGTGGGGTGTCGGCGGGCGTTGCCTGCCGATCAGCTTGTGCGCGTCCGTGCGGTCGCTGGGGCGTTAGAGACCGGTTCTGGAACAGGCCGAGGGGCTTGGGTCGGGCCGTCTCGTGTGTGTCTCGATTTGGCCACACAGCGTCAGGGTTTGCGTCGAGGCTTACGAGCCGAGGCGAACGCTGAAGAGGTCGCTAGGCTCGTCGAGTCGTGGCCGACAGAATCGCTCGCGTGTCCGCACGTAAGTAACTGAAGCCGTGATCGGCGGGGCAGAGTCCCCGCCGTTCGAATATCACCAAGGACTTTCGCCAGAACGTGCCATCCAACATTCGCGTCTACGAGCTCGCCAGAGAGCTCGGTCTCACCAATGCAGAGACACTCGAACTCTCAGAAGGCCTCGGTATCGGGGTCAAGAGCCACTCATCGAGCATCGTTGACGCGCAAGCTGACCGCGTTCGCCGTAAGGCGGAGCGCGAGGGCCTGATCCGCGCTGAACAACCGCCGGAGCCGGAAAAGCCGAAGAAGGCGGCCAAGAAGACGGCCAAGAAGACGGCCAAGAAGACGGCCAAGAAGGCCGCTTCGAGTGCTGACGACGAGCCAGCCGTCGAGGTCGACGTGCCCGCCGTAGTCGTAGAGGCTGAAGCGCCGGTCGAGGCTCCTGAGCCGCCGGCACCCGTCGAGGCTGTGGCGCCCGCGCCGATGCCCGAACCGGTCGTCGATGCACCGGCCGAACCGGTCGAGGTTGCCGCTGAGGCGCCAGTCGCGGCGGAAGACCCGCCACCGGCTCCCGCTCCCCCTGCTCGCGTGATTTCTTCGAGCGGCAGTGGAGCGCCACCGAAGCGTACGACTGAGGACGCACCGGTTCCCGTCGCCGCTGCGGTCGTGAAGAAGGTCGTGAAGAAGGTCGTCAAGAAGGTTGTGAAGAAGGTCGCGATCAACCCCAACGTGAAGCCGGGCGATGCGCCCACTTCCACCTCGGGTAAGCCGATTCCGCCTCCGCCGCGGTCGGCAACCGGTCGAGCAATTCCGCCTCCGCCAGGTGGACGCGGTCCTGCTGCACGCCCCGCGGGTGGCCCTCCGGGTCGCAGCGGTAGCGGCGGTCCAATGCCGGGCGGTCGTCGTCCGAGCGGTGGTCCGCGCGAACAGGTTCCGGGCGCCGGTGGCCCTCCGAGTGGCCGTCCGGGCGGAGGCCGCCCCGGTGGCGGACCCAACCAGGGTCGTCGCCCACCGCGTCGCAAGGGTCGTCGTCGTCGTAGTCGTGACGAGCTCCAGCCAATGGATGCTCCGTCTTATACACCCGCCGACGCTCCAGTTCCTGAGGGCGAGATTGTTGTCGAGCGCGCCTCGACTCCGCTGGATCTCGGTCCCAAGATGAACCGTACGGCTGCTGATGTGGTCCGGTTCATGATGGAAGCGGGCGAGATGGTCACGGCTACTCAGTCGTTGTCCGACGAAATGATCGAGTTGTTTGCCGATGACATCGGGGCGGAGATCCGCCTTGTTGATCCCGGTGAGGAGCAAGAAGTCGAGTTGCAGAAGCTGCTCGAGGTTGACGCCGACGCCGACGCCAACTCGCCTCTGCGCCCGCCGGTTATTACCGTGATGGGCCACGTCGACCACGGCAAGACCCTGCTTCTCGATCGTATTCGCGACGCCAACGTTGTTGAAGGTGAAGCCGGTGGCATCACCCAGCACATTGGTGCGTATCAGGTCGACCGCGCCGGTCAATTGATCACCTTCATCGATACTCCTGGCCACGAGGCATTTACCGCTATGCGGGCCCGTGGTGCTGACGCAACCGACATTGTCATCTTGATGGTGGCGGCCGACGACGGTGTGATGCCGCAGACCATTGAGGCGATCAACCACGCCAAGGCGGCCGGTGTGCCGATCGTGGTTGCGGTCAACAAGATCGACCGCGAAAACGCCGACGTACAGAAGGCGATTGCCGGCGTTGCCGAGCATGGCCTTGTGCCCGAAGCCTGGGGTGGCGAGACCATCTTCCAGGAAGTCTCTGCTCTGAAGAACATTGGTGTCGACGAACTGCTCGATCAACTCCTGCTGGTAGCGGAGGTCGAAGACCTTCGTTCCGACCCGACAGGGCGTGCCTCGGGCACCGTGCTCGAAGCAAACCTCGATATCGGCCGTGGCCCCGTGGCCACGATTCTTGTTCAGCAAGGCACGCTGAAGGTTGGCGACCCGATGGTCGCAGGTGCGGCTTGGGGCCGTGTCCGCGCTCTCATCAACGACCGTGGCGAGAACGTGAAGGAAGCAGGCCCCTCCACCCCGGTGCAGGTGCTTGGCCTGAGCGAAGTTGCCGTTGCGGGCGACGATTTTGTGATCGCCCCGAGTGAGAAGGTCGCCTCCCGGGTGGCTGACACTCGTGAGCACTGGCAGCGTCAGTCGAGCCTTGGTCGTGAAGCGCACGCCTTGTCCGGCGGCGCCAAGTTGGAAGACATCTTCGAGCAGATCAAGCGGGGCGAAGCCGCCACGCTCAACCTGGTCGTCAAGGCCGATGTAAACGGTTCGCTCGAAGCGGTCACCGAGTCGCTACGCAAGCTCGAACGTGACGAAGTGAAGATTGGCTTCGTTCATCGTGGCGTGGGTGGCATCACCGAAAACGACATCCAGCTGGCGGCGGCGTCCAACGCCTCAATCATCGGCTTCAACGTTCGTCCCGAACGTAAGGCCCGTGATCTAGCAGATCTCGAAGACGTCGAGATCCGCACCTACGAGATCATCTACAAGCTGCTGGAAGACATCGAAGCCGCTATGGTCGGCTTGCTGGCACCGGCGTTCGAAGAAGTTGTCACCGGCGACGCCGAAGTTCGAGAGATCTTCAGCGTTCCCCGGATCGGCCGCATCGCTGGTTGCTACGTCACGAATGGCGTCATAACCCGCAACTCCCAGGTTCGTTTCCTTCGTCAGGGCACGATCATTTGGAAGGGCACCGTCCAGTCGCTCCGGCGCTTCAAGGATGACGCCACCGAGGTGGCCGCTGGTTACGAGTGCGGTATTGGTCTCTCCGACTTCCAGGACTTGAAGGAAGGCGACGTGATCGAGACGTTCGAACAGCGAGAGATCGCCCGCACGCTCGATAGCTGAGTCATGGCTAAGGGAAACCAGGGGTCTCGTCGCCCTAATCCGGCCACCGCAAACCGCACGGCACGTATCGGCGAACTTGTTCGTCGCATTGTCGCTGAAGAGATGGATCTCATCGATGACGACCGTCTAATGATGGCGTCGATCACGAGTGTCAATGTCGATCGTGATCTGCACAAAGCAGTGATCTGGTTCACCACGCTCAACGCCGAAGATGACCCCGATATCGACGAGGCGTTCGACGAATACCGCGGCCGTCTCCGTCGCGCCGTGAGTAGTCAGGCCCGCCTGCGTAAGACGCCACTACTCGAGTTCAAAGCCGACGAGACACTGCGTTCGGCCGAACGAATCGAGACGCTGTTGCGCAACGATCATCGTCCGCCCGTGCCCGACCTCGATGTCGAAGAAGGCTGATCTCGGGCCCCACGGGGTCGCGGTCATCGACAAGCCCGCGGGCTGGACCAGCCACGATGTGGTGGCCAAGAGTCGCGGCGTGTTGGGCACCCGAAAGGTGGGCCATAGTGGAACCCTCGACCCCGATGCCACGGGCATCCTGGTTCTCGGTGTGGGTAAGGCCACTCGCTTGTTGCGCTTCCTGACCGAGCTACCGAAGACCTACGTCGGCGAGATTGTGCTTGGCATCGAGACTTCGACACTCGATGCGGCGGGTGAGGTCACGGCGACCCACGACATGTCGGCCGTCACCGACGATCAGGTCCGAGCGGCCGTGCTGCCGCTCACGGGGGCGATCGAGCAGATTCCGCCCATGGTGTCCGCCGTCAAGATCGACGGAAAGCGGCTGCACGAGCTGGCCCGTCAGGGCATCGAGATCGATCGTCCGCCTCGCCCCGTCACGGTGTATCGCTTCGAGGTCGAACCCGTCGCTGGTGAGCCGGGCGTGTGGCGCTGCGAAGTCGACTGCTCCTCGGGCACCTATATCCGCACTCTGGCGGCTGATCTAGGCACGGCGCTCGGCGGCGGTGGTCATCTACGTTCGCTTCGCCGCACCGCGGTCGGCGGCTTCACGCTCGACGACGCGGGCACGATCGAGGCCCCAGTATTGCGGCCGATTTCTGATGCGGTTCGCCACCTCGACCAGGTGGTGGCCGACCCGGAGATGGCGGTCGATATTGGCCACGGCAAACTACTCGACCTAGACCGTCTCGGGGTCGGCGACGCACCCGGACCATGGGCGATGATCGACGATGCGGGTGAACTGCTGGCGGTCTATCAAGTGCACAAGGGTGCAACGAAACCCGCGGTCGTCATACCCCGCTGAGCAGGCCCGCCGATAGCGTCCGTGGAATGGAGATTCTCCGCGATCGTCGCGACCAGCTTCCGGACACGGTTGAAGTGGCGTCCACAATCGGGGTGTTTGACGGCGTTCACATCGGCCACCAAGAGGTGTTCCGGCAGGTGCGGGCCACTGCGAAGCGGCTCGGGATTGCTTCGGCCGTCGTGACCTTCGACGGACACCCAGCGCATGTTGTTCGACCGGAGAGCGCGCCGCTACTGCTGACGACCCTCGAACAGAAGCTCGAGCTCATCGAAGCCGAGGGGATCGACTACACCTACGTGATCCAGTTCGACGAGGAGCGTGCAGCGACGCACCCCGAAGTATTCGTCGAGCAGGTTTTCATCGATGCCCTCCACGCTCGGGCCATCGTTGTTGGTGAGGACTTCCACTTCGGTAAGGGCCGGAGCGGTAATGTCGAAGGCCTACGAGAAATCGGCGAAGAGTGGAACTTCGAAGTCCAGGCGCTCGAGCTGATTCGTCACAACGAAGCGGCCCGCGAGCCGGTGTCGTCCACGAAGATCCGACGGGCGCTTGCCGGTGGCGATGTTGCGCGGGCGGCAGAGATGCTTGGCCGTCCTTACACGGTCCGCGGCGTGGTCGAACATGGCGACCAGCGGGGGAGCGGTATCGGGTTTCCCACGGCCAATCTCCCGGTTCCCAAGGTGATGGCCTGGCCTGCCGATGCGGTCTACGCCGGCTGGTGCCTGCGAGCCGACGGCGCGCGTCACATGTGTGCGATTAATATCGGTCGTCGCCCTACCTTCTATGAACACACAGAGCAGTCGCTGCTCGAAGCACATCTCATCGACTTTGAGGGTGATCTGTATGGTGAGCAGGTCGACATTTCGTTCGTGGAATTCCTGCGCAGCGAACGGAAGTTTGAAGGAATCGACCAGCTTGTGGCCCAACTCAAGACCGACGTGAACGACGCCCGTGCCCTCCTCCAGGACTGAGCAGTTCTTGACACCGACCCTCAATTACTAGAACATGTTCTAGAAATGTTTACGGGACTTGTTGAAGAAGTAGGCACGGTGCGAATCGTGACCCAAGGTGGCGGCGGCGCCCGCGTCGAAATCGACGCGTCGCTGGTGCTCGAAGACGCGGCGCTCGGGGCGTCGATCGCCGTCAACGGCTGTTGCCTCACCGTCGTGGAGTTCACCGACTCTTGGTGGGCCGCCGACGCCGTCCCCGAAACAATGGACCGCACCAACATCGGCGCGCTGCAGCCGGGCGATCAGGTAAACCTGGAGCGGCCACTTGCGGCCAACGGGCGCTACGGCGGCCATGTCGTGCAGGGCCACGTCGATGCCACCACCACCGTGGCCACAATCGACCAACTCGACGACGGAAGCTTCCGCTACACATTCGTCCTCCCTCACGCTCTGGCGAATTATGTCGTCGAGAAGGGCTCGATCGCAGTCGACGGCATCAGCCTTACGGTCGCGGCAGTTGATGCCACCACGTTCACGATTGCGGTCATCCCCCACACGCATGAGGTCACCGCGTTGGCATCTCGTACCGTGGGCAGTGCGGTCAACCTTGAAGCCGATGTCCTGGCCAAATATGTCGAACGGCTCGTTCGCCCTTCCCTCTGAATCGAAGAGACACCTATGACGCAGCTCGATCCCATCGATGAGGCAATTGAGGCCTTCGGCCGCGGCGAGTTCCTGGTTGTCGTCGACGACGAGGATCGCGAGAACGAAGGCGACCTCATCATCGCCGCCGATGCCATCACTGAAGAAAAGATGGCGTGGATGGTGCGCCACACCAGCGGCGTGATCTGTGCGCCGATGACCGAGCAACACGCCGACCGGCTGCAATTGCCGCTGATGGTTACCGATAACACCGAAGCTCATCGCACCGCGTTCACCGTCACGATCGACCTGGTCGTCGGCAACACCACGGGAATCTCCGCAGGCGACCGGGCCCGGACGACGGCCGCGCTGGCCGATCCCAATCGTTCGCCCCGCGAGTTCAGCCGCCCGGGCCATGTCTTTCCGCTGCGAGCCCGTCCCGGCGGGGTGCTGAAGCGCGCTGGCCACACCGAAGCCGCCGTCGACCTCTGCCGGATGTCCGGGCGCGTCGAGGTTGCTGCGATCTGCGAAATGACACACGACGATGGCACGATGCTCCGGCTCGACGATTGTCGGACATTCGCCGACGCTCACGGTCTCAAGCTCATTTCCATCGCCGATCTGATCCGGCATCGCCGTCGCAACGAGAAGCTCGTCGAACACTTTGCGGCCGCTCGGGTGCCCACCACCTATGGCGATTTCATGGCCCACGCCTATCGGTCGCTCCTGGACGGAGTAGAACACGTCGCCTACGTAATGGGCGATGTTGAGGCCGGAGACCCGCCGCTGGTGCGAGTCCATTCCGAGTGCCTCACCGGCGACATCCTGGCGTCGATCCGCTGCGACTGCGGTCCCCAACTCCACACTGCTTTGCAGAACATCGCCGACGAGGGGCGGGGCGTGCTCGTCTATCTCCGTGGCCACGAGGGCCGTGGAATCGGTATTGGTCACAAGCTGCGGGCCTACGCCCTGCAGGACATTGGCATGGACACCGTCGAGGCCAACGAGGTGCAAGGACTGCCGGTCGACAGTCGCGAGTATGGCGTGGGTGCCAACATCCTCGCCGACCTCGGCATCACCGCGATGCGACTGATGACCAACAATCCCACCAAACTCGGCGGCCTTGAGGGCTACGACCTCGAGATCACCGAGCGGGTTCCGATCGAGATCGAAACTAACCCGGAGAACGTTCGTTACCTGCAGACGAAGCGTGACCGCATGGGCCACTCGCTGGCCAACGACGACGTCGTCGAGAAATAGACTTCAGCCGGTGAGTGAGGCCCGCTGGTGGGCTCGTTTTCCCGGCAACGTCGGAGACGTCGACACTGGTGACCAGGCGTGGTGGAACGATCGATCTCCGATTGTCCCGGGAGACCATTGACCCCAGAGCCCGCCGACTGCGGCGTGGGTACGGTCGGTCCACTCCATACATGACGGTTCGGCGACCCGACGAACAACCTGGCGGACGCCGGCTTCGTGAACCACATAACCAGCCCACACACCCGGGTGGTCCTTGGTCGAGCCGACCTCAGTGACCATTGCCGATCCATGCTGACGCCGACGATTGCGGTGCGTGTGGCCCGACGAGATGAAGAGATCAGGGTTGCGTTCGAGCATGGCGTTGAGGACGTGCGACGCATCGCGGCGGCGGGCGCCCAAGGGCCAGATTCGCGGATAGAAGTGCGTCTCCAAGTGGTGGTGCACGAACAACATCGAGGGACGATCGGCGGCGACTGCGGATACGAGGTCGTCCGCAATCGGCTTGAGCTTTCCCCACGTGTGGCGAGCGATCGCTGTGTTGGCGACGATCAACCGCACACCCGGAATGTCAATCGTGTGGACGGGCGACGGGAAGAGGCCCCGTCGTTGCAGTTCGGCCGTTGCATCGAGCGAGTTAGGTCGGCCCACGGTGTCGTGGTTGCCGGGAATCGCGACCACGGGGATATTCACATCTTCGAGGAGTTCGTCGAAGAGGGCCCAGTGATGGGGAAGTCCGAGTTCGGTGATGTCGCCCTTAATGACGAGCAACTCCGCGCCCCACGCTTCCGCTTCTCGGACTGCGGCGCGAGCGCATCGCAGTGGGTACTCGGCACCGACCGAATGAGCTTCCTTCATCTCTTTGAAGAATCCGAAGCCTTCCTCGCCGAGGTGGAGGTCGCTAATGGTGGCGATGCGGGTGAGTGCGGCACCCTCGACCGACGAGTCGGTATGGATCCTGCGCTGGCAGATGACCCGCCCATCGAGCGTGATGTCAACGAGGTGGCTGGTCCTTGGCGTGAGTCCGGTGATCTCGCCGGCGCCCGGTCGGCCGCCCTCGCCGAGGACATGCTCACGACCATTCACGATGGCGCCGACGATGCCGTTCGGGAGATCGCGCCAGATCAGCTGGGCGACGCGGTCTTCGCACGCGAAGACTTCGACGCTCGGCAATGCGGTGAAAGGAAGAGTCGGTGCCACGCTCAGCTATCGGCGCGAACGCCCCGAATTCTGAGGTCGGGCGTTGTCACAGCGAAGCGCCAAAACGAGAGGCTTCTCGGCTACGGAATTCGGCATTGATCCGTTGGCGCTCCAGATGCTGCGAGATTTGCTTCTCGCCCTGGGGCACGGGGTGGCCGGCGAGGAACTGACCAACCTCGGTGACGAAGGTTTCCCGGTCGAGCGCAGTGACCCCTTCGAGCATGCGGGCGACGGAGTTGCTCGGGAACCGTTCAGTGAGCGCCGACCAATTCTGGGTGACGAATTCCCACACCGCCGCGCCGGCGACTCGGTTGGTGAGCGCTCGCCGGAGCAGGTAGGGGCCATCTTGGGTGCGGACGTCTCCGTCGAGCACCTCTTGGAGTACTTCGGCGACGAGTTCGACGTTGGGTAGATCCGCGAGGGCGCGGAGGTTGCGCTGTTCGGTCTGCGGATCGCCGGCTCCCTTCCACTCAGCCCGAATTCGGGCCGCATCGGCGCGGTCGGCGTGGTGCGCGACAACAACGAGGGCCGCGGCAGCGATGGTGGCATCGTCGCTGCTGACTCGTGCTCTTGCCTCGGCGATGACCGCCGAGTCGTTGGCTACCGCGCCAAGTAGACGGATCAGGGCTGCCCGGAGCTCACGGGTGCGGTCGTCGTCGTCCGGCGCGGCATCGAAACCGAGCTGAACGAGCGCGGGCCCGGCGAGGGCCTGGATCCGAGCGGTCATCGCGGCAGTGGCCGCGCTGTCGTCCTCGACCAGCCGCATCAGGCCGGCGAGCCCGGTGCTGATCGCCTGCCATACGGTGAGATCAGTCTCGCCCGCGAGGGCCTCGGCGAGAGCGAGCCAGTCGGCGGCGGTGAGTTCGCCAGCGATGGTGAGGGCCCACGCATCATCGATTAGGCCGTGGCGCTCGTCGGCGGTGCGCGGAGCAGGGCCGCGGGCGATCACGTCGGCGCGGGCTGCCGCTCCGGGCTTGACCCGGAAGAAGCCAGCCGCATCCGCGTTCGCGGAAACCAGTGTTCCCGGCGCGGTGAGTGTGGTTGTCGATGAATCGAGAAGGAGACGATGGTCGGTCACTGCTCCCTCATGGACGAGCCGCACCCCGATCGGGACAACCCACTCCCGATCGTCGGCGATGGCCGCGTTGAGGGTGAACTGGCGTTGTCTGAGATCAATGCCGTGGGGCGTCTGTTCCGCCTCGATCACGGGATATCCACCCTGATAGATCCATCCGTCCATCATCCGACGGACGGGTTCGTTGGAGACGTGCTCGAGCGCGTCCCAGAGATCGCTGGTTTCGGTGTTCGCGTAGGCATGGGTCAGGAGATAGTGACGGACCCCATCTCGGAAGACCGCGGCCCCGAGATGTTGCTCGAGCATGCGGACGACGGACGCGCCCTTCTCATAGGTGAGGATGTCGAACATCCCTTCGGCTTCTTCGGGGGTAACAACAGGAAACTCGATCGGACGAGTGGAGAGAAGCGCGTCGGTGTCGAATGCCGCGGCGCGGGCCCGCCCGAAGGTGGTCCAGACCTGCCAATCCGGCCGGTAGGCGTGGCTACAGGAGGTCTCCATGAAGGTGGCGAACGCTTCGTTGAGCCAGATCCCTTCCCACCACTTCATTGTCACGAGGTCGCCGAACCACATGTGCGCGAGCTCGTGGTTGATGACATCGGCGACGTTCTGGAGCTCGGGCTGGCTGGCGCCATCGGGATCGACCAAGAGAAGCACCTCTCGGAAAGTCACGCAGCCGAGGTTCTCCATCGCACCAAAGGCGAAGTCGGGGATGGCAAGAAGGTCGACCTTGTCGCCGGGGTAGGGGATTGCGTAGTAGTCGGCGAACCATTCGAGCGCATGGACGGCTACATCGAGCGCGAACGAGGTGAGATGGCCTTGACCCGGACGATGGACGACGCGCACGGGAACCCCGCCGGCATCGACGGGTTCGGTGACCTCAAGCGGACCCACAACAAACGCGACCAGGTAGGTGGACATCCGCATGGTTTCCGCGAACGCGATTCGCCGACGCCCATCGGCATCGATCGTGTTCGCGACCTCTGCGCTATTGGAGACGGCGAGATGGTCTGGGTCGACCACCAGCGTGGTGGCGAACGTTGCCTTCCACGCCGGCTCGTCCCAGCACGGGAACGCGCGCCGCGCGTCGGTCGACTGAAACTGGGTGGTGGCGATCGCGTGTTCCGATCCACCCTCGTCGGTATAGGTCGAGCGATAGAAGCCCTTCAGCCGGTTATTGAGCACACCCCGAAAGGTGCAGACGATTCGGGCCGGGCCGGCTTCGAGATCATTGGGCAGCGTGAGATGGAGCCGTTCGGTGTCGGACACAAGTCGAACATCGGGTTGATGTTCGACTGCCGCGGCGCCTTCGCCGATGATAATAAGCGCGGTTTCGATCTCGAGATCGGCCGAGTTGCAGATGATCTCGTCGGTCTTCTCGATGAGTTCGACGTCGATCGTGACGCTGCCGCGGAACGTGGCCGCAGGCAGGTCGGGCTCCAGAACAAGTTCGTAGCGATGGGGGACAACGTGCGTCGGAAGGCGTGGATCCGGGTCGGTCATGGGCGAAATCTAGCCAGAATACTGCCCGCGCACGTCCACAGATCTTCATCGGACCGTAAGACGAAACACACCTCTGTAACACGCAAATCTGTTCTTATAGAAGGGAAGGAGATTTCTCCCGACACTCGTTGGGGGACAAAACCAGAGGAGTCGGTATGCGGAGCCGAGATCGTCACCAAGAGATACAGCAGTCGTTCGATCCCATGGAATGGCCCGATGCCCAGGTCGGGGTGGACGACGAAGCTTTCGCTCGCGCCATTGCTGAGGGGCGAGACGAAGAACTGGCGGCCTAGCCGCCGCTCGCCCCAAAGTGTCCGGGTGAGCCTCAGAGTCGAGACGATACAGTCGATGGGTTGCGGACCCCTGCCCTTGGAGCCATCGTGGAATCCTCTCTTGACGTCGTTGGCGTCGGTAACGCCATCGTTGATGTCATAGCGACTGTCGACGAAGAATTCATTACAAAGCACGACCTGAACAAGGGCGCGATGACCCTGATCGATGCGGGTCGGGCCACCTCGCTCTACGCATCGATGCCCGCTGGTATCGAGGCCTCCGGCGGTTCCGCCGCCAACACGATGGCTGGGCTCGCGAGCTTTGGTTCCAACGCCGCCTATCTCGGCAAGGTCCGCGACGATCAGTTGGGCGAAGTTTTCGTCCACGACCTACGAGCCACTGGCGTGGGCTTCGATGTTGTGCCCGCGTCTGACGGTCCGCCCACTGCCCGTTGCCTCATTCAGGTCACACCGGATGCCGAACGCACGATGAACACGTTCCTGGGTATCAGCGCCATGCTGAGCCCCGACGACATCGACGAGAGCGTCGTTGCTTCTGCCGCGATCACGTACTGCGAGGGCTACCTCTGGGACATGGACATTGCCAAGGAGGCGATCCGCGGGGCAATGGCGGTGGCCGCCGGTGCAGGCCGCCGCGTGTCGCTCACACTGTCCGATTCATTTTGTGTCGATCGACATCGCGAAGAATGGCTCGATCTCCTCACCAACAATGTTGATCTTGTGTTCGCGAATGAGGCCGAGATCTGCTCGCTCTTTGAGACCGACGACTTCGATGTCGCGGCCGCAAAGATTGGCGACATGGTGGAGATCAGCGCCCTCACGCGCTCGGCCGCCGGTTCGGTCGTTGTGGCCAACGGTGAGCAGATCGTGGTGCCAGCGGCGGCCGTCACCCAAGTTGTGGATGCCACCGGGGCCGGCGACCTCTACGCCGCGGGCTTCATGCATGGGCTCGCGAATGGTGCCGACCTGGCTCGTTGTGCCGAGCTCGGTGGAATTGCGGCCGGGGAGATCATCTCGCACATTGGCGCACGGCCACGAGTGGCCCTCACCAGCCTGATCTAGACCGCTACCCTCGCTCGTATGGGATACACCTGTTTCGAACTCGAAGAGAGCGAGGGTGTTGCCCACCTTCGCCTCTCTCGCCCCGACGCGTACAACTCGATGATTCCGGCCTTCTGGTCAGAGCTTCCCGAGATCATCAGCGAGCTTTCTGACTCTGGCCGGGTGCGAGCGGTAGTGCTCTCCTCGACCGGCAAACACTTCTCGGCCGGAATGGACCTCAGCGTCTTTGGCGGCGGCGACGGTGACTCCGTCGAGGGGGGCGTGGATATCAAGGAGCGGGGCCGCCAACGTGCAGCATTTCGTTACAACGTGCTCCACCTCCAGCAATCGTTCTCCATTCTCGAACAGGCTCGTATGCCCGTGCTCGCCGCGATCCAGGGCGGTTGTATCGGGGGCGCCGTCGATATGGTCACGGCCGCCGACTGCCGCTACGCCACGGCCGACGCGTTCTTCTGCATCCAGGAGATCAACATTGGCATGACGGCCGACGTCGGCACTCTCCAGCGTCTCCCGAAGCTGATTCCCGAAGGCATCGTGCGGGAGCTCGCCTACACCGGTCGGCGCATGTCGGCTGATCAGGCTTTGGGATATGGCCTCGTGAACCAGGTGTTCGAAGATCCGGACTCCATGCTCAGCGGCGTCCACGAAATCGCCGCAGAGATCGCATCGAAGTCGCCTTTGGCCGTGCACGGCACCAAGGAGATGGTGCTCTACACCCGCGACCACTCCGTCGAAGACTCGCTGAAGTACATCGCGGCATGGCAGACCGGCATGTTCCAGCCCGGCGACATGGCCGAGACCTTCGTGGCGAAGTCTGAAGGACGCGAGCCGAAGTTCGAGGACCTCGGCGAGGTCCGCCGAGGGATCTAACCCTCGAGCGGCGGTCCGAACACGAGGTCGAGGTCACCGAGCTTCACGAGAGTGGAGGCGACCCACCCACCCAACGCGTTGAAGTGCTCATCGAGGGCCGAGCCATCGACGAGCGACGCTTCGTCGAGTTCGTAGACGCCTTCGTAGGACACTTCGATCGCGTATTCGGCATCGTCGGGGTCGGCGCCATAGATCGACTCGACCGTGGGGCCGCTGCGGGTGAGCTTCTCGCGGCCGACCGCGGGGCTCGTGATGGGCAGCACACTGAGAACGGTGCGGGGCGACGGGGACTCTTGCATGCGCTGCACCCGCAGTGTGACCTCGATCTCGATGCGGGGCGGCTCCGAGAGCTCCTCGTCGACATACCAGCTGCGATATGCGGTTTGTGACCAGGTGGGCCAGCTGCAGGTGACGTCGGCCTGAACGCGGGGCGGAAGGCCTTCACCGGGAAGTCCGTAGCTTGTCTGCCAGGTGACATCACCAAGCAGCACATCTACCTGGAACCGCTCCTCGAAGGCCTGCCGCTCGAGGCGGGAGAACTCGAAGGCGTCGCGTAGCGCGCCGATGGCATCGGTAAAGACATGATCGAGCATCGAAGGCTGAGGCTAGTACCCGGCGTCGACGTCGACGCCGCCGAGGAGTTTGTCGCCGCGAAGCCAGCGACGGACGTTCTCCTCAACCCGGGCGGCAAGGAGAGGGAGCCCCATCTCCGGTGTGTTTCCGACATGGGGGGTGATGAGCACATTGTCGTAGGCCCAGAGAGGGTGGCTATCGGGGAGTGGCTCCGGATCGGTGACGTCGAGCACGGCGCCCGCGATCGCTTCGGCATCGAGCGCGGCGAGCAGGTCGTCGTTGCGCACGTGGGAGCCGCGGCCGACGTTGAGGAGCCAGCAATCGTCGGGCATCGCGTCGAAAAGCATCTGGTCGACAATGCCGTCGGTCTCGGGAGTGAGGGCCAGGCAGACGATCACCGCGTCGGCATCGCGCACCGCCGCGAAGCGTTGGTCGGTAGTGACAGTTCGGGTGGCACCGGGAAGGGGCTCGCCGGTTCGGCGTACGACGGTGACGTCGCATTGCCAGGGTTCGATGAGACGCAGGAACGACTCGGCCAGTCCGCCACCACCCAGCAGGGTGATCTTCGCACCGAGAAGATTACGTCCGCCCTGGCGGGGCCATGATGTTGCTCGGGCGAATCGGGGGATGTCGCGAAAGGCGGCGAGCAGGCCAGCGATCATCCACTCGGCACAGGCATCGGCGTAGACGCCTTTGCCGCATGTCCACGTGTGGTCGTTATCGAGCAGGTCGATCAACGATTCGATGCCGGCGTAGGGGAGCTGGATCCAGGATGCTGCCGTCGCCTCGTCGATGAGTGCTCGAAACACGCCAACGGCGGCGGGGTCGGCCCACACCACAGCTTCGGCTTGGTTGAGCGGCACGATTTCCGCTCCGCCGGTCTGAACGGCGGCAGTGAGTGCCTGGTGCATCTCCGGACGGCTCTCGGGGACGACGGCGACGCCTCGGGTCATCAATCGACGCCGAATTGTCGATCGCCGGCGTCACCCAACCCCGGCACGATGTAGCCGATCTCGTTGAGGTGGCTGTCGATCGACGCCGTGACGTGGGCGTCGGCGGTGCCCGAGGCCCGAAGCGCTTCGACCCCTTCGGGCGCCGAGAGCACGCAGACGACGGTGATGGTGCCAGCATTGGCGTCACGCAGGCTCTGACAGGCGTGGATGGCCGAACCAGCAGTGGCCAACATCGGATCGAGCACCATGACCGGCTGGCCTCTCAGATCGGTCGGCACCGTATCGAGGTAGACGATTGGTTGCAGCGTCTCCTCGTTGCGCTTCAGACCAATAAATCCGGTCTGGGCTTCCGGGAGGACGGCCAGCGCGGCATCGAGCATGCCGAGTCCAGCTCGCAGCACCGGGACGAGGAGCGGCAGTTCAGTATCGGCCCCCAGGCTGATTCCGGTGGTCGGGCCCATCGGCGTGACTACTTGGATCTCGGTGATCGCGAGGTCTCGGCTGGCCTCGTAGACGAGATTGCGGCTCAGGTTCCGCAGGGCCGCGCGAAACGCGGGTCGGGTAGTGGTCTCGTCGCGCAGGCGGGTAAGCGCTACCGCGGCGAGGGGGTGATCAACAACTGTGACGTGCACGGGTGTGACTATGCCATCCCTCTCGCCCGATCACCTAGGGCAGGACCTTGGCGACCTCGACGGTGGCGGCGTCGGCGAAGAGCGCGGCGGCGAGGGCCCGCACATCACCGGCGGTCAGGCCGAGAAGGATCGGCCCGCGGTTTGTGTCGAACAGCACGTCGGCGTCGGGATGGCGCGTCGTCGCAATGTTGCCGACGAGGAACAACTGATCGGTGACGAAGTTGTAGTCGTTGACGGTCACGCTGATCGCTCGATCGAACTCATCGGCGGTCGGACCGGTGTCGACGAGGTCGGCCAGGATCGTGTCGAGTGCGTCGCGGATCTCCCCGAGCCGGGCGGGGTCGCCGTCGACCTGGATGAATGCCCCGAGCGTGCCCGGGCCCTCACGGTCGACGGAGATCGAGGCGAGACCGCCATAACTGGCGCCGAGCTCCTCTCGGATCGTCTCGGTGATGCGATTGGTGATGATCGTCGCGAGGACGACGCCGGTGACCTCTTGCTCGACGGTGGGGTCGCCGATTATCCAATCGAAACGGGAGAGGCCGCCATCGGCGGTGCCGTCGGTGAGTTCGACCTCCCCGGAGACCGCGGTGGTGGGAATCTCGATGCCGAGGTCTTGCCATGTATCGGCCGGTCGTGTGGGCAGTGTTCCGAAGTAACGAGCCACAAGATCGCGGGCTCGGTCGGCCGCTATATCGCCCACAATCGCCACGTGCAGTTCGTCGATCGCGCCGAATCGGCCGGCGAAAAGGTCGCGCAGTTCGCCGGCGTCGAGAGCATCAATCTCCGACTGGCTGAGGCGCGCCTGGTAGCGGGGATCGCCGCCGTTCAGCAGCGACAGCAGAAGATCGTTCTGGCGGACGTCGGCGTCGGTCTCGGCGACCTCGTTGGCGGACTCCTGGCCGCGGGCCACGGACCGGAGGGCCACGTCATCCACCCGGGGTTCGGTCATCGTCAAGCGCATGAGGGCAAAGAGGTCCTCGGCATCGCTCGTGGACGCGGAGCCATACACTCCCTCGTACCACTCCTCGATCCCGGCGAACAGCGCAACATCGCGGCTCTCGAGGTAGCGCCGCAGGGTTGCCGCGTTGTGTGGGCCGACACCAGATTGCAGCACGGCGGATACCGCAGCTGTCGCCAGGTCAGCGGCGCCCCCATCGATCGTGCTCCAGCCGCCCGTGGACTCCACCCAGATGTCGAAGGATCCATCCGTGATCTCGGTCTGCTGGTGGGTAACAACCACACCATTCGCGAACTGCCACTCGGTCACGTCGGAGAAGCCGCCAGCACGGACGTCGGTCGAAA
>JBLIOE010000057.1:0-16392 GCA_047639555.1 Candidatus Aldehydirespiratoraceae bacterium
CACCACGTCGTCTGCAAAGGCGGGAGAGTGGCGTTGACACCTCGGTGAAAACGTCCGCCGAAGGAGCAACCTCCCCGGGAACCTCTCAGGCACCCGGACCGCCATTGCGCGGACGTCTCGGGAGAGTGGTGTGCAGTTGCACACCCGCCGAAGGGGAAAGCGCCACCGGGCAACCGGCGACGTGAAGCTCTCAGGCCTCCGGACCGAGCGGGGAATCTCGCTCGCGACCCTGGAGACACACCGTGACCAACGACGACCGCCCTACACTCATCGAACTCGAAGGCCGTGACGCCTTCGTGAGTCGCCACATCGGGCCACCGAACTCGGAGCGAGCAATCATGCTGGCGGCCCTCGGCCTCAGCAGCATCAGCGAACTCATCGATCAGACAGTGCCGGAAGACATCCGGATGCAAAAGCCGCTCAACCTGCCGTCCCCGATCGGCCAGCAAGCTGCGCAGGATGAGTTGCGCGAGATCGCTTCCGCCAATCGCCCGCTGACATCGCTGATCGGCATGGGTTATCACGACACCCACACACCCCCGGTCATTCGCCGCAACATCATGGAGAATCCGGGCTGGTACACGGCGTACACGCCGTACCAACCGGAGATCTCGCAAGGTCGGCTCGAAGCGCTGCTGAACTTTCAGACGATGGTCAGCGAGCTGAGCGGGATGGATCTCGCGAACGCATCCCTGCTCGACGAAGGCACCGCCGCCGCAGAGGCGATGACCATGCTGCATCGCATCAGTCGCGGCAAGGCCGGCGATCACTTCCTGATCGATACAGAGAGCCATCCGCAGACCATCGGTGTCGTACAGACGCGGGCCGAGCCGATCGGACTCGCGACATCGGTAGGCGACCCACTCACGGCGGACCTCGACGGTGTCTACGCCGTTCTTGTGCAATATCCCGGCTCGACCGGAGCGATCCCCGACCTCGCCGCCATCATCGAGCGCTGCCACGCCAGCAACACCCTCGTGGCGGTCGCCGCCGATCCGCTGGCCCTCACCGTGCTCACGCCGCCGGGACACCTCGGTGCCGACGTCGTTCTCGGAAGCACGCAGCGCTTCGGCGTGCCCATGGGATTCGGCGGGCCCCACGCCGCGTATTTCGCGGTGCGGGAGGCACACCAGCGTTCGCTGCCGGGCCGCTTGGTCGGTGTGTCCATCGACGCCGGCGGGCGCAAGGCCCTCCGCCTCGCTCTGCAGACCCGCGAGCAACACATCCGGCGCGAGAAGGCCACGTCTAATATCTGTACCTCCCAGGTACTGCTTGCCGTCATGGCTTCGATGTACGCGCTGCACCACGGTCCGGTTGGTCTTCGCCGTATCGCTCGTCGAATCAATCGTCTCGCCGCGGTGCTCGCCCAGGGTCTTCGCGATGGCGGCATCGAGATCGTGCATGACAATTTCTTCGACACGGTTTGTGCGCGGGTCCCGGGCCGCGCCGACAAGGTGATGGCCATCGCCCTCGCCGAGGGTGTGAACCTTCGCCGCGTCGACGCCAACACGGTGTCGGCCTCGCTCGACGAGACCACTGGTCGTTCGGTAATCGAGACCGTTTGGCACGCCTTCGGTGTCGACGCCGACCTCGACGCACTCGACAGCACCGTCGACGATCCCCGACCCGAGGAGCTGCGTCGAACCACGCCCGCGCTTGGGCACCCGATCTTCTCGTCGTGCCACAGCGAGACCGAGCTCGTTCGTTACATGCGCAAGCTCGTCAACCGCGATATCGCGCTCGATCGTTCGATGATCCCGCTGGGGTCCTGCACGATGAAGCTCAACGCGGCCACCGAGATGGAGCCGATCAGCTGGCCGGAATTCGCGGGGTTGCATCCGTTTGCCCCCGTCGACCAAACCGTCGGCTATCAGCGAATGATCGATCAGCTCGAACGTTGGCTCGTGGAGATCACCGGCTACGCCGCGATCTCTCTCCAGCCGAACTCGGGTGCCCAGGGTGAACTCGCAGGCCTGCTCGCCATTCGCGCCTATCACCAGAGCCGAGACGACCATCACCGCGATGTCTGTGTGATTCCGTCGTCGGCGCATGGCACCAACGCCGCGTCGGCCGTCATGGCCGGCATGAGGGTGGCAGTCGTCGAGTGCGACGAACTCGGCAACGTCGATCTCGCCCACCTCGACAAGGTGGTGAGTGAGCATCGGGCGAACCTGGCCGCGCTGATGATCACCTACCCGTCTACGCACGGCGTGTTCGAGGTCGAGATCCGCCGCATCTGCGAGATGATCCACGAAGCAGGCGGGCAGGTCTATCTGGACGGCGCCAATCTCAACGCCATGGTTGGGCTGGCTCAGCCCGGCGAGTTCGGCGCAGATGTCAGCCACCTGAATCTGCACAAGACATTCTGTATTCCTCATGGCGGTGGAGGCCCCGGCGTTGGCCCGATCGGTGTTGGTGAACACCTCGTGCCCTTCCTCCCCAACCATCCGCTCAACCCCGTCGCGGGTCCGCCCACCGGCGCGGGCCCGATCGCCGCGGCGCCGTGGGGTTCGGCCGGGATCCTTGCGATCCCATGGATGTACATCCGCATGATGGGTGGCGGCGGTCTGCGCGAAGCAACCGAGACGGCGATCCTCAACGCCAACTACATCGCTCATCGACTAAGGGAGTACTACCCCGTGCTCTACACGGGGGCGACCGGCCGTGTTGCCCATGAGTGCATCCTCGACACCCGAGTGCTCAAGCAAGAAGCCGGCATCGAGGTCGACGACATTGCGAAGCGCTTGATCGACTATGGATTTCACGCTCCGACGATGTCGTTCCCAGTGGCGGGCACACTGATGGTCGAACCCACCGAGTCGGAGTCACTTGATGAGATCGACCGTTTCTGCGATGCCATGATCGCGATCCACACGGAAGCGAAGCGGGTGCAGGCCGGCGAATGGCCGGCCGATGACAACCCACTCGTGAACGCGCCGCATCCCGCGAGCGAAGCCACCGCCACCGAGTGGACCCATCCCTACACCCGTGACGAAGCCGTCTTCCCCGAGGCCTGGGATCGCGAGAACAAATACTGGCCGCCGGTGAGCCGTATCGATGGTGTGCACGGCGACCGCAATCTCATCTGCAGCTGTCCGCCGCTTGAAGATTTGGCTTCGCTCTAGTCCAAAATTAGGTTGCGTTCGGTATGCCTGCATCAAGCGACTCGCAAGAGAACCACGATCTGCTCGTAGAACGCGACGGACACATTCTGATCCTCACGATGAACCGCCCCGATCGGTTCAACGCGTTATCGGGGGCAATGCTGATCCGCATGTTTGATGCCTACGAGGAGGCCTCGAACGATCCCGACATTCGTTGCATCGTTGTCACCGGCTCGGGCGGCAACTTTTGCGCGGGAGCGGATCTTCGAGCGATGGCGGGCGATGCCAAAGACGGCGATCCGATGGACACGAAATCCCGTCTGGCTGAAGACCCCGACATCGTCTACCGGGCGCTCTTTCGGCACTATCGCCCGACCAAGCCGATCATCGCTGCGGTCGAGGGTGTCGCCATCGCGGGCGGCACCGAGTTGCTCCAGGCGATGGAGATCCGCGTTGCGGGTGAGAGTGCACGCTTCGGGGTGAGCGAGGCTCGTTGGTCGCTCTACCCGATGGGCGGATCTGCGGTCCGTCTCCCGCGCCAGATTCCCTACACTCAGGCCGCCGAGATCCTCCTCACCGGAAAGCACCTACTCGCCCAGGAAGCCAAAGACATCGGCCTGATCGGTCATGTGGTGCCCGACGGCGAGGCCCTGACGAAGGCGATGGAGATTGCCGAGGTCGTTGCGGCCAACGGGCCGCTGTCAACCGCCGCGATAACGCGCACGTTGCACGAGTGTGACGGCATGGAACTTGACGACGCCCTGCGGCACGAATGGAAGTACGGCCAAGCGGTCTTTGCCAGCAATGACGCCAAGGAAGGCCCGAAGGCCTTCGCCGAGAAGCGCACCCCCGATTTCACCGGCACCTAATTTCACCTGCTAGCTTAAAACCAGAACACGTTCTAGTTACTTTGACTGAAGGAGTACCACATGGAGTTCGGCCTTTTCTTCAACGGCTACCTACCCGGTCCGGCGGCCCACGACCCTGATTCCGAGCACCTGATGCTCATGCGCGAGGCGGAATACGCCATTCACGCCGACAAGTTCAACTGGAAGTACACCTGGTTTGGCGAGCACCACGCCCTTACCGAGTACAGCCACATGTCGGCCCCCTACCCCTTCATGGGATACGTCGCGGCCAAGACCGAGCGCATCCACGTCGGCTCGGCCATCACGTCATTCCCCACCACCAAGGAACACCCGGTTCGCTTCGCTGAGCGTGCCGCAATGATGGACCACCTCACCGAGGGCCGCTTCGAGTTCGGCACCGGCCGCGGCGCGGGCAGCCACGAGGTCGCCACCTTCGGCGGCACCGACCTCTCCGTCACGAAGTCGATGTGGAACGAAGTCGCCCACGAGATTCCCCGAATGTGGGAACAGAAGGACTACAGCTTCGAGGGCGAACACTTCTCCGTTCCAAAGCCCCACAACATCCTCCCTAAGCCCTACGGCAAGGGCCACCCGGCGATGTGGGTTGCCTGTGGCAATCCAGCCACGTTCGCAAAGGCTGGCGGCCATGGCATCGGTGCGATCGCATTCAACTTCGAACCGATCCACAACCTCAAGGGCCGCGTCGAGGCGTACAAGGAAGCCGCGGAGAACGTCACCGACCAGATCGGGCAATACCAAAACAACAACGTGATGATGACCAACGCCGTCATCTGTCTCGAGGACCGCGAAGAGGCCCGAGCAATGGCCAAGCGGAACTTGCGCGGCTATCGCGTCACGATGGTCAACCTCTACCACGACTCCATGCCGCAGAGCCCCGACGCCATCGTGTGGCCCAGCCCCACGCAGCGCTTCGAACTCGACGACGACACTCTCGACTTCGCGATCAAGGAGGGCTACATGTTGTGTGGCAATCCCGAGGAAGTATGCGAACAGGTGCAGGCCTACGAGAAGGTCGGCTGCGATCAAGTTGCGTTCGGCACCCCCGACGAGGGCTACACCCACGATCAGACAATCGAGATGATCGAGACATTCGGCAAATACGTGATCCCCGAGTTCGACAAGGACCCGGTGCACTCCACTACTCGTATGCGGGAGAAGGCCGAACGCAAGTTCCCGATGTTCAACGGTGAGATTGACCCCATCGTCAACAACGCTGTTCCGCCCGAGTTCTCGGTCTCCATCTAAGTCCGGGCCGAGGTCATCTCGATGGTGAAAGTCGGAATCCAGATCCAGCCTCAGGGCGCCCGCGTCTCGGCCTTGCGCGAAGCATGGACCGCGGCGGACAAGATGGGGGCCGACTCCATCTGGATCTGGGACCACTTCTTTCCGCTCTTCGGTGATCCCGATGCCACACACTTCGAGGCATGGACGCTGCTGTCGACGATGGCGGCCGATACCACGTCGGCCATGCTCGGCACCCTCGTCACGGGCAACAGTTATCGCAATCCCGAACTGCTGGCCGACATGGCCCGCACGCTCGATCATGTCAGTGAAGGCCGCATGTATCTTGCCGTCGGCGCGGGCTGGTTCGAACGCGACTACGACGAATACGGCTACGACTTCGGCACTGTGGGTTCACGCCTCCGTCAACTCGAAGTCGACCTCGGCCGGATGAAGGACCGAATTCGGAAGCTCAACCCACCGCCAGTGGGCGACCTACCGATCCTGATCGGCGGCTCGGGCGAAAAGGTCACGTTGCGGCTCGTGGCCGAACACGCGCAAGCGTGGAACACGTTTGGGCCACCCGAGAACCTCCACCGTCTCAATGGCGTGCTCGACAAGTGGTGCGACAAGGTCGGTCGTGACCCAGCGGAGATCGAGCGCACCGTGGCGGTGCAAGGCGACGACGTCGACAACATCGGCCGCTACATCGATGCCGGCGCCGATCACATCATCGTGATGACCGGCGCGCCATTCGATCTCGGGCCACTTCAGTCCCTGATCGACCAGCGCAACAAGCGCGAGTAGAAAATGGTCCTGCGGACTCTTGCGAGCCGCGCACCAGGGCGGTAACAAGGTCAAGGTGATCGCGACACCGAGAACCCGATCCGCGATATCTGGACTGAGACTATGACTCGTTACTTGATCGGGATCGTGTTGTTCGTGGGCGCGTTTGTGCCGCTCGGCATTGGTATTCGCTCGCTGCGACGCGCCCTTTTGCCCCCGTGGCGCGGCTCGGTCGCGTGGTTAGCGGATGCCGTCCTTCTGATAGCGTCGATCCTCCTCGTCACCCAGTGCCTCGGCATTCTCGGCATCTACCGGCTCACCACCGCCGTTGTGAGTTACGCCCTCCTCGGCCTGGCCCTGCGCCGTCTTTCGCCTCGACTCAGCGGTCGCTTCGTCGTCGAACTCGCACCCGCGCCGCCCAGTCTCTTCGGGAGAACTGGCAACCTCGTTGGAGTCATTGCAGTCGCGGGTTGGTTTGGACCATGGTTTGTGCGGGTGGCCGCAGGACTCACCGGCGGCGTCGGAGGCGCCGACACGCTCTGGTACCACCTCCCGACTGCGGCGAAGCTCACGCAAACCGGCTCACTCCGCGAAATTGAAGTGTTCGACGCGGGCAACCTCACTGCCTTCTTCCCAAACATCGCGACGTTCTTTCATGCCACCGGCATGCTCTTCCTAGAGAGCGACATCGCCTCGCCGTTCATCAACTTCGGCTGGGCTGCCCTCGCACTGCTCGCGGGATGGGCGATCGGCCGTCCGCTCGGCCTCAGTCCGATCACGCTCCTCGCCACCGCCGCGTCACTGTCCTTCCCTGGGTATATCGGACATCAGGCTGGCTCCGCGATGAGCGACTTGCCAGCGTTCTCCCTCGTACTCGTGGCGCTCGCGCTTCTCATCAACGCCCGACCGGATCGCCTTACGACCTCGCTCCCGGTGATTGCGATGGCGGCGGTCGCAACCGGCGCTGCGTTAGGGGCGAAGTGGACGGCCGTCCCTTCGGCTGGAGCGGTCACGGTTGCAGTGCTCGTCATTGCGCAGAAGGGTTACCGCCTGCGTTCCGGCGCAACGTGGTTGGTCGCCAGTGCAGCTGCAGGCCTCTTTACCTACGTCCGCAACTTCGTGATTGTGGGTAATCCCCTCCCACCGCAGGAGCTGTCTTTCGGCCCTGTCAGTTTTGACGCAGTTCGCACCTCGGACGGCACCGATACCGTCGCTTCGTGGCTCACCGACGACGCCGCGTGGAACCAAGTCTTTCGACCCGGTCTTGAGCTGTGGTTCGGCCCGCTGTGGGCCGTCGTTCTTGTCATCTCGTTCGGTGCACTCGTCCTCGCGATGATTCACTCGGCGGGGCGGTTGTACCGCATAGCTGCGTTCGTGGGCATCGTCACCCTGGTCGGTTATCTGTTCAGCCCGCAGAATCTAGTCTTCTTCGGTCTGCCGCAATACTTCGTGTCCAACGCCCGCTACGGGGCGCTCGCGGTCGCCGTTGGACTCGTGCTCCTGCCGACCCTCCCAGTCCTCGGCGGCCGGGCCAAGTGGCTCCCGCCCGTCGCCCTTCTCGGCATTATGGCATCCACACTTCTCACGCCGCGAACCTGGTCCGGCGTCGAAGACTGGCGCTTCCAAGACAATGTTGGATCCGACGACACAGTCATTGGACTCATCGCCGCTGCCGTCGTTCTCGCGGCCGGCTTCACTTATGTTCTTCGTCCGAACCAAACGCCCCTTTTTCGGCCGCTCGCCCTGGGGCTTGGCGCGCTCACGCTCCTCGTCGCCGTCATCGGGTTTCCGGCCTACAACGACGCTCGGTATGCCAAAGGGCCGGTGTGGAGCCCCGCGGTCGACCTCACCGATGCCCGGATCGGAGTCGTTGGTGTCAATGCTCAGTTCCATTACTACGGCGACGATCTCTCAAACTATGTGCAATGGATCGGCTTCATCGACAACGGCGTCGCCACCGCGGCAACCACCTGCGACGAGTGGGCCCACCTTGTGAACGCAGGCAACTACTCACACATCGTTTCAATCGCGGACCCACCCGACACTCCTGGCCCCTACGCGTGGACCAAAGCCGACCCCAGCTCAATCGTCATGCAAGACGTCAGTGGCACCGTCAATGTGTTCTCCGGCGAGGGCGACGGAGTCATCGTGGCCGTATTCGAACTCACCGACTCGCTCGACCCCTCCCGGTGCGCATGATGCCGGGCACTAGCGTCTCCGAAATGTCCGACGCCACCGAGCCGAGCCCGACGTACTCATTCGTGATTCCCGTGCTCGACGAGATCGACTCTCTGCCGATGCTTCGCGAACGTTTGACCGCGGTGATGGCGAAGATGGACGGTCCATGTGAAGTCGTGCTGGTTGACGACGGCTCCACCGATCGCTCCTTCGACGCGATGGCCGAGATCCACGCCGAAGACTCGCGTTTTCGTGTTGTCCGGCTGTCTCGAAACTTCGGGCACCAGATCGCCCTCACTGCCGGGCTCGATCACGCCGAAGGTTCTGCCGCGATCATCATGGACGCCGACCTTCAAGACCCGCCCGAGGTCGCAATCGAGATGGCTGCGAAATGGCGTGAAGGCTTCGAGGTTGTGTATGCCGTGCGCGACGCCCGTGACGGCGAGTCATGGTTCAAGCGTGTCACCGCTACGCGCTTCTACCGGCTTCTCAGTCGCCTCAGCGAGGTAGAGATTCCTCATGACGCAGGCGACTTCCGCCTCGTCGACCGGCGCGCCATAGATGCGGTGGTGGCCATGCGCGAGCACCGGCGCTATCTCCGCGGGATGTTCTCGTGGGTCGGATACGAGCAGACCGCGGTGCACTATCACCGAGATGCCCGCCAGGCCGGTGAGACGAAGTTCTCACTGCGAAAGATGGTCGCGTTTGCCACCGACGGGGTGATCTCGTTCTCCTCGGTGCCGCTGCGACTCATCCTCAACTTCGGATTCTTCATCGCCTTTTCGGCCTTCACGGCAGCCATCGTGTCCGCCATCTTGAAGCTGGCCAACGTGTACACCGTGCCCGGCTGGGCCTCGATTGTTGTTGCGATCTCACTCCTCGGCGGCCTTCAGCTTCTCATGCTCGGCGTGATTGGGGAATACGTGGCGCGGATCCACGAAGAGGTCAAACACCGGCCCTTGTACCTTGTACGCGACAGTCTCGGCGTCTCCATGGATCGTCAGCCGGACCGGCCCAAACGTGGATGATCGGTTCGAGGATGCGGCGCCCGAATACGGCGCCCTTGTGCAGGACTCGATCGCCTTCTCGGGTCAAGAACACGCGTATTTCGTCCGCCGTAAAGCTGAGGCGCTGACGAGTATCGCTCGCCGCCATCTCGGCGCTCCTGAGTCTCTTCGGGTCGCCGACATCGGATGTGGTGTCGGCGAGATGGAAGCGAACCTCGCGGTCCCTTTCGGGACGATCGTCGGTGCAGAGCCCTCCGCCGAGTCGGCGTTCGCCGCTAACGGGCAGACCGATCTACACCCCGTCAATTGCGACGGGCGGTCATTGCCCCTTGCCGACAACAGCATGGACCTCACGTTCACGGTCAACGTATTGCATCACGTCGATCCGCCTCATCGTGACGCGATGATCGAGGAAATGGTCCGGATCACTCGCCCGGGCGGGCTTGTTGTTGCATTCGAACACAACCCGCTGAACCCACTCACCCGCATGTCCGTCGCCCGTTGCGAATTCGATGAGGGTGTCGAGCTTCTCTGGGCTCGAGAACTTCGCCGGCGCTTTCGGCGCGCCGGCCTCACCGAGGCCGAACGACGTTATGTCCTCTTCACTCCGTTCGACGTCTCGTGGCAACACCGCGTGGAGAACTACCTCGGTCGCCTCCCCCTCGGGGCGCAGCACTACCTCGCTGGACGTGTCGGATCGAGCGAGGTCTAGGGCCGCACGGCGTCGGGGCCCCACATGGTGTCGAAGCCGATGCCGGAGAGCCAGGTCTCCACAAGTTTCCCGTGCTCGACCCGAAACGCCTGCACCCAATCCCACTGTTGACCGTTGAATGTCCACGAGCCGATGGCGACGACGTGGTCGTCTTCGGCGATGAGCCGGTATCGACCGTCGGTGATTTCCGCGGTGGTCATATTGGCCTTGAGGAAGTCGCGGTATTCCTCCGCAGTGATCGTGCGGGTTCCGCCGGCCTCGTGCCGCGTGTAGGTGGGACCAACACAGTCGGGTACGCGGTCGAAGTCCATCTTGAACCACATCTCGTCGTACCAGCGAGCCAATGCGGCCTTGCTCTCTTCGGCGCTCATCGTGCACCTTCCTTTTCGACACCAAATTGGTCTACATAGAACCCCAACCGAGCCGTGAGGGCATCAATGTCGGTCCCGAAGTCCTCTTCGATGTGGTAGCTGACGCTGCCGTGAACCCCGCGGGGGTGGGCGTCCATATAGGCGGCCATCGCCTCGGCCGTAGCTTCGCCATAGGGCTGGTCAGCGAGGTCGTAGATTCGTTTGACCATCGCCGCATCGTCGGCCATGAATTCATGAAACGCGACGTCAATCGATTGATCGGCGGGCACCAGATGTCGATCGTCGGCCATCGAGCGGAACATGGTCGCCATCCGGTCCACCCAGTAGCGACCAACATCGGCGAGCTTCTCTGGGTTGCGGCTCATTCGTGACGTATACGCGAGCATCGTGCTCATCGACTTGGCGACCGCAACCGGGTCTCGGTGCGTACAGACCACCGTGGCGTCGGGAAAGACCGTCATCAGGTCGCCCAGGCGCTCAACATGCTGTGGCGACTTGAGTAGCCACCGACTGGCGTCTCGCTCGCTTCCCCGCCCCAGGAAACTGAGCACCTTCAGCATCGTCTTCATGTACTCGTAGAACGGCACCTGGTCGCTGGCGAGATACCAGTCGCGCCAGGTCGGCATTATCGCCATCGTCTCCGGTGCCATGCCGCCATACGGAATCGCCAGAAGGGCGATCTCCTCATGCACATGTTCGGGATACATATCGTGCATCCGCTTGAAATACGGCAGGGCCCCGTTTAGACCGGCGAGCGTTGCCGTGCAGCGCTGAAAGCGCGGATCATCTTCGTCGTTGGCGCCATAGTCAATGCCCTGTTCGGAGACCGGCGGCACCGGCTCCACGCTCTCCCAGTAGGGCATGGTCCGAAATGCCGGGTCGCTCGCCATCAGGTTGTGGAGGTGGGTGGTCCCCGTTCGTCCCTGCCCGGCGATCACCACGGGCCGTTCGATCTCTATGTCGTGAATCTCGGGATGGCGCTTGAGAAGATCGGCGACGAGCAGTTTCTGTTTGGCGTAGCCGACGAGCGTGCCGTGATTCGACAACTGGCCGAGAGTCGAGAGCTCACCTTCGTCGATCATGGCCGGTGCCAGCACCGACAGCGGCTCGACGTGGAGGTCGTCACCAAAGTCGTCGAGACCGGTCTCGGCGCGGGCCTGCGCCAGGATCGCCTCGGGCGCCCAATCAAGGGCCTCGGCCATTGGCGCGACCATCCCGAATGCTCCGGCGATCTCATCGGGATAGATGGGAGCCACGAGGTCGGCAATACGTTCGGCGGAAGGGCGAGAAGAGGCCATGCCCGACAGCGTCGCATTCCCGCTCCCTATCGTGCGAATGTTGCTGAGCCCATGGTGATCATGGACTGAGATCAGGTCGGGAGATCGAACTCTCCAACGAGCACCGAGGCGTTGCCGAGTGGCGTCTTGGGGCCGGCCATGAAGTGTTCGTAGTAGCGGGTGTAGCGGCCCTGCAGATCATTGTCGATCTGCTCCTGCGAGTAGTTGAGGGTGTGGAAGGTGCTGACCCCGAGTTCATCGGCCGCCGCTTTCGATGCGTCGGCGTCGGCGACGGCCCACACCACACCGATGAGGCCTTCGCCTCGGTCGGCGAGAATCTTCTCGATGTGGCTTCCCTTGCCCTCGATAGGAGCGACCAGCTCGATACCCCCGTCCCAGCTGAACACCATCTTCACGCCGAAGGTGGCGGCCTCCGCATCGTTGCCCGGGTGAAACGTGCACCCAAGGAGCTTCTCGTAGAACGCCCGACCGGCTTCAAGATCGCGGACGGCCATGACCACGCGGTTCACGCCTTGCTGGCGGGTGACTTCTTTACTCATCACGACTCCCTCGGAAAGATCTGCGCGCCGTTCGCTTCAACGCGGATGCGACGAAGGTACATCGTGGCAATACGCCACTGCCCGTCCTCGGAGCGTCGATAGGTGTCCTCGTACCAGCCGGTCCCCCACATATGGCCGAGACCGAACGCGGGCGGCCAGAAGAGATGGTCTTCCATCGACCACACGCCCGCGGCGGTGTCGCCATCGACGGAAATCTCGCTCATGTGCCCGTGATGAATTGTCGGCACCGTGTCGATCATGGCGACCAGGCCGTCGACAAAGACATCACGACCAACGATGGGGTTCGGATCACCGGTGTCATCAGGTGTCGTGATCTCGACGTCCTCGACGAACACATCTCGCCATTCGTCCCATCGCTTCTGGTCCATCAGCCGGAAGTAGCGAGCCTTCAGCTGCCGGATCGACTCAACGTCGACGAGATTCTCAGGGGTAAGCGCCATGACGACGAACGTAGTGCGATAGTGGCGGTAGCTCGAAACAAGGAGGCCGGGTCGTGACCGACGCCGAGACGTACCGACTGAGTGATCGCTACACCCGAGATGAAGGCACCGTCTTCATGACGGGAATACAGGCTCTGTCTCGCCTCCCGATCGAGCAGCTGCGTGTTGACCGACGCAACGGGCTCCACACGGCCGCCTTCGCAGCCGGTTATCCCGGCTCACCGCTGGGTGGACTCGACAGCGCCCTCAGCCAGGCCGCACGTGAAGCGCCCGATCTCCCGATCACCCTTCGCCCGTCGGTCAACGAGGAGTACGCGGCCACCGCCGTGATGGGCAGCCAACTCGCATCCACGCGGCCCGACGCTCGTTACGACGGCGTGGTCGGCCTCTGGTACGGCAAGGCCCCGGGCGTGGACCGGGCGGCCGATGCGCTTCGTCACGCAACGTTCGCGGGAACCGATCCCAACGGGGGCGCAGTCGCCCTCGTGGGTGACGACCCCGCGGCAAAGTCCTCCACGCTGCCGTCCTCCTCCGCCGGCGTTCTTGCCTCCATGCAGATCCCGGTGCTTTACCCCGGCGATCCGGCCGAGGCGCTCGATCTCGGGCGTCACGCCATAGCCCTCAGCCGGGCGACCGGGCTCTGGGTCAGCCTGAAGATCGTCGCCGACGTGGCCGACGGCGCGGCCACGGTCACCCTCGACATCGACCGAATCGAGCCCGTGATTCCGCTCATCGACGGCGAGCCCTATCACCACACACCGAGCGGCATGTTGGTCACCCCGTTCTCGCTCGACCTCGAACGCGAGATCCTCGAAGTCCGGGCGCCGCTCGCCCTCGAATACGCCGCGCTCAACAATCTCAACCACGTCACGATCGACCCACCCGACGCCTGGATCGGCATCGTCGCCTCCGGCATCACGTACCGCGAGGTTCGCGAGTCTCTGCGCCGCCTCGGCCTCGAGCACGACCACGAGATCCGCGATGCCGGCATCCGTCTTCTGAAGCTCGGGATGCCCGTGCCCTTCAACGCGTCGACGATCCGGTCGTTCGCCACCGGACTCGACAAGATCGTGGTGATCGAAGAGAAGACACCCAACGTTGAGTCGCTCGTGAAGGACGCTCTCTACAACGCCAGCCATCACCCACTCGTTGTTGGCCGCACCGACGAGTTCGAGGCGCCCCTGATCCCGGCGGCCGGAGCGCTCCACGCCGATGGGCTCATTCCACCTTTGCGTCGACTACTCGAGCCGCGCATCGCGTCGCGGCTCGCACCGGAGACACCGACCCGCCAATCGATCCCGCTCACGGTCCAACGGACACCCTTCTTCTGTTCGGGCTGCCCCCACAACCGCAGCACGGTGGTCGACGAGGGCACCGCGGTCGGGGCCGGGATCGGCTGCCACACCATGGTGATGCTCGGCGGTGAGCCCCGGTACGGAGAGATCACTGGTCTCACCTGTATGGGCAACGAGGGCACCCAGTGGATCGGTATGGCGCCATTCGTCGAGACGCCACATCTCGTGCAGAACCTGGGCGACGGAACGTTCTTCCATTCGGGCCAGCTCGCGGTGACTGCCGCCATCGCGGCCAACGCCAATATCACCTACAAGCTGTTGTGGAACGGGGCCGTCGCGATGACCGGCGGCCAGGACCCGACCGGCGGCATCGGCCTCGAACGGGTGGCTCAACAGCTCCTGGCGCAAGGCGTGCAACGGGTGATCATCACGAGCGAGGATCCGGCCCGAGCCCGAGCGCTTCGGGTGCCGGCCGAGGTCGACGTATGGGACCGGACTCGGCTGGAGGAAGCACAGCGGGTTCTCGCGGCGATTCCGGGTGTGACCGTCTTAATCCACGATCAACGCTGTGCTGCCGAACTTCGCCGCGATCGTAAGCGCGGCAAAGTCGAGACACCGAAGACCCGTGTGGTGATCAATCATCGAGTGTGTGAAGGCTGCGGCGACTGCGCGGCAGTTTCGAACTGTCTGAGTGTCCAGCCGCTGGACACGCCCTTTGGTCGCAAGACCACCATCGAGCAGCACAGTTGCAATCTTGATCTCAGCTGTCTTGAGGGCGACTGTCCGGCCTTCGTTTCCGTGACGGAACGGCCGCCGCGCTGGTGGCGACGCCGTACTGCGAGCACTCCCTCTCGGGTGTTCCCGAGTGTGCCTCTCCCGATCCCCGCGCCATACCCCCGGGTTGCCGACGACGTCAGTGTGCACATCACTGGCATCGGCGGCACCGGCGTGGTCTCCGCCGCTCAGATGATGGGCACGGCCGCCATGCTCGAGGGGGCCGATGTCCTCGGCCTTGACCAAATCGGACTCTCGCAGAAAGCCGGCCCCGTGGTGTCCGACGTGCGGATCGCCCACGGCGCGTCGGCCGGTAGCAGCCGCGTTGGTGCTGGTCAGGCTGATCTTCTCCTGGCGTTCGACCTCCTCGTCGCGGCGTCGTGGACGGGCCTGGACGCAGCTGAGCCGGCCCGCACCTCGGTTGTCGGATCACTCGACCTCACTCCCCCGGGCGAGAAGACCGCGCACCCCGAAACCGAGATGCCGACCGCCGACGAATTGCTCCACCGGATCGATTCGAGCACCCGCGATGGGGCTCGGCATTGGGCCGAAGCGGCCGACCTCTGCGCTGGGCTCCTGGGCGACACCGTCGGCGCCAACGTCTTCGTCATCGGCATGGCTATCCAGTCCGGCCTCTTGCCCATCGCGCCCGAATCATTCGAACAAGCAATCGAGCTCAACGGCGTGGCGGTCGACCTCAATCGGGCCGCATTCCGTTGGGGCCGCTGGCAGGTCGCCGACGCCGCGGTTGTGGCACAAGCAGTAAGCGCCCCCTCGACCGCGACGGTCGAAGCCACTCTGCCCGCCGCGCTCCAAACCCGAGTCGAGTTGCTCGCGGGTGACGAAGCGGGGGTGCGAAACGGGCTGACCCGACTCACAGCCGAACTCATCGCATTCCAGAGCGTGAAGCTCGCTTCGTCCTTCCTTGATCGGCTCGAGGAGATCAATACGAGTGCGATCGTCTCGCCCGAACTCATGCGAGCAACAGCCTCAGGCCTCTTCAAACTTATGGCCTACAAAGACGAGTACGAAGTCGCCCGCCTCATGCTCGACCCCGACGGACAAGCGGCGGTCGGCGAGGTCGCCACCCGCGGCGCCAAGGTTGCGTGGCGTCTGCACCCGCCCACGCTTCGGGCCCTCGGTCGCTCCTCCAAGCTCGAAATCTCCACCCGCTGGAGTCCAGCTATTCGCATTCTGGCCGCAGGCAAACGGTTACGAAACACCCCGCTCGACCCGTTCGGACGGGCCGAAGTGCGCCGGATTGAACGGGCCCTTCCCGACGAATACCTCGCTGGTGTCAGCGCGGCGATCACCGCTGGCGACCACGACCGAGCCGTCGCGGTTGCCGACGCGGCCGATCTGGTTCGCGGCTACGAACACGTGAAGCTGGCCAACGTGGACCGCTTCCGAGAGCGTCTCGCCCAGCTCGCGGCTTCCTGACCGTCCACCTAGTCTGAGCCGATGGGCTTGCCACGTCGTCTTCGTTCACTGCTGTTCGCTCCGGCGGTACGGCCCGATCTCGTCGCCAAGATGCCGGCGACCGGGGCTGATCTCATCACGATCGACCTGGAAGACGCCACGCCAGTTCACGCCAAAGCCGCCGCTCGAGCGTCGCTCCCCGACCTCATGGCCTCCGTGGTCGGCCCGGTCGCGGTGGCGATTCGGGTCAACGATCCGTCGACCGAATGGTTCGACGCCGACATGGCGGCGATTCCCGACGGCGTGTCAGCCGTTGTCGTTCCGAAGATCGAGACCG
>JBLIOE010000058.1:0-15976 GCA_047639555.1 Candidatus Aldehydirespiratoraceae bacterium
CTCTTCGAGACTCATTCGGCGAGAAGATCGGGCTGTTGCTCGAGGATCCAGGAGTAGAGCGGCTGGAACTGGCGCCAACCGGCGGCGTGTTGACCGACTTGGACTGCCGTCTTCTCGGCCATGTCGTGGTCGATGAGCACCGGGTCGCCAGCGGCCTCCGCGAGGAGTTGGGCCTGACAGGTCCGCTCCATCGTGATGAACCACCACGCGGCCTCGTCGACCGATCGGCCGACGGTGAGGATGCCGTGGTTCGCCAGAATCGCCGCCTTGTTGTCGCCAAGCGCCTGCGCGATTCGTGCGCCCTCCTGGTCGTCGAGCACCACGCCGGTGTAGTCATCGAAGACCGCGTGGTCGCCGTAGAACGCACAGGCGTCTTGGGTCAAGGGATCGAGCGGTCGGCGAAGCGTGGACCACGACTTGCCGTGGAGTGAGTGGGCGTGGGCGGCGGCGATGACATCGGGGCGGGCTCGATGAATCTGCGAGTGAATGACAAACGCCGCGGTGTTGAGCGGCCAGTTCCCTTCGACAACTTCGCCCTGGTCGTTCACGAGCAGGAGATCCTTCACGCAGATCTGCTTGAAGTTCATACCCAGCGGATTCACCCAGAAGTGGTCGAGCAATTCGGGATCGCGGGCGGTGATGTGGCCCGCGGCGCCCTCATCGAATCCGTAGTGCCCGAAGAGCCGAAATGCGGCCGTGAGCCGCTGCTTTCGGTCGCGTCGTTCGGCCTCGACATTGTCGAATTTCGGAAACGTGGGTGGGAGTCGGTGGGACGCCATGGGCGAGCGTACGGGCGACGGCCCCGGGCGGTCCAATACCATCGGCGAATGAACGCAACCGCCCAGCCAACCGGTGACGTCAATTGGTTTGCGGTGCTGGCCCACTACGCCGACCGCACGCCCAACAAGGCGGTTGCGGTCTACGACGGCGTCGCCACGACCTATGCCGAGTTGGCCGATCGTGCGGCGGCGCTGTCGGCCGGCCTCCAGGAACGAGGAGTTGGCGCCGGTGACGTCGTGGCGCTGCTCGCGTACAACTGCACCGAGTTTCTTGAGGTTGTCTTCGCTGCGAATCATCTCGGTGCCATCGTGATGCCGATCAACTGGCGTCTCGCCCCGGCGGAGGTGCGCTACATCCTCGAGCACTCCGAGGCGACGGCGTTCGTTTGTGACGAGTCGCTGTCGAAGCTCGCGGCCGAGGCGGTCGACGGTTTACCGATGGTTCGGCTTTGCCTCAGCACCGCGCCCGTGAGCGGATGGGAATCGTTGGCCGACGTTCGCGTTGCGGGGGACCGCCAACCCCACGTGACCGCGGCTGCGGATGACACTCATCGGCTGATGTACACGTCGGGGACCACCGGTCGGCCCAAGGGCGTGATGCTGACCCACGCGAACATTGCATGGAAGAACCTCGCCCACATCGTGGAGTTCGGGTTCACGAGCGACGACCTTGGTCTCGCGTGCGGCCCGCTTTACCACGTTGGTGCGCTCGATCTCACCACAACCACATTGATCGCGGTCGGGGCAACGACGATCCTGCACACGGTGTTCGACGCGGAAACGGTCGTTGAAGAAATCGAACGGTCACGGGTGACGACGGTCTGGCTCGCGCCGGCGATGGTCAACGCGATCATGGCGCTCCCGAACATTGAGGAACGAGACCTCTCCGCGGTTCGCGTGATCATCAACGGCGGCGAGAAGATGCCGGTCCCGCTGATCGAGCGAATTCAGCGCACGTTTCCCTCGGCGTGGTTCGCGGATGCGTATGGCATGACTGAGACCGTTTCAGGCGACACGTTCCTCGATCACGAGAGCCTGATCTCGAAGCTCGGGAGCGTTGGTAAGTCCTGCCTTCATCTTGAGCTCGATATCTGGGACGAGGCCGGTGAGAGCGTCGCCGCGGGGGAGCGCGGCGAGATCGTGATGCGAGGCCCGAAGGTCTTCAAGGGGTACTGGCGTGACCCCGAGGCGACGGCCACGGCATTCGCCGGCGGATGGTTCCACACCGGCGACATCGGCGTTCGCGACGACGATGGGTATCTCTTCATCGTCGACCGGTTGAAGGACATGATTGTCTCGGGCGGCGAGAACATCGCCGGGTCCGAAGTCGAACGGGTGCTGTACGAACACGATGCGGTTCTCGAAGCCGCGGTTGTCGCCCAGGCGCACGAGCGGTGGGGCGAGGTTCCCTACGCCTTTGTGGTCACCCAACCGGACGCCGACGTTGACGCAGATGCGCTGCTCGAACATTGCCGAGCGTCGCTGGCAAAGTTCAAAGTGCCGACCGGTGTCACGTTCCTCGACGCGTTGCCGCGTAACCCCTCCGGCAAGGTCTTGAAACGAGAGTTACGCGACCTCGTTTGAATAGAGTCGGTGAATAACGTCAGTGTGAGGGACTGCGAGGAACATCCCGGAAGGCGAGTTCTTTGTCGTGGCTCCGCTCTCTCGGGAAGCCGAGCACTCGTTCGCTGACGACGTTGGCGGCCATCTCGGTGGTGCCGCCGCCAATACAGGTGACCTGGCGCATCAGGAAGTCGTTGCCGGTTTCAGCCACAATGCCGTCATCTTCGAGCCACGCGGCGCCGGCTGCACCCGTGAGCTCGAACGCGATGGTGATCTGGCGAGTGGCGATCCGGCCCGCGAAGAGGCGGCCGATCGCCGATGCCTGATCGGAAAGTGCGCCCGAGGCCAGGCCCTGCGCGAGTCGGGAACGGAGGGCATCGGAGACCGACTGGAGCATGTGGTGTTCACCCACCAAGTCGAGCACCTGCGGGTCATCAATCGATTGGGCCGCGCGAGCGAGAGCAGTCACCGAGAAACCGCCGCTGTTCGACCCGCGACCGGCGGGCGCGGTGACCAGCACCGAGTTGAGACCCATCCGTTCGTGAAACATCCACCGGGAGCCGACGGTCCAGCCCTCGTCGACTTCGCCGATTCGATCCGAGTCGGGAACTCGCACGTCGGTGAGGAACTCCTGGCAGAACTCCTTTGATCCGTTGAGCATTTCGATGCGGTGGACTTCTATGCCCTCCCGATCGATTGGGAGAATGAAGACGCTCAGTCCTCGATGTTTGGGTACGTCCCAGTTGGTACGAGCGAGGCAGATTCCCCAGTCAGACCACCAGGCTCCAGTGGTCCAAACCTTCGACCCGTTGAGTAACCATTCGTCGCCGTCGCGAGTCGCGGTGGTCTGCGCGGAGGCGACGTCGGATCCTCCGCTCGGTTCGGAGAGGAACTGCATCCAGATCTCCTCGCCTTTGAGAATGGCGGGGATATGAGTCGTCTTCTGCTCCTCAGTGCCGAACTCGAGGAGAACGGCGGTGCACGGTGCAAAGGTCGGCGACTGGAGATGGATCGGGTATTCGCGGCCCGCGATCTCGTCGTTCAGAATCGCTTGATGTTCTGGAGTCAGGCCTTGGCCGCCGTACTCCTTGGGCACACATATTCCGGCGAGGCTGGCATCGAAGAATCGCCGCTGCAACTCGCGCTCGTGGCCAATGAGTGCGAGCTCTTCCTCGTCGGTTCGGCTATTGCGGAGTAGGCCGATCTGGGTTGACTCCGTCGCCGGTTCGAGGTGTTCGGTCGCGAAGGCGCGGGCCCGAGCCCGGAACGATTCGAGATCTTCGGTCATGAGGCTTCCTCCCGTTGGATGGTGAGCCTGGCGATCCGCTGACGGTGGGTTGCAGGTGTGCCGAGGAGTACGCGGTTCAACGTTTGACGGCGAAGGTACAGGTGAAGGTCATGCTCGAAGGTGAGCCCGATGCCGCCGTGGAACTGCACACACTCCTGCATGAGCTCTGAGCCGCGTTCGCCGATGAACGCCTTGGCCGCGCTCACCAGCTCGCCGGCATTGGCTTGACCTGCGGTCACGGCTTGGGCCGCCACGTCGCTGATGGCATGACCTGCTTCGAGCCAGGTCTTCATGTCGGCGAAGCGGTGTTTGATGGCCTGATAGGACGCGATCGGTCGACCGAACGAGTAACGGTCGAGGGCCCATTCGGCGGTGATGTCGAACGCTCGCTGCATGGTGCCAACAGACTCGGCGTTGAGGATCACCAGTGCGATGTGAAGCTGATGCTCGAGGTCGGCCGCGGCGTCGCCGAGTGACCCGACGAGTGCGTTGATCGGGACCCGGACGTTGTCGAACGTGACGACGAAGAAGCGTCGGGTGAGATCAACGCCGGTAAGCGCCCTCAGCGACACGCCGGGAGTGTCGGCCGGGACGAGGGCCTGGGTTGGTCCGTCGGGTGATTGGCCGCTGACCAGTAGGTGATCGGCGACGTCGGCCGACTCGACCGGACGCTTCTGGCCGTTGAGCACCAGTTCGTCGCCGTCGACGGTGATTGTGAGGCTCAACGATTCCAGCTGATCGTTCGGTGGGCCTTCTTCGTGGCACCACGTGGCGAAGGTGTCGCCGGTGAGAAGACCGCCAATGAGCTCGCGGTGTGGATCGCGGCCGGTGAGTGCGCTCAAGACAACGTTGACGGAGACGAGGGGGCCGGGCCCGGCGTGGCGGCCGAATTCGAACGCGACGGCGGCGAGGTCCATGAGACCCTCTCCGGAAATGGAGCCTCCGCCGTCGGCCTCATCGACCAACAAGGAGGTCCATCCGAGGTCGGCGCCGCGGCGCCAATACGCGGTGTCGAAGCCCGCTGGTTCGTCGCGCAGCCGACGAACTTCGTTGACGGGCATCTGCTCGGTGAGGAACTTGGCGGTGGTCTCTCGAAGAAATTCGAGGTCGGGGTGAAGTTCGAGCAACATGTGACTAGACCGCCGTGAGCTTGGTTCGGAGCCAGGTTCCAACATCCTCGAAGGCACCTGCGGCGGCCGGGAAGTCGAAGTTCAGGAATCCGTGTGGCTGCCCGGGATAACACTTCTCAACGAGGTCAACGCCGGCGTCGTCGAGTCGGTGGGCGTAGGCCCGGCCCTCGTCTCGCAGGAGGTCGCTGCCGCCGAGCAGCACGAACGCAGGGGGAAGATCAGCGAGTGACTCGGCGCTCAGTGGCGTGGCGTAAGGATCGTTGTCGAGATCTCGGCCACCGGTGTAGGCCTGGTTGAACTTCGCCATCACGCCGAGGCTGAGAATAAGCCCGTCGAACTCTCGCATTGAGTCGGTGATCGCGCGGCCGGACGTGCCGGGATAGAGCAGCGCTTGGGCGGCCAGCGCGGAATCGCCGGCATCGCGTAGCCGCAAGGCGACCGCGGCGGACAGGTTTCCGCCGGCACTTTCGCCCGCGACAGCAACGGCGGCGGGGTCGACGCCGAACCGGCTGGCGTTGGCCTGGGCCCAGCGGGTGACGGCCACACAGTCGTCGAGGCCCGCGGGGTAGGGATTCTCCGGTGCGAGCCGGTACTCAACCGAGACAACAACCGCACCCGACCAGTGGGCGATCTCGCGGGCGACGTTGTCCATGAGCCCGATACTTCCAATGACGAAGCCGCCGCCGTGGAAGTAGACGACAACACCGGTGGGCGCGGCGTCATGTTCGTAGATCCGAATCGGTATCTCGCGGCCATCGATGCCGACGACCTCGTCGGTGATCGTCGCGATTTCCTTGGTCGGTGGCCCGCCTTGCGGACCGCGGGCGAGGGCAAGCATCTCGGGTTCGAAATGATCGAACGGCACTGCTCGATTGGGGTCTTCTTCGATCCACGCGGCAACCCATGGATCGAGCGTGCCTTCGTCGGTTGGGGCCTCGTCGCTCATGGCCCGACGTTACCGATTGCCTCGGCTTCTTGCGAATCATGTTCTCTCCCAGCGATAATCATGTTTCGCCTGTCTGGACGGGGATCCGTTGACAAGTTCCGACAACACAAAACACACTGCCAGTCGCGTCGCCGTCGTTACGGGAGCGGCGTCCGGCATCGGGCTGGGTGTGGCGCAGCGCTTCGCGGCCGACGGCCATTGTGTCGCTTTGCTTGACCTCTCCCTGGATGCGGCCGAGCAGGCCGCTGCTGCCTTGCGCCAAGAGGGCGCGACCGCGATCGCCGTTGGGGTTGATGTCGCCGACTGGGCGGCAGTTGCTTGCGCGCTCGACACGGTTCGCTCGGAGCTGGGCCCGATCGAAATGCTCGTCACCAGCGCGGGAATCGAGTCGTTCGACGCCGTGGAAGACATCACGCCAGAGCTCTGGCAGCGGATTATCGATGTCAACCTCACCGGAACGTTCAGCTGCATCCAAGGCGCGATCCCCGACATGATCGAAGCGGGGTGGGGGCGGATCGTCACGATCTCCTCATCGAGCGCACAGTCCGGCGCGCCGAAGATGGCGCACTACGTCGCATCGAAGGGTGGCGTGATCGGGCTCACCAAAGCGCTCGCCGTCGATCTGGCCCGCTCCGGAATCACCGTCAACACCATCCCGCCATCACTGGTCGACACACCGATGGTCCGCAACGCGGAGGCCAAAGGGGACTTCCCTGGTGTCGACATCGTCGGCCCGATGATCCCGCTCGGTCGAGCGGGTACGCCGGAAGACATCGCGGGCGCGTGCGCCTTCTTGTGTTCCGACGATGGCAGCTACATCACCGGGCAAATCATCGGTGTCAACGGAGGTATGTATGTCTGAACCGGTCACCAATGTTGTCCTGGGCGCGGCCACCGGGATGGGCGCAGCGACCGCTCGCCTGCTGGCGCCGCGCGGCAAGCTTCTGCTCGCCGACGTGAACGCCGACGCTCTCGCCGAGATTGGTGCCGAGACCGGCGCCGAGACGATCCGTTGTGACATCACCAAAACCGACGATGTGGCGGCTCTGGTTGCCGCAACCGGCGCACTTGGCGCGCTGGTGCTCACGGCGGGGCTCTCGCCGGCGATGGCCGACGGTCGTCGTATCTACGAGGTGAACCTGCGGGGCACCCAACGAGTCATTCAGGCATTTGTTCCCGCACTTCAACCGGGCTCGGCCGCGGTCTGCTTCGCCTCGATGGCTGGCCACATGATGCCGCCGTCGGCCGAGATCGACGCCATTCTCGACTCAGCCGCCGACGATGACTTCTACGACCGACTCGACGCAGCCGGATTGGACCACACTGTCCCCGAGTTCGCGTACTCGCTCTCGAAGCGAGGCGTGATTCGGCTCGTCCAGCACCACGCAGCCGAGTGGGGCGCGGCCGGCGCCCGGCTGTTGTCGCTCTCGCCCGGCATCATCGATACCGGGATGGGCCAGCTTGAGGCGTCCACCCAGCCCGCGATGGCAGCGATGGTCGAGACCAGTCCGCTCGACCGGATGGCGCAACCCGAAGAGGTCGCCCGCGTGGCGGCCTTCCTCGTCTCGGACGACGCGTCGTTCATGACGGGAACCGACGTGCTGGTCGACGGCGGCTGCGTGGCGACGAACGGGCCGCAGTGACGCAGTTGCGCGTGGCGCAGTGGGCAAGCGGCAACATCGGCATCCGCGCGATGAAGGCCGTGATCGAGCACCCAGACCTTGAGCTCGTTGGGGTGCTGGTCTACGACCCGGCCAAGGTCGGCGTCGATGCGGGAGCACTCTGCGGGCTCCACGAGACCGGGGTCTTGGCAACCGCCGACGCTGATGAGATCGTTGCTCTGGGCGCAGATTGTGTACTGCACATGCCGAGGTCGATGAACTTCGACGACATCGCCCGACTACTCAGCGCTGGGTCCAACGTTGTGACGACGTGTGGCGGATTCCACCACCCGCCAAGTATGGATGCGGCCACACGTGAGCTGATCGAGAACGCATGCGCGGTGGGAGATACCTCCGTCTACGCAACAGGGAGCAGCCCGGGGTTCATCACCGAGGCAATCCCGCTGGCGTTGACATCGATTCAGCGACGCCTCGACTGTTTGACGATCGACGAATTCGCGAATCTCTCGCCGCGCGACTCGCCGGACCTGCTCTTCAACATCATGGGTTTTGGCCAACCCCCGGCGGCCTACGACGAGAACCGACTGGCGCACCTCAAAGCCGGCTTCGGGCCGTCGCTGCGCCAACTCGCCGACGCCATCGGCATCGAGGTCGACGCCGTGAACGCGCGGGGCGAAGTTGCGGTCGCGGCGCGGCCGATCGAGATTGCCGCCGGAGTTGTCGAGGCCGGGACCGTCGCCGCGATGCGGACCACAGTTTCGGTGGAGAGCGGCGGCCGCGAGGCGCTTCGTTTCCGCGCAACCTGGTACTGCGGCACCGATCTAGATACAGACTGGGAACTGCAAGACACTGGCTGGCGGATCAACGTCGAGGGAGATACACCTCTCGATGTGACGTTGCGCTTCCCGGTCAGTCTTGAGCAGATGGCCGCGACAACACCGGGGTACACCGCTCATCGTGCGGTCAATGCCGTGAACGTCGTGTGTGCCTCAGCATCCGGCATCCAGACAACGGCCGAACTCCCACACATCATCGCCAATCTTCGCTAGCCGCGAATACAAAGAAGGAAGTACGACATGGAACTCAACGGACGAGCAGCGATTGTCACCGGCGGTGCCGGTGGTCTCGGATCCGCAACCGTTCGCCGGCTCATTGCCGCCGGTATGGGCGTGGTCGTTTTCGATCGCGACGTCGAGCGAGCGGATGCCTTGGCCGACGAACTCGGCAGCCAAGCCATCTCCGCGAGCGGCGACATCACTGATGATGCCGCGATTCACGGTGCGATCGAAGCCGCCGCGTCGCTCGGCGAGATTGCCGTGCTTGTGAATGTTGCCGGGGGCGGGGTCGGCGGCGGCCGGCTCGTTGCCCGCGACGGCTCACCGCACGACTACACCTCTTTCACGTCGACGATGGAGATGAACGCGACGGGCACGTTCAACGCGAGCCGTCATGTGGCGTCGGCGATGGGTGCGAATGAACCCGACGTCGATGGGCAGCGGGGCGTCATTATCAACACGGCATCGATCGCTGGAATCGAGGGCCGCGCCGGGCAGGTTGCCTACGCGGCGGCCAAGGCGGCGATTCTCGGCATGACATTGCCGATGGCCCGCGACCTTGCACCGATGGGAATCCGCGTGAACGCCATTGCGCCTGGCACGATGGGCACGCCGCTCATGTTGGGTGCGCTAGAGCACATGAAGACCGACCCCAGTGAGGGGATCGTTTTCCCGAAGCGGATGGGCCACCCCGAAGAGTTCGGGCAGCTCGTCGAATCGATCGCGGCCAACTCGTACCTCAACGGTGAGAACATCCGCCTCGACGGCGCCCTCCGCTTCCAACCGTGAGATCGCCAGCCGTAAGGCTGGCTATGGCGTGGTGACCGGCATGTGCTCCCAACCCCGGACGGTTGAGGTGCGGGCCTGTACGGCGTTGTCCCAGTCGACTTCCCAGGTTGGGAATCGCTGAAGGACTTCGTCGAGGGCGACGCGGCCTTCCAAACGGGCCAGAGCGGCGCCGAGACAGAAGTGAACGCCGAATCCAAACGAAAGGTTGTGGCCAGCCTCACGGTGGATGTCGAACGTCTCGCCGTTGGCGAACTGTCGATCGTCTCGGTTGGCGGACGCGTTGAGCGCGAGCATCGCGCTGCCGGCCGGGATCGTTTGCCCGTAGAGCTCAACGTCTTGGGTGACATAGCGCGCCTGCACCGGCGATGGCGGCTCGAAACGCAGTAGCTCCTCGATCGCCGGTCGGATGAGACTGCGGTCGTTGACGATGGCTTGTCGCTGGTCCGGGTGTTCGGCCAGCAGCTTGCCGGTCCAGCCAATGAGGCGGGTTGTCGTCTCGTTGCCCGCGGCCGCGAGAAGGTTGACGAAGTTCAACACCTCTTCCCGGTTGAGCGTCCGCATCGTGCCATCGGTGTCCTCGAACTCGGCAAGGAGAAGTTCCGTCATCAAGTCGTCCGACGGATGCTTCGCCCGCCAGTCGATGTATTCGCCGAACGCCATCGCCTGTTCGGACCCGAGCGTGGCGCCCTCGTCGAACTCGGGCATCGTGCCGTCCTCGAGCTTGAGGCCCTCATCGATCTGGTCGCGCAGGGCAACCTGGTCCTGCTCCGGAATACCAAGGAGCATTCCAATGGTGCGCATGGGCATGTCGGCGCCGAGATCGGTGACGAAGTCAAACCCTCCCGATCCCACAAGTGGGTCGAGCGAGCGGGCGCAGAACTCGCGGACCTTCGGTTCAATTGCGTCCATCTTCTTCGGTGTGAAAACGCGACTGAGGATGCCTCGGTGTAGGTCGTGCCCCGGCGGGTCTTCGAAGATGATCGATCCTGGCGGGATGTCCATGTTGGCTTTGATCAGCTCAAGCACCGTGCCGTGAGCGGAGCTGTAGGTGCGCCAATCGACGAGGACGCGTTCGGCATCCTCGAAGCGGCTCACCGCGTAGAAGTCGTAGCGCTCGTTGTAATACAGAGGCTGTTCTTCGCGGAGCCGAGCCCAGATGGGGTAGGGGTTGGTGTCGATCTCGAAGTCGTACGGGTCGTAGTAGAGGTCGGGTTCAGCGGTTGCCATATTTGCCCCTTGTGGAATCTAGATTATCGTCTTGGGAGAATCATCTTCTCACGAGAAACAAGTAGGAGCACACTGCTATGGGAGCATTTGACGCGTTTCGGTATGACGGCAAACGAGCGCTCGTTGTTGGTGGTGCCACAGGGATGGGCGCCGCCACTGCTGAACTCGTCTTGGACGCAGGAGCCGACGTAACCGTCATGGACTTCGCCGACGTCACCCTTGAAGGAGTGAAGGCGGTCCACATCAACCTGAGCGATCGATCCTCAATCGACGAGGCGGTCGCCGCAATCGATGCACCGGTCGACGCGTTGTTCGCCTGCGCCGGGGTTGCCGATGGCACTCCCGGGCTCGAGCGAATCAACTTCATTGGCCATCGCTACATGATCGACCTGATGCTGGAACGAGGCCTGCTCCCCGCGGGTAGCGCGATCGGAATGATCTCTTCGGCGGCCGGTTTGGGCTGGGAAGCCAACCTCGAAACGTTGAAGGAACTGCTGGCAATCTCCGACTGGGACGACGCCGTCGCCTGGGTCGAGGCGAACGGCAAGGCCGACTACATGTCGATGAAACAAGCGATGTGTGCCTACGTGGCCAGCGAAGCATTTGCCCTGCTGAAGCAAGGTGTGCGGATCAACGCGATTTGCCCAGGCCCGACCGACACTCCGTTGGCTCAGGCCAACGCGGAGACATGGCTCGGCTTTGGCTCGGACTTTCGAGAGGATCTCGGCATCGAGGCATCGACGCCGATGGAGCAAGCCATGCCGCTTGTGTACTTGTGCAGTGCCGCGGCCGGAGCGATTAGCGGCCAGACGGTCATCTCCGATTCTGGCTACATCAGCGCCGGCATCACCAACGCCTATCCGAATGCCGCGGCCGCGGCCGGATTCCTGCTCGGTCGGTTCTGAGCGGGCGGGCAACGACCATCGACTTTTCCGTCTCGCCGTTCGCCGGACCACTCGGCGCGGAGATCAACGGCCTCGACCTGTCCGGTCCAATCGACGGATCCACACAAGCAACACTTCGGAAGGCCTGGCTCGACCACCTGGTCCTTGTCTTTCGTGATCAGCCGCTCGAACTCGACGTGTTCTTCAACTTCGCGCAACGCTTCGGTGATCCGGTTGAGTATCCGTTCGTCCCCGGGCTGGCTGGGTTCCCGCAGATCATCGAGGTTGCGAAACATCCCGACGAAGTCGTGAACTTCGGGGGCATATGGCACTCCGACGGCACCTACCTCAAGACGCCGCCAATGGCCTCCACGCTGGTGGCGCGCGAGATCCCGCCGAGTGGCGGCGACACCCTATTTGCCAACCAATACGCCGCGTTCGAGGCACTCTCACCGGCGATGCAGGAAACGCTGGCGAGCCTTCGCGTCATCTGCAGCTCAGACCTCGCCGATGTTTCGGCCACCCGCGAGGACCGTCGACGAGATGCCGATGCGGCGGGCCACGACGTGGTCGCCGAGAGCTTTGAGGCGATCCACCCGGCGGTGCGCACACATCCCGAAACCGGGCGACGTTCCCTCTACGTCAACGTTGCCCACTCGGCTCGATTCGATGGATGGACCGTTGACGAAAGTCGACCCCTTCTGCAGTTCCTGTTCGAGCATCAGACCAAACCGGAGTTCACGATGCGTTTGGTCTGGGCAGAGGGAACGTTGGCGCTTTGGGACAACCGATGCGCCATGCACAATCCAATGAACGACTACCACGGCCACCGCCGCGTGATGCACCGCATCACACTCGCCGGCGACGTGCCCGCCTAACGAAGGATCGATCTATGACTCTTGCGATGACAACTCAACTTCTCATCGACGGCGAACTCTGCGGCGCGGAGGGTGACGGCACCTATGCGGTCATCAATCCCGCAACGGAGGAAGAGATCGGCCAGGCCAGCGATGCCACGCTGGCCGACACCGAGCGAGCGATCGCGGCGGCCCGGCGAGCGTTCGACACCACGGACTGGTCGACGAATCACGAGTTCCGGCTGCATTGCTTGCGTCAACTTCACGCCGCGCTGGTCGAAAGTACGGAGGAACTTCGCCCGTTGGTCGTTGCCGAGGTCGGCGCCCCCGTGATGTTGACCGGCGGACCAATGCTCGAAGCACCGATCGCCATGACTGGTTGGTATGCCGACATGCTCGAGGGCTACGAGTGGTCGGAGGACCTCGGGGTCCGCGAGATGATGGGCCGCACCAGTCACCGCTGGATCGAACGCGAAGCGATTGGCGTCGTCGCCGCGATCACGCCCTACAACTATCCGATCCAGATCAGCCTGGCGAAGCTCGCTCCCGCGATTGCCGCCGGTTGCACAGTCATTCTGAAGGCCGCGCCCGACACACCGTTGTCGGTGCTCGCGCTTGGTCAACTCATCCACGACAAGACCGACATTCCCGCCGGCGTCGTCAACGTGATTGCCGCCGAGTCGAATGACGTTGGGGAGTTGCTCACCACCCACCGCGACGTCGACATGGTGAGCTTCACTGGATCCACACCCGTTGGTCGGGCGATCATGCGCGCCGCCAGCGACACCGTGAAGAAGACGTTCCTGGAACTTGGTGGGAAGAGCGCGTTCATCGTGCTGGACGACGCCGACCCGGCGATGGCAGCGATGATCGCCGCATTCACGATCTGCTCGCACGCCGGGCAGGGATGTGCGATCACCACTCGGCTGCTGGTTCCCGCGGCCATGCACGACGAGGTGGTTGCGGCCGCGACCGGCGTCCTCGATGGGATTGCCTTTGGCGACCCAACCGATCCATCCATGATGATGGGCCCGCTCATCAACGCCCGTCAGCGCGACAAGGTTGCCGCGTTGGTGCAGACCGCGATCGATGAGGGCGCCACACTCGCACGAGGTGGCTCGACGCCTGAAGGCACCGGCTACTTCTACGAGCCCACGCTGCTGGCCAACGTCGGTGAGAACGACACGATCGCCCAGGAGGAAGTCTTCGGTCCAGTGCTTGCAGTCATCGCATACGAAGGGGTGGGAGAAGCCGGCGACACGGAGGCAGTGCGGATTGCCAACAACTCCGACTTCGGGTTGTCGGGCGCAGTCTTCGGCACGGACATCGAGCGCTGTCGCGCGGTCGCCCGCGGCATTCGGTCCGGCACGATCAGTATCAACGGCGGCATGTACTACGGACCGGACGCGCCGTTCGGGGGATACAAACAGTCGGGCATCGGTCGAGAGATGGGCCTCGCCGGGTTCGAAGAGTTTCTCGAGATGAAGACGCTCGCCGAGCCGGTTGTGGAGGCTGGCTGATGCGTCCGTTGGAGGGAATCCGCATCGTCGAGGTTGCCCAGTTCACGTTCGTTCCTGCCGCCGGCGCCGTGCTGGCCGACTGGGGCGCCGAGGTCATCAAGGTCGAACACGCTCGATCGGGCGACGGACAGCGGGGAATGCGTCAACTTGGCCCCGTCGTGCTCGACGGCGACCGCAACCCCGGTTTCGAACATCCGAACCGTGGCAAGCGAAGTATCGGCGTCGACATCGGTACGCCGGAGGGGCTTGAGATTGTGATGAAGCTCGTCGACGAGGCCGACGTCTTTCTCACCAACTTCCTGCCGGCGGCTCGCCAGCGACTCGGTATCGATGTCGAGCATGTGCGCGCCCGGAATCCCAACGTGGTCTACGCCCGGGGCTCGGCCGTGGGCGACGAAGGCGACGAGCGTGAGAACGGCGGCTACGACATGACCGGCTACTGGTGCCGCGCCGGATCCGCTGATGGCATCACGCCGTCGGGTTCGGCTGCGCCCGTTCCGCCGCCGCCGGCCTACGGCGACACCATCGGCGGGATGACGATCGCGGGCGGAATCTCCGCCGCGCTCCTCGGACGGGAACGAACCGGCCACGCGCCGGAGATCGATGTATCCCTACTGTCGACCGGTATGTGGGCCATGGCGCTGCCGATCTCCATCTCCCTCGACAACGGCAAGCCGTGGGTTGCTCCACCGGTGGGGATCAGCGCCGCGCCGACCAACCCGCTCGCGGGCATCTATGAAACGAGCGACGGTCGGTTCATGTCGATCCTCGGCCTCCAAGGTTTCCGCTACTGGCCCGACTTCTGCGCCCATATCGATCGACCCGACCTGGTCACCGACGAGCGGTTCGCTGATGCCGAGTCGATGGCCGCGAATGCCCCGGCTGCGACCGCGATCATGCGCGAGGTGCTCGCCACAAAGACGCTGGCGGAATGGACCCAGCGATTCGTCGACCTTGAGACACCGTGGGCGCCTATCCAAAACACGGTGGAGGTCGCCGCCGATGTCCAAGCCCGAGCCAACGGCTACATCGCCACCGTTGAAGGCGACGATGGCGAAACGTTTGAACTGGTCAGCAGCCCGGTTCGTTTCGATCGGACCACGCCCCAGCTCAAGGCAGCCCCGGGGTTTGCCGCCGACACCGATGACGTCCTCGGCGAGCTGGGCTTCGACATGGACGCGATCATCGAGCTCAAGATCGCCGGGGTGATCACGTGACCAGCATCCCCGCCGTCGCGCTGGCTACCTGCGATCGGCTCGGTGAACGGGAAGCGATTGTCGACCGGGTTTCGATCGACAACGACGAGATCGTGCGCTGGACGTTCGCCGGACTGGGCGAACGAATCCGCGAAGCCGCGGCGGCGATGATCGCGCACGGAATCGGGCCCGGCGACCGCGTTGCGATCTGGGCACCCAATAGTCGGCACTGGATTGTGACCGCGCTCGGTCTGCAGGCCGCCGGGGCCACGTTGGTGCCGATCAACACACGATTCAAGGGTGCGGAGGCGGCACCGCTGATTGCGAGAACAAAGGCCAAAGCGCTCTTCACCGTGACGGGGTTCCTCGACATCGACCCCGTCGGCATGTTGGCGGCCAGTGGTGTGGAGCTGCCGGACCTCGCCCACATCGTCATCCTCGACGGCGCGGTTCCCGAGGGCTCCGAATCCTGGGACGACTTTGTCGAGCCCGGTAATGAGGTCGGCGCCGAGGTTGTCGCCGCTGCCGTTGCGGCAGTCACCGAGAACGACCTGTCCGACATCATGTTCACCTCGGGCACAACGGGTACCCCGAAGGGCGTGATGATGGCCCACGGTCAAACGCTCAAACTCTTCACCGATTGGTGTGACTTCGCCGATCTCCGCGAGGGCGATCGTTATTTGATCGTGAATCCCTTCTTCCATATGTTCGGTTACAAGGCGGGCTGGCTGGCATGTTTGGTGCGAGGGGCGACGATTCTGCCGATGCCGGTCTTCGATGTGGCAACGGTGCTGGCAACCGTCGAACGGGAGAAGGTCACGGTCTTGCCCGGCGCGCCAACGATCTACCAAAGCCTCCTCGACTCTCCCGACGTCGACCGGTTCGACTTGTCGAGCTTGCGAGTTGCGGTCACCGGCGCAGCGGACATCCCCGTCGCCTTGATCGAACGGATTCGGGCTGACCTTCCGTTTGAGCGAGTTCTCACGGGCTACGGCCTCACCGAGGGAGGCACGTGCACCGGGAGTCAGCCCGGCGATGATCCCGAAACCATCGCGACCACTGCCGGGCGAGCGATGGTTGACGTTGAGGTTCGGATCGTGAGCGAGAGTGGCGAGGTTGC
>JBLIOE010000059.1:0-14914 GCA_047639555.1 Candidatus Aldehydirespiratoraceae bacterium
TGCGCTGGGCGTTGAGTTGGTGTTCGTCGACCTCCCTGCTGAACCCGTCGACCTCACCGTTACCATCGGTATCAATGGCTGACGACATCGCTTCTGACGACCTCGAACATTGGGTTCGTCGCGCCGCCGACGCGGCAGATGACAAGAAGGCCGACGACACGATCATTATCGATGTCGGCGAAGTCTTCTCGGTGTCAGACTTCTTCCTGATCACCAGCGGATCGAACCCCCGACAGGTCCACGCGATCGTCGACGGCATCGAAGAAGACCTCACCAACGCCGGTGGCCCCAAGCCGGTCCGCGTGGAAGGCAAGGAAGATCGCAGCTGGGTACTGATGGACTACGGCGCCTTCGTGGTGCACGTGTTCCACCAAGAACAGCGCGACTTCTACCAGCTCGAGAAGTTGTGGGGCGACCGCCCCCGTCTCGACTGGAAGCCGGCGCGTTCCGCCGAACTCGGCTAGTCGTCGTCGCTCTTCACGAGCTCGCCAAACACTCGCTCCAGCTGAGGGTGCGCGAAGCGCCTGCCCGCCGCGGTCTCGACTGATTGCACGATCACCCGGTCGACGCCTTCGGCCGAAGGAAGCGACGAAGTCGTGGCGAGAGAGTCCCACAGGAAGAACTCGAGGTCTTCGAAGTACGACTCGATCTCGGGAACAAGGTAGGCCATCTGCGAGTCGCCGATGAGGAGAGTCCTTCCGCTGATCACCGGGGCGCCGGTGGCCCGTGTCCGCTGAGACTGGATGAGCCCGTCGGCGGTGGTTTGTTGATTCATCGTGGTGAGATCGATGGCCGGCCGACTGACGGTCGGTCCGGAGACGACGCCCTCCGTTCTTCCGAGGAAGCGGCCGAGCGCCGCCAGCTCAGGTATCTCGTCCTCGATCACGGCCCCTGGATCCCAAAGGCCTGGTGCGATCGCGTCGATCAGTGTTTCTGCGGCCACCATCCGCCCGGTAGGACTCCAATGGGTGTCATGACGGAAGAACACCTCTTCCGCCGCGGCTGCTGATTCCAAGGCTGCGTCGACGTCGATCGCAAATGTCGCTTCGCTCATACGTTGTCGGGCCGCGGCCCGTTCGTCCACGACGCACGGCTCCGGTTGGTCATGGGCTTTGAGCAGGTCGCCGTAGAAGGCGTGTTTGCCGGAGTTCAACACGACGAATACTCGGGAGTCGGGATCGCTGTCCAGCGCCTCGGGCAACGTCGGAGGGTTGATCGCAGCGAGCGCGCCGCACGGGAGATCTACTTGGAATCGGAAAAAGAGGAAGTCGTTGGCTCCGGCGGCCACGAACGGCTGCCATGAATCACCGAAGAGTTCGTAGTCGATCAAGGAGCGACTCCAGAGGCCGAGGCCGCGCACCGGTGTCTCACTCCGGACGTAGGCATCAACTTCGCCGTAGTAGCTCCGTTGAAGCAACCGATCCGCTTGGAATGTGGGCGCCGACGTTTGGGCACCGGACTGGACGCGATTCGGGTGTACGCCGATGAGCCCAAACACGCCGGGTGTCAAGAGAAGCACAATGACCCAGATGCCGAAGAGGAAGCTGGTCTTCTTCATCAGAATTGGAAGTACAGGAACGGACTGAACGCGCCGGAGGCAGCGAGCAGTAGGGCGAACGGAAAGGCCAAACCAACGATGACGAATCGGGCCAGCTGGGCCCGGGGGTTGTTGGGACGGGTCAAGAAGGGACCGGTGACGAATGTGGCCGGGAGGAAGACGACCAGGAGGGCCACCACGAGTGTGACGGCCGCACGAGTGGTTGTGACCCGCGAGAGAACGCCGAGGTCAAGGCCTCCGAAGGTGAACATGCTCTGGAGATAGTCGGCTGCGTGACCGATCGAGTCCGCCCGAAAGATCACCCATCCCACCACGACGATGAGGAACGTCGTGCCGCGACGGAAGGCCTGCGAGCCGGGCCCGTCGAGGTTGCGGAGCATGAATCGTCGCTCAACGAGCAGCCAACCGCCGTGATAAACGCCCCAAACAATGAACGTCCAATTCGCGCCGTGCCAGAGTCCCGTGAGAAGGAACACGGTCATCAAGTTTCGGTATGTGGCGAGCGAGGATCCCCGTCCGCCGCCGAGCGGAATGTAGAGATAGTCGCGGAACCAGTTCGACAGAGTGATGTGCCACCGTCGCCAAAAGTCCGTCACGGAGACCGCGGAATACGGCCGATTGAAGTTCTCCGGGATAGAGAAACCGAACATCCGGCCAAGGCCGATTGCCATATCGGAGTATCCGGAGAAATCGAAGTAAATCTGCATGGTGTAGGCGAGTGCGCCGACCCATGCGGCCGTCCAGGTTGGGTCGTCGAGCGCGAAGGCAGTGTCGGCAACGATTGCCAAGGTGTCGGCGACAAGCACCTTCTTCACGAGGCCATGAGCGAAGCGGACCGCACCCTCGCTTACCTGTCCTAGATTGAAGTCGCGCACGCGGAGTTCTGGTTCGATCTCGTGGTAGCGGACGATGGGACCAGCGATGAGCTGTGGGAACAGGGTGACATACAACGCGAAGTCGACGGGGTTCGCCAGGTGCCGGCAACGCCCTCGGGTGACGTCAATCGTGTAGCTCATCGACTGGAATGTGAAGAACGAAATTCCGATCGGCAAGATGATGTCGGGGGCAGCTCCCGAATAGATGCCGACATCGTTTGCACTGTCGATAAGCCAGCCAGCGTACTTAAACCACGCGAGGAGTCCGAGGTTCGTGACCGCCGATGCGGCGATGACCTGCCGAGCCAGCCTCGGACTTGAAGAGGTCGCAGCGCGCGCCGCGAGGAAACCGAGGCCGTAGTCCACCAGCACGGACACAAAGAGCACGGCCACGAGAGCCCCAGACCCCCAGATGTAGAAGACGACGGAGGCGAGCGACAGCGTGAGATTCCGTAGTTTCTTGGGGGCAATTGCGTAGACCCCTAAGACGATCGGGAGGAAGTAGAAGAGAAATGTCGAGCTGCTAAAGACCACTTCGCCCCCTCGAGTTCCTAGTCGTCGTCGGCGCTAGTCTAGATCTTTCGTCTGGAGCGTCGTAGAGCCAAAAGACTGAACATCCGGTATCCGAAAACGACGAAGGCTTCCGCCAAAGCGAAGGTCTCTGTCTGCACTTCTCTGAGTGGAGCGAAAGAGAATTGAGCTCAACTCTGCAGCGGGCAGGACTGAGTCAACTCGACGGTGTGGGGCAGCACGGAGGGCTGAGACAGGATCGTGGGGAAGTCCGCCTCGCCGCGAGCGAGATCGGTATCGATGGTGTGGGTCTCGCCGGGCCCAATGTCCAGGAAGAACGAGATCACCGGATGCCCGGATTCGCTGCGAACTTGGAAGTCGAGCGGATTGCCGTCGAGAGTTGCGACCGTCACCGGGGTCGGCGTGTAGATCGAGACCCAGACCTTCAACCATCCGGCCGGAAGACCTACCGAATTCTGGCGCACGTAGTCGGGTGTATCGGCCGGTACGGCGTTGAGTGTGATCGACACTGAGGCACACCCCTCGCTTTGACCAGAGGACGGAGTGAGCTGCATGGCGACAGTCCTGAACGCGTCCAGCTTGTTGGCGGACGCGTTCTGAACAGTCACCCCCGCGAGGGGCTCCGTAGGCAGCGCGCCATCCACTCCCATCGCCGCGAACACGTTGTCCGGATCGCCAGGAACGGTCGCGATGATGCCGCCGCGTTCAATGGGGTCGCTGAGCCGGCGTAGCTTTCGAGGATCTATGGAGTCGAGGGTGGCGATGCGGTCCATCACTGCGGTCGTGGCCTCTTCGAGTGCGTCGGTTCGCTCCCTTTGTGTTTCGAAGAGTGAGTACTGCTCAGAATCGAGGCGACTCCTCGCGTTCTGCGCATTGAGCTGACCCATAGCCCCCGCATCAACCGCGCCGGTGACCCGAAGTAGACCGGCCAGGCCGTCCGTGTTTACCGCGGCCACCACATCGGGCCGGGTACGCCCGATCCCTTCGATCGCGTTGGCCAGCGCGTCCGCGGCGGCCGGGAAATCGGGAGTCATGGTGATGTTGCGCAGGACGGGGACCGGTTCGAATCGGCCGTAGTTGGCCTCCATATCGGGCGATCCGACGAAGCCGAGGCCGGCCGAACTGGCTTCTTCCTCGAGTTCGCGCATCCGGCCGGAGTCGACGAGACGGAGAAGACCGTCGTCAAAATCGAACTCGACCCAGTTGCCGGGGAATCCACATGTCGCTCGGGCCTCAGCTGGTGTGCACACGACTACGAACCAGCGCTTCGTGCCATTGGCTCCCATGTGGGGAAGAAGCGCGGCGGAGTGTTCCGCCCAGGCGTCCAAACGCTCGGCTTCATCGGAAAGCAGCGACCGGGCTTGGTCGTATTTGTCGCCTGCGGGCCCGAAGAGCCAGCGGCGGTCCTGCTCGGCTAGGCCCGAGACCGCAGCGAGAGCCGCGTCGGCGAGTAGACGCAGCTCGCCCGATGCGCCAGCGACGTACTGAAGGTCGATTCTGCCGCTGACCATCGCGTCGTCGGGGTCCCTGGCGCCCAGCGGCACGGCCGCGTCGACGATGTCCTGGGAGTCATCGATGATCGTGTCGGCGAGCCGAAACTGGTGCGCAAACACGGGCAGGACCCGCGCCGGTCGAGCCCACCACTGGTTGAGGCCGGCCTCAGCCCGGTCGAGGTGGCGAGAGACGGCGGCCAGGTCGGTTCGCATCTCATCAGCGCCGAGGAGCACGTCGCCAGTCAGGGACGACGCGACCGCGAGGCCCGAGTCGAGATCGTCGGCTGCTTGGACGAGCGCCCAGCCACCGGCCAGGGCGGTCAGACAAGCCAAGGTGACAACGGCAGCGAGCACCCGGCGGGCGATACGGTCGGCGACCACGGCGCTGAGGGCGAGAGCGCCAACCCACGCGAGAATCGCGGGAACGCCGGTGAGAGACGACACCACCAAGGCAGCGCCGATGGCCGTGGCCGCTCGGCCGGCCAGCGAGACGCTCCCGCCGCGCTCCGGGAGTAACCGGAGGACGGCCCAGGTTGACACCGCCCCTACCAGGGCGCGGGCGGGCACGTCAACGGCTGCTTGGCCCCATGGATCTGTTCGTCCGAGCGCGGCGATTACCGCGGCGAGGGCAATGATCGCCAGATCGAGCCGCGCTCCGCGGCTGGCCGCGGTCCGGCTCAGGACGTCTGCGGTTGACGCCGCTGGCTCACGAACCAGAGCGCCAGGCCGCTGATCATTAGCGCGGCCCCGATGCTGGTGGCGGTGCCGAACGACGCGCCGGTAATGGCGAGATCAGGATCGTTGGTTTCTTGAACCCCGCCGACCTCGGTGGCGATGGTGGTGGGAGTTCCGTCCGGCGGATCGGTCGGAGGGTACGCGGCAAGAGAAGTTGCCACGGAAAGTGACAATACGAGGGCGACTACCGCCAACCCGATTGTGGCTCTGACTGCTGACATGCCCGTTCCCTCTGTTTGGCTGATCCCCAGTTTGCCGCAGAATGGCAGGGTGCGCAACCCCGTTCAGGATTGGCCGCCTCGGCGAGCAAGATCCTGCCACCACTCCCTCTTGTTCCCGCGCTCTCTCTTAGAGTGGGCGGATGGCTCTCGAAGGGATGTTGACATGGAAGCCGATCTTTGATCGGCTGCTCTCGTTGGGGTCTGTTTATCGCTCCGGCGATGGAGGGCGCGGGGTGGGAGCGGCATCAATGGCGTTGGGAGTGGTGAGCTACCCGGCCAGCGGGCGTCCATTCGCATCGGGCAGTTGACCTGGTTCGGCGGACAGTAGGGAACAGCCTTAACTAAGGCCGGATTGTGTCCATTCGGGAGGGACAGGCTGTCAATCTGGTTTTCACCGAGCGCCGAAAACGACGAAGGACTTCGCCATTACAGCGAAGTCCCTGGTCATCGGGGTGGAGCTAAGGAGAATTGAACTCCTGACCTCCTCCATGCCATGGAGGCGCTCTACCAACTGAGCTATAGCCCCGAGTTGTTCGGCTGGGACTTTATCACCCGACTTTGAGGCTCCCACCCTCGATTGCAGGGTCGGCCTAGCGTCTGCTCGATGTCGAGCGAGACCAGGATCGTCGGAATGGCCACGGCGCTGCATGCGTTGGCGGGAATCGTCGTCGCCACGTGGGTGACTGGGCCCCTCTTGGCTATCGATGACCTGGCGTTTTTGTCTATGGGATCGACCCTCGCGGGGGACGGTGCGGCCCCTCTCGCCGCGCAGCCGCCGTATGGATTTCTCTATCCGGTGTTGCTTGTGCCGGGCTGGTTCGTTGGTCTCGGCGAGTCACAAATGGTGGTCTACGGCCAGGTACTCAACGCTTTGTTGGGCGCCGCATTGGTGCCCGTGCTCGTGGTACTTCTCAAGCGGTTGACGGGAGCCGCGCTCGAATGGCGCGTTGTCGCCGCGCTCATCGGTGCATCGCTTCCGGCCGCGATGCTTACATCGAACATTGTGTGGACGGAGACGCTGCTGGCGTTGCTTGTCGCGGTGGCGGCGCTGGCCGTGCTTCGTCTGTGGGACGAGCCCACGGTCGGTCGGGGAGCGGTGAGCCTCGCGGTCGCGCTGGCGCTGTATGCCACCCACCCGCGTATGATCGTTATCGCTGGCCTGGTGGTTTGTGCCGTGGGGGCCATATTCATCGTCCGGGGCAAGGCCGCCGTGAGCGCCGCTCACCTCGTCGCCGGGATCGCCGGTCTCCGAGTCGTCGAATGGATCCGAGCGGCCATTGCCGACGCAACGTTCGGACAAGCGAGCACCTACGACGCAGGCGATCTGGCGTCTCGCCGAGGGCTTTCCGAGCTCGACCAGATGGTGGTCCACGGAGGCGGAACGCTTGCTTACCTGATGCTGGCGACCGGAGGTTTCGCCGCGCTCGGCTTAGCGTTCCTCGTTCGTCGACGCCTCGCCGTCGGCCTTGCCGCCCTTGCGGTCGTCGGTTCGATCGTGGCGGTGGCGGGCTGGTTCCTCACTGGCGTCGGCCGGTCCGACGCCTACCTCCACGGCCGCTACATCGAGGTGGCCGCACCGCTGCTCGTGGCACTGGGTGTGATTGCGGCGAAGGAGCTTCCCTGGCGCCCGGTCGTGGCTGTGATCTCGACATCGGTTGTGCTCTCAGGGTTCTATGGCGCATGGGCGGGGCCGGGGAACAACTGGCAACGCCCGCGATCACCAGTGATGATGCTCGGCACGGAAGTGAGCGGTGCGCCCTTTGGCGGCAACTTCTTCGAGCCCGGGGCGGCCGCGTCGATGGCACTGCTCGTCGGACTCATGGTCGTCGTCGCGGCCCGGATACGGCCGGAGGCACCGTTGTTGGTGATGGCGGCCACGCTGGCGGTGGCGATCCCGTCGGGCATCGCCGCGCTCGACTCGCTACAAGAAAACTCGGTGGTGGGTGCGGTGCAACTCGCGCTCGCAGGCGAAGAGATCGACTTGATCGTACTCGACACCGAGTTGGTGTCGTCCAACCTCACCGCTGCCGTGGCTTGGGAGGTTGGCTTCGATCACGCCACCGAAGCGCTTGAGATTGGAACCACCCACCTGCTGCTCCCCGCCGAGGCGGCATCCCCGCCCGGGGCGCGACTCGTCGCCGAACTCCCCGGCGGCAAGATCTGGGCGCTGAGCGAGAGCGCGAACTAGATCGCCCGGATTGCCTCGACCACGGGGCCCCATACCTCGGCGTCGGCACCGACGCTGAACTGCACCCGGTCGACGATTCCGCCGTAGCGCTCCTTGAGAATCGGAGCGATGTCCTTGGGCTCGGCAACAACCGCGAAGTGCGACAACATTTCGTCGTCGATCAGATCGGCCATCTCGACCCACTTGCCTTCCTTCGACATGCGGTTCAGCTCGGGCTGGGCGTCGCCCCAGCCGTGATGATCGAGAACACCCTTGTACGCAGGAGTAGAGCCGTAGAAGGCCACCTGCTGCTTCACGCCCTGCTTCTTGGCCGCGACCTCTTCTTCGGTGGTGCCGCTCACCACGAAGAGCGGCGCCGAGATTTCGATGTCGGCGCGAGTACGGCCGTTCTCGGCGAGGCCTTCCTCGATTGCCGGCAACATCACTTCGCTCAAGTATCCGGCGGTCTGGAATGAGTGCGACACGAAGCCATCGGCCACGCGGCCCGCAACCCGGGTCATCAGCGGCCCCACCGCCGCGAGTGCGATCTTCGGCTTGCCGTGCGGATTTGGGCCGGGGCTGAACATCGGGGTCATCAGCGTGTGCTTGTAGAACTCGCCCCGATGCTCGAGCTTGTCGCCGGTCTCCCAGCAATCCCAGATCGCATGAATCGCTTCGACCATGTCTTGCATGCGGGCCGCGGGTTTCGACCACGGCATCGAGAATCGCTTCTCGATGTGCGGCTTGATTTGTGAGCCGAGGCCCAGAGTGAAGCGGCCCCCGGAGAACTCGTGAAGGTCCCACGCGATATTGGCGAGGATCATTGGGTTCCGCGAGAACGCGACGGCGATGCCGGTGGCCAGCTCGATCCGCTCAGTGCGATCGGCCGCCAACACCAGCGGGAAGAAGGGGTCGTGGCTCAGCTCGGCGGTGAGGAGTCCGTCGTAACCCAGCGCCTCCATGGCGGCGGCGCGGTCGCCGACCTCGTGCAACGAGCCCATCAGGCCAGCATCGATCTTCATTCTGTGTCTTCTCCGTCGTTGGTATCGGTTCCGTCGGAATCCGATTCGGGTTCATCGTCTTGCGCACGGAGGAATTGTTCGACCTCGGCCGCGAGTTCATCAGACGTCGGCAGCGTTTCGCCGTCGTGTCCGTATTGATCATGTTGGCGTTCGAGTTCGCCCAGCATTGTTTGGTGTGAGTCTTCGTCGGCCACGAGATCGTCGAGGCGATTGCGGGTGACGAGCGCCTGTTCGCCGAACGTGCCGAGATCAACCTTCACCCCTGCAGCCTCGACGAGGCCTTCCAGGAGGGCCTGCGTGGCCGCCGGGTACGGCCCCGGCGGGATGTAGTGGGGCACCTGCGCCCAGAGCGTGAGCGCTTCGATTCCTGCGGCATCGAGGGCCTGTTCGAGCACGGCGGACATACCCGCCGGCACATCAAGCGTGGCCCGGGGTTCGTTGCTCCGGGCGAGGTCGACGGTTGGTGAAGTGACGGTCAGGCGTGACGATCGGGTGTGGGGGACTGCGGCGGGGTAGGCCCCGAGCGATACGGCCCGGCGGACACCGAATCGATCGGCCAGCCCCACGATGGCCGTGACGAACGAGCGCCAATTGTGATCCGGCTCCGCGCCACTCAGGATGAGAACATCGCGGTCGTTGGAGTCTCGCCCGGCAGTGATCTCAATCGTGGGCCAATCGACGCCCGCATTCACACCGTCGGCGATGTGCAGGGTGGGGCGTCGAGCACGATGATCGAGGAGCCACTCGGTGTCGAACTCCACGAGCGGATCGGCGCCCGTGGCCTCAACCAGGTGGCGAACAGCCAGCCCGCCCGACTGGCCCGCGTCGATCCAGCCGTCGAAATGCACGATCAGTACCGGATCGATGAGATCCGGAGTGCGCATCAGCGTGTAGAGGTCGGTCGGGTCAATGGACTTCGTCATTCGGCGAGCATTGGACCACGCGCGCGGGGTGGTCGTCGACATGGCGACGGGAATCGATTGGTGCTCCGCTACGTTGAACAACACGATGGCTGATGTAACCGACGCAACATTCGAGACCGAAGTCGTGGAACGGTCGAAGACCGTGCCCGTAATCGTCGACCTGTGGGCCGAGTGGTGCGGGCCGTGCAAGCAGCTCGGGCCGATCCTCGAGAAGCTGGTGGCGGCCACAAACGGGCAGGTCGAACTGGCCAAGGTCGATGTCGATGCCAACCCTGCGGTTGGCCAGGCATTCAAGGTGCAGTCGATCCCCGCGGTCTACGCGATGAAAGACGGCCAGGTCGTCGACAGCTTCACGGGAGCGCAGGGCGAAGCCCAGGTCCAAGAGTTTGTTGACAAGTTGCTGCCCGGCAACGAGATCTCCGAGATTGATCGACTGGTCGCCGCGGGCGACGAAGCTTCCCTGATCAAGGCGCTCGAGATCCAGACTGACTATCCCGCCGCCGTCACCGGGCTGGCCGCCTTACTTGTCGAACAAGGTGAAACCGAGACCGGGCTCCAGCTGCTCGAACGTATTCCTGAGTCGCCGGAGACCCGCCGAATCACGGCCCTGGCCCGCACCGGTGGTGTTGGCGACGATGTCGAGTCCACGCTGGCCGAGTTGCTGTCGAGCGTGAAGACCGACGAAGAAGCACGGCAGAAGTTCGTCGATCTTCTCGAGGTGCTCGGACCACAAGATCCTCGCACGGCGGGCTGGCGCCGCAAGCTCAGCGCTTCACTCTTCTAACCTGTCGTTCTTGACCGACGGCTCTGTCGGTCCCGATCGCTAAGGTGATCGACGTTCCCCTTCCCCGTTGAACTCTCGCAAAGAGGCGCGGACGTGGACATTGGGCGAAGAGTCTCCGATTGGCTTGGATCGCTGGCAGATCGGCTCGGTATCACGCCGGCCGCGATCGTTGGCGGCGCGCTCGCGGTTGCGGTCGCGGGCTTCGGCGGGTGGTGGGCATTCCGGACCCCCGATCCAGTTCCCGTAGAGCAAGTGCTTCCGCGGGCCTCCGACTCTGGGCCCGTGGTCACCGCTGCGGCTGACCCCACGTCGTCGCCGTTGGTGGTGGTTGTGCACGTCGACGGCGCGGTCGCTCATCCCGGCGTTCACGAGCTGTTCCCCGGTGGCCGGGTGATCGACGCGGTCGAGGCCGCAGGCGGACTCCTGGTGGAGTCCGATCGTGAGCGGCTGAACCTGGCCGCCATCGTCAACGACGGGCAGCGGGTGTGGGTGCCTTTCGTCGGTGAGGATGAACCGGCAGTGGTGGGACCGGTGGGCGGAGACGCCGAAACCACCACGGCCAGCATCGGGACGATAAATCTCAACGACGCGGATAGTGCGGCGCTGGAAACTCTGCCCGGAATCGGGCCGTCGATCGCGGCCGCAATCCTGCAGCACCGCGAACAAGAAGGCCGGTTCGAACGGGTCGAGGATTTGCTGGAGGTTGCCGGCATTGGCCCCGCTCGCCTCGACCAGCTCGAGGCGCTGGTGACGGTATGAGGGCCCACGTCGCGGCGGGCGGGGCGGCGCTGGGCGCCTGGTGGGCTCCAGACCTAGGGCTCTGGTTCATCGCCGGGCTCGGTCTCGTGCTGGCCGCTCGACACGTCGGGTGGCGGGTGTTGGCGGCCTTGTTGACGGCTGCCCTCCTCGCGACTGCGTCGGCGCACCACTCCCGAGCGGCGCTCGACTTCCCGGCGGCCGGCGACTTCGATCAATGGGTGACCCTGGTCGATGATCCGCGACCGAGTGGGCCCATCGGTATCCGAGTGACCGTGCGAGCCGATGACCGCCGGCTCACGGCCACCGCCCACGGGGCCACCGCGGGTCGACTCGACAATGCGCTGGCGGGGGAGCGGGTTCGGCTGGTCGGGACCATCCGTCCGGTCTCTCGCAATGATTCGCGTTCGATCGATCGCCATATCGTCGGCCGCGTCACCGTTGCGGAGGTTGCCAGTGCCGGTCCCGCGGCGCCGATTGCGGCGGCGGCGAACGGCGTCCGCGAGCGCTTGGCTGACGGTGCCAGCTCGCTCTCGCGCTCCGATCACGCGCTCTTCCTCGGGATGGTGATTGGCGATGACCGTGGCCAAACCCCGGTGACCGCTGACGACTTTCGGGCCGGCGGCCTGGGCCACCTCTTGGTGGTGTCGGGGCAAAACGTCGCCTTCGTTCTGGCGGTTGCCATGCCGCTCGCGGGGAGACTCCGTCCGGCGGGCCGAGCGCTGCTCCTCTTCAGCGTCCTCGGGGTTTTTGCCGTGATGACCCGCTTCGAGCCGTCCGTTCTCCGAGCGACGGCAATGGCCGGTATCGGAATCGGCGCCAGTGCGCTGGGGCGGCCGGTCGACGGCCGCGCCGGGCTTTCGTTGGCGGTCGCCGGTTTGTTGGTGCTCGACCCATTCTTGATTCGGGTTGTGGCCTTCCAGCTCTCCGCGGCAGCGACGGCCGGCATCGTCTGGCTGAGCCAACCCTTGTCCGATCGACTTCCGGGCCCGTCGTGGTGGACTATTCCGGCGAGTACCACGATCTCCGCTCAGCTGGCGGTTTCTCCACTTCTACTGGCGCTGTTTGGCCCGCTCCCGCTGGCTTCGCTTCCCGCAAATTTGCTGGCCGGACCGGCGAGCGGCGTCGTGATGATTTGGGGTTGTACGGGCGGGCTCCTCGCGGGAGTGCTCGGTGGGCCCGCGGCCGACGCTCTGCACCTCCCAACGAAGGCGCTGCTGTGGTGGATCGGTGGGGTTGCGCGTCTCAGCGCGGCGGCGCCGGCCGCAAGTCTGAGCGGAATGTCATTGGGATTGATCGCCGCAGCCGTCGGCGTTTCGCTCAAGTGGCGACAGCGCGGGCCCGCGCTCGTGTCGTTGGTGGTCGTGATCGTTGTTCTTGGCCAATCGATCGCGAACTCACCGACTCCCGCGTCCGGCACCTCCGCGCTCGGAGATGGTGTCGTCGTGCATTGTGTGAACCACGACTGCGTTGTCACACTCGACGACCCCGTCTCCGCCCGTCGGGTCCTCGAGCACCTGCGGGTGGCAGGCGTGCGCAGCGTGGTGCTTATCGCGGCCACCGATGGCGACCGGGCGGATGCCGATGCCGTCCTCGCGCTGCACTCCCGGTTTGGTTCCGTTGCGACCGCGGCACCGCCGCTTCATCGAGTCCCCGGTGCGCGCACGGTCGTTGCCGGGCAAGAGGCGATCGTCGGCCCGATCATTGTGCAGTTCACCGAAGTCCGGCCTCGTCTCTCGCTCGCGTTCCCCGGCACGGAATCGTCCCGGTAAGGTCGGCGACGATGTTCTTGGCGCTGGGCGACACCCGATTCGACATCACCACGCGGGCGCTCGTCATGGGCATTCTCAATCGCACCCCCGACTCGTTCTACGACGGTGGCCGATACTGGGATTTCGACGACTTTCTACGTAAAGCGGAAGTGCTCGTCGATGAGGGCGCCGACTTCCTCGACGTGGGTGGCTCGAAAGCGGGGCCGGGCCCCGAGGTCACTCCGGCCGAAGAGATGGAGCGGGTTGTGCCCGCTATCGACGCGCTTCGCCAACGATTCGACCTCCCGATCTCGGTCGACACGTTCCGGGCGTCGGTCCTCGACGAAGCCTGCAAGGTCGGCGCGTGCGTCGGCAACGACATCAGCGGTTTCGCGGATCCCGAGTTTCTTCCGGTGGCCGCGCGGCACGGCGCCTCGGTGGTCGCTACCCAGGTGCGGATCGGCCCTCGAATCCCCGACCCCGAACCGATCTACGACAACGTCCGCACCGACGTCACCGACTTCCTCCGAGTTCGCGCGCAGGCTGCGCTCGATGCGGGCATCCCCCGAGAACGGGTGATGGTCGACGCAGGCCTCGACCTCGGCAAGAGCCCGGCCATGTCCACCGAGCTACTGCGCCACAGCGACGACCTCGTTGACCTGGGCTTTCCGGTGTTCTTGTCGGCATCGAACAAGGGCTTTCTCGGCGAATTGGCCGGCACCGAAGTCGACGATCGCCGAGAGGCCACATTCGGAGCCCATGCGCTGGGCATCGCCCTTGGCTGTCGCATCCTTCGGGCCCATGATGTGCGCGGAAATCGCCGAGTGGCCGACATGATGAGCGCCGTGCTCCAACATCGGCGAAGCTGACCAACATGAGTCTTCACCTCATCCTGGGCGACGACCCTGTGCTCATCTCCGAAGCCGTCAGCGCCAAGATCGACGAGCTCATTGGCGACGGCGATCGCAGCCTCATGCTCGAGATGCTTAGCGAGGGCGAGTACAAGAACGACGACGGTGGCTACGACCCGCTCCGGCTCATCGACGCCGCCCGCACGCCACCGTTTCTCACTGATAGGCGCGTCGTGGTTGCTCGCCATGTCAGCCGTTTCTCTCGAAAAGATGACTACGGCCCGCTCGTCACCATGCTTGGGGAACCGCTCGACACCACCGACCTCGTGTTGGTCTGGGAAAAGGGTGTCGAGCCGAAGGTCGACAAGATGCCGTCGCTCCCGAAAGCGCTGAAGGAAGCGATCGAGGTTGCCGGCGGGATCACCCTGAAGACCTCCGCGGGCCGTGGCAAAGAGGCGGGCATCTGGCTGCGCGACCAGCTCGGCGCTTCACGACTTGATTTCGACCGGGCGGCGGTGCTCGCCCTCGAAGATTTGATCGGCGACGATTCCGGTCGTGTTGTTGGCATCGTCCGCACGCTCGAAGGTGCGCTGGGGGAGGGGTCGACGGTCACGGCCGACGACATCGCGACCTACGGAGGCTCAGAAAAGGGCGGCACGGTTCCGTGGGCACTCGACGATGCCATCGACAAGGGTGATGTCGCCGAAGCGCTCGGCGTGTTGCAGCGACTGATTCCCTACGAGGGAAACCCGGCCGACCGAAACGGCGCCGCATTCCGCCTGATGGCCACGCTGCACCGGCGCTACAGCAACATGCTTCGTCTCGATGGCTCGGGCGCCGGCTCCGACAAACAAGCCGCGGAGATCCTCGGGATGAAGGGATCAACCTTCCCCGCGAAGAAGGCGATGCAGCAGGGCCGTAAACTCGGCACCGAACGTTTGTCGCGAGCCATTGAGCTGCTCGCTAACGCCGACATGCAACTGCGCGGCACCGTCGACTGGCCGGCGGAGCTCGTCATGGAAGTGCTGATCGCTCGACTCGCCAGCCTCTCGGGCCGAGCCGCGTAGCGCAGATCCGCCGACGGAACGCGAAACGACCGACCCAGAGGGACGGTCGTTTCAATGTTCTGGGTGCAGCGCTTGTGGCGCTGCGTGCACTAGCTCGCTTTGTTGAGCTTGCGAGCGAGGCGGCTCTTGCGACGAGCGGCCGTGTTCTTGTGCAAGATGCCCTTTTGGGCGGCCTTGTCG
>JBLIOE010000060.1:0-14507 GCA_047639555.1 Candidatus Aldehydirespiratoraceae bacterium
CGTCGCATACGACGCAGATCGAACTGCCGCTGGTCGATCCGATCACGACCGCGCACGGAGTCACGACTCGGCGGGCGTCTGCCCTCGTTGGGGTCCGCTCGGACGACCATGTCGGGTGGGGTGACGCGTCGCCCCTGCCCGGTTGGTCGACGGAGTCGCTCGACGAGTGTGTTGCCGCGATCGCAACGTCGCCGGTCCGGGACATGCCGGCGGCGGCGGCGGCGGCCGTGTTGGGCGCCAACGATGATCTCGCCGCGAGGGAAGCGAGCCTGCCGCTGTTCGCATTCCTGGCCCAGCGCCGCAAGAAGAACGTGCCCATCCGGCCGGAGATCGAGATCAATGGTCTTATCTCGGCGCCGGACCCTGAGATCGTGGCCGCGGAGGCGACGGCCCTTGTCCGGCTCGGCTACTCGACCATCAAGCTGAAGGTCGCGGCGGGGGCCGACGATCACGCTCGGGTGAGCGCGCTTCGCGATGCCGCTCCCGATGTCGTTCTTCGCCTCGACGCCAACGGGGGCTGGGATACGGCTGCCGCGATCGCCGAGTTGACGGCCCTCGCCGACTTCAACATCTCGCTCTGCGAGGAGCCGGTCAGCGGTGTTGCTGCCATCGCCGATCTCGGCTCCGAAGTGGGGATCCCTCTGGCCGTCGACGAGTCGATGCGAGATGGGGAAGGGCTAGCCCAGGTCGTCCACCGGGCCGTTGATCTTGGTGGTGTCGTCCTCAAGCCGCAAGCGTTCGGCGGACCGGGGGCCGCGTTCTTCGCAATTGATGCGCTTCAGATTGCCGGTCTGTCGATCATCATCACCTCCATGATCGACAACGCGGTTGGGCTGGCCCACGCCGCCCATATCGCGGCCGCGGCTCAGCTTCCCGGCGCCCACGGGTTGGGCACCGCTCGGCTGCTGGCCCGAGACGTGGCCCCTGCTCACGAGGCGTTGCCGATTGTCAACGGTCGTATGCGGTTCGCGGCTCTGGACGATCCTGAGCGATGGGGATACGGATTGGGGCTCGGCCTCGTTTCGCCCGGGCCGGTGGGCGCGTCGTAACCTCACCGGGTGGATCTCTTCATCATTCGACACGGTCGTCCCCAGCGTCAGGTTCTCGCCGAAGGCGAAGCCGCCGACCCGGACCTTTCGGAGACCGGACACCAGCAGGCCAAACGAGTGGCGGAGTTCCTCGCCAACGAGAACATCGACCACATCGTGTCGTCCACGATGCGGCGGGCGTACCAAACCGCGGTGCCGCTGGCGACGGAGTTGGGCTACGAGGTTGAGCAGCTCGAGGACATCAAAGAATCCGACCACAAGAACTCGATGTATATCCCGGCCGAAGAGATGTCGCGAGACGATCCGGAGACCGCGCACTTCTTCGAGGGCAACGTCTATGACCATGTCTTCAGCGACGGCATTGAACCGTTCACCGAGCGGGTGAGCCGCGGCTTCCAGCACATCATCGACACCAACAAGTCGAAGCGGGTCGCGGTGTTCTGCCACGGCATGGTCACGTCGATCTTCTTGCGCACGATTCTGAACTTTGAGGACCCGCTGTCGCTCACGCCTGACTACTGCGGCATCTCTCGCGTTCGGGCTGCGTCCAACGGCGTTCGTTCGGTGCGGTCGATCAACGAGACCCACCATGTGCGCGACCTGATCGAGTGGTGACCGGCCGATGAAGTCAATCCGAGTGCTCGACGGCACCCCCACCATTGAAGACACACCGTTTGCCGTGCGCGAGGGCGATGTGCGCGTGAAGGTGGCGGCGGTCGGCATTTGTGGGTCCGACCTTCACCTCATCGATGCAGGATTCGCCGAAGGGCGAGTGCTTGGCCACGAGATCTCCGGTTACCTCGACGACGGCACCGCGGTCGCGATCGAACCGTTCCGCTCGTGTGGTCACTGTGTGCCCTGCGCCGACGGCGATCGGCATCGTTGCGCAGAGGGTGCCGAGATCATGGGCATCGTCACCGATGGCGGCATGGCCGAGTTCATGTCAGTCCCCGAGGCCGCGCTGGTTCGCCTGGCCAGGGGAGTAGATGTGGGCCACGCCTCGCTGGTGGAGAACCTGGCGGTGGCGGTTCACGCCCTCAACCGGGCCCGGCTCCAGAACGGCGATCGAGTTGGTGTGATCGGTGCCGGTCCCATCGGGCTGGCGACCGCAGCCGCGCTCAGTCGCAACGGGTTCGATGTCTCGATTGCCGCTCGCCACGAACATCAGCGCATCGCCGCTGATGTGGTCGGCGCGAAGGTGATCGACGACACGGCCAACTTTCAGTCCGACTTTGATGTCGTGTTCGACGCAGTGGGCTCTTCGGGTTCGCTCAAGGAATCGGTGCGGCGAGTCGCCTTTCGCGGTCGGATCTGCATGGTCGGATCGTTCTGGGATCCGGTCGAACTCGACATCGGCATCCTCATGCAAGAGGCCGAACTGATCCCGGCGATGATGTATGGGCGCACCCCCAACGGGCGAGAGATCGACGGTGCGGCCGGCCTGCTCGCTGAGATGCCCGAGCTGGGCGCCACCCTTATCACCCACCAGTTTCCGCTCGACGGTGCGGTCGAGGCATTCGCCACCGCCCGCGATCGTTCGGCCGGTGCAATCAAGGTCGTGTTCGAACCCCACGCCTGACCACCTACGATGCGGCGATGCCGTGGACCGAGGTGACCGAACCGTATGCCCAACCGCCTCGAGCGGCGGGGCCTCTGACGGCGCCGGGCGATGCGCCGATGATCGATCTCGAGGACCGCTGGGGCGCGATCTATGAGGCCACGATGGAAGGCAACGTCGACCTGCGCGCCTGCGACACTGTGGAGTTCCGCGGCTCGGTATTTCGGGGCGCCACCCTCGTGGGTCGGCCCGACATCGAGATTGATGCAACGAACTGCTCGTTCATCGATTGCGATCTGAGTGCGATCCGTTTCGCGAAGCTCACGAACTCGGTGGCTACGGGATGCAAGGTGTCGGGCACCGACTTTGGGTCCGGCGTGCTGCGAGACGTGTTGTTCGAGCGCTCAATTTTGCGTATGAGTGTGTGGCGTATGGCGGAGCTCGACCGGGTGGCGTTCAACGAATGCACCTTGGAAGAGGTCGACTTCTATGAGGCGAAGCTGAGCCACGTCTCGTTCGAGGGTTCCGATATCCGGGTCGCGGACTTCGACAAGGCTCGCTTCGAACACGTTGACCTGCGCGGAGTGGGGGAGCTCGATGTGCGATCGTGTCGCGACTTTCGCGGCGCGCTCATGTCGGCTGATCAGGTGACCGCGCTGGCCTTTCTGTTTGCCGAGGCAGCTGGGGTGTCGATCGAACGCCGCTCGGCCGACTGAGGGCGGGTCTACCGGGTACGTTCGGGGTATGAGCGATACCGCCGACCGCACCGATGAGTGGCAACAACTTCGAGCGAAGTATCTCGCCGAACCCGATGATCGGCCGTCGTCGACCGGGCGGGGCGTGCACCATGTGGCGCTGTTGTGTGCCGACGTGTCGCGTACGATCGACTTTTATCAAGGTGTGCTTGGCTTCCCGCTCACGGAGCTGTTCGAGAACCGTGACTATCCCGGCTCGACACACTTCTTCTTCGACATCGGCAATGGCAATGCGCTGGCGTTCTTCGACTTCCCCGGGCTCGGCCTGGTTGACTACGCCGAGGTGCTCGGCGGACTGCATCATCTCGCCATCTCCGTGCCCGCCGATGTATGGGAAGAGAAGAAGGCGGCACTCGACGCGGCCGGCGTCGACACCCACATCGTGCAGACGTCGATGTACTTCAACGATCCCGATGACACCCGGGTGGAGCTCATCGCCGACCCCCTCGGCGAGATGTACGGCAACAAGGTGATGTAGCCGGTCCGTCGCTCGGTGCTGGTCGGCTCCTATTCTTGTCGGCGTGTCTCGCCCCCCTGATCTCACCCTCGTCGTGATGGCCGCCGGCCTCGGTTCCCGTTTTGGGGGTACGAAGCAGCTCGCCCAAGTGGGGCCCAACGGCGAAGCGTTCCTCGACTTCTCAATCATCGACGCGGTTGATGCCGGAGTCACGAAGGTCGTCCTGATCGTCCGCTCCGACATCGAGGACGACGTGAAGCGCCATGTCGAGCCCCGCCATCCCGATGTCGAGATCGCCTATGTGCGCCAGAACGAACACGGCCCGGTCCGCGACAAGCCGTGGGGGACTGGTCATGCCGTGCTGGTAGCTGCCGGCGAGGTGAATGGTTCGTTCATCGTTTGCAACGCCGACGACTACTACGGCCGCAGCACCTACGCGTTGGTCGCGCCGCTCGCGGCGGAACTCGCCCCGAATCGCGCCTTGCTCGCGGGCTTTCGAATGGATCTCACCCTGCCGGAAAAGGGCGAGGTCAGCCGCGGGGTGTGTGGGGTGAAGGACAACGAGTTGACGTCCCTCGTTGAGACTCATGGAATCGGTCGTCGAGAAGACGGCAGCATCACGGCCACCGACCCGGCCGGGTTGCTGGCCGATGACGCGGTCTCATCGATGAACTTCTGGGCGTTTCCCCACCGACTCTTTGGAGACCTTCGGGCTGGTTTCGACACGTTCCTTCGTGACCACGGCACGGAAGAAAAGTCCGAATATCTGTTGCCGTCGGTCGTACACGAACTGCGAGCCGCGGGGGAGATGACCGTGGGCGTAGTGCCAACGAACGAAGCGTGGGTGGGTATCACCAACCCTGACGACCTCGAAGTTGCGCAGGCGAAGATCTCCGCCTTACGGGCCTGAATTTTCCGCAGTCGGGAACCAGCCGCCAGCCGTGATCGTCACAACGACATGAACCAGCGACTTCTTCCCCTGTGTCTCGCCTTCTCCCTGTTTGCCGTTGCCTGCGGCAGCGACGATCTCGTCGAGTCGACTTCGGTCGCCGGCCCCGACTCGTCAACGACGACCACCACCACCACTACGCTGGCTCCTCGGGGCTGGCTCGAGGGTGACGATCTGGCCTGGAGCGGCGGCGCCGATGGCGAGTGGCTCTCTCTCGCCCCCGCCGAGGGTTCCTCAGCGGACGAAGACGCGGCGACCTCTGGCTCGGTCGACCGGGCGTATTCCGAAGAAGGCGCCCTTTCCTTTGACGACATCTCGCCGGTGCCGCCGATCAACAACTCGCCGTTGAGCGCCGGAGCAATCAACGACGCCGAGGATGTCGAGGCGTTTCTTGACTACCGCACGCTCATCACCGACGCCGGTGTGGCGGTGCGGCCACTCGACTTGAGCGACTCGACCGTCTTCACCGTGATCGGCTCGAACGGTCTACCCGTGCTTGACGCCCAGATTGAGTTCTGGCACCCGGCCGATGATCGGTCCGGGTCACCTGAGTTGACCCTGCCGACCACCGCTGACGGATCGGTCCGGTTCACCCCGGCCGCCATGGCGGAGTCGTGGAGCGATCTCGACGCGGTCGTTCGTGTTGGCGATACGACGATCGACGCCGACTTCGAGTGGGGCGCCGCTGACGTGACAGTCAACATCGACGTGCCCGGCGGAGTCGACGGGGCGGTGCCGCTTGATGTGCATTTCGTGCTCGACGCCACCGGCTCGATGGGCGACGAGATCGCTCGTCTTCGCGACAACATGACGCAGGTGGCGGAGCAGGTCAGCGCCCTCCCCAGCGCACCCGACGTGCGCTTCGGCATGACCGTCTATCGCGACGAAGGCGACACGTTCGTCACCCGCAACTTTGATCTCACTGGTGACCTGCAGGAGTTCCTGGCGGCTCTCGACGACGTCGTTGCCGAAGGCGGCGGCGACTACGCCGAGGCCATGGACGAAGCCCTCGCTGATGCGCTCGCCCTTCCGGCGTGGCGTCGGGATGGCGCGGTGCAGCTCATGTTCGTGCTCGCCGATGCGCCGCCGCAGGTGAATCGCCAAGTGGAGACGCCCTACACCGCTACCGCGATCGCCGCGGCCGAAGCGGGCGTGAAGATCTTCCCGGTCGCGGCCAGCGGCACCGACGATCAGGCCGAATACGCCATGCGAGACATCGCCTTCGTGACCGGTGGACGTTTCGTCTTCCTGTCGTACGGCGTGGACGGCACGGCCACCGGTGGCAGCACCGATATCGGCGCCGACGACTTCGACGAGCTCCCGCTCGACCAGCTTGTCGTGCAGCTCATCGCCGATGAACTGGGTGCGCTCAATGGCACCAGCGGTCAGCCCGTGGCAACCACCACCACGATTGCTCCGACCACCACGTTCGAACAGTGAGCAGTCAGCTGAACTTGGTGACGACTTGCTCCACTGGTTGGCCGTCGATCTCGAGGTCGACTCGCTCGTTGTAAAAGCACAACAGGCCTTTGACCGGAGCGGACTCGGGGAACGGCTCGTCGTAGCCCCAGAGCACATCGGTGTGCTCGGTGTCGCCAATCATCACGGACCAGTAGCGGGCGAACCCCTTGTAGGGGCAGCCGCTGGAGGTGGCCGTCTCCCGCAACAGATCGATACGAACATCATCGGCGGGCAGGTAGTAGCGCTCCGGTAGGCCCGTTTCGAACAAGATCACCGGCCGGGTGGAGTCGGCGACAATTTCGCCGTTGATCCGAACAACGACGTGGCGAGACGAGGGGAGTGCGTCGATCCGCCGATACGGGTCGCGGGGATGGATGAACACTTCCTCGTCTTCTTCGAACCATCGCTCGACCGCTGACCAATCGATCTTCACGTGATCGGGCAGCTCCTCGATCGATGTGGAGGGCAGCGTCGAATCGGCGACGTCGGCGATCGGGATGTACCACCACGGGTAGTACTCGTGTTCCCAGACAAGCTGCACGCGACGGGAGTCGACGACCGTCTGGTCGCCGATCACCCCGCGGATCCACTTTGGGGCAGGCTCGATGCGCTGGATGTCCATGTGTCTTCCAACGCAGAGGGGGTCGGGAAGATTCCTTCCGAAGAAGCGAACCTGTCGCTGGGGCTGACAGCTAGTGGTCGGCCGGAAGAATGGCGAGCAAGACTTCGACGGCATTTCTGTCGCCGGTGATCTCGATATCTTGGTCGGCTTCGAGTTGGGCAGCGTCACCCGCGCCGCCTAACAGCGAGGCCAGCGTGCCGCCCGACATCACGACAGTGGCTTGGGGCTCTTGGCCTTGCACCACCCGCAACAGGCCCGGCGCGAGCTCGACGACTATGTCGGCCTTGTCGACCTTCATCTGCACAAGGACCCGTTCCTGAACCTCAAGCAGGTCGAAACGCTTGCGGCGAGAACAATCGGCGATTGAGTAGGACAGCATCCATTCGTTCACCACAACATCGCCCAGCAGCGGCATCCCGAAATTGAAGAGCGCCCTGATCACGTCGCCAATACCCTCGCCCTTTTCGGTGAGGTTGTAGCGCCGCTTGGGCTCGTCGAGCTGTTGAACCAGGTCGTGCACCCGGAGACGATCGAGCGTGGAACTGAGCGTCTCTTCGTCGAGTCCGGGGTTGCGTTCGAGCAGACCCACCCGGCGTTGCGGACCAGCCCAGAGGAGGTCTCGCATCAACAGCACGGCCCATCGATCGCCGAGTGCGTCCAGTGAAACCGCCACTGGACAGAACTGATCAAAGGAAACCGTCGCATCCATCTGAATAGTCATGCAATCACAATTGGGGCCGCGGCACCGGTTCCTACCGTTGAGTCGGGCCGCTATCGTCTGACGGTCCGTCAGCTTTCAGGAGAGTCATGCGGGGCATCATTGCCAGCGGCGCCTACATCCCTCATCGTCGGCTGGATCGCCGCGAGATCGCGACCCTCTTCGGTAAGGGCGGCGGGAAGGGCACCCGCGCCGTCGCCAGCTACGACGAAGACACCACCACGATGGGGGCCGAAGCGGCGCGCAACGCCCTTCGCGACGCCGGCGACGTCGACGTCGACTCGCTGTGGTTCTCCACGTCAACCCCGGCCTATCTCGAGAAGACGAACGCCGCCGCGATTCACGCCGCACTCCGCCTGGCCCCCACCGTGGGTGCGCTCGACCTTGGCGGCGCGCTTCGGTCCGGCATCGGCGCCCTGCGAACTGCGCTTCAGGGCGGCGGAACGGCTCTTGTTATCAGCGCCGACATTCGCGATGGCATGGCCACTTCGGTCGACGAATCGAGTGGCGGTGACGCGGCCGCGGCGCTCGTAGTGGGCGACGACACCGCGGGCACGGTGATCGCTGAGTTCGTGGCGGCCGGCATCGCGACCGACGAGTTCCTCGAGCGCTGGCGTGTGCCCGGCGCCGAACGCTCCCGCGTGTGGGAAGAACGATTCGGCGAGGTCACCTACGGCCCGCTGATGAAGGCAGCCTTCGAAACCGCCCTTGCCAACGCGGGCGTCGAAGCCGAGCAGATCGACTTCCTCGCGGTGGCCGGCATGCACGCCCGGGCCATCAAGCGAGGAGGCAAAGCCTTCGGTGCGGCCGCCGACAAGATGGTCGACGATCTCTCCGGCACCGTCGGCAATACCGGCACGGCCCATCCTGCGCTGCTTCTCGCCGCCACCCTCGAGCAGGCCGAGCCTGGTCAGCTGATCGCGGTAGTCATGCTGGCCGACGGCGTTGAGGTCATCATCCTTCGCGCCACGGATGCCATTGCCGACTACACATCGAGTGCTCCGGTCGCCGCGCAAGCCGCCGCGGGCGCACCCGTCAGCTACGGAAAGTTCCTGTCGTGGCGTGGGATGGTTGCGGTCGAACCGCCCAACCGTCCGCCACCCAACCGCCCTTCGGCCAGTGCCGCTGGCCGTCGCACCGACTGGAAGTTCGGCTTCGTTGGTACCCGAGATCGGAGCAGCGGGATGATCCACATGCCGCCCGCCCGTGTGTCGCAAAAGGGCGGCGCGGTCGACGACATGGAGCCGGTCGAGATGGCCGACACCGTCGGCACGATCGCGGCCTTCACGATCGACAAGCTCGTTTACTCGCCAAGTCCGCCCGTGGTCTTCGCAGTGGTCGACTTCGATGGTGGAGGTCGAGCACCGCTCGAACTCACCGATGTTGATCCCGACGAGGTCGAGGTCGGTGGCCGAGTAGAGCCCACGTTCCGTCGCCTCTTCACGAGCGATGAGATTCACAACTACTTCTGGAAAGTCCGGCCCGTACGAACCAGCTCCGCCGAGAAAGAAGACGCCTGATGGGTTCCCACGGCATCAAAGACCAGGTTGCGATCATCGGGATGGGCTGCACGCCCTTCCTTGAACACTGGGACAAATCACTCGACGATCTCATCATCGACGCCGCCCACGCCACATATGAATCAGCGGGCGTGAAACAAGAAGACATCGACGCCTTCTGGTTCGGCACCTCGCAGTCTGCCGCCTCTGGCCTGGCGATGGCGGGCCCGCTGAAGATCCAGGGCAAGCCCGTCACCCGGGTTGAGAACTATTGCGCCACCGGATCTGAAGCGATGCGCAACGCGGCCTACGCCGTGGCTTCGGGCGCCTACGACGTCGTCATGGCGCTCGGCGCCGAGAAGGTGAAGGACGGCGGCTACCAGGGCCTCAACGCGTTCCCCATCCCGACCGACGGCACGCAGCGCACGCTCACCGCGGCGGCGATGTTCAGTCTGATCCTGCCGGCCTACTCCAAGAAGTACGGCGTCGATCCGAAAGAGTTGCGCTACACGGTCGCCAAGATCGCCGAAAAGAATCACTACAACGGCGCTCGTAATCCACTGGCCCAGTTCCGTCGCGAAACCAGCGCCGAGCAGATCTGCCAGATGGCGGCCGTTGCCGGTGAGCTGTCCGTGTTCGACTGTGCGGGCGTGGCCGACGGCGCCGCCGCCGTGATCATGTGCCGCATGGAAGATGCCCACAAGTACTGCGACAATCCGCTCTACATCAAGGCGCTTTCATTCGTGGCCGGTACCGGGGCCGGATCGCTCGATCCCGACTACGACTACACCACGCTCACCGAGTCCAAGTGGGCGGCCGACGATGCTTACTCGCAGGCCGGTGTCACCGATCCGAAGACCGAAATCGCGATGGCCGAAGTGCACGACTGCTTCACACCGACCGAACTCGTCCTCATGGAAGACCTCGGCTTCTCCGACCCCGGCCGCGCGTGGCAAGACGTGCTCGACGGCGCGTTCCAGCTCGATGGGCGCCTCCCGGTGAACACCGACGGCGGCTTGAAGTCGTTCGGTCACCCGGTGGGGGCCAGCGGGCTCCGGATGCTCTACGAAGTGTGGCTCCAGCTACGCGGCGAAGCGCCCGAGGACCGTCGTATTCCGGAGACCGATCGCAAGCTCGGACTGACTCACAACCTCGGCGGCTACCCCGGCGAGATGGTGAGCTTCGTCGGCATTTACGGCCCCGAACTCGGCTAGTTCGGACAACCTCGGCCGTCAATACCGCTTGGCGCGATTTCCACAGCCCCTGTCGCTCACTCCCGGTGATGCCGATGTTACGGTTCAATGACGAACGGCGCGGGCTGGAGTGCCAAATGTTGCCACAATTGATTTCATTTCTGCGATCGGCGGCCCAACGACGCATCGTTGCGATCGTTACTGCCGCTGCGCTGACGGCCGCATCGCTCGCTGCGTTGGCTGCGCCTGCGCACGGTGTCGCCGGGTTCGGCGATATCGCCGTCAACGACTATTGGGCTGCACCGGTGCAATGGATGGTCGACCACGATCTGACCACTGGCGTGAGCGCCGGTTGTTTCGCTCCCGGCGAAGTGGTCACCCGCGGCCAGGCGGCCGCGTTCATGTGGCGGATGGAAGGCAAGCAAACGGTGGCCGCCGCTCACTCGTTCGTGGATGTCAATGCGAGCTGGCAACAAGACGCAGTGGCATGGATGCTCGATCGCGGTATCACCACCGGGGTCTCCGCATCGCGTTTTGCCCCCGATGCCCCCCTCACCCGCGGCCAACTCGCCGCGATGTTGCACCGTCTCGAAGGGGAGTCGGCCGCAACCGGGCACCGGTTTGTCGACGTGTTCCGTCCTTGGCAGGAGGGCCCGGTCTCTTGGATGGTCGCTGAGAACATCACGACCGGCACCAGCCGCACGACCTTCAGCCCCAACGACGCTGTCACCCGCGGCCAGCTCGCCACCTTCTTCTATCGGTACAAGGGCGAGCCCGCCGTCACAGTTTCCGGGGCCTCGCCGCCGTGCACCGGTCAGCCGATCCCGCCCTCGCATCCCGAGCCGCCAACGACTTCGCCGGACAATCCCGACCCCACGCCGTTCGACTGCTCTGTGAGCGCGGAAGATTCGTGGGCGGCCGTCTGGTTCGACATTCACTACAACGACAATGCGTCGGCATGTGATCGTCCTGAGTTTGTGGCGTCTGGTTCGACCTACATCGTCGACCGCGACCACGGGAACGCCTCCGACAACAATGCCGGAACTGCATCTCGCCCGTGGAAGACGATCGTGCATGCGGCCGATACGGCCGCGACGGGCGACGTCGTTCTCGTGAAGGCCGGCACCTACAACGATGGCCGGATCGAACCCCGTACCAGCGGTGTGGCATTCTCCGCTTATCCCAGCGACGAGCATGAGGCGATCATCGAAGGCTGGGGCATTCGAGCAATCGGCGCATCCGATCTCATCATCCACGGCTTCTCGTTCCGCAACATTCAGAACAACGCCTTGCAGGTCATCGGCCCTGATGTCCGCAACATTGTGATCGCCAACAACCACACGCTTAATACCGACCTCTCGGGCGTGAGCGTGCGGGGTGTCCTTTCCAGCAGCGATCCCGGCGATTTCGACGGGGTCCGCGACATCCTTATCGTCGGCAACCTGATCCAGTTCGCGAACCTCGTGAACAGCGAAATGATCTCCATTGGTAGTGGAGTGGTGAACGCCCACATCGTGGCCAACGAGCTGACCGATGGTGACCCCGCCCGCTCTGGTGGCGACGAGGGAATCGCGCTCAAAGAAGGCGTGCGCGACTCCAAGGTCTACGGCAATTACATGCACGGCCTCTCGGACCGCGGCATCCATATCGACGGCGGCAGCGCCGACTGGGATGCGCTGATCACCAACATCGAGATCTTCGACAACGTGATGGCCAACAACGACGCCCAAGGCATCTGGGTCACCACCGAGGGCATGGGCGATGTCGATGGCATCTATGTGCACGACAACATCGCCTACGGCAACCGCGCCGACGGCTTCCTCGTCTACGACCACCCGGACGGCAACGAAGCGGGCGGCACCGTGAAGAACGTCGTGTTCGAGCACAACATTGCGTTCAACAACGGTGAGCACTCTGGCTTTGGCGGGTTCCGGGTGAACCACTCCACCGCCACTGGCGTCGTGTTCCGCGACAACATTGCGTGGGGCAACGAGGGCGCTGACCTACGCGGCGATCCGGGCACGGTGTTCGAAAACAACCTGTGCAGCGGCGACGAGTGCGACATTCAGTCGAATCCGCTGTTCATCAACGCCCCGAGCAACTTTTCTCTGAGCTCGGGTTCGCCGGCGATTGGGGCCGCAACCGACGGCTCTGACCTCGGCCTGCGCTAGTTCGCCACCGTCTCGCATTCGCACACCTAGATGTGCTGAAGTCGGGCTATGCGCCACGATGAGCAAGTTCGACTGATCAAGCAACTGTGTGCCCATCTCGACGGTGGGACCAACGTTGACGCGGGGGGCCTACGTCGCAACCCGACGGCTACCTATACCGACACCGCTCAGGCCCAGCAAGAGTGGGACGAATGGTTTCTTGGGATGCCTCAGCTGCTCGGTATGTCCGGTGCGCTCCCCGAGACCGGTTCGTTCTTCACGAACAATGATCTCGGTGTGCCGATCCTTGCGACCCGCGACGGCGACGGCGTGTTTCATGCGTTCGTGAACTCGTGCCGTCACCGCGGCGTTGTTGTCGAGACGGCGGTGAGTGGAACCAAGCGTCGGTTTACCTGCCCGTTTCATGCGTGGACCTACGACATCGGCGGTGCTCTCGTCGGGGTTCCGAAGGCGGAACACTTCGGCGAGATCGACCGCTCCTGTCACGGTCTTCGTGAACTCCCAAGCGAGGAACGCCACGGTCTTCTCTTCGTCCACCCTGATCCGGATGGGGTGATCGATCTTGATCATCTGTTGGGGGAGTGGTTCAACGATGAGTTCCCGACGTGGAACTTCGGCGAGCTCCGGCTTGCCGCTCAGGACGAATACGACACCGCCTGCAACTGGAAGCTGGCAATGGACACGTTTGGTGAGACATACCACTTCACCACGCTCCACGCGACCACGCTGGCGTTCGCGTTTCACGGCAACGTCCAGTGCTACGACGAGGAGGACCATCTTCATCGGATGATCCTCTGCAAGCGAGCGATCGATGAGATGCGCCTTCTCCCCGAGGAGCAGTGGGACATCACCGTCGCGGGTCTGCCCGTCTACTGGATCTTCCCGAACATCGTCCTCATGCCATTCGAAGTCGGTGTCTTCTTGGTGCGGACCTATCCGGTGGCAGGCGAGCCCGGCCGTCATGTCAGCAAGATTGACTTCTATCTGCGTCCCGGACTTTCGCCCGACGCCGGCCCGGGTTTGCGGGCCGAGGCCGACATCGATGCCGATCCACTCGTGATGATGGCCCGATCGTTTGGCCATATCATCCGCGACGAGGACTACGTGGCCAGCGCGAGCCAGCAAACTTCGGCGAACGCCGGAGTGCTCTCTGAGGTCTTGTTTGGGCGCAATGAACCGGCGCTGCACCACTATCACAACACGTTTCGCCGACTTCTCGGGCAAGAAGAACTGCCGCTCCTTGATCGGATCTGACGCCGGATTCTGCGCCAACCGGCGTCAGCTGGGTCTCTTCGCACACTTGGATCTACGATCCGGCTGAGCCGAATTACAGGAGGACCCGTGCCGCGTCGACCACTCAGTGGAATCCGAGTTGTAGATCTAACTGTCGCCCGAGGCGAGATGTGTGGCCGCTTCCTGAGCGACCTTGGTGCCGAGGTGATTCGGGTGGAGGCCGAGGGTGGTTCGTCCGCTCGCTCGATGGCGCCGATCGACGGCGATCACTCGCTCTTCTTCACCTGGCGCAACTGCGGCAAGCTTGGAGTGGAGCTCGATCTCACTGGTGACGCCGGTCGAGCGCAGCTCCATGAACTGCTCGCCCACAGCGACGTCGTGATTGTGTCCGACGAGCCCGGCACGAACGCCGACTCTGGGCTCGATGCCGATGATCTCGCCGCTCGACACCCACACCTAATTGTGAACAGCATCACGGCCTACGGACGCACCGGCCCCTACGCCGGTCGTGACGTGCCCGATGCAGTGATCGAAGCCACTGGCGGTATGGCCTTCAAGGCCGGCACCCACGAGGGCGGTCCGATTCTGCCGCCCGGCCTGATTGGCGACGACACTGCCAGCCTCACGGGGGCTTGGGCCATCCTGTGTGCCTTGTGGCAAAAGGAAGACACCGGTGCGGGCCAGGTCATCGATGTTTCAGTCAACGAATCGCTCGCTCAGATTACCGACTGGTCGCTCTCGAACTGGAGCCGCTCGTCTGATGCTGGCACCCCTTCGCCGGAGATGCGCCAGGGGCCGGGCCCGGTCTACACGATCATTCCGTGCGCCGATGGCTTCGTTCG
>JBLIOE010000061.1:0-14079 GCA_047639555.1 Candidatus Aldehydirespiratoraceae bacterium
CGCCCAGCGCCCCTGCGGCTGCGGGCAGTGGTTCTCATGACACACGACACGCCACGCGAGGCGGTAGGTCCCTTGGTCCGTCAGAACTGGGCTGATCTCAGCGAACGACTCGTCAAGGTCCTCCGGCTCTCCACGGTCCCGGTGGCTATCAGCTTCGCTGACAGCCCGCCGCCGGGCGTCGACCGATTCGACGCCCCGATGCCCGACGCGCACGAAGATGGCCGCCAGGGGCGAGTTCCAGCTGGTTGCGTGTTCTGGATGCACGGAGCCAAGCGGGCATTCGCCACGGTGCCCGAGGACCACGGCAACTGCAGCGTCGGCAGTATCACCCATGGCCTACTGGCGCCGAGCGAAGTGGTCGACCACAGCGACGTCGCCGAGCTAGTCGGCGCCGGCTGGGTCGGCCCCGACGTTCTCGAGCAGCTGCCCAAGGTGACGGGGCGGCCAGGGTCGGTCGTCTACGCTCCGCTCCAGGACACCCCGGTCGAACCTGACGTGGTGCTCTTGAGGGTCAACGCCCGTCAGCTGATGGTGCTGTCCGATGCGCTGCCGGGTCTATCGATCGGGGGAAAGCCGCAGTGCCACATCGTCGCGATGGCGAAAGAGCATGGTGTCCCGGCGGCGAGCGTGGGCTGTGCGCTCAGTCGCCAGCGGACCGGCATGGGCCCTGACGAAATGACGTGCGCCTTGCCGGCTTCACAACTCGACTCGATCGTCGCGGCCGTCGAGAAGACCTCCGGGATCGACGCCGCCGTCGGTCGCTACGCTGCGGAGGATGCGCGCCGCTTCGCCGGCCTGGGGTCGTGAGCCGCGTGTTGCTCCTCCTGCCGACCGAGACTTACCGGGCTGCGGACTTCCTGGCGGCGGCCAGCCGCCTCGATGTCGACGTCGTCGTTGGCTCCGAGCGTCGCCAGATGATGGCCGAGTCGATGGGCGACCGGGCTGTAGTCGTGCCCATGGACGACGTCGACGCGGCCGTGGGCATCATCGCGGCCCTCCACGGGCGTCGACCGGTCGACGCGGTGCTGGCCGTCGACGACCAGGGGTTGAGAGTGGCCGCCGCCGCGTCCGAGTACTTAGGGATGACCCACAACCCGCCCGACGCAGTGGCTGCGACGAGAGACAAAGCGGCTATGCGGGCGCGCCTGGCCGCATCGTCGGTCCCCCAGCCCGACTATCGGGTCGCCATGCCCGGTAGTCGGGTTTTCGCCGCGGCGGCGGAGATCGGCTACCCGTGCGTGGTCAAGCCGGTGTCTCGCTCCGGTAGCCAGGGGGTCATCCGCGTCGACGACCGCGCCCAGGCGGTCGCCGCCGAGGACCGAATCCGGTCGATCGTCGGTGCCTCCGAGCCGCTCCTCGTCGAGCGGTTCGTTCCCGGCGCGGAGGTCGCCGTCGAGGGCCTACTCGGAGGCGGGACGCTCGAGGTTCTCGCCGTGTTCGACAAACCCGACCCGCTCGACGGTCCGTTCTTCGAGGAGACGATCTACGTCACGCCGTCACGCCAGTCGCCAACGGTGATTGCCGCCCTCGAGGCGACAGTCGCCTCCGCCGCGGCGGCGCTGGGGCTGAGGGAAGGCCCAGTCCACGCCGAGCTACGCATCGGCCCGGGGGGCGAACTGACCGTCCTAGAGGTTGCGGCGCGCTCTATCGGTGGGCTGTGTGCACGGGCGCTGCGCTTTGGCGCCGGGGTGAGCCTCGAAGAGGTCATCATCCGCCACGCCGTCGGTGCGGGTCTCGACGGGCTGCGCCGGGAGACTCAGGCGTCTGGGGTGATGATGCTCTCCATCCGCTCGGCGGGAGTGCTCGAACGGGTGTCCGGCCTCAGCGACGCTCGGAGCGTTGACGGCGTCGGCGGCGTGGAGATCAGCATCCCCGTAGGCCGGCCGGTGGTCCCGCTCCCCGAGGGCGACCGCTACCTCGGGTTCATCTTCGCCCGCGGGCCCGAACCGGCCGACGTCGAACTCGCCCTGCGCCGGGCCGAGACTTTTCTGGACATCGTCGTGGGCGCGGCGCCCGAACCGGCGAGGCCCGGCCGTAGGTTCGAACCGTGAGGGTTCTGATGGTCTCCACCTACGAGTTGGGGCACCAACCGCTCAGCGCGGCGACGGCCACAGCCGCGCTTCTTCGCGCCGGGCACGAGGTGCGTTGCGTCGATGTCGCTGTCGAAACCCTCGACCGCGCTGATGTCGACTGGGCCGAGCGGGTAGCGCTGTCGGTGCCGATGCACACGGCGATGCGACTGGCGTTGCGGGTCGTCGAGACCATCCGGGCTCGCCGGCCTGGCCTTGCGGTGTGTTTCTTCGGCCTGTACGCAGGGATGGGTCGAGATCTCACCGTCACGTCGCCGGCGGACGCGATCATCGCCGGCGAGTACGAGGCCGGCCTGGTGGCATGGGCGGACGGCGCAGACCCAGGAGCCGCCGTCCAACTGCACCGCTCCGAAAGCCGAGTGCCAATCCGCGAGCGGTTGCCGGAGCTGGGGCGCTACACCCGTCTGGTCATCGCCGGCGAGGAGCGACTCGTCGGCTCCGTTGCGGCCAGCCGCGGTTGCGCTCACCGCTGCCGCCACTGCCCGGTGCCGGTGGTGTACGACGGGCGGGTCCGCCCCGTCGAGGAGGCTGCGGTGCTCGCCGACGTCAACCAGCTAGTGGCCGCCGGGGCCCGACACATCAATTTCGCCGACCCCGACTTTCTCAACGCCCCCCACCACTCCCGCCGTGTCGTGGCCGCCATCCACCACCAGCACCCGGACCTCACCTTCGACGCCACCATCAAGGTCGAGCACATCCTCCGTTACCCCGACACGATCCCCGAGCTCGCCGAAGCCGGTTGCGCGTTCGTGGTCTCCGCTTTCGAATCGGTTAGTGACCCCATCCTCCGCTGTCTCGACAAGGGCCACACCGCGGCTGACGCGTCTGACGCGGTGATTGCCCTTCGAGCCCAAGGCATCGAGGTCCGTCCGTCGTGGCTCCCCTTTACCCCGTGGACCACCGTTGACGACATGGTCGAGTTGGTCGACTTCGTGGTCGCCCACGATCTCATCGCCAACGTCGACCCGGTGCAGTACAGCGTGCGCCTGCTGGTCCCCGACGGCTCACTGCTCCTGGGTGAGACGACCATGACCGCGCACCTCGGTGCTTACGATCCGACCCGGCTGGGTTGGACGTGGGCGCATCCCGATCCAGCCATCGACCGCCTCCAGGCTCAGATCGCGGTGCTTGTCGAGGAGCGGGTCGGGCAGGCCCCAGCGCGGACCTTCGACGAGATCGACGCGCTGATCCGCTCGAGCGCCGCGACGTCATCGGCCCGCCCTACTCTAGGAGCGGTGTCGGTGGGCCCGATCGGGGACCGGGCGCACCTCACCGAGCCGTGGTTCTGTTGAAGCGAACCCAGCGAGGCGCAGTTGGCGCCTCTCGAACCCCTCGTCTGAGGGTTATCCCCAATCCACAAGCGAGAGGAACCCACGATGCCTGAGAACGATCCCGACGGCGTGCTTGTCCTGAGCGTGACCGACGCCGCCCTAGCCAAGGCGTTGAAGTTGCGCGCCGATGAGACAGACGCCGAATCCCTGGGTCTTTGGGTGGAGGTCAACGGGACAAGCGGCGACGCCTACACCTACGACATGTATTTCCAGGCGGTCAACGAGGCCGCTCCCGACGATTGGACTGGGGTCCAAAGCGAGCTGATGATCGTCGTGCCCAGCGACAGCGTGCCGAAGCTGGTGGGCTCGGTCCTTGACCTCAACTCTGACCTCCAAACCGGCGGGATGAACATCCGCAACCCCAATCTTCCGCCGCCATCGCCCCAGGCGAGCCCGGCGATGACCGGTCCTCCGCCTGATCTGAGCGGCGACGTAGCGCAGCGGGTGATCCAGGTCCTTGAGCACCAGATCAACCCGTCCATCGCTGCTCACGGAGGCCGCGCCGACCTGGTAGCCGTGAAGGACGACGCCGCGTACCTGCGCCTGAGCGGCGGCTGCGCGGGCTGTGGGATGGCTGCCGTCACCCTCAGTCAGGGCATTGAGGTCGCCATCAAGGAGTCTGTCCCCGAGATCGTCAACATCGTCGACGTGACCGACCACGCCGCGGGAACCAACCCGTACTTCGAGCCGGCGAAGAAGTAGCGGTTCGCCCTCCGGGTGCTGGCCCGGCGTTCGACGTCTTCCGCTATGCGTTGCTCATGATCGTGGCTGCGATGCTGGCCGCGAGCTCCCACACCAGGTCAGCGGCATCGTCGCGTGCACCCTCGATCGCAAGAACGGGCTGAACTCGTCGCCACTCGAGCCCGGTCGTGATCTTCTCGATTGCGGCAACCGCACCGGTTGTGTCGCTCTCACCGCGCACATAGGCACCGAACGGAAGCCCTCGCGTCGTCCCGAGCGCTGCCGCATACGTCGTATCGAAGAAATGCTTGAGGGCGCCACTGATATAGCCGAGGTTGGCTGGCGTGCCGAGAAGGACGCCATCGGCCGCTTCGACGTCGGCAAACGACGCATCGAGTGCTCCGACCGACTGCACGTCGACTCCTTCAATGCCATCAGCACTCGCGCCGGCGAGCGCGGCCGCGTGAAGGCCGAGTAGAAGCGGGGTCGGCGAGTGGTGAATGATCAACAGTCGCGGCACGGCCAGAGCCTGTCACGATTTGCTCGGGCGAGAGACCGGCTCGGCCGACCGCAGTACCATCGTTCTCTATGGAGAACGTGACGTGGACTCGTATGGAAGACGGCACCAAGGAGGACTACGCGCTCCTCAACGCCGCTTTTGAATCCCATGCTCGGGCCGCGCTCGTCGACAATCTCTTGGCCAATCTCGACCGTCTCAAGGGACCGACACTCGGCTATCAGATCAACCGCTATGACCACTCGCTTCAGTCGGCCACTCGAGCGGCACGGGCCAACGAGTCAGACGAGATGGTTGTTGCCGCTCTCCTTCACGATGTGGCCGATGCCTTCGCCCCCGAGAACCACAGCGACGCCGCGGCCGCTCTGCTGGCGCCCTACGTCGATGAGCGCACGACTTGGATCGTTCGCCACCACGGCATCTTCCAGGGGTACTACTACTTCCACCATCTCGACGGCAACCGAGACGCCCGCGATCTCTACGCCGGAGCCGAGCATTTCGACGCCTGTGCGCACTTCTGCGCCGAGTACGACCAGAACTGTTTTGACCCGTCCTACGACACGATGCCAATCGGTGAGTTTCTGCCGCTGCTCCAGGACATCTTTGGCCGGCCGTCGCGCCTGCCCGGGGTCGCGCCGATCCCCGCGAGAAGCTGACACACTCAGCAGATGCTCACGCTCTATTACAACCAGAATTGAAGTAAGGCTCGCGGAGCGGTCGCTCTGCTAGATGAACGTGGCGTCGACTACGAGATCCACAACTACCTCGACGTCCCACTCAATGCTGAGGAACTCACGGTTCTCCTCAGCCTCGTGGGCGGCAACCCGGCTGACATGGTCCGCGGCGAACTCGCCGACACCAGCGCCGACGGCGTCATCCGCCACCTCGTGGAGAACCCGGCCGACATGCAACGGCCGATCGCGGTCTTCAATGGCCGCGGCATCATCGGTCGTCCCGCCGAACGAGTGCTCGAGATCTTGGAGTAAGGGGCAAGACCATCGTCGTCGTGCTTGGTTAGATACGGTCTAACGCTTCGGACAATCGCTCCACCGCGCCGTCCACGTCAGTCAGCTTGTCGAGCCCGAAGAGCCCAAGCCGGAAGGTCGAGAAGTCATCGCCTTCGCCGCAGAGAAGGGGCACACCGCCGGCGATCTGAAGACCGGCGGCGGCGAACTTGGAACCGTTCTTCATGTCGGGGTCGGCGGTGTAGGACACGACCACTCCCGGAGCACCGAATCCCTCGGCCGCAACGCTGGCGATACCGCGGTCGGCCAGGAGCCTTCGAACCCGGTCGCCGAGTTCTTGCTGCGCCGCCTTGACTGTTTCGAACCCCAAGGCCTCGGTCTCATTCATCACATCTCGGAAGCTGCGAATGGCATCGGTCGGCATCGTTGCGTGGTAGGCGTGGCCGCCGCCTTCGTAGGCCGCCATGATCGACCGCCACTTCCCAAGGTCGCAGGCAAAGCTGGTGCTCGCGGTCTCGGCCAGACGCTCGGTTGCCCGTTCGCTGAGCATCACGAGCGCACCGAACGGCGGGCCCGACCAGCCCTTCTGCGGCGCGCTGATCAACACGTCGACGCCGATGTCTTCCGTGTCGACCCAGATCGTGCCGGAGGCAATGCAATCGAGGACGAACAGTCCGCCAACCGCGTGGGTCGCCTCAGACACGGCCTTCATGTAGTCAGCCGGGAGGATCATTCCCGACGAGGTTTCGACGTGGGGGGCGAACACAACGCCGGGCTTCTCGGCCACAATCGCCGCAACAACCTCATCGATCGGAGCGGGGGCGAATGGCTCGGTGAAACCTTCAGTTGCCCGCCGCGCCATCATCACGGTGTGGGAGCGAGCGATCGAACCCATCTCAAGAATCTGGGTCCAGCGGTAAGAGAAGAAGCCGTTGCGTAGGACAAGGCAGTGCTGGTCGGTGGCAAACTGGCGGGCCACCGCCTCCATGCCGAACGTGCCGCTGCCGGGAACGATCGTGACCGTCGACGCGTTGTAGACACCCTTGAGCGTTGAGGAGATGTCGTTCATCACACCCTGGAAGCTCTGGCTCATGTGGTTGAGCGCACGGTCGGTGTAGACGACCGAGTATTCAAGCAGGCCATCGGGATCAACTTCAGGGCGCAGACCGGGCATCAGGATTCTCTACTTCGTGAGTGGATCGGGCGTTGGATGGATTGGTCGTTCGACGCAGGACGCGGCGGGAAGAGGCGAGCTCATCGAGCGTGCTGTAGCAGCCGAGGATACGCCGCCCGCCGGTGCGCATGTCCACGTCGCCGCGGCCGTGCAGCACTCGATGATTGTTGAAGGCGACGAGTTGACCCGGCTCGAGCCGGATCCGGAACTCGTAGGTCGGCGATGCCGCGAGATTCATCAATACGGCGAGCGACCGATCAACCTCCGCTTGGATCGATTCGTCCTTCAGGGGCAAAACAAGGTCGGGAGCGTGACGGATGATGTCCGGAGCACCTTCCCCGGTCAGGCCGATTACCGGACCGCCGCCGATGTAGCGCTGATGCTCATTGACGTAGGCGAACGCCTGGTCTGTGCCGGTCAGTGTCTGCCAGGCCTCGCGATCCGTCGAATGCAACGCTTCGGCGATCCCATATCCGTCGACCAGCACAGTCTCTCCGCCGCCCGCGTCGGCGGTTTCACAGAGCAGAAGCTGCAGGCCGGGCGGAAGGCGACGGTACGGAAGGTCGGTGTGGACCCGGAGTGGGCGGTCCGAGTTGACGAGCGTGTCGGGGGACTCGACGGCAACGATGTCCCACTGCGGGCCGTAGTTCGTGTTCTCGGCGATTCCGATTCGGTCACTAACGGACTGCAGCCCCTCGTAGGTCGTCGGCACGCCCTCCACGAGGGCGACCCCGTACTCGACGATCGCGTCGAGCCATTCGAGCGTCGCCGCAGGGCGAGCGAGTTCGTCGTGCGCAAAGCGGGGGAGCGCGGTGTCGATCTCTTCTGCGGTCCACGTGGTGATGGGGTCGCTTTTTCTCATCGCTGTGGACGTTACCGGGCACGACCGGGGCGCGGTAAGTGAGCGTCTCTAACGAACCGCACGGGGGCATAACTCGGCGGCTAGCATGATTTGTCCGGACAATTTCTGCTGCTGTCTGACAATGTTTCAGCGCCACAAAGGGGACTAGTGACTCGCCTCGGATTCCTACTCGACAGCGACGCCTGCATCGGCTGCCACGCCTGCACCGTCGCCTGCAAGAGCGAGCACGACGTGCCGCTCGGCGTGAACCGTACGTGGGTCAAATACATCGAGTCGGGTTCGTTCCCCAACGTCAGCCGCCACTTCTCGGTGATGCGGTGCAATCAATGCGACGACGCTCCTTGTATGTCGATCTGTCCGACCAACGCGCTATTCCGCGCCGACAACGGCGTGGTCGACTTCAACGACGACAACTGCATTGGATGTAAGGGCTGCATGAATGCGTGTCCGTACGACGCGCTCTACATCAACCCGGCCACCAACACGGCCCAGAAGTGCAACTTCTGCAACCACCGGATTGAGCAGAACCTCGAGCCGTCGTGTGTGGTCGTCTGCCCGACCAACGCCATCAAGGTGGCGGACCTCGACGATCCATTCAACATGGCCACGAGCATCATCGCCCGCGAGGACGTGTCCGTTCGTTCGCCGGAGCAGGGCACCAACCCGAAGGTCTTCTACAAGGGCGCCGACCAGGCCTCGCTCAACCCGCTCCGCACCGCTATTCCCAACGACGGCATGATCTGGGCTGACACCACCCCGCAGCACCCCACCGTTCCCGTGGATGCACCCGGAGTGGTGGCTCGCACCACCTACACCACGCCACATGAGATGACCTGGAAGGCGAAGGTGTCGGGCTACCTCGTCACCAAGGCAATCGCTGCCGGTGTCATGCTGGTCGCCGCGCTCTTCGTTCTCTTGGGCCACAGCAACGAGCAGGCCTCAGTCGGCATCGTGCCCCCCATGGTGGCCGGCGCATTCCTCGCCCTCACCGGCGTGCTGCTGATCACCGATCTCAAGCAGCCCAAACGGTTCCACTATCTGATCACCAAAGGCAGCTGGGAGTCGTGGCTCGTGAAGGGGGCCTACATTCTCGGTGGCTTCGCGATCTTGCTCGCCGCATGGTGGATCGCCGGCTTGGCCGAGATGCATCGCTCCATCGAGTTCCTCGCCATTCCAACCGCCATATTTGCCGCCGCAACGGCGGGCTACACCGCCTTCCTGTTCGGCCAGTGCGAAGGCCGCGACCTTTGGCAGACGCCCCTGCTGCTGCCCACACTTCTGGCGCAGACCGTCACGGCGGGCGGCGCCACCTATGCAATCATCGACCTCTTCATGGATGTGCCCTCATCGGCGCCGATCCAATGGACATTCCTCGGTGGCGTCATCGCCACCCTCAGCCTGGTCTGGGTCGAATACTCCGCCAAGGGAACGCCCCATGTCGAAGCCGCCATGCACCACATGACCAAGGGCAAGTACGCCCGGCGCTTCCAGCTCGGTGTTGGAGGCCTCTTGGTGGCCGGTGGTCTCGTGATTGTGACTCTGGCGACCGACGCCCACTCGATGGTGCCGGCCATCGCCGGACTCATCGCCATTGCGGCGCTGTGGTCATACGAAGATGCATTTGTCCGTGCCGGCCAATCCGTGCCGCTGTCTTAGGAGCCTGAGATGACTGAACTCCAGCAGTACCCGCCGCACGAGGATTGGCACGACGTCACCTCGCTCAACGCGAAGGCATGGCCCAACAAAGTCGAAGAGCACCATTCGTTGGTGCCGACAACCTGCTTCAACTGCGAAGCCGCCTGTGGCCTCCTCGCCCACGTCAATCATGAGACTGGCGAGATCGACAAGATCGAAGGCAATCCGCTCCACCCTGCGAGTCGGGGCCGCAACTGCGCCAAGGGGCCAGCCACCCTCAACCAGGTGAACGACACCGAACGCATCCTCTATCCCATGAAGCGCGTTGGTGAACGCGGCTCCGGTGAATGGGAACGCGTCACCTGGGACGAAGCCCTCGCCGACATTGGTCAGCGCATCGCGACTGCGATGGACGAAGACCGCCGCGACGGAGTGATGTACCACGTCGGCCGGCCCGGCGAAGACGGCTATGCCGATCGTGTCCTCAAGTCTTGGGGGGTCGACGGCCACAACAGCCACACCAACATCTGCTCGTCCAACGCTCGCATCGGCTACCAGAGCTGGATGGGCCACGATCGTCCATCGTCGGACTTCGCCAACGCCGAAGTGATCTTCCTGATCTCCTCTCACCTTGAAGCAGGGCACTACTTCAATCCTCACGCGCAGCGGATCATCGAAGCGCAGAGCAAAGGCGCCACAGTCATCTGTGTCGACCCCCGGCTGTCCAACACCGGTTCCAAGGCCGAACACTGGCTTCCGGCGTGGCCGGGCACCGAGCCCTTCCTGTTGCTCGCGATCGCCAAGCTCCTCATCGAAAGCGGCAAGTGGCAGAAGGACTTCGTGCGCCGCTGGGTCAACTGGGAGACCTACCTCTCCGAGACCCGCCCCGACCTACCACTCGAGTTCGACTCGCTGGAAACCGCGTTACTCGAGGCCTACGCCGAGTACACCCCGGAAGCCGCGGAAGAGATCTGCGGCGTGCCGGGAGACCAACTTCGAGAGATCGCCGAGATCATCGGCAATCACCCGACCAAGTTTGCGTCCCACAACTGGCGCGCCGCGGGTGCGGGCAACCTCGGTGGCTGGCAAACCGCTCGCTGCCTCTTTTTCCTCAACGTCCTCACCGGTTCGGTCGCCACGGTGGGCGGCACGAGCGGCAACGGTTGGAACAAGTTCAAGCCGGCCCAACCGAAGGGCGCCCCGGCGCTGCACGAATGGAATGATCTCTCCTGGCCGAAGGAGTTCCCACTTTCGTACCACGAGATGTCGTTCCTGCTGCCGCACTTCCTCAATGAAGGACGCGGCACGCTCGACGTTTACTTCAGCCGGGTGTACAACCCGATCTGGACCAACCCCGACGGGTTCTCTTGGATGGAGGCCCTCACCGATGAATCGAAGGTGAAGTGCCATATCGCGCTCACCCCGACATGGTCCGAAACTGCGTGGTTCGCCGACTATGTCCTTCCGATGGGCATCGGTACCGAACGCCACGATGTTGCCAGCTTCGAGACCCACAACGGCCGCTGGATTGGCTTCCGACAGCCGGTGATGCGGCGCTACGCCGAGATCCGTGGCGAGAAACTCGGCCCCGACAGCCGCACCCACGAGTTCAACCCCGGCGAGGTTTGGGAAGAAAACGAGTTCTGGATCGACCTCTCCTGGCGCATCGACCCCGATGGGTCGCGCGGCATCCGGAAGTGGTTCGAATCCGACGAACGTCCCGGCACCCCAATCACCGTCGATGAGTACTACGGCACGATGTTCGCCGAGTCCGTTCCCGGCCTCGCCGAGGCGGCGGCCGAAGCCGGGAAGACCCCACTCGAGTACATGCGCGACGTCGGCTCGTTCGACGTCCCCGGCGACATGATCACCCCCTACGAACGTATTGTCGGATCCGACTCCGTGGCCGACTGCAAGAAGGGCGAAGACGGCGTGTTCCGCAAGCCGGGCACGATCGGCATGTGGGACGGCACCAAAGCCGGCCTCGACGACATCGCACTCGCCGACCTGGGTGAAGGGTCACCGGCCGTAGAGGTCGATGGAGAGATCAAGGAAGGCTTCCCGACTCCGTCGAAGAAGCTCGAACTCTTCTCCACCACCCTGAAGGACTGGGGCTGGCCGGAGTACGCGGCGCCGACATGGATCAAGTCGCACGTCCACCACCAGGACCTCGATATGACCCCCGGGCCCGATGGAACAGGTGGCAACGAGCGCATCCTTTTGCCCACGTTCCGCATTCCCACACTGATCCACACCCGTTCGGCCAACTCGAAGTGGCTCAACGAGATCAGCCATCGGCATCCGCTCTGGCTGCATCCCTCCGACGCGGAAGCGCTCGAGATCGAAGAGAACGGCCTCGTCCGGATTACGACTCAGATCGGCCATTTCGTGATTCAGGCGTGGCGCACAGAGGGCATCCGACCCGGCGTGGTCGCCGCGTCGCACCACATGGGCCGCTGGCGCATCGAAGAAGACAAGGCCCGCTCGTGGGGTGCGGGCAAGGCCACGATCGACAAGACGGCCGACGGCAAGTGGAAGCTCACCCGCAACGATGGCATCCGCAGCTTCGATTCCGACGATCCCGACTCCAACCGCATCTGGTGGAACGACACCGGCGTGCATCAGAACCTCACGTTCTCGGTGCAGCCCGATCCGGTCTCCGGCATGCACTGCTGGCACCAGCGAGTCAGAGTCACCCCGGCTGAAGCCGGCGACCAGTACGGCGACGTCGTGGTCGACACGAAGAAGTCTCGCGAGGCCTACCTCGACTGGATGACCAAAACGCGACCGGGTCCCGGTCCCGGCGGCCTTCGTCGTCCCCTCTGGTACGCCCGCCCGCTCAAGCCATCCGCGCCGATGTACCACGCGGGCGAGTAGCGCCCAACGAGAATCCGAGCGACGGTACGGTCAGCCGTAGTTCCCCTCAAGCCAGCCAGGCGTAGTGTCCGAAGCCATCCTTATGCTTCGTCGCTGCCCCCCGTTCATCGCTCCCCTTGTCGCATTCGCCGTCGCGACGGCGCTCCTCACCGCGGCGCCGGGAGTGTCGGCCCAGGAAGCGACGCCGTCTCGGGTGATCGCCACGATCGACGCCTCTCGAACCGAGTGTGTCTCGCCGTGCACTGTTGTGTTCTCCGCCGAAGACACCATCGACGTCGACGACACATCGCTCCGTCACTCGTTCCACGACCTCGGCTATCACTTCGATTTCGACGATCTGGGTTCAGGCGTATTCGCGACAACTGGCCTATCGCGAGCACGTCAGATCGGGGCGCCCTTGGCGTCGCATACCTTTGTTTGCGGCAATGACGCGACGTGCACGTATGAGGTGGGAGTACGGGCGCAACGCGACGACGGAGAATTCGACGACGCATTCGTCACCATCACCGTGCACGACCCCGATGCCGCGTTCGGCCCGGCCAACACCATCTGCGTGTCAACCTCGAACACATTCGGCGGAGCGATGCCGTGCCCCGTCGGTGCAGCCCGGCGCACGTCGACACCGCCGATCGAAGATCTCAACAACGTGCGGGTGCTCTTTCGCCGGGGCGAGACATTCGCTGCGGTCTGTATCGACTACGGCGCAGCCGACGTATTGATCGAGAGCTTCGGCGAGCCAGCCGTGATCGCCCCTCACCTCGTCGGGATCTCGGAGGTTGGTGTGGCCGGCCGCTGTGGCGACACGATTCCGGACGACAGCCAGATCGGAGCGATCGACGGCTCCTCGGGCTACCCGCGTCTCTGGGCCCACTCGATCACGCTCAATGGACTTCGGCCGGAGCACGTGGCGGTGGGCATGTCCTACACCCATGTTGAGCTCCATGATCTCGAAATGGACTTTGAGGACGATGCCGCCGGCGGCGCTATCGGGCTCGCCCGCAACACGAGTGCCTGTCAGAATTCCTCGAACCTCACCTGTGATCGGGTTCCGTACCCCGTCGGCGTGTATCTCTCCGACAGCACGATTGCCCGTTCCGTGTCCGAGATTCAGACAAACGGGGCGATGTTCGGCGGTGTCAACGTCGGGTCGTTCAATTGTCCGATCATCAACTGGGCGACGGTCATCGGCTCGACAATTTGGAGCAGCAACGAGCACAACATCCGTACTGAGGGCACGTGGCGCGTCGTTCACGCCCACAACGACATCGATGGCCATCACTATCGTGATGACCCGAACAACGGGGTGCGCCAGAAGGTCACGGTGCGAGCGTGTGGGTCGGGAGAGATGGACCCGGCCGAGCTGATCTATCGACACTCTGGCGCGGACTCGACACCGCAATCGCCGATGACCCGCTTCGCGGTGATTGCCGACAACGAACTCGGAAGCGAGGACGACTTTGGGTTCGGGGCCAAGATTACGACGGCACCGACAAACGGCGCCTCAGCCGAAGTGATCAGCTACGCGATCATCGAGCGCAACGTCTTTACCCAGCCGGCCGTCGCTTACCTCTCGACGAACGACGCGATATTGGACGGCTTCCATCTGGCCTGCCGCGATAACGACCATTCCACGCCCGGACCGGTCCAGGACTGCGTTGAGGGGAGTCAGGACTCGATCCCGGACGAGTGGCACAACCCCTCCGTCCTCAGCGCGGCGACGCCGCCGCAGCCCGGCGCGCCTGAGCGCGGCGCCATCTCCGCACCCGTCGCCTGCCCGGTCGCTCCCCACCCGTTCACCGACGTTGGTACGACCTCGTTTGCCAACGACGACATCTCCTGCATCTTCGGCCTCGGCATCACCACCGGCACCGGACCATCGACGTACAACCCCAACGGCAACGTCACCCGCGAACAAATGGCCGCCTTCATCGCCCGCCTCTGGCGCAC
>JBLIOE010000062.1:0-13892 GCA_047639555.1 Candidatus Aldehydirespiratoraceae bacterium
GGTAGGCCCCGGCGCCGGAGAACATGCCGCGGTGCCACCGTCGCGGGGTTGCGATCATGGCCCGCGGGTAGTCCTCGAACATCCAGCGAGCGAAGTTTCGGCGAGTCCATGGTGTCGCGCCGGTGAGCTTCAGCGCGCCTCGGGCGATCAGTGGTCGGCCCAGCAGCGGAATGAGCAACCGTGCCATGCGATCGTCGGCCACAAGTTCGTGACGTACGTTGCGTTCGTAGTGCTTCAGCGGGTCGCCGCCGTTCAGAATCGCTTCGGCCGCAAGCCGACCGGTCAGGAGAGCCTGGCCGATGCCCTCGCCCGTCATCGGATCGGTGACGGCGGCGGCGTCACCGACAAACATCGTGTGCGGGCCAACAATCGGTACTCGCCCGACGCGAGCCGGAATGGGCCAGGCCTTGTGAGGATCTTCGGGACGGGCATGAGGGCCGAGCACCTCGCGAATATGGGGCCGCTGAAGAAGGTCGGGCCAAAGCTCTTTCATCGATCGGACCGAATGGCGGCCGCCCCGCTGAATGCCAAACCCGATATTGGCGCGGCCATCGGCGAGCGGAAACGACCATGCGTAACCCGGAAGAAGATCCTTCTCGAACCAGATGATCAATTCGTTGCCGGCCCGAGGACTGACATTCTCGAAGTACTGCCGGAAGGCATGCCATTCGCCGAGGTAGCCGTCGACTTTGAGGCCCAGCGCCTTCCGCACGGGCGACCACATGCCGTCGGCCGCGATCACATTTTGCGCCTTCACGGTGCCGAGGCCGTCGACCTCGACCATGACACCGTCGTCGGTGGCCGTTGCCGCCTCGACCGCGCAGCCTTCTTCAAGCCGAGCTCCCGCCGCGCGGGTGAGCTCAACCAGGGCGTTGTCGAGATCGGTTCGCCGAGCGACAGCGGCGTGGTAGCCGGGTCCGTCGGGGAGTGAGTAGCGACGCTCGCTTCCCGACGGGGAACGGATCACGACTTCGTCGACGACCCGCCAGGAATCGACGGCGCTGGGCTCAAGGCCGAGCCGCTCCAGCTCACGTAGCGCGAGCGCGGTGAGCCCGTCGCCGCAGCACTTGTCTCGAGGGAAGGTGGCCTTGTCGACGACAAGCACGTCGCGGCCAGCACGAGCAAGAAGTGTGGCAGCGGTGGCGCCCGCGGGCCCGGCGCCAACAATGAGCGTTTCGGTGGAGAGCATGTTAGGACGCCTTGATGACGGCGGATATTCCCGCCTCGATGTTGCGAACAAGGCCGGCGTGATCGGTGACGGCGGCCGGGTCGGTGCTGACGCTGATGTGGGCGGTGCCCGCGTAGCTCATCAGCGTGACGTTGGCCGCGCATCCGCTCAACGGCCCGAAGGGGACGACGGCCTGAACTTCCTGGCCGCACAGATACAAGGGGATCGGGCTCCCGGGCACGTTCGATGCGGCGAGGTCGAGTCCGGCCGCTATCGATTCGACCAGCGGCAAGCTGGCCGCCGGCGGTAGTCGGCGCAGCGCTCCGGCCAGCGGCGTGAGCAGCTGATGGGCGGGTTCGTCTCGGGTGAGGGCAACACCTTCACGGACGGTGGCCACGACCGCATCGGGATCGGGATTCGCGCCGAGTGCGAGGTCCACGCGTCCTGGGGTCCAGTGGTTGCCCACGTCGTCACGGCCCTTTCGGGTGTTGATTGGGATCGCGATTCGCAGGACGGTGCCGGGTTCAGTTCCGAAGTGGTCACCCACCCCAAGGGCGACACCGGCCACAAACGCATCATTGATCGTCCCGCCGGTGCGGGCTCCAGCCGCCTTGACATCGGCCAGCGCCACCGAGAAGAAACTCACGTCAAGGCCAGCTGAGCGTTCGGATGGCAGGGCGGTCGCGGCGGGGGGACGAAACATACGAACGGCGGAGCCGAGCGCTTCGCCTGCGCTACGGGCGGCATTCGTCATCTCAATAATTGATCGTGGTGTTGCGGCGCGATCGACGAGTGTCCGCAGGGACCGGAGCGTCTGTCCGGCTTCGGCCGTGAGCATTCCGCCCACCGAGGGTTGGGTGTCGTCAGCGGTTGGTGTGGGCGGCAGCGTCGATCGCTCCGGGTCGGCTTCGGCCGCGAGATCGAAGAGTTCGAGCATCATTTGTACGCCGCCCACGCCGTCGCTCACGCAGTGATGAGACTTGAGGAGCAGGGCAGCCTGATCGCCGTTGAGCCCCTCGATCAGCGTGAACTCCCAGAGGGGGTGGGCGCGGTCGAACGGTTGCACGATGACATCGCGCACAAACGTGGTGAGCGTGGCTTCGTCGCCCTGGCAGAGGTGGGCGACGCGGAAGTGACGGGCGAGTTGGAAGTCGGTATCGACCGACCAGCGGGGTGCGGCGATCTGCACGGGATCGTGGATGATGCGCTGGCGTAAGCGGGGAACCACACGACTTGCTCGGTCGATCCGATGCCGCAGCTCAACGGGGTCGAGGCGACGATCGAAGCGGATGAGGGCGGCAATGGTTGTGCGCTGACGTGGATCCTGTTCGACCGCGAGTACCAGCGCGTCGACATCACTCATACGCTCGTCGATCATGTCGTCATCCTAGGGAGCAACCGCTAGGGCACCGTGGTGGGGGTCGTGGTAGTGGTTGTTGTGGTAGTCGGCCGCGTCGAGTCGCCCGCACAGTTGATGCCCTCGGCCCGATAACGAGCCGTGACGGAGTCGACTTCCACGCGCCCGTCGTCGACGTAGGTGCGAGTACGTTCGGTGTTGACCCGGGTGCACGAGGTGCCCTCGGTGCGGCTCGTCTGTGCGGTCTGTTCTGACGTGACGTAGGCGGTTGAGTAGAGCCGAACTGTGATCGAGTTGTCGCTGGTGGTTGGCCAAAGAAGGACGCCGTACGGCGTTGTGTTGACGATCTGGAGATCCGGGGCCGGGAAGGAGACGGTTGCTTCGCGGCCGAACGGGTAACGACTGATGTAGATCGAGTGACTCTGGTATTCGCCGAAATCCAGTCCGGCGAAGAAGGCGGCGTTGAAGACCGTGGTGGCGTATTGCGAGATGCCGCCGCCGACCGAGCTGCTGAAGACGCCGTTGCTGATCACGCCGGCCGAGACGAAGCCGTTGGCCGTCGTGCGGGGGCCGACATAATCGTTGACCGAGAAGGTTTCGCCCGGAGCGATGATGACACCGCGGGTGAGTTCCGAGATGCGATCGATATTGATGTTCCGCGTCTGGTTGGGCGTGTAAAAGGTTGTGAACTCGCCGACCAGCTCGTTGATGCCGAGCCGGGACGCCCATTGCAGGCCGTGGGCGTCGGGATCTTCCCGCGGGAAAACAGTGACCGGTTCGTCGCTGGCGAGAGCGGCGAACAGTTTGTCGGCGGTGTCTTCGGCGCAGCAGATCGACCCTTCGAGCGCACCAAGCAGGATCGGATTGCCGTCGAACCCCACGAGAAACTGCACGCCGTCGACACCGTCGACGCCGACATCGGGGAACACATCCGCCAAGGTCGACTGCACTCTGTTCGGATCGAACGAGAAGTCATCGACCGAGGTGGCGCCCGAGACGTCGAGCCAGCCCCGCACTATTCGAAAACTGATCGACTCCACCTCGAAGGTGCCCGCGAGCGCCACCGTGATGTCGTTGGCGGTGAGTTCGTTGGCGGCCGCGGCAAGGGCCTCGTCGCCGGCGATCTTCTCAACACCGGAGATCGGGACCTCGATCGTCGTGTCGCCGGTATCGATTGTCAAGCTGAGCGTCCGTTCGAGGGCGGCAGTGTCGACGATCGGGCGAGGAACACTCTCGATGGGAACGAACACATCATCGACCAGTTCAATGGTGGAGGTCTCGAACACCACACCAAGCGCATCATCGTCGAACTGGTCGGCGAGTATGCCGGAATCGATGGTCCAGACGGGGTCCGTCGCTCGGTCACGGATCACCGCGGCGGCCCAACGGAAGAAGCGCACCACACCGCCGCCCCGCATGGATGCCGCCTGGTCGATCGTGGCTTCGATGTCGAGGGTGACACCCCAATCGGAATAAGACTGGGTGCGCTCCTCGCCTTGAAAGGTAAGGGTGAGGTCGCCCTCGAGCGCGAGCTGTCCATCGAGTCGCGCCGCCGCCGTAGCCCGGTCGGTGTTTCCGATCGAGATCTCCTCGACCACGACGCCACGGGGGACATCTTCGCCCGAAATCACATCGTCCCAGAAGAAACGCCCGAGTACGGCCGCCAGCACTACGCCCAAGATCGCCACCATCACGCGCATAGCGCCGAAGGGTAGTCGGGGTGTGTCCTAGAAAAGCTTCAGGTTGGGGGACTCGATGCCCCGCAGTTCGTCGTAGTCGACCTCAACCCAGTCGATTCCGCGATCGGTCGCCAGCACTTTGGCCTGCGGCTTTATCTCCTGGGCAACATAGATGCCCCGCACGGGACGAAGCATGGGATCACGGTTCAAGAAGTCGAGATAACGGGTGAGCTGTTCGACGCCGTCGATCTCGCCGCGGCGTTTGATCTCGACGGCGACAGCGATGCCATCCTCGTCGCGACACATCAGGTCAACCGGGCCGATATCGGTGGGGTACTCGCGGCGCACGAGGCGGAGTCCTTCAGCGACAAACGTGGGATCGTCGGCCAACAGTTTTTGCAGGTGGGCCTCGACGCCGTCCTTCTGGAGACCAGGGTCGGTGCCCATGTCGTGTGATGAGTCGCTGATGATGTTGCCGAACGTGATCGTGAGCACCTCGCCCTTCGGGCTGGTGACAGTCCACACACCCGCCTCACGGTCCTCGATGAGGCGATTAGGAGCGTTCATCCAGTTGAGCGGCTTGTAAGCGCCGCCATCGGCATGAATAGCCACACAACCATCGGCTTTCACCATGACGAGACGGGTGGCTTCGGGAAGGTGGGCTTGGAGCCGACCGTCATAGTCAACGGTGCATTCGGCGACAACGAGACGCATCTGGTGAACGTAGCCAGGTGGTCAGCCGCGCGCGCGGAGCCGACTACGAATCAGCTCTCGGCGGGCTTGGAGATCTCGATACGTCATTGCTTCGACCGTGTCGTCGACGCCGAAAGCCGCGCGCATGCCATCGGGGTCGAACTCGTAGTCCTCGGGGTTCATCCCCACCTGCGCGGCGAGGCTCTCACCGTGGGTCGTAGCGAAGTAGGCGGCGATGTGCGCAATCTCGGCGAACAGGTCGAGATCGGGGGCGAGGCGAGCGATCGCGCCGTCGAGGAACACCATGTTCTTCACGAAGAGCATGAGCTCCTTCGGCATACGGGCGCCGTATCCGAGCAGGGCCCTGACGACCCGCTGGAGTTCGCCAACGAGTTCCTCGGCCGTCATCGTTGTCGGGTCGACGGGGTCGCCGAGAAGGCCGAGCTCTTGCGCCACGACCTCGAGGTCGGTGTCAGCCGGGAGTGCGCCCAGGTCTCGCAGTGCGGCCAATTGACCCAGGGCGTCGTTCATCATTCCGCTGATCAGCAGGCGAACAAACGCCAGTCGTTTGGCCTCGCTCATTCGTCCGGTGATGCCGAAGTCGAGCAGGGCGGTGCGGCCGTCGGGCAACACGTAGATATTTCCGCCGTGCAGGTCGCCGTGGAAGATGCCGTGCACGAGCGCACCCTCCATGAAGCCGATCATCCCGGCCCGCACCACGGCGTGGGTATCGACGCCGTGTTCTTCGTAGGACTCGAGGTCGTCAAAGTTGAAGCCATCGATGCGCTCCATCACTAACACCCGGCGGGTAACGAGCTCAGGGTGAGGTCGGGGCACCACGAACTGGTCTTGGCCGAGCTCAGCGAAGACGCGGGCGACGTCGATCATGTTGTCTGCCTCAACACGAAAGTCGAGTTCCTCGCCGATGGTGTGGGCGAATACTTCAACCAGCGCGGGCGGGTTGGCGAGCGCCGTGATCGGGATCCGGCCAACCAGCATCGGGGCAACCCAGGCCATCACCCGAAGGTCGTCATGCACGAGTTCATCGACGGTGGGGCGCTGCACCTTCACGACCACCACCGTGCCGTCGCGCAGAGTGGCGCCGTGTACCTGCGCAATAGAGGCGGCCGCAATTGGCGTGCGATCGAAGGACGAGAAGATCGCCTCAAGCGGCGCGCCAAGCTCCTGCTCGACCACATCGCGCACGGAGTGGAATCCCTCCGCCGGTACCTGGTCGCGACACTTGATGAACTCGTTCACCAGCTCGCTCGGGAAGATGCCCTCGCCGCTCGAGATGATTTGGCCAAGCTTGATGTAGGTCGGGCCGAGCGTTTCTGCTGCCTCTCGAAGTCGTCGTGACAGGTCGGCGCGAGACTCGCTGCCGCCCTTCCGTCGTCCGGTGATCGCCCACATCGCGAGGGCACCTCCGACGTGGCGGACCACCGTGATCGCGCGTCGACCAGGGGGGCGTCCCGAGGGAGTGATGAGCGCGGGAAGCCGTCGTCGAGTAGCGCGGCGCAGCGCAGGCACGCCGCGCCGCCATTTCATGGCTTCAGGATCGTCCAACCAGGGGGACTGGGTCACGCCGTCAGTATGCGTCGGGGATTAGCCCTCGAACGAGGCGAGCGCTTCCAGCGCGGCCGCGGCTAGCTCGGGGCGGCAGATCAGAAGATCAGGGAGGTAGACGTCTTCTTGGTTGTAGAGCAGTTCGCTGCCATCGATTCGGCTGACATGGCAGCCGGCGGCCGCAGCAACGGCGACGGGGGCGCACGAATCCCATTCGTACTGACCGCCGCTATGGGCGTAGATCTCGCATTCGCCGCGGACCACGGCCATCGCCTTCGCGCCGGCGGATCCCATCTCGACCAGGACGGCCCCGATGGCTTCGGCGACATGAACCGCGGCGGCCGGCGGACGGCTGCGGGAAACGATCATGCGCGGCGGGTTGGCGGCGTCGGTGCTGAGGACGGGAACGTCAGCCGTCGACAGGACCATTCCAAGCGCCGGAAGCGCCACGGCGCCAGCGATAGGCCGGTTGTTCTCGACTAGTGCGACATGCACCGCCCAGTCGGAGCGCGGTACCTCGGAGAACTCGCGGGTGCCATCGAGAGGGTCGACGATCCAGGTGCGTGCGGCGTCGAGGCGGACGAGATCGTCCTTGCCTTCTTCGGAGAGAATTGCGTCGTCGGGGCGAGCGGCCAGCAGACGTTCCATCAAGAATTCGTGGGCCTGACGGTCGCCTTCGGCCTTCAACACGGCGGGTGGTGTGTCTTCGGCGGCAAGCCGATCTCGAAGTTCGACCAAGAGCTGGCCGGCTTCCTCGGCGAGGTCGGCCGCAAGTTGATGATCGTCTTGAGTAGCAGGCATAGGAATAAGCATCTCGCTCTTGGGGCCCCCGGGCACTGAGCCAGAGGACCTATTTCGGGATTGGCCTCGATGACCGTAACATTGCGTCTGTCTATGGCCTATGACTTGACCCACCTCCGGCAGCTCGAAGCGGAATCGATTCACATCTTCCGCGAAGTCGCTGCAGAATTCGAAAACCCTTGCCTCCTGTTCTCGGGCGGCAAGGACAGCATCGTCATGCTCCGACTGGCGGAGAAGGCCTTCTGGCCTGCGAAGCTCCCGTTCCCGGTGATGCACGTCGATACCGGGCACAACTTCCCGGAGGTGATCGAGTTCCGGGACCGTCGCGTCGAGGAAATGGGCTGTCGTCTCGTCGTCGCTTCCGTGCAGGATGCGATCGACTCCGGCAAGGTTGTTGAAGAGACCGGGCCGCGGGCCAGTCGCAACCGTCTGCAAACCACTGCGCTGCTCGATGGCATCGCCGAACATCGCTTCGATGCCCTCTTCGGCGGCGCTCGCCGTGACGAAGAGAAGGCCCGAGCGAAGGAACGCGTGTACTCCTTCCGTGACGAGTTCGGCGCCTGGGACCCCAAGAACCAACGGCCCGAGCTGTGGAGCCTCTACAACGGTCGTATCAAGCAGGGCGAGCACATCCGGGTGTTCCCGATCTCGAACTACACCGAGCTCGATATCTGGATGTACATCAAGGAAGAGGGGATCGAGATCCCCAACGTGTACTTCTCCCACCAGCGTGAAGTCTTCGAGCGCGACGGCATGCTGCTGTCCACCTGCGAATTCATCACCCTCATGGACGACGAAAAGCCGTTCATGGAGACCGTTCGCTACCGCACGGTGGGCGACATGAGCTGCACCGGCGCTGTGGAATCCACCGCCGACACGCTCGACAAGATCATTGATGAAGTCGCCGCAACCCGGATCACCGAGCGAGGCGCCACCCGTGCCGATGATCGAGTGTCCGAAGCAGCGATGGAAGACCGAAAGAAAGAGGGCTACTTCTAATGGAGATGCTCCGCTTTGCGACCGCTGGTTCGGTCGACGATGGCAAGTCCACCCTGATTGGCCGTCTGCTCTACGACACAAAGACCATCTTCGAGGATCAGATGGAGGCCGTCGAACGCGCCTCGATCCAGATGGGCGCCGAACACACCAACCTGGCACTACTCACCGATGGTCTTCGGGCCGAGCGTGAGCAGGGCATCACGATCGATGTTGCGTATCGCTACTTCGCGACACCGAAGCGCAAGTTCATCATTGCCGACACACCAGGCCACACCCAGTACACGCGCAACATGGTCACCGGTGCTTCCACCGCTGATCTCGCGATCGTGCTGCTCGATGCCCGTAAGGGCGTGCTCGAGCAGTCGAAGCGCCACTCGTTCCTTGCGTCGTTGCTGCGGATCCCGCACCTCGTGCTTGCCGTCAACAAGATGGACCTGGTCGACTACAGCGAAGAACGTTTTGAAGAGGTGAAGAACGAGTATCGCGATTTCGCGGCCAAGCTCGACATTGCCGACCTCACGTTCATCCCGGTCTCGGCCCTCCACGGCGACAATGTCGTCGACCGTTCGGCCAATATGGCTTGGTACGAGGGTCCGTCGTTGCTGCATCACCTCGAAGAGGTGCACATCGCGTCCGACCGCAACCTCATCGATACCCGGTTCCCAGTGCAATACGTCATTCGCCCGCAGTCCGCCGAGTACCACGACTATCGCGGCTATGCCGGCACGATGGCGGGCGGCGTTCTGCGCCCGGGCGACGACGTCATCGTTCTTCCCTCAGGCTTCCAGTCCACGGTCAAGAGCATTGAGACAATCACCGGCAACCTCGATGAGGCGTTCGCGCCGATGGCGGTCACGGTTCGTCTCAACGACGAGATCGACATCTCTCGCGGCGACATGATTGTTCGTCCGAACAATGTCCCGGAGAACTCACAAGACATTGACGCGATGGTCAGCTGGATGAACGAGAAGGCGCCCCTTTCGCCGAACTCGAAGCTCATCATCAAGCACACCACTCGGGTCACGAAGGCCATCGTCAAGGACGTTGCCTACATGCTCGACATCAATACGTTGCACCGCAACGAGTCCGCCGGTGAGCTGAAGCTCAACGAGATCGGCCGTGTGAAGCTGCGTACGCAGCAGCCGCTGTTCTTCGACGAATACCGGCGCAACCGTGAAACCGGCAGCTTCATCCTGATCGACGAGGTAACCAACGTCACCGTCGGCGCAGGCATGATCCTCGGCGAATCCGCCTAGCGGTGTCCTCGAGTCAGAGTCCGAATGTCGTTTGGCATCCGGGCCATCTCAGCCAAGCCGACCGATGGGAATTGATCGGTCAGCGCGGCGCGACGGTGTGGTTCACCGGACTCTCAGGTTCGGGCAAATCCACGGTGGCCACCTCGGTAGAAAAGGCGCTGCTCAAGGCAGGCCGTCCCTGTTATGTCCTCGATGGCGACAATGTCCGCATGGGACTCAACGGTGATCTCGGCTTCTCGGCCGCTGATCGTGATGAGAACGTCCGTCGCGTGGCGGAGGTTGGCCGGCTCTTTGCCGATTCTGGTGTCGTCGCGTTGATTCCGTTGGTGTCGCCCTACCGGGCCGCGCGCGACAACGCCCGGGCGCTGCACGCCGCAGCGTCGGTGCCGTTCTTCGAGGTCTTTGTTGATACGCCCATCGAGTTGTGCGAACAGCGCGACGTGAAGGGGCTCTACGCCAAAGCGCGCGCCGGTGAGATCAAGGGTTTCACGGGGATCGACGATCCCTACGAGGCGCCGGCGGCTCCCGAGCTGCGTTTGGTGCCTGAAGACGGCGACGCCGATGTTATGGCGCAGCTCGTGATTCAATTGCTCGGTTGACGAGCCCTCAGTAGGCCCCTCCGCCGAATCATGCGGCGGCCCGGCTGGTATCCGACGAAACCGGCACGCAGTGCTACTGGGATGGCCACGCCTGGACCGGTGACGTCGCCCCGCCCGCGCCGTCCATGGTTCGAGTGAACAACAACACGATGCCGATGCTCGCCCATCTCCTTGGGCTGTTCACGAGTTTTGTCGGACCGCTGATCATCTTCTTGATCGTGCAGGACGACTCGCCTTACGCGCGCCAGCAGGCGGCTGAGGCACTGAACTTTCAGATCACACTGATCATCTCGTACATCGTGTCGTTCGCTCTGATGCTGGTACTCATCGGCTTTTTGACGATCATGGCCAGCGTGGCCGCCTATCGTGGCGAGCCGTATCGCTACCCGATCAATATCTGTTTTGTGAGCTGAGCTAAATCGCTCGCTGACATTTAGCGAGGCCCCAGCGACGGAGATGTTCAGTCGACGGGGCTGCCGAAAGGCTGTTTGGCGACGTCGTAGCACGGCGCGTGGAAGTGCAGGACACGTTCCCACGCGCCATTTGTGTAGACGTTGCAGATGACTTGTTCGTGGCGCTCACGCGCCTTGAACTTCACCCGTTCTTCGCAGTGGGTGCATTCGGTCATCGAGCCGGCCTCGATCAAACGAGTGACCGCACGACTCTTCCACTTGGTCTTTGTTGCGGACTTTGTCATGTCTCTCCATCGGATCGGGCGCGGGATTCATTAGCGGCCGGTCTGCGTGGTTGCGCTGTCCGCAGCTTGTTACCGCTCTGTTGGCGGCCCCTGTGAAGAAGAGAAGCTGGAGTGCGAGCGACAAACAGGAGAGAGTGCATGAGCACGAGGAGAGTGAAAGCGGCAACCGAGCGGCGGTTCGCCAACACGATGAGCGCTGGCCTGGTGTTCGTGTTGATCGCGTCGCTGTTTTCGGTCAGTTCGGTTCAGGCGGCGCCACCGGGCACGCCCGCACCGGTTCGCCCGTTGCCGATCTGTGAGCAGCTGAGCGAACCGCCGACGGCTTCCTGCCCGCGAAAGAGTGACTTCTTCACGATCTCATCGATAGGTGCTCTATCGGGGGCAGGTTCGGTGGCGGTCACCGTCGTCTCGTCCATCCCGCCCTGCGAGGTCGGCAACTCGTTCTTCGACACCTGGTCTCCCTCGCTCTGCTACAGCGGCATCAAATTCGGGCGTATTGGGTTCTGTGCCTACATCGACCAGATCACCGAGGAGTACGGGCCATGCACGGCGCTCACATATCAAGGCCGTATCTCCGCGGGGAACAACCTGATCTTCGAGGGTCCGGAACTCGCGCCGGGATCGACCGAGACTCGAGCGTCCCGCGGCGCAACGGCCGACTTCGGGACCTTCGCCTGGGGCGGGCCCGGCAACTCCGACCTCCGGCTGGATCGAAGGTGGTCGAACCTGGCGCCGAACGCGCAAACATACGTGCTCAGTCTTGATCGAACGGCCGACGATCTTTTCGGCGCTTCGTGGGGTGCGTACATCGTGCAGTTGGAGCTGCGTCGAGATGGCGAACGCGGCGCGGACCCGGAGGGCGCGTCCACCCAACATATTCTTGAGGGCACGCTCGGGCCGCTGGCCCAGACCCCAACGAGACACCGGACCCAAAACCGGATGATCCTTTCACCGATGTCAGCGACGACTCGTACGCCCGAAGTGACATCACGCTGTTGTTCGAACTCGAGATCGCCAAAGGTGTGGACCCGACCAACTACGGCCCGAACGACGACGTCACGCGTGAACAGATGGCGGCGTTCCGCGGTCGGCTCCACCGGGCCGCGAGCGCCTGAACTCACTGCTCACGTTCGTTTGCGTCAGCCGCGGCTAACCGGCTTGTACTTGATGCGCTGCGGTCGCATCGCGTCGACGCCATGCTCGCGCTTGCGATACTCGGCGTAGTCGGAGAAGTTGCCTTCGAACCAGCGCACCTGCGATTCGCCTTCAAAGGCGAGGATGTGGGTGGCGACACGGTCGAGGAACCAACGATCATGGCTCACGATGACGGCACAGCCGGCGTAGGCCTCGACGGCATCTTCGAGGGCGCGGAGCGTGTCGATATCGAGATCGTTGGTGGGCTCATCGAGGAGAAGCACGTTGGCCCCTTCCCTGAGGACCTTTGCCAAGTGCACCCGGTTGCGCTCGCCACCCGAGAGAGTGCCGACCTTCTTCTGTTGATCGGCGCCGCGGAAGTTGAACGACGCGACGTAGGCACGACCGTGGATCTCGCGTCCGCCGACGGTGAGGTTGTCGACGCCGCCGGTGATCTCTTCGTAGACGGTCTTCTCCGGATCGATGGTGCGGTCCTGGTCGACGTAGCCGAGCGTGACAGTTGGACCGATCCGCAGGGTGCCGGAGTCGGGCTGGGCCGTGGCGTCGCCGCCCTTCTCTGAGGCCTCGATGATCATCTTGAACAGCGTGGACTTACCCGCACCGTTCGCTCCGATGATGCCAACGATGCCGGCGGGCGGAAGCGAGAACGACAGGTCGTCGATGAGGAATTTGTCGCCGAACGCTTTCGAGATACCGTCGGCCTCGATGACGAGGTCGCCGAGGCGTGTATCCGCGGGGATCATGATCTCGAGGTCGTTCACTCGACCCTCGGCATGCTTTTGTTCTTCGAGCAGCTCCTCGTATTGCTGCAGGCGGGCCTTGCCTTTGGCCTGGCGGGCCTTCGGCGCCATCCGAACCCATTCGAGTTCGCGCTTCAGCGTGCGAGTGCGCTTGTCGTCATCCTTCGACTCCTGGGCGTAGCGAGCTTCTTTCTGCTCGAGGAAGCCGGTGTAGTTCCCTTCGAAAGGCATGCCCTTGCCGCGGTCGAGTTCGAGAATCCAGCCTGCGACATTGTCGAGGAAATAGCGATCGTGCGTGATGGCGACGACGGTGCCGTGGTAGTCCTGCAGTGTCCGCTCGAGCCATGCGACCGACTCGGCATCGAGGTGGTTCGTCGGCTCGTCGAGCAGGAGAAGGTCGGGCTTGGCGAGAAGGAGACGGGCCATGGCGACCCGTCGAGACTCACCGCCGGAGAGGTTGTCGACCGCGGTGTCGCCGGGTGGCGTGCGGAGCGCGTCCATCGCGATCTCAACATTGCGCTGGAGGTCCCATGCATCAGCGGCCTCGATCTTCGACTCGAGATCGGCCTGCTTGGCCCCGAGCTTTTCGTAGTCGGCATCGGGGTCTGACCATCCGGCCAGCACCTTGTCGTAGGCCTGGAGGAGGCCGGCGACTTCGCCCACGCCGTCCATGACATTGCCCATCACGTCCTTTTCAGGATCGAGATGGGGCTCTTGCTCGAGCATGCCGACGGTAAAGCCGTCGGTGAGGCGAGCGTCGCCGGTGAAGTCCTGGTCGATGCCGGCCATGATCTTCAGCAGCGTGGACTTGCCCGCACCGTTGGGTCCGAGGACGCCGATCTTGGCGCCCGGATAAAAGGCGAGGGTGATGTTCTTGAGCACATCACGGTCGGGCGGAATAAACCGCCCGACCTTGTGCATGGTGAAGATGAATTGCGCGGCCATGGCCGCTGAATGTAACCGCTGTTAGCGGCGCTTCTTCGCTGCCTTCTTGGCCGGAGCCTTCTTGGCTGGGGCCTTCTTCGCTGGGGCCTTCTTCGCCGGAGCCTTCTTCTTCGCTGGGGCCTTCTTGGCTGGGGCCTTCTTCGCCGGAGCCTTCTTCTTGGCTGGGGCCTTCTTGGCTGGGGCCTTCTTCGCCGGAGCCTTCTTCTTGGCTGGGGCCTTCTTGGCTGGGGCCTTCTT
>JBLIOE010000063.1:0-13599 GCA_047639555.1 Candidatus Aldehydirespiratoraceae bacterium
GCCTCGTAGTAGTGGTTGTCGGCGTCGAACGCCTTGTATTCGAGTGCAGCCATCTGTCAACTGTAGAGCCGCCGCGCTTCGCGCACGAACTCACGCGGTCCGCCGGATGGCGGATGGCGGATGGCGGATGGCGGATGGCGGATGGCGGCATCAACTCAGTGAAATGCGTCGGTGACGCTGGAGCCGTCGTTCATCACGCCGCGAACGCCGATCCGGTCGGCGTCGAAGTGACCGGTCTCGTTGAGCGAGATGAACCGTTGTTTGCCATCCGCGTCGACATTGATCCGACAGACCGACGCATAGTCGACGCTCAACGGGAAGAACCCAACGTCAGGCCCGGCCACGGCCCCGAGAATGATGCGGATCACGCCGCCATGGCAGGCGACCACCACTCGCTCACCCCGTGGGTTCGCGATGAGCTCGGCCCACGCCCCTTCGACTCGGGCCTTGAAGGTGGCCGGATCGTCCCAGCCGAGACCGTCCCAGTCCTGGGCCATGATCTTTTCCCAGTACTCGCCGCCTTCGAGGTGCACGATCTCCGTCGGATAGTAAGTCGACGAGAAGCGGTCCACTTCGTCGAGGTCGGTCACGATCTCGTTGTTGTGGCCGAGCGCGGCCATCAACGGCGTCACGGTCTCGATGGCGCGAGCCTTTGGGCTGGTGACCACGGCGTCGATCGCTTCATGAGCAAGCCATTCCGAGACCCGTTCGGCCTGCCACTTCCCAGTTTCATCGAGGCCAGGATTCGCGATCCCGTCAACTTTCACTGCGGTCTGCGGACGCCCATGGCGCACAACGATCAATTCCATGCGCGGCACGGTACCGGCCGAAACTATGGTCACCCTCATGACAATGATCGACGATCTGCGCGGCGCGGGCATCCGAGAAGAAGCCGAAGCGGGACTACCCGCGGTTGTCGATCTACGGCGGGCGATCCATCGAGAGCCCGAGCTCGGTATCTCGAATCCGATCACGATCGGGCGGGTGGGCGACGCGTTGGCGGACCTACCCCTTGATATTCATCGCGGCGAAGGCGAAATCACGTCGATGTGGGCCGATATGAAAGGCCACGCCGACGGACCGATGGTGCTGCTGAGGGCGGACACCGATGCGCTTCCGATGACCGAAGACACCGACGTGGAGTTCAAGAGTCAGATCGAAGGCCGGGCCCACGCCTGCGGCCACGATGCTCACACCGCGATGCTCGTCGGTGCGGCTCGAATTCTCGCCGCTCGCCGCGACGAGTTTGCCGGCACGATTCGGTTCATGTTCCAGCCCGGCGAAGAGGGCATGGGCGGCGCCGCGATGATGATCAAAGAGGGCGTCCTTGACGGCGTCGACGCGGCCTACGCGCTCCACATCACCCCCAACGTCCCGTCTGGATACATCGCGGGCCGCGCCGGAGCGATCATGGCCGCAGCCGACGTTTTCCACATCACCGTCAACGGCGCCGGTGGACACGCCTCGAGCCCTCACTTCAGCACCGACCCGGTCACGATCGCGGCCCACATCGTCACATCGATTCAGACGATGGTCACCCGCGAGGTTCACGCCTTCGAACCGGCGATCGTCACCGTCACCCAGATCCAAGCCGGTACGACAACCAACGTGATCGCCGAGAAGGCGCACCTCGCGGGAACGATCCGCACCATCGCCGTCCACACGCGTGAGCAGGTCCATCTCGCGCTCGAGCGCGTCGCAAAGAACGTGGCCGCCACGTTCAACGCCACCGCCGACATCACGATCGAGAAGGGGTACCCGGTCACGATCAACCATCCCGGTCCGGTCGAGATCGTCAAGAACGCCACCGAGGCGGTCCTCGGTGAGCGAAAGTTCCTCGAGCTCCCGTTCTCCGTCATGGGCGCCGAAGACTTCAGCTATGTGCTCGAGAAGGTTCCCGGAGCGATGAGCCTCGTGGGCGTGTGCCCCGACCACATCCACAATTCGCTCGAGGCGCCCGGCTGCCACTCCAACAAGATGATGCTGCACGAGCCCGCAATGGCCGACGGCATGGCCGTCCACGCCGCCACTGCCCTCGCCGCCCTTGACAGCCTCCGGTAACTCGATCTATCCGTTCTGTGACGAGTTACCCGCCTGTCAGGCGGGTTAATCGTCACAGAAGCAAAGAACTAGATGCGGTAGAGGGTGGCGGCGGTGTCGTGGAGGACTTTTTGGAGGGTGGCGTCGTCGATCGATGACAGGGCGCCGGTGGCGTAGTCGCGGGGGAACTGTGCGGGGGTGGCCGGACCGGGGTGCTGGCACGTGGGGTGCGGATAGTCGGTCTCATAGAGGATGTTGTCGGGGTACTGCTCGATCGCGAACCGAGCGGCTTCCTGCTCGAACCAGAAACACCCGTAGATCTGGCGACGAAAGTACTCCGACGGCAGCAGGTCGTATTCAGGGTGTTCGGTGCGAACGCCACCGTTTTGCCACTGCCAGTCGAATGACTCCATGGCGCCGGGAATCCATCCGGCCCCCGACTCGACCGACACGAGATTCAGGTTGGGGAACCGATGGCACACGCCACCGAAGAGCAAGTCGGCAATGCAGCGCATGTTGTCGAGGAAGATGAGCGACGACACCTTGGCGAAGTTGGTCATCCACCCCATGTTCGCCGTGTCTTGGAACTGGGTGCCCATGGAGCCGCCGCCCACGTGGAAGCTCACCGAGACACCCGCTTCTTGCGCGAGTGCCCAGATTGGGTCCCAATGCGTCGAGGCCAGCCCCGGTAGTCCGTGGTCCTGCGGCTGGTTGCAGAAGTTAATGGCCTTGTGACCGGCCTCCACCCCACGGGTGATCTCTTCAAGCGCAAAATCCATGTCCCAGAACGGCACGGCGGTGACGCCGATCAACCGATTGGGATCAGCGGAGGTCCAATCGGTGATCCAGTCGTTGAACGCACGAACACAGGCCCGGACAACGTCAGGATCGCCCAGCTTCATGAAGTAGGCGTTGCCGAATCCGCCGACATTTGGATACAGCACCTGGGCTTGGATGCCTTGGGAGTCCATGAACTTCAGCCGTTCGTGGCTGTCATACATCGACGGATGGATGTCGTCGAAAGTTGCGGGCACCTTCAGCGGCATGAGACCGTCGAATCCGGCCATCGAGTAGTAGCCCGGCTGACCAAGGCGGTCGCCATCGCACATCCACACGTCTTGCCCGTCGATCCGCTCGATGTGCGGCACACGGTCGTGCATGGCCGCCGGTGTCCGCGCCGTCCACACGTCGGGCGGCTCCGTCACATGGGTGTCGACATCGATCACCTGGAAGCGGTCGAACAGATCGGCGGGTACGTCGGTAGCGGTCACGGGTACAACACTCGCGCTGCGACAACAGCGAGGGCCATTCCGACGAGTTGACAGGCGACGAAGGCGGGCGCGGAGCCGGGGTCAATCCCGGCAAACGTATTCGACAGGGTTCGGGTGATCGAGACCGCCGGGTTCGCGAACGATGTCGATGAGGTGAACCAGTACGCACCGCCGATGTACGCGGCGACCGCTCCCGCCCCAAGGTGGTCTCGACCCGACCGGACGAGAGTGAAGATCAGGAGTACGAGACCAAACGTAGCGACGACCTCGGCGATGTACTGGCCGCTTCCGTCGCGCACCTTCTCGCTCATATTGATCGCATCAAGCTCGAACATCAGGTTGGCCGCGACGGCGCCGATGGCGCCACCGGCAACCTGAACCGCGATGTAGGGCCCAACATCGCTCCATGGTCGGTTGCCTTGCCACGCGTCGGCGATCGTGACCGCCGGGTTGAAATGGGCACCGCTCACCGGTCCAAACATCAAGATGATGGCGTAGAGGACGCCGACGGTCGCTCCCGCATTCGCCAGCAACTGCACGCCGACGTCGTCGGTGAGTCGCTCGGCCATGATGCCGGAGCCAATTACTCCCGTGAGGAGGAAGGCCGTACCGATAAATTCGGCCAGAAGTCGTCGAGTCATTTGGTCACCTTGCGCAATTGCTTCGCCTGATCGGCGAGCCACAGATTCGCTCAGTCAGCGAGCCATTGCCTAAATGTGGTGCCCAAAAAGGCTCGGGCCCGGTCGGCGTTTAGGTCGACCGGGCCCCAGTTTCCCTGGAGGGGGACGGGGGCACATGGCCCCCGGATTGACGCACTCGGCCCTGCATCCGTGTGACATCCAACCCACGGGCGACTTTAGTGCATAGTTATGCGAATTTCACATCGAGAAGCAAACAAACTGCAACACAACAGCAAAGTTCTGGGGAAAACCCTTTACCAAGCCTCAGAAACCCGTCCATCCGTAGGTTTCTCCACGGCGTGACCCGAAGGTCGTTCCGCGGAATGCGTCAGCAACATTGCGATATGCAGACAATGCGCGAAGAAACTCGATTGTTGGGAGGATCGCTTCGAGTTCACCCTCGTCGATCTTGCGCAGCGCATCAGCGGGTCGTTCCCACCAGGCGTCGGTCAGTTCTTCTTGATCAGCGACAACATCTCCGCCGAGATAACGAGCCAGGAAGAAATGGGTGTCGTAGCGACGCGGTGCATCTTCTGGGGTAACCCAATGCCCGACATGAGGGAAGTCGTTGGTCTGAACCGGTCCGGGGCCCGCAATGTCGAGGCCAACTTCCTCTTCGGTCTCCCGGATCGCGGCGTGGAGGAATGCCGCACCGTCAATCGGCGACATCTCGGGGACCGTTGCGGCTGGAACTCTCGCCAACGCATCGGCGTTTCGGTCTCCCGGGTCGACTCCCCCGCCGGGAAACACGATCCGCCCGCCCATGAAGATCGAACCGGGCCGCCGCTTGCCGATGACGACGTGGAGGTCAGGCCGATCGTCGACCACCAGGACCGATGCCGCGGGCAGCGCCGGGATCGTCACGTGTCGTAGAACTCTCCGGCGTTCACCAAGAGGCGTTGCCCGGTGATCATGTTCGAGCGGTCGCTCGCGAAGAAGGCGGCCGCTTCGGCGACATCGGCGTCGGTCGGCATCTTTCTTAACGCCATACCCTGCGCGATCTCGTCACGAATGTCTTCCGCCGTGCATCCACGCTCTGCGGCCTGCCACTCGCAGTACATCTTTACGTTGGGCCCCCACATCCAGGTGGGGACCACGGTGTTCACACGGATGCCCTTTGGGCCGAGCTCCTCGGCCATGTCGCGCGCCATCGCGAGTAAGGCCGACTTCGCAGCGGCGTAGGCCGACTGTGGAATCACTCCCACTGGCTTGAGTGAGGCCTGTGAGCCGATCAAGACAACGGACCCGCCGCCCGCAACATCAAACGCCCGCTCTGCAGCCTTCACCACATGCACGGCGCCGAGCACGTTGATCACCACGTTCTTCTGGAGGATCTCATCGGTGAGGTCGGCGAACGACGCATGGGCGCTGTCCATGGCCGCCACGTTGATCACCGCATCGAGCCCGCCGAATTGTTCGACCGCGGTGTCGACCGCAGCATCGAGTGATGCCTGATCCATGATGTCGGCCGACGCCGCTATCACTCGTTCTCCCGAGGGGTCGAGATCGGATGCGATGCTTTGCAGCCGTTCCTCGTTGCGGGCGACCACCACGACGTTCGCCCCGTCACGCAGGGCCACACGAGCGCACGAGGTGCCAAGGCCGGGGCCAACACCAATCACCATCACTGTCTTGCCGTCAAGAATCATGACGGGATCCTGCCACGTCGCTAGGGACGTGCCCATTCGACGAGCTCGCCTTCGTCGGCGCAGGTCGTGTCGAGCTGACGGGCGGGGTCCTCAACGAATAGAAACACGATCTGGGCGATGCACTCGCTACCGAACCAGATCCCGTGGCCCCGGCCGTCCTGCTCGACAACGGTCGCGTTCTCCAGTCGGGCGGCAACGTCCTCGGCGTATTCCGGGGGTGTGATCGGGTCGAAACGACCAGACAGGAGCAGGGCGGGAAGCGAGCTCTCGACGGGCTCACCGGCCGCCGGTGGCGCCAACTCATGATCGAGATCTCCACAGATCCCCTTGAGCGAGGCAGCCGCGACGGCCGCGGGGAAGGGTTCGAGATCATCGCCGGGGCCGGCAGTAAACGGCAGGCGGTCGTGGCACTGCACGGCGAGATAGGTGCCCTCGTCGTTGGCCTCTTGCGACGAAATCAGCGTTCGCGCGCCAATTGTGGCCATCCATCGCGCCGACGACTGATCGCGATCGTCCAGGGAGCCAAGGACGGCAGGCAGATATCGCATCCACGCCTCCTGGTACATAAGAAGGAAGGTGAATTCGGCTACTCGACGCCCATCGAGCACCAGATCGATGTCGGAGGTGTAGCCGATCCGGTTGCCGCCGAGTTCGACGATCATCGGGTCGGCGTCGAGCTCTTCCATCACTCGTTCGAGTGTTGCTTTCACCGATCCGTCGGACAGGTAGCGGCGGCAGATCGCGTCGGCCGCGCAGACCGCATCGAGTTCGTCGAGGGCGCGAGCGGCCGAGAAGGCGAGTCCGGCGTCGGCATCGAGCTCCGGCGGATAGACGCCGTCGAGGACAACCCCGACCAGACCGGCCGGCTCGTCTCGCATCAGTTCGAGCCCGATCGTCGAGCCATAGCTCACCCCGTAGGCAACCCAACGGTCGTAGCCAAGGGCCGCCATGGCGTCCGCCACATCGGTGGCATGTTCCTCGGACTCGGTGTGCTGCAAGACGATGTCATCGTCGATCCGACGGCCACAGTCGGCGTAGGCATTCTGCGCGACGATGCCGGCCTCGGCGGAGTTGCTGCTGAGAATTCGGCCTATCGCATCAAGAATTTCGGGGCAGTCGAAATCTGAACCCACGAATCCCGTGCCGCGCTGATCGACGAAGACTTGGGTGAACGGTTGCTGGGGAAACCACGTGGCGAGGTCGGAGCTGGCACCGCCCGGTCCGCCTTGTAGCACCGCGGCGGGTGTGTCGAAGCCGCTGTCGTAGCCGGCGACCGTGGCCAGCGTGACCCGGGTCGTGCCGACTGACGCGTCAGTGCGATCCACCGGCACCGTGATTACGCCGCACGCCACGCCGACACCGTCAGATCGACTGAGGTCGATCGGACAGTCGATCTGGGCGATCTCCACGGGCGGCAGCGGCGCGGCCGAAGTGGACGACGAAGAAGAGGAGGAGGAAGAAGGCGAAGAGTTAGGCGTCGCTATATCGCCGGGCGCGGGCGCGCTGGTAGTGGTCACGAGCAGCGGCGCGGCCGAGGGCGGTTCGGTTCCGCACGCCACGGTGAGAAGGGCCGCCACCACGAAGATGGCGGCGACCCGTGGGTTCACCAGAGCTGGTCGGTGTAGGTGTCGGTTCCGACGATGGTCGGGAGGAACGGCGCGGCGAAGACGACCTCGCCCTTGCCACTCGCCTTGACTTCCTCGGCGTAGGCCTGGAAGCGATCCCACACCGCGGTGGGCTCGTCGTCGAGGAAGAACAACTGCACCTGACGATCCGTCGGTCCGGGCGGCATGCCCAGGTCCATCGGCGCCTGATCGGTGTCCCCGCCGCCGGGTGCCTGATAGTGCCACGTCACCATGCTGGCCACTCCCGGGCCGTTCATGAGCGCGGGAAGCGAAGTTTGTTCGAGATGTGACACAAGATCCGCTTCATCGACCCCTTCCGCTGGGTCGACGGCGACTACGGCCAAGCCCTTGTAGGGGTGGTCGAGGGCGAGCTCAATCGGCACCGGATCGTCGTCTCGGTAGACCGATGTCGGGTGTTTCAGGAGCACGGTGTGGGCGTGGGTTCGGTTCGGGAAGCCACGGTTATTTGAGTAGAGCCAGACGACCTGCTCACCGGCCCAGGCGAAGTGCTCTTCGTGTTTACCCTCGAGAACCCAGTAGATCGCGAGGTACGAGCCTTTCTCGACGGGACTCGCCACGGGAGTGTCGCCGCGGGGGAAACGCAGGTCCTTCATTTCTTTGGTGGCGACCCAGCGCTTTCCGGAGAACAGGTGCGGTCCGACCATGCAGCCGGCGTAGAAGTGATCGCGTTCGTACCAGCGGTTGTACGCAACCTCGTGGCCGACCTCAGGGTCGACCATGGTGAAGAGCATTGATCCGACTTTGACGGGGTATTCGTTCATTCGTAGTCCTCAGGTCTTGGGTGTCTGGGTCGGAAACTTCAGCTGTCGAAGGCGATGCGGCCGATCCACTCGGCCATAAGGGCCGGCTTCTCCACGCCTTCGATCTCGACCGTGATGGTGCGAGTGCTGTTGATCGCGGCGCCCTTGAGTTCGATCTTGCTAATCACGCTGTGGGCCCGCACTCGCTTGCCGGAGTTGACCGGGTTGAGGAAACGCACCTTGTCGAAGCCGTAGTTGAGGCCCATCATCACGCCTTCAAGCGGCGGCAGTTCTTGGTCGATCGACTCGGTGAGGTGTACGAGCATCGACAGCGAGAGGAAGCCGTGAGCGATCGTCCCACCGAAGATGGGGGTCGCCCGTTCGGGGTCGATGTGGATGAACTGATGGTCATGGGTGACGTCGGCGAACTTGTCGATCTGATCCTGGGTGATCTCGAACCAGTCACCGTGACCCTCGTCGCGACCTTCAGATGCCTTCATCGCCTCATAGGCGTTTGCAGCGTTACTCATCATCGTCTCCCGATAGCGGTGTGTGTTCTCGAACGACGGCGACTCTACGCGTCGAGCGCTCTGAGTAACAGTTGGACGGCCGGATCAATTGCCGCCCCGGTGCGGGTTGCCGCGACCAGGTCCCGGGTGCCGATGACCCGACCGTTCGTCAACGCATCGGTGCCCATCTCCGCCTGCACCACCGGAAGCACGGTCCATCCGAGACCGAGGCCGACCATGGCTCGCATGACGTCGGGTTGGTGCGACTCGGCGACGATCTCGATTGGTGCCCCCAGCTCTCGCAGCGCGTCAACAATCACCTCGCGAGTATGGGAACCCTCGGGGAAGAACACCCACGGTCCCCAGGTGGCCGGACGTTGCGGACGCCGGCCATTGGGCGAGTAGACGGCAATGTCCTCGGCGAGAAGCGGCTTCGTCTCCACCCCGCGGCGGGGCACCGGGGGTTCGACGCAGACGGCGACATCGATCCGGCCGGCCTCAAGCTCGTCGAGAACCTGGCCCGACGGGCCAACGGTGAGGCGTAACTCGACGTCGGGGTGATCGCTTCGGAAGCCACGGAGCGCTTGGGCGAAGTGGCCAACCGCGGCTGCATCGATCATCCCGACTCGGAGTCGACCCGACCCGCCTGCTCTTGTTCGGTCGGCCCACGACGCGAGGTCGCCGGTGAGCGCCACGACTTGCCGGGCATGCGCCAGCACTTCACCCGCGCTTTCTCGGAGCACACGACGACGGCCGTCGCGGTCGAAGAGCGGGACACCCACTCGGCGTTCGAGCTCCGCCAGGCCCTGCGAAAGCGCTGATGGACTCACGCCGACGGCCGACGCTGCCTCCGCCCAAGTCGGTGAGTCGGCGACCGCAACGAGGTATTCAAGCTGCCGGATGGAGAGATCGGGAAGAGTGGTGCGCACCCTCTGCAGGTTAGTTCACTCTTCCTTCACAATCATATCCTTGACTGAACATGTGCTTATCCTCATGCCTATGACTGCACGTGATATTCCCCCCGCCACCGGCAAGCTCGGTGTGCTCACTCCCGGCATGGGCGCCGTGGCTTCCACATTCATCGCCGGCGTTCTCGCCGCTCGTCAGAGCGGCCAAGCACCGCTCGGCTCCGTGAGCCAGATGGCGCACATCCGCCTTGGCAATCGCGAAGAGGGCCGCAATCCTCTCATCAAGGACTTCGTTCCCATCGCCACGCTCGACGACATCGTCTTCGGCGGCTGGGATCCGATCTCGGCCAACGCGCTCGAAGCCGCCCGCGCCTGCGGTGTGCTTGACGAGAGGGACCTCGCCTCAATCTCTTCGGAGATGGAAGGCATCGTCGCGATGGAAGCCGTCTTCGATCAGAAATGGGTCAGCCGCCTCGATGGCACCCGGGTCAAAAGCGAAACAAACATGTGGGACCAGGCCATGGCCCTCATGGCGGATATCGAGAACTTCCGCACCGAGAACGGCTGCGACCGTCTCGTCATGATCTGGTGTGGGTCAACTGAGGCCTTCCAGGAGCCGAGCGAAGTCCACGACTCCATCGAGTCGTTCGAAGCAGGCCTCAAGGCCAACGACGACAACATTTCGCCGAGCCAGATCTACGTCTACGCCGCTCTACAGTCGAACGTTCCGTTCGCCAACGGCGCGCCGAACCTCTCGACCGATCTTCCCTGCATGATCGAATTGGCCGCTCGTAATGGCGTGCCGATCGCAGGGCGTGACTTCAAGACGGGTCAGACCCTCATGAAGACGCTCATCGCTCCGGGCCTCAAGGCCCGCATGCTCGGCCTTCGTGGTTGGTACTCCACCAACATCCTCGGTAACCGCGACGGTGAAGTGCTCGATGCCCCGGAGAACTTCAAGACGAAGGAAGAGTCGAAGCTCGGCGTCCTTCACAAGATCCTCGAGCCCGAGGTCTACCCCGACCTCTACGGCAACATCGACCACGTCGTTCGCATCAACTACTACCCGCCGCGCGGTGACAACAAAGAAGGCTGGGACGCCATCGACATCTTCGGATGGATGGGTTACCCGATGCAGATCAAGATCGACTTCCTCTGTCGTGACTCGATCCTCGCCGCCCCGATTGTTCTCGACCTCGCCCTCTTCATGGACCTCGCCCACCGCGCCGGCGAGTCCGGCGTCCAAGAGTGGCTGTCGTTCTACCTGAAGGCCCCGCAGTCGGCCGTCGACGGTGTCGAGGCCGAGCAGGACCTCTTCATCCAGCAGACAAAGATGAAGAACACCCTTCGCGAGTGGATGGGCGAACAAGCCGTCACCCACTCCGAAGTCGGTTAGTCGCCTTCCTCTCCCACGATCTCTGCACCGTTTTCCGCCGTCGGCGGCGGAAAACGGGTCAGAGATTGTTTTGGGCTCCGCAGGCGGTGCAGGTACAACGGCATCTTTAGGCAAACTCGTCCGCCAGTCGGTTGAGCACCCCGACCCACGAGGCAGAAGCGGGGTCGATCACGTCGAAATGGTCCTCGTTTTCGAACATCAGCACCTCGAGCATTTCTGGCTCCCCGATGAGTTCGGCATAGGCGTCGGCGCGGTCGGGTGGCACGATCGTGTCGGCACCACCCTGCACGATGAGCTGCGGCGTGACAATTGGGCGCAGCTGAGCCGGGTCGGCCGCCGCGTAGGAGTCCGGCGCGTCAGCGGGCAGGACAGCCATGAATCGCTCGACCGCACCGCCGCCAAGGTCGAGGTTGTTGGCGAGGTCGGCCACCGGGGCTTGGCCGACCACCAGGGCGGGAGCGACGAGCGGCTCTGCCCCAGGGGCACCGGCGGGAAGAAGCGAACGCTGCCCAACCCAGAATGCAAGATGACCACCAGCCGAGTGGCCGACCACGGCAACCCGATCCAGATCAAGCCGGTACTCCCCCGCCACTCCGGCAATGTGATCAACGGCCTTCGCTACGTCCTCGAGGGTGCCTGGGTAGCCGCCACCGGGGTCACCGACGCGACGGTATTCGATGTTCCAAGTTGCGAAGCCGGCTTCCACCGCGCTGGCGGCCTGGTCGACGGCAAGCTCGTAGCCGTAGGAATTCAGCCAGAACCCGCCGTGGATGAAGACGACGACAGGATGCGGGCCTTCACCGGGCGGCACCGTAAGGAATCCGTAGTGCGCGAAGTCGTCGTCGTACCGGAGGCGATCGGAGGTCACGGTGTCCGGCGCCGGTTCAACATCGACAACTGGTCCCACATCGGAACAATTCGCCACGGCAAGTGAAAGCGCGACGATCGCTACGGCGAACCGTATTCCGGGCCGCGACACCGCTCATCCTTCGAACGGCGGATCGGTTTCGAGCACACCGGAGGCCACGAGCATTTCGATCTCGTCGTCGGGCAGACCGAACCAACCGAAGGCGATCTCCCGGGTGTTTTCTCCGAGCCCGGGGGCCGCGAAGATGTCGGGGCCGATCATGGCGGACGCCGCAAAGGCACCACCTTCGAAGATCATCCGACCGATCGGCGGCTGGTCCAACCACACCAGATAGCCGCGGGCCTCAAGATGCGGATCAACCGACTGCGTGGCGCCGGTCAGCATCGGGCCCGCGGGCACTCCGGCCGCCAGGCATGCGTCGACGAGCGCCGCGCTTGATTGACTGGCCGTCCACTCCGCGATCCGTGCTTCGATGTCGTTCTCGTTGGCTCGACGATCGGCTTCACTCATCGATGAATCGGCCCATGCGGGCGATCCCATCAGCTCGACGAGCGCGGACCACTCGGCGTCGGAACGAACACAGATGGCCACCCACACGTCGTTTCCTTCCACCGGGAAGAGACCCCACGGCGAGCCGTGGTCGGAGTGGTTGCCGCGAGGCACGACCGATCCGGGCACCAGCGATTCCTTGGCCAGGAGGTCGCCCATGACACCAACCACCTGCTCCACCTGACAGATCTCGATATGGGCGCCACCATCGCCGTTGCGGCGGTTGCCGAGCACCGCGGCGAGCGCACCGACGGCGCCGGTTCGGCCGGCGAAGTGATCAGGGAAGATCGCCTGACTTCCCGCCGGTGCGGGCTGGTTCTCGTAGCTCCACAGGTGGGTCATGCCGCCGGTCACCTGGGTGTTCGGTCCGTAGCCGAACCAGTCGGCCCACTTCCCCCGCGAACCCATCAGCTGGCTCGACATCATCACGATGTCGGCGTTCTCGTTGCGCATCACGTCGTAGCCGAGGCCCATTTTGGCCATCGTGCCGGTGGAGTTGTTCTCGATCACTACATCGGTGTCGCGAGCCATCTGCCGCAGCAGCTCCAACCCACGATCGGTCTTCGCGTTGACGCCGAGCGACCGCTTGCTCCGACTCGACGAGGCGAACGACGGCGACATTTCCCCACCCAGCACCGTCCGGATGAAGTCCGGGTAAGTGCGGCTTTCGATCTTCACTACATCGGCGCCGTATTCGCCAAACATGCGACCAGTCTCCACACCCACGCCACCGTGGCCGAAGTCCATCACCTTCAAGCCTGAGAGCGGTGGGGCTTTCTCCAGAGCGGCCGCCGGAGCGGGCCGACGCTCGCCCAGGTTCGAGAACACTTGATCGTTGTGCTGCCCGACCCCGGGCGGTGGACCCGTAGGTCCAACCCGTTCGCCGTCGATCTCGAACCAGCCCGACGGGAGTTTCATGGTGCGACCGTCGTCGATCACGACGTGGTCGAACGTGGCGCGGCTCTCGAGATGCGGATTCTCCAACACCTCATTTGGCTTCAAGATTGGGGTGCAGACAATGCCGCGACTCTGCGCTTCCTCACACACGTCGAGCATTGTCATCTCGGCCCAGAGCTCGCCGTAGAGCGGGTTGAGCACGGCGTCGGCGATCATCATTCGGCCAATGAAGCCATCGAGTTCGGCGTCTTGCAGGTACTCGGGTTCACCCAGCCATTCGCGAATCGCGTGCCACTGCCGGGTGCTCAGTACCACCAGTCGAACGAAGCCATCGGCGCACGGAATGATCGTGTAGACCGGGCCCGGCCCCTGGCGCATCTCCGGCGAAGGGGTGCCAGCATCAGACGAGCGGCTCCAGTTCGAGAGCGACCAGTCGGTAATCTGAG
>JBLIOE010000064.1:0-12136 GCA_047639555.1 Candidatus Aldehydirespiratoraceae bacterium
TGGGCAGCGTACACCCTGTGCGTGAACTCGTCGTTGTCGCGTTTCGCGCCGTCGACGCTCTCGCCGATCCAGCAGTGCCCGGGGCGGGACTTGAACCCGCACGCTCGTGAAAGCAACGGATTTTGAGTCCGTCGTGTCTGCCAATTCCACCACCCGGGCCTGGAAGTGTCCGCTCAGCGTAACCTCCTCTGGATGAAGCCCGGCACGACTTCTCGCATCACACGTCTTCTTGTTCTCGTCGCGGTCATCGCCGCGGTCCGCGAACTTTCGATCCGTCGGCACGAGCCCGACCTGCACGACTGGCCCAGACCGTCCTAAGCAGCCGCGGCCGCGTGACCGAGGTCACCGCGCATTACCTGCGGGTAACGAAACCAACTGGCACGATCGTGAGTCAGAATGCAGGACAAGCCGTCGGAGGCACCTGATACATGATCGTCTTCACCTACCCAGGCCAGGGCTCACAGGCTCCTGGCATGGGCGCCGCGTGGTCAGACCACCCATCGTGGGAACTCGTGGAGGAAGCGTCCGACGCCGTCAACCGCGACGTCGCCGCGCTCCTGCTCGATACCGACGCCGACGAGCTCACGATGACGCGCAACGCGCAGCTCGCCACATTCATCACCTCGATGGTCGTGCTCGACGCCGTCAGCCGGCTCGGAGCCGAGGCGGTCGCCCACGCGGGCCACAGCCTCGGCGAATACTCCGCCCTCACCGCCGCAGGTGCGCTCGACTTCAGCGATGCGGTCCGTCTTGTCAACGAGCGCGGCGACGCCATGCAGTCAGCCGCCGACGAACAACACGGCACGATGGCCGCGCTCCTCGGTCTCGAAGACGACCAGGTCGACGTGGCCTGCCAACGCGCCGCGGGCGACGTATGGATCGCCAACTACAACGCTCCCGGCCAGGTCGTGATCGCGGGCGTGCCCGAAGATCTCGACCGAGCCTGTGAGATCGCCAAGGAACTCGGCGCGAAGCGGGCCATGCGCCTGCCCGTCGGCGGCGCCTTCCACACACCGCTTATGGCGCCCGCCCGAGATCGCCTCCGTAAGGCCATCGATCAGGTCGAGTTTCGCGCTCCCGAGCAGCCCGTCTACGCCAACGTCGACGGCATCTCCCACGAGGACGCCGCCGACTGGCCCGACCTGCTCGGGGCCCAGCTCTGCTCGCCGGTACGCTGGCGCCAGACTCTGCGCAACCTGGAGACCGACGGGTTCAACACCTATGTCGAACTCGGTCCCGGCACGGTGCTGACCGGCCTGGTCAAGCGCACCGTCAAGACCGGCAACCGCATCAATATTGCGACACCGGCCGACCTCGACGGTTTGCTCGAGCAGCTGGCCGGAAAGAAGCAGACCGAAGCGGGTGTCCTCGAAGGCGAACACCTCTTTGCCACCGAACGCCTCGTTGTCTCGCCGGCTACCGGGGTCTTCACTCTGGGCGACGGCATCGAGACCGGTCTCGCGATCGAGGTCGGGAGCGTGCTCGGCACCGTCGGCACTCACGATGTCGTGAGTTCATTTGCCGGCGAGGTCATGGGCGTGCTTGCCCTGCAAGGTGAGCGCGTCGGCGCCCGCCAACCCATCGCCTGGCTCCGGACCCACTGACATGACGATCCGTATCAACGGCATCGGCACCTCGCTTCCAACCAAGATCGTCACGAACGACGACCTCGCGAAGACCATGGACACGTCCGACGAGTGGATCCGGGCCCGCGCCGGCATCGGTGCTCGTCACGTCGACGGGGTCACCTCAGAGATGGCGATCGAGGCCGGGACCCGCACACTCAAGGCTGCCGACCTCTCCCCCGACGACATCGACCTCCTTATCCTTTGCACCACCACACCCGATCAGCGCTTCCCCGCTACATCGGCAGTGGTGCAGTCCGGACTTGGTCTCACCTGCGGCGCCTTCGACATCAACGCGGTGTGTGCCGGGTTCACCTATGGATACGTGAGCGCCTACGGCATGATGCTCGCACCCAGTGGCCCCGATCGAGTCCTCCTTATTGGCGCCGATACGATGTCGTCGATCACCGATTGGACCGACCGCGGCACCGCGATCCTCTTCGGCGATGGGGCGGCTGGCGTGGTGATGGAGAAGCACGAGCAAGGCGAGATGCTGGCGTTCGATCTCGGCGCCGACGGCAACCTGCAGTCAATCCTCTATTGCGACCACGACGGCAAGATCCAAATGGAAGGCCGCGAGGTCTTCAAACGCGCCGTGCGAGCCGTCGCGAAGTCAATCGATCAGGTTCTCGCTAAGGCGGGACTCTCCGCGGACGACGTCGACGTCGTACTCCCCCATCAGGCCAACATCCGGATCATCGAGGCCGTGTGTCAACGCGTCGGGATCCCAATGGAGAAGTGCCACAACGTGCTCGAGACCACCGGCAACACCTCCGGCGCATCCATTCCGTTGGCGATGGCGCGAGCAGAAGCCAACGGCGCGCTTGAGCCTGGCAAGATCGTCCTCATGTCCGGCTTCGGTGCCGGCATGGCGTGGGGCTCCGCAGTCCTTCGCTGGTAACTGAGATCTACGGAAGAAGCACAAGGGTCATGTCTGAATCAGAGGGACGCGTCGTCCTGATCACCGGCGGCAACCGCGGCATCGGCCTCGCCACCGCGAAACGATTCCAAGCGGCCGGCTATCGCGTCGCCGTCACCGCCCGTTCGGGTGAGGCTGACGATGCCGACGGGCTTCTGGTCGTCAAGTGCGATGTCACCGACACCACATCGGTCAACGACGCCTTCGGCCAGATCGAGGATCAACTCGGCGCTGTCGAGATCCTGGTGAGCAACGCCGGAATCACCAAAGACGGTCTCGTCCTTCGTATGGGCGACGACGACTTCAGCGAGGTACTCGATGCCAACCTCACCGGTGGGTTCCGCGTCGCCAAGCGTGCGGTAAGGGGAATGATGAAAGCGCGATGGGGTCGGATCATCTTCGTGTCCTCGGTCGTCGGCCTCGGCGGCCAGGCCGGACAGGCCAACTACGCCGCATCAAAGGCCGGCTTGACCGGACTCGCCCGATCCCTCGCCAAAGAATTCGCGACCCGCAACATCACCGTCAACATTGTGGCGCCCGGGCCAATCGAAACCGACATGCTCGCCGCGCTCACCGACGACCAGCGCGCGGCCATGCTCGGCATGGTTCCCGCCGGACGCTTAGGTGCACCCGACGAAATCGCAGCGGCAATCTCGTTCCTCGCATCCGAGGACGCAAGCTTCATCACGGGTACTGTTCTTCCCGTCGATGGCGGCCTTTCAATGGGCTGATCAGCCAATCTGACAAGCCTCGACACGCTGGTGTAACCACTGGCACCGAACAAATGGAGAACCCAAGTGAGTGACAACTTCGAACGCTTTAAGAAGTGCGCAGTGGATGTACTTTCCGTTGAAGCAGCGCAGGTCGTCCCCGACGCCACCTTCGAAAGCCTTGATGCCGACAGCCTCGACCTCGTCGAGCTCGTGATGGCCCTCGAGGAAGAATTCGACGTCAACGTCGAGGAGGAAGAACTGGAGGGTGTCACCACCATCCAGGGCGCCTTCTCACTGGTGGAATCGAAGCTCTAATGCAGGGCCGTCGGGTCGCCGTCACCGGAATGGGCGTGGTCGCGCCGTGCGGCGTTGGTGTGGAGGACTTCTTCGAGGGCCTCTGCTCCCCCGCGCCCGTGGGCCCGCGCATCCTTGAGGACTTCGACCCGACACCCTTCTTCGACAATCCAAAGGAAGCTCGCCGCAGCGATCGCTTCGCTCAGTTCGCGCTCGCTGCGGCGCAACAAGCGATCGACCAAGCGGGCGAGCTTGATGCCGACATGGCTCGCCGAGGCACCTTCATCGGTACTGGCGTCGGTGGGATCCAAACGCTCGAGGCGCAGATCGAGACCCGCATCGAAAAGGGCGAACGGCGGGTCTCCCCGTTCCTTGTCCCGATGATGATGTCCAACGCCGCGGCCGCAACGCTCTCGATGCATTTCGGATGGCAGGGACCGTGTGAAAACACCGTCACCGCCTGTGCCGCGGGCACCCATGCCATCGGCAACGCCGCCCGCATGATTGCCGACGGTCGCTGCGACGCCGTCCTCGCCGGTGGTAGCGAAGCACCCTTCACCGACACTGCGGTCGCGGGCTTTCGCAACATGACCGCCCTCAGCAACTCCGGGGTGAGCCGCCCCTTCGACGCCAATCGAGACGGCTTCGTCATGGCCGAGGGCGCAGCCGTGCTGGTCCTTGAAGAGTGGGACCGGGCCGTCGCTCGTGGCGCCAACATTCTCGGCGAGATCATGGGCTCGGCGTCTACCGCCGATGCCCACCACATCACGGCGCCCGCCCCCGGCGGCGCTGGCGCGATTCGCTGCATGCGAATCGCTCTGGAAGACGCCGGGCTTTCCGCCGCCGACATCGTCCATATCAACGCTCACGGCACGTCCACCGACAAGAACGACGCCGCCGAAGCTGCGGCCGTCGTCGAAGTCTTTGGCACGCCCGGTCCGGCGGTTACGTCCACCAAGGGCGTCACGGGCCACGCACTGGGCGGGGCCGGGGCCCTGGAAGCCGTTGCGATCCTCGCGGCTATGCAGAAGGGCTTGATCCCCCCCACCGCCGGACACGAGCAGATGGCGCCCGAGATGCCCCCGATCGACTTGGTCGTCGGCGATCCCCGCCCATGGACCCCCGGCCCGTCCATGTCGAACAGCTTCGGCTTCGGCGGCCACAACGGCACCATCATCATCGGCCCCGCCTCACCCACCCCGCATCTCTGAAGCCTGAATCGCGCATAGCGCGACCAACCCTTCAGAAAAGTGGGAGGAGGGGTTATTGGGCGTCGACGATGACGAACATCAGGGCGCAGCTGGCCGCCAGCTCGCCGTCGACGGTCACGCGCCCGTCGCCCTTGCCGGCGCGAGCGGACATACGCGTCATGGTGACCTCAACCAGGAGCTCGTCTCCCGGCCCGACCTGACGGCGGAAGCGGGCCTTGTCGATCCCGCCAAATAGCGGGAGCTTCCCGGCGTAGCGCTCGTCGCTGAGGACGGCGATCGCGCCCACTTGGGCGATTGCCTCACACATGAGCACACCCGGCAGCGTGGGACGACCCGGGAAGTGGCCGGCGAAGAACGCCTCGTCGCCGGTGAGACGCCAGATGCCACTCGCGGATTCGCCCGGCGTGAGCGCCGTGATCTCATCGACAAAGAGGAACGGGTCTCGATGCGGAAGCACGTCGATCGGCTGCGGGAATGTCATGGGTCGAACTTAGCTCCCAACCGTGTCCCAAAACACGAACCGGGGGCGGCCGAAGCCACCCCCGATTTCACAGTGATTCGCCGAAGCGAAATTACTTGGCCTTGCCGGCGGCCTTCAGCTTCGACCCAACCGTCAGCTTGGTACGCGTGCCAGCGGGGACCTGAAGGGCCTCGCCAGTCTGCGGGTTGCGACCGGTGCGAGCGGACGTGTTGGCCTTCTCCGCCTTCAACCAACCAGTGATCGAAACCTCGTTGCCGGCAGAGACCTGCGCGGCGATGGTCTCGAACAGTGCGTCGACGCAAGCGCCGGCGTCCTTCTGGCTTACGCCAGCGCTGTCGGCAATTGCGGCGACCAGTTCACCCTTGTTCATGATGTTCTCCTGTGTTCCGTTATGGAATCCGACGGCTATCGCGGACTTGTGAATGACACGCGACTCGAAAACGAGCGCCAAGTCAAGCATTTCCGCATTCATTCAACCCCGAAATCCCTTGAAATGCGGCGGTATACGGTCGTTTCACCGACTTCGCGGTGCAAATTACACGGCCTTCGCAGGGTCAACCTTCGGTATTCCGAAGGAACTCAGCCGTATTCGCGAAGTAATCGGCGATCGCTTCAACGACGATCTCCGGGGTTCCGCGTCGTTCCGCGGTTTCCGCGAGCGCGGCGCGCATGTGGCGAAGCCAGGCATCGCGCGACGCCTCGTTGACGACGAACGGCGCGTGCCGCATGCGCAATCGCGGGTGCCCGCGATTGTCGCTGTAGGTCGTCGGACCGCCCCAGTACTGCACGAGGAACATCGCCAGGCGAGCCTTCGCTCCGGCGAGATCGGACGGGTACATCGGGCGCAGAACCTCGTCGGTCTCAACGCCCTCGTAGAACGCGTCGACAAGATCCACGAAGAAGTCGCTGCCCACCACATCGTAGACGCGCATCTGCTCTGGTTGATCGCTCACCCGGGAGACGTTATCGGCGGCCCGTCCACCGCCTGTTAGGTGATGCCGAACAGGGTGGCCATTGCGTTGCGGAGGCTGCCCTGGTTCATGGCCCCGTTGTTGACATTGACGAGGTTCCCGTCAGCAAGACACGCGGCGACAGGAACGACACGACCCCCCTCGCCCCCCCAAAAAAAGAAGACACCGCGTAGAGAATGACGGACTCGTTCAAGAGACCGGCTCCAGACGGGCGAGCGCACGCTGGAGCCGGACAAGTTCCTCCAACTCACCAAGGCATTCGGGGCACTCTTCGAGGTGCCGCAACACCCGTACAACCCGATCCACATCGAGTTCATCGTCGAGGAGACCCTCAAGCGTTTGCGCCCAGCGAGCCCGATGGATCCGTCCCATGCCGCCGAAACCCGGCGGTGGGCGGTGGCATTCCCGCAGCAGCACCCGTTAGTGGGCGCCGGATTGCTAGTTTCGCAACGTGTCCGAGCCCATCGTCGACGAGAAAGCCCAGAAAGAAGCCTTCGATCGTTACGTCGTGCCCGAGATCGCGGTGCTCTACCGGGTCGCTCGATCCATCACTCGCAATCCGACCGATGCCGAAGACCTCGTGCAGGACACAATGCTCCGCGCCTACCGCGCCATTCTTCGCTTCGATGGTCGCCACCCTCGCGCCTGGCTCCTCACCATCATGCGCAACGCCCAGATCAATCGAGTGCGTCGCAAACGTCCAGAGCTGCTGCGAGACCCTGATGCCGCCATGGAGCGCCTGGCCGACGAGGACAGCCAGGACCTCGGGCCTGAAGCACAGGTCGTCGAGTCCCAATACGACGCCGCCGTCGAAAATGCCGTCGAAGCTTTGCCCGAGAAATTCTTCCAGGTCATCAACCTCGTCGACATTCAGGGACTCTCCTACGCCGAGGCCGCCGAGGTCATTGGTGTCCCAACCGGCACCGTGATGAGCCGCCTGCATCGCGCTCGCACCCGAGTCCGCAAGCATCTCGAAACGAGCGGTGCCTACGTGAATGGACGTCCCGTATGATCCGCCGAACTTGGGGCCGCCGCAACAAGGCCGAGGTCAATTGCCGCGAGGTCGGCAAGGTCCTTCAGAGTTATCTCGACAACGATGTCGAGGAAGACTTCACGGAGAAGATCGCCGCCCATCTTGAGGCGTGCAAGGACTGTGGTCTCGAAGTCGAGACTTACCGCCAGATCAAGACCAGCCTCGCCTCGAAGATGCCTGAGGTGGAACCAGCCGCACTCGAACGCCTGCAAGCGTTTGGCAATCAGCTGACCGGTGGCGACGCCGACAACTAGTCGCTGGCGGAGTTGCTGTCGCGCTCGCCCTTCACAAAGGCCTCTCGCGCTTCTTCGCCCAGGCCGTGCAGGTTGAGCTCGAACGTGAACCCCTGCTCGTAGCGGTACGAACGACTCGGATCGTTGTCGATGCCGTTCAGCGAACGTTTCGCGGCGCGCATCACAGTGGGGTGTTTCGACGCAACAACGCGAGCGACCTCGCGGGCGGTCTCCATCAACTCATCGAGCGGAACAACCTTGAGCACGGTGCCCCAGGCCTCGAGCTTCTCGGCTTCCACCGGTTCGCAGCTATAGAGCATCCAGCGCAGGTGCTTCTCGGGAACGAGGCGGCCGAGGTGCGTGGCGGCACCAAGCGCGCCATTGTCGATCTCTGGTAGTCCGAACTTCACGCCTTCGGCCGCCACCACGATGTCGGCTGAGCCGGCAAGTCCGATGCCGGTTCCGAGACAGAAGTCGTTGACCGCGCACACGACCGGCACGGCACATTCGTAGACGGCGCGAAAGAGGTCGAAGCACGCCTGGTTGACACCGAGGATTCCCTCGTTGCCAGGCATCTGCTGCATCTCTTTGATGTCGACGCCGGCGGAGAAGCCACGGCCGGTGGCGGTGAGAATCACAGTCCGAACGTCGGGGCGCCGACGGACACCGTCGAGCACATCGGCCAGCCGTTGTGTGTCGGCGATCGGAAGTGCGTTGACCTTCGGGTTGTCCATCACCAATTCGAGGACGCCGTCCTCGTTGACGGACTCGTGGATAGTCACTTGCGCACCAGCACGCTCGAGCCGTGGCCGAAGAGACCCTGGTTGGCGGTAATGCCCACCTTGGCGCCGTCGACCTGGCGGCCCTCGGCTTCGCCTCGGAGCTGCCATGTGAGTTCACATACCTGAGCGATCGCCTGGGCCGGGACGGCCTCGCCGAACGCACCCAGACCGCCGCTCGGGTTCACGGGAAGTCGGCCGCCGATGGTGGTGACACCATCGTTCAGGAGCTTCTCGGCCTCACCAACCGGACAGAAGCCGAGCTGCTCGTACCAGTCGAGCTCGAGCGCGGAGGAGAGGTCGTAGACCTCGGCGACGTCGATATCGTCGGGCCCCAAACCGGCTTCGGCGTAGACCCGGTCGCCGATCGACTGCTTGAACCCGCGAGTAGGGCGGTCGACCTGCGCGGCCGAGTCGGTGGCGATGTAGGGCAGGTCGATCACTGTGTCGGGGAACGTGGGTGTGACCGTGGAAATACCGGCGACCCGGACCGGATCAAGGTGGCCGTGCGCCTTCGCGTACTCCATCGATGAGACGACGATCGCGGCGCCGCCGTCGGACGTGGCACAGATGTCGAGCAACCGAAGCGGGTCGGAAACGACAGGCGAGTTCATCACATCTTCGAGGCCGTACTCCTTGGTGAAACGAGCACGCGGATTGTGCACCGAGTGCCGAGAGTTCTTCACCTTCACGCGAGCGAAGTCTTCCTGGGTGGCACCGTAGAGATCCATCCGGCGACGAGCCTGGAGACCGAAGTAAACGGGGTTCGTGGCACCGACGAGCTTGAACCGCAGCCAGTCCATGTCGTCGGGTCGGTCGCCCTCATTGGGGGCGAGGAAACCTTTGGGCGTGGTGTCGGCCCCCACGATCAGGGCAACGTCGGTTGCCCCCGAAAGGATCTGCCCACGAGCAACCTGCAATGCGGTGGCGCCGGAGGCGCACGCCGCGTAGGACGACGCAACCTGGGCGCCGTTGAAGCCGAGCTTCTGGGCAAAGGTGGAGCCGGCGACATAACCGGGGTAACCACAGCGGACGGTGATCGCGCCAGAAACAAATCCGACATCGTTCCAGTCGACGCCTGCATCGGCGAGTGCGTCGTGGGCGGCCTTGGTGCCGTATTCCGTGAAGTTGCGGCCCCACTTACCCCAGGGGTGCATCCCGACACCGAGAATTGCGATCTCTTCCATCAGCCGTTCTCCCCTGCTGCGCCGTCGCTCATCGCAACGGGCTTCCACTTCCACACCATGTATTCGTTTTCGTCATCTTCGTAGAGCGTGTCGACGACCAACTCCATCTCCGTGCCGACGGTGAGGTCGGCGGGCGTCACGCCGGCAACACACTGCCCGAGCACCACCATCTGCTCCTTCTCGAGCTCAACCGCGGCGACGGTGATCGGCACATACGGATCGGTGCTTGGCCTGAACGGAGACGGCGGCTGATAGTCCGACGAGGTGTACGACCACACCTTGCCGGTGCGGGACAGGAGCACTTCCTCGAGCTCATATCCACCCGGCACTCCGGGGTCACCACCAGCAACATGCTTCGGGAAAAAGTAAGTTTCGCGACCGGGAACCTTGCCCCCGATAAGTCGCGGCTCATCTTCCATTGTGAACATGCCTTCGACGGCGGGTACCTGTGTCTTACTCACGCGGTCCTCTTTCGAATCTGACGCACCGTCAGAGTAACGGTTACCGTCGATGACCATGAACGCGAGCGCCGCACCACACAATCAAAATATCTCCAGCTGGGACGATTTCCCAGTGCATCAGACGTCGGAATACATCCGCCACACCGCGACCAGCGACCGCAACTTCTACGACCGCTACTACTTCAACCTGCACCCGTCGTCCGACGAATACTTCGCCATCTTTGGTCTCGGCGTCTACCCAAACCTGGGCACGACCGATGCCTTCCTCGCCGTCACTCACGACGGAGTCCAGCGCGTCATGCGCGCCTCGAAGCCGCTCGACGACCGCATGGACATCTCGGTCGGGCCGATGCGTATCGAGATCATCGAGCCCCTCCACAAGCTGCGGGTCGTGGTGGAACCAAGCGATGCCAACATCTCGATGGATGTCACGTGGACGGGCGCGCATCCCGCGTTTGAGGAGCCCCGCCAATACATCCGGAGCCGCGGCACCGTGATGTTCGACACACAGCGATTCGCTCAGTGCGGCCGCTGGGAGGGCACGTTGACCATCGCGGGCGAGGACTTCGCCGTCACTCCAGACCGCTGTGGCGGATCGCGCGACCGCTCCTGGGGTGTTCGCCCCGTCGGGGAGAAGCAGCCCGACGGCATCCGCTCCACCATCTCCACGATGGCCGGCATGTGGAACTACATGCCCATGGACTTTGGCGACCACTCGATCATCTACATGTGCCACGAGGAGCCATCGGGCAACCGACCGCTTGAGGAGGCAATGCGGGTTTGGAAGGACCCCAGCCGCGAGCCGGAATGGCTCGGCGCTCCGATCTGGGACCACGACATGATCTCCGGCACCCGCCTTCTGAGTGGGAGCCGCATCACGTTCCCCGATGCCCCCGAAGGCGCCATCACCGTCGACTGCGAGCCGCTGCTCACCAACTTCATCTCCGTCGGCACCGGCTATGGCATGGACGAAGACTGGCGTCACGGCATGTGGCAGGGCGAAGACGAGGTCGTCCAAGCCCTCGAGATGAACGTCGAGGAGATTCGGGCACTCGCCCAGTTCGGCGTGGTGGACTCCGTTGGCGAGTTCACCTACAACGGCAAGACAGGCTATGGCCTCTACGAGCACGGCTTCTTCGGGCCATTTGAGAAGATGGGTCTCCTCGATCAAGGAGACGTTCACCCGTAGCGCCCGCCGCAGCGCGGAGGGCGACAAAGCCCTCCCCCAACAAACCCCGTGCCAGTTCTACGCTGAACCGGCTATGGCGCCACTGCCCCCACCTCCGCCGCCGCCACCGGCGCGGATACCTCCGCCGCCTCCCCCGCCGAACGCAGCCGCGTCCGATGCGTGGGTGTCGCACACCTATGACCACTCGGTCTCGACGTGGGGCATCGGTGACGCGCTCATCGCGATGCTGATCTTCTTCGTGATGTCGTTGGCCTTGGGCTTCCTCGCGCTCGGGTTTGGTGGCGGTGAACTCAACGGTGCGTGGCTGCCTATAGCTGTCGTGATGCCCGCAGTCATCCAGTTCGGCTATGTCGCATGGGTCGCCAACGCTCGCGGTCAAGGACTGGCGAAGGATCTCCAATTTCGTATCAAGTTCTCCGACATCGCCACCGGCGCCGGCCTCTGCATCATCGGTCTCATCCTGGCCGGTATCACCGCCACCGCGATCTTTCAGCTCCTCGACCAAGAGCCCACCGCGACGGCGGCCGAACTTCTCCAAGATGCGGAAGGCGAAAGCGGCCTCACGATCTGGATCTATCTGATGGCGATACTCGCCTCCACCGTGATCCCGATCGTCGAAGAAGTGGTTTTTCGAGGCCTCTGGTGGAGCGCCTTCGAGAAGCGGGGTGTACATCCCGTGCTCATCCTGACCGTCACCAGCGCCATCTTCGCCGTCGTACATCTTGAGCCGATACGGACACCCGTCCTGTTCGTGTTGGGTATGGCAATCGGCCTCGGGCGACTGGTCACCGGCCGCGTCGCCGCCAGCATCGCCGCCCATATGTACGTGAACTCGATCGCGATGATCTTCCTGCTGATCGAACTCTCCTAGCGGCCGGTTCGCCCCTCTCCACTAGTCGGCTGTTACGTTCTCCACCACGTCGTCTGCAAAGGCGGGAGAGTGGCGTTGACACCTCGGTGAAAACGTCCGCCGAAGGAGCAACCTCCCCGGGAACCTCTCAGGCACCCGGACCGCCATTGCGCGGACGTCTCGGGAGAGT
>JBLIOE010000065.1:0-11712 GCA_047639555.1 Candidatus Aldehydirespiratoraceae bacterium
CGGGCGCCACCTATCGGCCGCATGACATCGCCAGAACTAGGGTCGGCGGCCATGAGTAGGCCGACATGCGCGCCCCCTCGGCGTTCTACCCGCCATGGCGCTACGGCCCGCTTACCGGTCGCTACGCGTGGCGCTCGCGATTGGAATCCGGAATTGTCGCGTCGTGGGACGGAGCGTTGATCGAACCCGATCGTCTCACCGTCGGCGACACACTCCGAGACGCTGGCTATCGCACCGCCCGCCTGGGCAAGTGGCACTTCGGGTGGGAACGGCCAACGCTCGACGGTAAACATCCGAACGAGATGCGGCCGTTCGGCGGTGGCCCCGTCCATCGCTGGTTCGACTCGTATCTCGGCGTCGACGTTCCGAGCTTCACGCCCTACACGTGGTTCGAAGACGACTATGTCACCGAGGTGCCGATCGAGCCGGAGTCCGACGCGCAGCATGACTCCTTGGAGGGTGGCCATAGCGTCCCCTCGTCGCCACCTGGCCTGATGTGATCGACCCGGCCGGCGAGTGTGACCGGACCGCATCACCCGTCGACCTGATGGGTGCTGATCGATGGGCCGAGTTGCGCGAGATTCAGCAACAGACGTGGCTGATCGACTGTGACGGTTTTGCTACTTCACCCTTGCGGATTCGATCCCACAGAGTGCTCCGGGCTGAATGTCGCGCGGCATAGCGCAACACGGCGTACTGCTCTGCGAACCTGGTTCGACACCGTGTCGCGGGTTTGAGGAGCAGATATGGACGCAGCGTGGGACTCCGAGCAGGGTCACCCCAAACGATGGCTGATCCTCGGGATCATGTGCACCTGCCTGGTGTTGGTGGTGGCCGGCGTGAGCTCGCTCAACCTGGCGATCCCGTCGATCATCGACGACCTCAAACCCTCGAGTACTGAAACTCTTTGGATCATCGACGGGTATGCGCTCGTCTTCGCCGGTCTTCTGCTGCCGTTTGGTGCGGTCGGCGACCGATACGGACGGAAGGGAGCGTTGCTCTCGGGGCTGGTGGTCTTCGCCGGTTGTGCGCTGTGGGCGTCCACCTCGTCCACGTCGACAATGCTGATCATTGCGCGAGGAACCATGGGTATTGGTGCGGCCCTCGTGATGCCCGCGACACTGTCGATCATCATTTCGGTCTTTCCCTTACACGAACGCCCCAAGGCGATTGGTGCCTGGGCCGGCTTCGCGGGAGCGGGTGCGGCCCTTGGCATCATCGCCGGAGGTGTATTACTCGAATCCTTCTGGTGGGGATCGGTGATGCTGATCAATGTGCCGATTGCCATCCTCGCGGCCGTGATGATTGCCAGCGTCGTGCCTTCGTCTCGTGATGAACAGAAGACACCCCTTGACCCCGTCGGCTCCGTCCTCTCGATCGTCGGACTCGGTGCGCTGGTCTTTGCGATCATCGAAGGTGGCGAAAATGGTTGGGCTCAGACGGCAACCATCGGCTGGTTCGTCGGTGCCGCGGGCTTCCTCACCGGGTGGATCCTGTGGGAACGGCGAACGGCGAATCCCATGCTGGATCCCGCGTTGTTCACCAAAGCCCCGTTCAGTCTCGGGAGTGTCTCCCTCATTGCCGGCTTCGGCGTCATGTTCGGCATGTTCTTCTTGTTGACCCAGTACTTCCAGTTTGTGCAAGGCCACGGACCGCTCGCGGCCGGCGTTCGCAACCTGCCCTTCGCCGGCACGATGATTGTCGTCGCGTCGCTCTCGCCGCGGGTCGCGGCTCGCGTTGGCAAACGGGGCGCCATGACATTGGGCCTGGCCCTTCAGGCCGTCGGGTTCCTCCTCTTCGCCCAGCTCACGCCCGACACCGCCTACGGGAAGGTCGTCGTCCCCCTGATCCTGCTCGCGGCGGGAATGGCAATGCTGATGCCCGCGGCCTCCGAATCGATCGTGTCGTCGGTGCCGCCGAACAAGGCGGGCGTCGGCTCGGCCTGGAACGACGCCACCCGCGAAATTGGCGGAGCGCTGGGCATCGCAGTTCTCGGCACGCTGCTGTCGATCGGCTACCGAAATGGCATCGAAGACCAAGTTGCCCTGCTCCCGCCCGAGGCCGCGGAAGCAGCCGAAGCGGGAATTGGCGGAGCGTTTGCGGTGGCTGAACGAACAGGACTGGTCGAGATCATCGAGCCCGCCCGTCAGGCATTTGTCGACGGTATGGGGCTGGCCTTCACCGCTGCTGCAATATCGAGTGGGCTCGTTGCCCTTCTTGTTCTGGCTCGTTTCCCGAAGATGGCCGACGAGCCCGTCGCCGTGGAGGCCGCTGTTTGAGATTCAGCCGGTTAGGCGTTCCTTCGCTCGTTCCAAAAGCCTCGCCGCAGAAGGTAGATGCCGACAGCGATCTCGAAGAGGCCACCCGGGATGGAGAATGCTGCTGCGACTCCTCGACCGGTCGCCAGTTCGAGCGCGGCTCCCGCGGTAAGGGCGACGTAGCCGGCGACGCCCCAGAGGGCGAAGCCGTTCGGCAATCCCGGTCCTCGTCCAATGGCCCGCCAGAAAGGCACGCTCCCCACGCCGAGGGCGCTCATGGCGAGTAAGTATCCAGTGTTGTCGGCGCCAGAGACGTCGGCGATCGTGTGCAGGGCGATCCCGCCGGCCAAGAGGACTGCTTCGGTGACTCGGGCAGCGAGGTACGCGGCTGCGATCTTGGAGTCCTGATTCCGGAGCACCCGAAATCCGATGATTCCGACCACTGTGACGGCGACCGAGTTGGCGACGACGAGAGCGAGTCCGATCGATTCGTTACCGAGCGCGCTGCCGACGCCGTAGAGCACGAACGCCGCGAGGACGAGACCGCCAAAGAGCTGGCCTTCCCATCGGTTGGGCCGAGACTGGGCGACGGAAGGTCGTGTTGAAATTGCGTCGACGGTGGTCACCGGCTGTCGTCCTCGGCGAGCGCGCGGGCTTGCTTGTTGTGGATGCGGACAACGGATTTACCACTGGCCTCGCCGGTCTCGAACAGCCGAAGGGCTTCGGCCGTCTCGGCGAGGTCGAAGCGGCCGGAAATCGCGGGGACAACGCTGCCGCTTTCGAGGTGCTCGGCGAGTCGGTCGATGAAGGAGTGGTGTTCGGTGCTCATGAACATGGCGAGTTTGTGGGCGACGAACGGCGAGAGGATCACTGCTCGGAGTTGACGGCCGATACCACCGGTGAACCGGTTGCCATCCTCGCCGCCGATGATCACCAGCGTTCCTCGTTCAGTCAGGACGCGGCGGAGTTTGCGAATCGGATTGCGCCCACCAATGTCGAGCACTAGGTCGTACCGCTCGTCGATGTCAGCGAGGTCTGTCTTTCGATGGTCATAGACGTGTTCGGCGCCGAGGGATCGAACGAGTTCGAGGTTGTGGGTGCCGGCCACACCGTCGACCGTGGCGCCCAGCGCCTTGGCCAGCTGCACCGCAAACGATCCAACGCCGCCCGATGCACCAACAACGAGTACCCGCTGGCCTGCCTCAAGCCTTCCGACGTCGGTCAGCGCCTGGAGAGCAGTGATTCCCGAAACCGTCGACACCGCCGCGGCTTCGAAGCTGACACTGGTGGGCTTCATCGCCAGCTTGTCCTGTTTCGCGGCGGCGTACTCGGCGAAGGAGCCGTTGGCGATGCCGAAAACCTCGTCACCGACGACGAAGCGTGTCACCGCGGAGCCGATCTCTACGACGGTGCCGGCGACGTCGAGCCCGAGAACCGGCTGCTTGGGGCTCATGAAGCCAAAACCAAGGAGGCGGATCAGGTATGGGGTGCCGGTCATCAGATGTTCGGTGCCTCGATCGACACCGGCGGCATGCACCTCGATGAGCACCTCATCGGCGGCGATGCTCGGACGTTCTACCGAGCCGACGGTCAGCACATCACTGCTGCCGTATCGATCTTGGGTGACTGCTCGCATCTGCGGCGACGCCGTTGGGTTGGCCCCCGTCGGTGTGGTTGTTTCGGTCATCATCATGAGGTTCTCCTGAAGGGCTGTCGTACTATGTACGACTACGAGGAAGACCATACCCGTACGTTGTACGACTCGTACACATGATTGATGAGAAGCGACCGATGTCACCGACGAAATCTGATCCAGTAAACGCGGACAACGAGACACGCCCGCGGGCGCTCACCGCCGAACGAGTCATCGACGGCGCGGTGGCATTGGCGGACAAGATCGGTATCGACGCGCTCACGATTCGCAAGCTGGCCGACGCCATCGACGTGAAACCCATGACGATCTATCACCACGTCCCCAACAAGGAAGCAATCATCGACGGGATGGTCAATCGGGTCTTCAGCGAGATCGATCTCCCTCCGGCCGGCCTCGACTGGCGCTCGGCGATCCTGGTCCGGTCTCGCTCGATGCGACACGTACTGGCGGCCCACCCCTGGGCGTCACCGCTCATGGAATCGCGAACTTCTCCGGGTGCTGCCACGCTTCGGCACCACGATGCCGTGCTCGGTTGTTTCCGGGACGCCGGTTTCTCCCTCGAAGCCACCGGACATGCCTACGCGGTCATCGATGCATTCCTCTACGGCTTCGCGCTGCAGGAGGCCACTCTCCCGGCCACCGGTGGCGCCGAGATGGCCGAGGTCGCCTCACTGATGGCCGACCAGATGCCTGCGGACGAATACCCCCACCTCGCCGAGTTCACAACGGCGCACATCCTCCAGCCCGGCTACGACTTCGCCGCAGAGTTTGAATTCGGCCTCAACCTCGTCCTCGACGGCCTCGAACGAACAGTCGAATCCGAAAGCTAAGACGGCGCGGCGAGTTGGGCTTCGAGCTCCGCAATGCGATCTCGTAGAGGTTGGACCGCCGTTTCGACCTGGGCCGAAGTGAAACGAGGCGTGATGTATTTCGGGCAGTTCCAGTCGGTCGCCGCGACCTCGATCGTGACGGCACCATCGACGCGAAGTTCCGATGCCCCGAGCGACTCGATCAGCTCTGGTGAAGGCTCGGGGTGATAGGTGGCGGTGCCGCGGATCTTGATACGCGTGCGGGTCGGGTAGTCAACGAAGATCGCCGCGACCTTGCTTCCGGCGGCGATGTTGCCGGTACCGAGATACTGGCGGTTGCCTGAACGCTCGGCCCACCCAATGGTGGTCGGGCCGAGGATCTTCACAAAGCCGGTGTCGCCGCCCCTGTGTTGCACATAAGGCCAGTCCGACTCACTCACTGTCGCCATGTAAAAGCTGTCGCTCGCGGTGATGTGGGCGATCGCGCCCGCATCGAGTGCCGCCGGCGCGCTTTGGCCTATGGCGTAGATGCCAGCGGCACCCTTCGCCTGTTGCACGGCAAGCACGGATGGGGTGAGAAGTTCATCAAGGTAACTCCGCATGGGTCAGTCCTGTCCGTTCGGCACGGTGGCAAAGAGGGGAGTTGCGGCGTGTCGCGCCGCGGTGACGGGATCGGCGGAAGCGAAGACCGCGGCTTGAACGATGGCGCCGTCTAGAAGCACCGCGAGTGCCGCTGGCTCGTTGGTGAATCGGGCGAGTAGGTCGATCAGTGCCTGTTTGTGGTGACGAATGACGTGGCGATGCTCGTCGGTCACCTCCGCCGTCTCTGCGAGGGCGTTCACGAAAGCGCATCCGCGAAAATGGGTTGCGACCAGCCAGTCGCGGAGCGACCCGAACACCGCGTCGGCCGGATCCTCACCGCTCTCGGCTCGCCGAGCGATGCCGCTGGCGAACATGTCGAGCCACGCGGTGTGCCGGTACTCCAACCACGCCGTGACGAGGTCGGACTTGTGCGGAAACATCGAATAGAGCCGGCGCAGCGAAACTTCGGATTGATCACGGATATCCGTCATCCGCACCGCACCAATGCCGTGTTCGTAGAAGAGGGAGTCGGCGGCGGAGAGCACCCTGGTGTGTGCGTCGTCGATGGTGAGCGTGGCCGCGGGTGTCATTGGACCGGGATGCTGGAACGGTCGCCGTCGGGGCGAGATCCGAAGATACGACGCTCGTCTTCCGTGATCGAAATGTCGTTGATGCTCGCTTCGCGGCGTCGCATCAATCCGTTTTCGGCGAACTCCCAGTTTTCATTGCCGTACGAGCGCCACCACTGTCCGTCGAGGTCACGACTCTCGTATTGGAATCGCACGGCAATACGGTTGCCGGCGTAGGCCCACAAGTCTTTGCGCAGCGCGTACTTGGTCTCCTGCGCCCACTTCTGGGTGAGGAATTCAACAATGGCGGCGCGGCCCTCGAGGAACGTGCCGCGGTTGCGCCACACCGAGTCTGTCGTGTAGGCGAGCGACACCTTTTCCGGGTCTTGCGTGTTCCATGCGGCTTCCGCACCGAGCACCTTCTTCCAGGCCGATTCCTCGTCGAACGGAGGGTACGGAGGGCGCTCAGTCGCTTGTGTGTCAGTGGTCATGGTGCTCTTCAAACGGTCGGTATCGAGTGAGAACAATCATTCTCACAAGACGAAACCCGTGGAGGTTCGGGGCTATTCCGTGACGGTTCTCGGCGCCGGGCATAGACATTCGTGGTCTCGTGCTACTTCGGCCGTGAGCGATGAAAGACTGGAACGGAACAAGTCGAACGCCGTTGAGTTCTGCGACATGATGTTCAACGGCAATCGGCTTCGAGTCGCTCGGTCCTCGCACTCAGAGCAAAACGCCACCGAGCGACCGGGCCAGGTCGACGGGACGGAGGGTTGCCGTGCCCTCACTCGGCCGATTCGAGGGGGCGCGAGTAGCGTCGGGCGAATGCGCATCGGAACCTTCGTCCTCGCCGACATTGGCGGCTACACCACGTTTCTCTCCGATGTTGGGGTCGAACACGGCAAGGAGATCACGAGCCATCTGCTGAATGGCATGTTCGAGGTCGACTCCGACGTCTGGCAACTCGGGAACGTCGAAGGTGATTGTCTGTTCGTCTATAGCGAGGGTGACTTGTCGCTTGAGGACGTATTCGGATATCTCCGCCGGGTCTATGAGAACTTCCGCGAGTCGCTCGAAGAGGTCGTCACTGGGTCGACGTGCGCATGTGGTGCCTGTGATCGCAGCGGCGATCTCACTCTGAAGTTCGTCGTACATCGCGGTGAGTTCGATGTGCAACAGATCGCCGGGCAGCAGCACGTGATCGGTTCCGATGTTGTGGTCGCCCACCGCTTGCTAAAGAACAGCGTGCCGGTCCGTGAATACGCCCTGTTGAGTTCGGCGGTTCTCGACGTCTCCCACGACACAGGGTTTGCGGCGGTCCAAGGCAGCGACACGTATGACGATCGTGATCCGGTCGAGTACGTCTACGTAGATTTCGCCGAGGTGCGTGCCGACTTTCACCGGCGTCGCGCGGTGTTCCTGACCGAAGCTGACGCTGATGTCGTTGTTCGCGTCGACATTGATGCACCGCCGGATTTGGTCTGGGACGCCGTCATGAATATTGATCGTGCCCCGGAGCTGTTCCCGACAATCGTCAGGGTCGAAACCCTCGCCGGCGCGGTGGAGGAAGCGGGAAGTGTCCACACCTGCCTGCACGGCGACGGGATGCATGCCGTGCACTATCGCGTTGCCTATGACGCGGAGTCTCGGCGTCTGACCGACCGCCTTACGGGTGTGCCAGTGGCCGAGCGGATGCTGCAGACCTTCGAGGCGAAGCCGTCGGGGACAGGAACCCGGCTTTCCGTCTTCTACGCATTACAGGGAGAGACCGAGATCGATGATCCGGAGCTGAAGCGCGTCGTTCTGGAGACGATTCGGGACCATACCGAAGCTGATGGGCAGGGGGTCAAGGCCTCCTGCGAAGCCGAATTCGCCCGAGGTTTACTGCTCGACGAGCGGAGCTGAAGTCCCCGCAATTGCGGCCGGAACCGCATGTCCCAGCGGAGGGATCGTGGCGGTCCCTCTGCGACAAAGTTCGAACCCACCCGCAGGTCGCTGAATTGGAAATACGCCGGTAGCGGAAGCCAGGCGATGTCTTTCGGAGACCGACGGCAGGTCGTGACAGCCTCGAGCCTCCATCCTCCTGATCAATCCTGCCAACAAGCCATCGATCGCCGTCGCCCAATCTTGCGGGTTTGGGCTCGTTGCCGATAGCGGAGGACAGCGGCTTTATCGGCGCGATGTTTCGACCCGGAAGGTCTAACGAGGGACGTCCCCGCGGGGACGTTTTGTCGCGAGCCGCGACTTCTTGGTGACGCTGAGAGGCCAGAAACCGGCGCATCTTCGAGTTATGTGAGTGACAGCGGGTTGACTCAGTCGAATCCCTCGTCAAGCGGGCAGACGGGCAGGGGGGGGTCGCTCGAACGGCATGCGGTGCACGCGTCCAGATGAGGGTCGCCGATCCTCGAAACTGATCGACGACGACGACGACGACGGAGAGCTGGGTCACCTCGGTCGTCGGTGCCCCTGTCGTTGTGAGTGTGGTGGTCTGCGTCCAGGCCCTGTTCGGTTGCTCCCCCAAGAGGACGATGTTTCCGAGCGGACCGTTGGCCTCGTTTGATTCGACGACTGCGGTGCCGGCGTCGATCGCAACCTGGGCCCCGAAGGTCTCGAATGCCGACCATGGTCGGTGGCCCGCAAACATACGTCGGATTCGGCCCCGGAGATCACCGTGGGTATCGCGGCGACTTCATGTTCATGAAGCAGATCCGTGGCGGTGCGTTCCATTTCGCCGGCTACCACTGGCCGCAGTGGCCCTCGAATCGCGGGTAACAACGGATCTCGCCGACTCGCTCGGCTCAGGCGACGAGCGCTGGCACACAAGTCAGCTGCGCTGCCGGGCGCTCGCGGCGACGCGTTCGAGCACCTCGGCAACAACCGCGCGCTCGGAGGGTTCGATGAGATCGATCAGCAGTTCCCGCACATCGCGGACATGGGCCGGTGCTGCCGCTTCGATGACCGCCAGCCCTTCCGAGGTGATGACTGCGAGCATTCCGCGGCGGTCCTCCGGACACTGCTCGCGACGAACCCAGCCCCGCTTGACGAGCCGATCGATGCGTTGGGTCAGACGCGACTGGGAGTGCACCAATGATTCCGACATCGCCGTCATCCGCATCCGCTGCTCGTGGGCTTCGGACAGCAGAACGAGGACCTCGTAGTCGTCGAGTGTCATCCCTGCGTTCTGCTTAAGTGACTGCTCGAGTTCGGTGGTCACGCGGCCGCGCACTTCGATAAAGGCGCGCCAAATGCGCATTTCCTCTTCGTTGAGCCAGCAAGTTGTGTCCATGAAAGAAATCATAGTCACGCGAGCGCATTACTTCAATTTTGAAGTAAGATACTTAAGTATTGAAGTACAATCCACTCCGAACCCGTTCGGAGACCCATCCCAGAAACACAGGAACGAACCATGACCAACGTCAACACCGCCGAAGCGAGCAATCTCACTGCCGGCACTTGGAATATCGACCCGGCCCACTCCGAAGTTGGGTTCAGCGTCCGCCATCTCGGCCTTTCCAAGGTCCGCGGCCGATTCAATAGCTTCGCCGGCACCGTAAACATCACAGATGACCACCTTGCCAGCTCGGTGGAGGCCACGATTGACCTCGCTTCGGTCGACACCAATAACGCCCAGCGCGACGGCCACCTCCAAAGCGCCGACTTCTTCAACGTCGAAGGCAACCCGCAGATGGTCTTCCGCTCCACCGCGGTGTCGACTGACTCCCTCGACGGCAAACTCACGATCAACGGTGTCACCAAGCCGGTCACCCTCGATCTCGAATTTCACGGTGTGACCGTCGACGGCTACGAGACCACGCGCTCGGGTTTCAGCGCTTCTGGCGAGATCCGCCGCTCCGACTTCGGCATCGTCTTTGACGCTCCGCTCGGCCTCGACGGTGCCCTGATCGGCGACAAGGTCACGATCGATCTCGAGATCCAAGCCGTTCCCGCTGGCTGATTGCCGCCATCAATACGGCTCAGCTGGTTCCTTCGGGATCGGTTAATGCCCGAAAGCAGCCGGTGACCAGGGGTGACCCCCTGGTCACCCGGGCGCAGCGGTCCTTCTGCGACAAAGTTCGAACCCGCCCGCAGGTCGCTGAATTGGAAATACGCCGGTAGCGGAAGCCAGGCGATGTCTTTCGGAGACCGACGGCAGGTCGTGACAGCCTCGAGCCTCCATGATACCATCTGATATCATGGAGGCCGACTGTGACTGACATACTCATTCGAGATGTGCCCGACGAGGTACTCGCAGCGATCGACGCGAGGGCGAAGCGCGTCGGCCTATCGCGTACGGAATACCTGCGACGCGCCTTGGAACGAGAGCGAACCCAAGCCAACGGCCCAGTCGGTATCGACCAGTTGGCGCAGATGGCCGCTCTGACGCAAGATCTCGACAACCCCGATGTGATGACCGACGCCTGGTCATGACGACCTGGCTCATCGACAAATCGGCGATCAGTCGACTGCACATGGCGGACAACGCCGGTGATTGGGCGGAGCGAATCGAACGAGGGCTCGTCCGCATCAGCACCGTCACCCGACTCGAGGTCGGCTATTCCGCACGCTCGGGGGCGGACCATCGAACGGTGCTTCACTCACCTCCGATTGCTTCGATGCCAGTCGAGTACCTCACACCGAAGATCGAGGATCGGGCCGTTGAGGTCCAATCAGCGCTCGCTTCGATGGGCCAGCATCGAGCGCCCTCGATCCCAGATCTAGTCATAGCGGCCACTGCCGAGCTTGCAGAACTCACTGTCCTGCACCTTGACAAGGACTTCGACCTCATCGCGCGGATCACAGGCCAACCAGTTGAGCGTCTCGACGTCGCCTGACCTCATAAGACGACGAGCGGCGGCGCTCACCGACTGTGCCGTGAAGTCGAACCTGGCTGGGTTCTGCGGAGCCCGTTCGGTTCGTGTCGCGGTGTTCGAAAGAGCGCCATTCGGCCCCGGAACGATCGGAACAGCAGAAACCCCCGCTGACCAGGGGCCCTGGCCAGCAGAAGGGTCGTGGCGGTCCTGATGCGACAACGTTCGAACCCCGATTCAGACCGCTGACCTGGTGGTTCTTCCACCTCCGTCTCGTGATGGTCGCACCCGGTAGTCGTCGTGACGCACGGAGGGGTCTGCCACCAAAGTCTGGGCAGACCCAATCGACGTCTCTGTCGTCCTTTCGCCCAGCGGAGCTTCGGCGACAGCCAGAGTGGCGTCGGCACCTCGCTGGCTCGATCGAGTCTCATCCAGAGGTGTGAAGGTAAGTTCTCTTTGGATCGATATCGCGCAAGTCTCGCGGCGCGCCTAAGAATGTCAGGTAATCATCAAGCAGCACCGGTGTGAATCTCTCTCTCTTGGACCGCTCGTCGTAGAACTCCGGCTGCTCAAAGGGAAAGCGCTCCCCCCACTCGTGGAAGCGCCATGAGCTCTCACGAACAACGGCGATAGACCTGCGTAGGCACCCATTAGTGGTGACCTCGGGATCGAACACCTCTAAAGCCGTCGCCTCGTTGTCAGGTCCAGGGTTCGCGGTAGCCGAGATCGCCAGCACTCCCAGACGCCCTGCAGCACGACTCGGGATCAAACCTGGATCAGTCCCCAACGGGCCACCCGTCAGCATGAGTGTCCAGTCATTCCATGCAAGCAATGCTTTCGCCCGGCTGGAACTAACACCAGGTACTAGTAACTCTGCCACTTGGGCTAACGACGAATGTGACAGCGCGAAATACGTTGATGAAGACGAAAGTTCGGAGGCGAGCCAATCACTTGTAACACGGACGTCTGCGCGGATCAGACATATTGTTTGTGTTGTCATGCCATGCACCGAGCTTGGGAGCGTCATGAGAC
>JBLIOE010000066.1:0-11567 GCA_047639555.1 Candidatus Aldehydirespiratoraceae bacterium
CGCCGACGACGAGAGAGGTGGCTAGCACTTGCTCGGCGATGTAGGAGCCGTGGGTTTCGAGCGCCGCCGTGGCATCGGTCGACGCCTCGGTGACCCATACCTCGATGCGATCGGTGACGACGAGATCCTCGGCCTTCCGGGCATTTTGGATCTCGCGCACGATGTCTCGACCGAGGCCTTCGGCCGCGAGTTCAGGAGAGACCACGGTGTCGAGGGTGACGACGGCATCGTTGGAACGCAGCGCTGCCGCGACCACACCTTCGGGCGACTCGAGCGCGAGTTCGTATTCGTTTTCTGCGAGTTCGTAGCCGGCGACGTTGACGGACCCGTCGTCGTTGGCGGTCCACTCGCCCTTCTTGGCCGCCGCGAAAACAGTCTGGACATCCTTGCCGAGGCGGGGGCCGAGGGCCTTGCCATCGGGCCGCAAGGTGAAGGTGGCGAGCTCACCGATCTCTTCGGTGACGTTGACGGCCTTCACGTTGAGCTCGTCGCGCAGGAGCTCGGCAAACGGTGCGAGCGTGTCGGCGTCGCGTCCGGCCACGGTGACCGACGCCAGCGGAAGACGGACGCGTAGGCCCTGGTCCTCGCGCAAGCGGAGGCCGGTGGAGGCGACATCGCGCAGGCGGTCCATGGCGGCGACGAGATCGGGATCAGCCGGGTATGCGTCGACGCTCGGCCAGTCGGTGAGGTGCACGGAGTCGGCCTGGGCGTCGTCGCCGCCGGTGAGGCCGCCCCAGATCTCTTCGGTGATCATCGGGAGCAACGGCGCCGCGACCTGCATCAGCGTGGTGAGCACGGTGTAAAGCGTGTCGAGGCCCTGTTTGTCGGCGGACCCGTCGGTGCCAGTACCCCAGAAGCGGTCGCGCGAACGGCGGATGTACCAATTGTTGAGGGCGTCGATGAACAACTGGATCTCGGCCGCCGCGCCGGGGAGGTCGTAGGCGTCCATGCGCGTTTCGGTGGCGGCGACGAGGTCGTGGGTCTTCGCGAGGATGTAGCGATCGAGCAGCTCGGTTGAGTCGGTGCGGAACGTGGCCCGATGATTCTCGACGTTCGCATAGAGCGTGAAGAATGAGTAAGCGTTCCAGATCGGCAAGATGACCTGGCGCACAACGTCGTCGATCGCCTGATCGGAGATGCGCGTGTCGCCGCCCCGCACGATGCTGGTGGACATGAAGTACCACCGCAGCGCATCGGACCCCTGCTTCGAGAAGATCTCTTCGGGTTCGGTGTAGTTCCGCAGCTTCTTCGACAGTTTGGCGCCGTCGTCGGCGAGCAGGATGCCGTGACAGATGGCGTTCTTGAATCCCGGGCGGTCGAAGATCGCGGTCGACAACACATGCATTGTGTAGAACCAGCCGCGCGACTGATTGATGTATTCGACGATGAAGTCGGCCGGGAAGTGCTCGTCGAACCAGTCCTTGTTCTCGAACGGATAGTGCACCTGAGCAAACGGCATCGAGCCGGACTCGAACCAGCAGTCGAGCACTTCAGGAACGCGCCGCATGGTCGACCGGCCCGTGGGGTCGTCGGGGTTCGGGCGTGTCAGTTCGTCGATGAACGGGCGATGAAGATTGTCGGGGCGGACGCCGAAGTCGGCTTCGAGTTCGTCGAGCGATCCGTAGCAATCCATGCGCGGGTATTCGTCGGAGTCGCTGACCCAAATCGGGATGGGTGAACCCCAGAAACGGTTGCGGCTGATCGACCAGTCGCGGGCGCCTTCGAGCCATTGGCCGAAACGGCCGTCCTTGATGTGGCCCGGGACCCAGTTGATTTCCTGGTTGGTCTCAAGCATTCGGTCGCGAATGTCGGTGACCTTCACGTACCAGGACGGCATTGCCTTGTAGATGATCGGCGTATCGGTTCGCCAGCAATGTGGATAGTTGTGCGTGTAGCTGTCGTGACGGATCAGCTGACCGGTCTCGCGCAGATGTTTGATGATCGGGGAGTTGGCCTCGAGCACGTTGACGCCCGCCCACTCGACGACATCGTCGGTGAAGTTTCCGGAGTCGTCGACGGGGACGACCATGCCGATCCCGGCCTCGGTGACGACACGCTGGTCGTCTTCGCCGAAGCCCGGCGCCATGTGGACCACACCGGTGCCTTCGGCAGTATCGATGAAGTCGCCCGCGAGGACAACGAAGGCCCGATTCACACCATGGTGCGGCTTTTCGGGGTCGACCTCGGCCATGTCGGCGAAATAGGGGAACAGCGGTTCGTAGCTGCGACCCATCAGGTCGGTGCCCTTGACGGTGCCGATCTGTTCGGCCTGTTCGAGCTGCTTTTCGTATTGCGTGAGTACAGCTTCGCCCAGGATGTAACGAGTGCCGTTTTCGTGGAGCATGACGGCGTAGTCGAGGTCGGGGCCGACGGCGAGAGCGAGATTGGACGGGAGGGTCCACGGCGTGGTCGTCCACGCCAGGATCGCGGCGGGGCCCACGCCGGGAATGCCATCGGTGTTGTCCAGCGTGAACGCCACGGTGACTGCGGGATCTTGGCGGGGCCGGGTGGCGTCGTCGAGGCGGATCTCGTGATTGGAGAGCGGTGTTTCGGCGCCCCAGCTGTACGGCAGCACCCGGTTGGACTGATAGATCAGGCCTTTGTCCCACAGCTGCTTAAACGCCCACATGACGGACTCCATGTACGGGAGGTCCATCGTCTTGTAGTCGTTTTCGAAGTCGACCCACCGGGCCTGCCGGGTGACCGTCTGCTCCCAATCCTCGGTGTACTTCAGAACCGAGGTGCGGCAGTACTCGTTGAACTTCTCGATGCCGTATTCGATGATCGACGCGCGGCCGGCAACCGGGAGATGCTTCTCGGCTTCCATTTCGGCGGGCAGCCCGTGGCAGTCCCAGCCGAAACGACGCTCGACGCGTTTGCCCTTCATCGTTTGGTAGCGGGGAACGACGTCTTTCACGTAGCCGGTGAGGAGATGGCCGTGGTGCGGGAGGCCGTTGGCAAACGGCGGACCGTCGTAGAAAACGTATTCGTTGTTTGTCGAACCAATGGCGTGTGGACGCTGCTCGACCGACTGTTCAAAGGTGGCCGCGGTTTCCCACTGCTCGAGAATGCGCTTCTCGATGCCCGGGAGATCCGGACTTTCGACATGCGGGTAGGGCGCAGCAGCGCCGTCATTCTCGGTCGTCGTCATGACTGATCAGGCTACCGGTGCGCTCTCTGCGGCCCGACGAGGTTTCGGTTCCGGAGTCAAGAGCGCGAGCATTCCAATGCCGAGCGCTAACGGGATCGAACGGTAGGTGAACCACGCGTGGACCTGGCTGTGGTTACTTGCGAACTCGAACCAGACGAAAGGCAGAAGTGCGGGCACGATGGCAATGAGAACTCCGGCGATCGAGTCTGACCGAACGGTGCGGTTGCGGAGACGAGACCAGATGGCCTTCGCGAGCACCAGAACGGAGAGAAGTAGGACAACCCGAGTGAATGGGATCTCAAACCAGGCATCGACGTTTGCGTCGATCGCGGCGCCGAACCGATCCTCGCTCCAGGGCGAATCCCCATTGACTCGTTCACGGACCGAGTCCGTGACGTCTGAGCGAACAACGTCGTAACCGAGAACGGATGCAGCAAAAGCCCACTTCCCGGCCCACATTCCGGCGTAGCCGACAATCCACCCGACTCCGGCTGCGATTCCCGTGCGCGCCACTACGGCTGGATCGGCAGTTCGTGTCCGGGCGGCGAAGATGGCCATCGCGGTGACGAGGGCCCACGCGCCGGGAACATTGGTGAGAAGGTCGACGTAGACAAAGGCCGCGCCGGCGAGCACCGCCGAGAACCAAACCCCACCGGTTCGGAATGCCGCGGTCGCCACGAGGGCTGCGCCGGCGAAGGCCACGGCGAGCGTCATGCTGTGATGGACGGTCCCACTTAGGACAATGAAATCCGTTGTGGCGACGAACGGGCCGACGATCGCGACGGCAGCGGGGACCCCAGCGACTTGGCGGACTTGGCGCGCCACGAGCAACACCGAACCGACGACGGCAGCGAACGCGAGAACGCGAAGTACGGCCAAGCCCCCGACGGCGATGACAATGCGAAAGATCGACGACGTGCCGTGCCAATAACGCAGATACCTCCCCCCTTCGGGGAGCCGGTCCGTTTGCGAGAATTCGTCTACTGCGGCAACTAAGCGATCACAAGGTCCAAGGTTCGGGGAACCGGCCATCGACTCAAGAAATGAGTCGCTCCCGTGGCCCAGGCCGACGCTGATACTGACGCATTCGGTGAAGTGATCGGCAATTCCGCCCACCCGCGTCTTTTCTTGCGCCGTGTTCGTCAGGGTCCCGTCTTGACGCGCGTCCACGAGGTGGGCGGCCACCCAACGATCGGGGATGAGTTCACCTACCCCAACAGCAACGATGCCGAGTCCGATCAGCGCCGCGAGCAGAATCGCGGTCCGAGCCAGAAGGCGCGCCCAAGACTTGAAAACAGGCTCGTCGGTTGTTGTCGGCCATCGCGCGAGTCGCCCCCGTTGACGCGCCTCTAAGTCTTCCATCGCGTCATCCCTCAAGCTGCGTAGAAGTCAATTTACGCGATGGTCGACGGCATGATCGGGACGCAGCGGGCTCAGGAGCCTTCGTTTGACAACAAGGTTAGGTGAGGGTCCGTTCGCTCTCCGGAACCACTGCGGCGTCGCCGGTGGGTTCTCGAAGGTCAATGACCGAATCGGTGAGGTCGATCACTTCGTCGGTGTCGCCTTCGGTCAGCCCCCAACGATCGTGGAATCGGCGCAGCGGCTTCGGCGCCCACCAGTTCCAGGAACCGGCGACGGACATGAGCGCCGGAACGATTGTGACCCGAACGATGAATGCGTCGACGAGGACGGCGACGGTGAGCCCTAGCCCGAAGAGTTTGATGAAGGTGAGCCCGGAGGTGATCGTCGCCATGAAGGTGATGGAGAGGATCAGTGCGGCGGCCGTGATGATCGGGCCGGTTTTGTCGATTCCTTCAACAATGGAGTCTTCGTTGTGGCCCGACAGGTCGAACTCCTCTTTGATCCGTGAAAGGAGGAAGACCTCGTAGTCCATGCTCAACCCGAAGGCGATACCGAAGATGAGGATCGGCGTGCTGATGTCGGTCAGGCCGGTGGAGGTGAAGTTCAGGACGCTCTCGCCGGCCCCGGACTGGAAGACCACCACCATCATCCCGAACGTCGCTCCGAGGCTAAGCAGATTCAGCGCGATGGCTTTCAGCGGCACAAGGAGGCTGCCGAACATCATGAAGAGCAGGACATACGTGGCGCCAAAAAGCAGCGCCGCGGCGAGCGCAAGGTTGTCGAAGACGGCGGCTTTGGTGTCGATCAGGGAAGCGGTGCCTCCGCCGACGAGGATTTGGTCGAATGGGGTGTCCATTCCGCGGATTTCGTGGACGAGGGTTTCGGCTTGTGGGCTGATCGGTTCGACCTCGATCACTACGTTGAACCAGGCGTCGTCGGGTCGTAAGAAACGCTCCCGAGTGGCGTCGTCGGCGGGCACGATTGCGGCGCCGTCGATGAAGCTGCCGGTGCCGGCATCCACCCGGGACACATGGTCGAGTTGCGAGAGAGTGATCGCGTGAGCGGTCACCCCGCCGGCATCAACCGAGCCGCGGGCCAGGACCGGAAACGCGTTGAACTCGGCGGTCTCGAACTCCGAGGTGAGCGTCTCGGTAGTGAGCCGCACGGGATCGTCGGCCGGAAGCGCCCGATGATCGGACTCACCCCACTTCACGCCGAGGAACGGGACAGCCAGCAACGTGAGGCCGATGACGCCGAGGATGAGGTATCGCCACGGTCGATCGACGACCTTGTCGGCCTGCTCGCGCCAGATGCTGATGCCGTGCCGTCGTTTTGACGCCCGCCGCAGCATCCCGCGGTTGATGCGGTGGCCGAGAATGCTGAGGACCGCAGGTACAGCCACGAGCGACAACAGCAGGGCAAACGCGATGACGCCAATACCCGCATAGGCGAAGGACCGGAGGAAGTAGATCGGGAAGACAAGGAGGGCAGAGAGTGAGACCGCGACCGTCAGTCCGCTGAAGGTGATCGTTCGGCCCGCGGTGTTGATGGTCTTGCGGACCGCGTCATCAACGGCGAGTCCGTTGTCCAATTCTTCGCGGAATCGGCTTACGACCAAAAGTGAATAGTCGATCGCCAGACCGAGGCCGAGTGTGGTGACGAGGTTGATGGCGAAAACGGAGACATCGGTAAACGCCGTAATAATAAACAGCACCAGAAGCGCGCCGGCCACGGTGGAGATGCCGACCAGGGCCGGAATCAGCGCGGCAACGATGCTGCGGAAGACGAACAAGAGAAGCAGCAGCGTGAGCGGGATGGCGATGATCTCGGCGGTCGCGAGGTCTTTCTCTGCGTGGATTCCGACCTGTTCGAAACCGGGATCGCGACCGCCAACCCCGATCGTTAGTGGACCTCGTTGTACGCCGTCGTAGTCGGCGAGCAGTTGTTGGGCGACTGCTTCGCGCCCGGGGTCGTTCGCCCCTCCGGGGAGCCGCACGAGCACCATTGCGCGTCGTCCATCCTCGGTCCGAAGCTCAGGGGCGCGGTCGGCTGTCCAATAGGAAACCACGTCGTCAACGCCGGGGATCGCCGCGAGCTCTTCAGCGAAGGCGATTCCGGCGAGTTCGACCCCGCCGCGGTCGACCGCGTCGACTTCTGGTGCTGCCCCAGAAACAGAGACGAGGAACGCCGCGTCGGGGAAACCGGTGTCGAAGATGCGGTCAAGTTCGGCTCGCGCGGCGACGGACTCTGAGGCGGGATCGTCGAAACCGGCGCCGGAGAGACGATCGATGACGCCGACTCCTAAGACAACCGCAACAACGAGGAGTAGCGCGGTGCCAGCAAGCACCGTTCGGCGCCGCCGGACGACGAGGGAACCGAGCCGGTTAAACACTGTCTGTTTCTATCACGCGGAGTGGTTGTCTGGCCACGATGGAGGAGGTTTTCTGCGGATGCAGCGATGGAAAATCCGTGCACCTCTCGGCCTCGTCCTAGGCTTCAACGATGCGCCGTTTTCTCATCGATACCGACACCGCGTCTGACGATGCCGTGGCAATTCTGATGGCACTGCGCCATCCTGACATCCAGGTTGAGGCGCTCACGGTAGTGAGCGGCAACGTCGGACTCGACCAGGCGGTGCAGAATGCGCTGTACACCGTTGAGCTCTGCGGGGCCGACACGCCGGTCTACGCCGGCGCCGCTCAGCCGATGATGCGGGCGCTCGAAACGGCGGAGTACGTCCACGGCAAGGATGGAATGGGTGACTGTGGTCTTCCCCTTTCCGGACGAACGCCGGCCAACGGACGCGGCGCCGATGTCATCGTCGACACGATTCTTGGTTCGCCGGGCGAGATCACGCTTGTGACTCTGGGTCCGCTCACGAACGTTGCGCTGGCGGTGATGCGGGCTCCCGAGATCGTTGACGCGGTGGCGCGCGTCGTGGTGATGGGCGGCACCGGTGTCCATGGCCCGGGCAACGTGTCGGCGATGGCCGAGTACAACTTCTGGGCTGATCCGGAAGCTGCTCAGATCGTTTCGCGCTCCGGTCTTCCTCTCGAGTTCGTGGGTTGGGATATCTCCATCGCCTCTGCCGTAGTGACACCGTCGCGTCATGAGGCGATGCGGGCGCTTGGCACGCCCTTCGCAGAATTCGCCGTCAATATCGCCCAGGTGGTCCGCCAGTTCTCGCTGGAGTACGGCCTCGAGGGCGACGATCTCCCTGATCCGATCGCTATGGCGCATGCGATCGACCCGTCGCCGTCATCGATTTCTCGACTCTGGGTTGACGTGATGGTCGGTGATGGACCGCAGCGCGGCGTGCTTGATGTTGATCAGATCGGGATCACCGAAGGTGTGCCCAATATCGACCTCGTCACCGACTACCCGGCCGAACACTTCTTCGCGATGTTGTTCGAGGCTCTCGAGAGCTGAGAGTAATGGCGAAAGACGACGAATTGATCGACGGTCGTCTCGCCATGCTGGGACACGTGGTCGGCAACTAACGTCGGCCCGATGGACGCCGAACAACTGCATCGCCTGCTCGACTTTTCCGACATGACGGCAATCGTCACCGGAGGTACGAGAGGTATCGGTCGTGCCATCGCCGAAGGCCTCGCCCTGGGTGGTGCCAACGTCGTCGTAGCGAGTCGAAAGCCCGAAGCATGCGCAGAAACCGAGGCCCACCTCGTCTCCCTCGGCGCGCAAGCGCTGGGACTCTCCATCAACATGGGCGACTCCGATGCAGCCGAAGAGCTCGTGAGCGCCACCGTCGAACGTTTTAGTGGTCTCAATGTTGTCATCAACAACGCCGCGAACGCTTTGGCGGCGCCGATCGGTAGCCAAACAGATGTCACCTGGCAGAAGTCTTTCGAAGTGAACCTGCGTGGGCCCGCACTGCTCACCCAAGCGGCCGTGCCGCACCTTGAAGCGGCCGAACACGCCTCGGTCATCAACGTCATCAGCGTTGGCGCGTTCCAATTCGCTCGTGGGGTCTCGATGTATGCCGCGATGAAAGCCGGACTCCTATCCGTCACTCGGTCGTTTGCCGGAGAGCTCGCCTCGAAGGGAATCCGAGTAAACGCCCTCGCCCCCGGACCGATCAACACCGACATGACCCGCAACCTCGGCGAAGGCGCAGCTGAAGCCATGGGGGCCGGCACGTTGTTGGGCCGACCCGGTCAACCCGACGAGCTGGTGGGTCCGGCACTGTTCCTTGCGGGTCGCGGTTCGAGCTATATGACAGGCCAAGTCCTTGTCGTCGACGGGGGCATGCACCCCCACTGACCAGCCGAGCCCGCCGCTTATAGGCGAGCCGTTCGCTGCCGATAGTTGGATTCGCGAGATATTTCTTCGCGTGGCCAAACATTTTGTTGTCCTCATACGTGAGATGCGTGGGAGGCGACGGCGATGTTCGGTAGCAACAGGCAGATAGGTGGGGCATGGCCCGAAATTTCGATGACTTCTTCCGAGAGTGCTACGGGCTCACGGTTCGTGGACTAGAGCTCGACGGCTCAAGAAGCGAGGACGCACATGACGCAGCCCAAGAGGCATACGTCCGTGCGTACGCGCGGTGGTGGCGAGTCGGGCACTACAAGGAGCCCATCGCGTGGGTTCGTCGAGTCGCCGTGAACGTCGTGCGTGATCAGCACCGTCAACGGACAACTCGGGAAAACACGTTGCCTCGCCTGGCGGCGGAACCGACCTCGGTTCCGTCAGTTGCAGATGCCGACAGCGTTGAAGGCCTCGACGAGGCGCTCGAGCAACTGCCGGCCCAGCAACGACGAGCGGTTGATCTCTACTACGGGTCTGGCTTCAGTACCGAGGAAGCAGCGACGCGGATGGGGATCTCGCCCGGCGCGTTTCGTTTTCACCTGAGTCGTGCCCGTCGATCCCTGAAGCCACGCATGGCCGAACAGCTCGGCCGTCAAGAGATGACCCCCGCGGGTCGCCAGGAAGTTGTCCGATGACCCCCCACTCAAGTGAGATTCTCGACGGTCTGCGCCCCCGAATGCGCAAGGCCCGCGTCGCCCATGTCCGCCGCATGATGGCCGGCCTGGCCATGGTGCCGCTCATCGGCTTCGGCGCCGTCGCGGTGGCGGCTGACACCGCCGCTGATCCCGCGTTGAATGTCGCCGATTCAGGTGAGTTGGACTCGCCCGTCGCCCCGGAGGTTGACCTGCCAGATATTGGTGACGGCGACTCTGCCGAAAACGACACGTCGGCAAACTCTGACGAGTCCCCGGTTGAAGAGACCCCGGTTGATGAGACTCTGGTCCTCAGCCTCGGCCCACTGGGCAACGCCGAAGTGGTCGAAACCGACGGCGTATTTGAGCTACTCAACACCGACCTCGTCGAAGGTTGGGAAGTGCATTCGGTCGAGGTGACCGACTACGGCATCGTGATCGTGATCAAGACGGGCGACTCCGTGAAGGTGGTCACCGTCACCGACGGTGTCCGCGATGAGGTTGATGTCGTGGTCACCGACCTGATGTTCCCGACAACGACGACCGCGCCACCGACGACGACAATGGTCAAGAAGCATGAGCCGGAAGCCCCGTCCACGGTTGTTGATCGCTTCGAAGTTGTGGTCCCCGAACGAGGCCGTTTCATCGTCGAGCGTGATGGCGACAAGCTGCATGTCGGCGATGTCAACGCCAACGACGGCTACGAGTTCCACATTGAAAAGGCTGAAGGCTGGAAGGTCTACGTCAAGTTCACCAACGGTGATTGGGTTTGGTACGGCAAGGCCCTCATCAATGACAACGGTGAAGTTGAGCAGCACTTCTGGGATGAAGAGCCGCCCTTCGAGCCCATCTTCCAGTGGGTTGAGATCGCCGACGTCGGAGCCGTCAAGTTCAAGCTCTGGAGCGATGGCAAGGTCTACGTGAAGGAATGGCAACCCGCGGAAGGCTTCGGCTTCTACGACTACAAGGGTGGCGAACCCGCCGATGTCGCCAAAGTCGACTTCGAAGGCGAAGGTGTCCTCTGGATCGTCGAGGCCTGGGGCAACGAAGAAGGCGAGCTGATCTGGTCCACCACTGATGCCTCGCCGGCCGAATAGGGACGGACGGTTGTGCCCCGCTTTACTCGGTTGGGCGCGGCCAGGCGACGGGGAACGCCGGCGGACGAAGCGGCTCGCCCTCCGCCATCGACTCGTGATGTGGCTTTGGGGTGACCGCCCGAGAGCTGAACGTGACGCCGTCGCCGCAGTAGCGGACGCTCACCGCGCGCCGAGCTTGGGTGACCGACAGGTTCGGACCCGCCCCATGAAGGGTTCGGGAGTGGTGCACGACGACGTCACCGGGTGATGCCTCGACCCATTCAATCTCTCGACCCTGATCGTCGGCGTGGTAGTCGGGAACGTCTTGACCCGTAGCTCCCGGAATGGGATCGCGTGTCACGAAAAGGTTCGGCCGCCACTCCGTGTCGTCGAGATGGCTCCCGACCACATAGCCAATCCCGCCGGTCTCCCTCGTGACGGGGTCGAGCGGAACCCAAGTGGTGCACACCTGCTCGCCGACGACAGAGAAGTAGGGATGGTCTTGGTGAAACATCGTCGGCTCGCGACTATTCGGTTCCTTCACCAGGATCGAGTCTTCATAGAGCGAGAGCGTGCTCGCCCCGAGTAGCTGGGCGACGATCGCCGGCAGGGGAGAGCTGATAGCGAAGGCCGCCATGTCGTCATCGGTTCGCCAATGGTCAACCCCGGAACGGAAACGACCCCGGTCGCCGCCTTCGCTGCTGGTCCCGGTGAGCGCGTCGCCCAGCGCCGACAGATCCACCGTGTCGGGACCCGCGACGGCGCGGGCAACCGGCGCGGCGAGCGCGTTGACTATCTCCGGAGAGAGGACACCCCGAAGGGCCACGACCCCTCGTTCGCGATAACGCTGTCGGTCAGTCTTAGAGACGACCGGTAGTTGGCTCACGCCTCTTCGGTCGCCTCTTTAGCAACGGCGGCTTCTTCGGCCGGGGCTTCTTCGGCCGGGGCTTCTTCGGCCGGGGCTTCTTCGGCCGGGGCTTCTTCGGCCGGGGCTTCTTCGGCCGGGGCTTCTTCGGC
>JBLIOE010000067.1:0-10866 GCA_047639555.1 Candidatus Aldehydirespiratoraceae bacterium
GTGGACTCCACCCAGATGTCGAAGGATCCATCCGTGATCTCGGTCTGCTGGTGGGTAACAACCACACCATTCGCGAACTGCCACTCGGTCACGTCGGAGAAGCCGCCAGCACGGACGTCGGTCGAAATCACTTCGGCCGCATCGGGTGCGGCCATCAGTTGGTCGACCTCCGCGGCGGCGGCGCCCTGTGTCGCCGGCCGAGCGTTGGCGAGGATCTCCGCCAGCGCATCGGCCGTGGGGACGGCGCTGGGATCATCGGTGATCGCGACCACCACGGGGCCACTGGACTGCAGCAGCCAGCGCCAATAGTTCGTGAGCTCGTCGACCGTGAGCGTCTCCACCGCGTCGCTCTGCCGACTCAGTCGACGAGGGGCGATGTCGAGATCGGAGCCGGTGAGATAGTTCGATGTCAGCGCGTCGGCGTACTGGAAGTCTTGGATCGAGCCAAGTGTCGCCCGCTCGTCCTCGATAGCGGCAATCAACTGCGTCTGCACTCGGGCAACGTCGTCGTCGGTGAAACCGTCTGCTGCGGCGAGGAGCAAGTGCGACATGTAGTCGTTGAGGCCGACTTCGAGATCGTCGGCCTGAAAGCTCGTCCCGTAAAACCGCTGCTCTCGGTTCTCCGCGAAACCGGGGTTGATGTAGGGCGATTGGTCGATGGCGAGATCGCCCCGCTGGAACGCCTCGTTGAGTCGGGTGTCGAGCATGGCGGCCACGGCTTGTTCGACAAGACGCATTCGTTCACCGCCGACCGTGCCGCTGTCCCAGGCCGGGAGGGGCAGGTCGAACGAAATGAAGTTGGCCCCGTTGTCGGGATGGACGATCACTTCGGTGACCGGTGTTGCGTCGAGATCGACGGTGACTTCGTTGCGGGCGGGAGCGTCGGCCGCAGCCGGTGGCAGATCGGCGAAGCGAGACGTGACTTCTTCTTCGAGCCGATCAAGGGGAACGTCGCCCACAACAACAATGGCCATCAGATCGGGCCGGTACCAGGTCTCGTAGAACTCGCGTAACGTTTCGGCCGTGGTCGACTCGATCAGCTCGGCCTCGCCAATCGGATCGTGTCCTTCATACGGCGTGCCGCGGGTGTAGATCTGGCTGAGTTGCGCACCGATGATTCCCTGGACGGACTCACCGCGCTGGCGCAGCTCGTCGCGGACCACACCGATTTCGGCGTCGACTTCGGCGGGTTCGATCGTGGCTCGGGAGGCCCACTCGCGCAGTACATCGAAGGCGACGGTTGGTGCGGCTGGATCCGATGTCGGTGCGCCGAGAAGGTAGACGGTCTCGTCGTAGCTGGTGTAGGCGTTGACGTCAGCACCGAATCGAATGCCGTAGCGCTGGAGTTGGGTGGTGAGTTCGTTGCCGGGGAAGGCCTCGGTGCCGTTGAAGAGCATGTGTTCGAGGAAGTGGGCGCTGCCGTCCTCCGCTACTGGCTGCTGGAGCGCTCCGGCGTTCACCACGAGCCGAAGGTCGAGGCTCCCGCCCGGGGTGTCGTTGCTCCGCAGCATGTAGGTGAGCCCGTTGTCGAGCACGCCGATCCGATAGTTGTCATCAACGGGGAGCGGAGTGTCGTCGACCTCAGGAGTGCTGGCGTCGGGGATCTCGAAGTCATTGAAGGTCGAGTCGTCGACGGGGTCGACGCCTTGGATGAGGTCCTCGATGAGTTCCTGCGCGGCCGGGTCATCGGTGCACGCGGCGGCCAACAGGGCGAACGCGAGGAGCAGGACAATCAGAGTCGTTACAGGAATCCGCATTACGGAACCCTAGTGAAGACGGTTTGGGCGGTTAGACCCGGGGCTCCTGGGCCCACGCCTCGAGCGGCGCGTAACGAGGCTTGATCACCTGTTCGATGATCTGGAGGCGTTCGCGAAAGGGGAGGAAGCTCGACTTCATACCGTTGACTGTGAGCCAGCGAAGGCGGTCCCAGCCGTAGTCGAAGGCCTCGACGAGAGCGTGCATCTCCGAGGACATCGAAACACCCGACATGAGTCGATTGTCGGTGTTGAGCGTGACCCGGAATCGCAGGTCGATCAGTTCGGCGATGGGGTGGTCGGCGATCTCATCGACAACGCCGGTATTGACGTTGGAGGTGGGGCAGATCTCAAGCGGGATGCGTCGATCCCGGATGTAGTGAGCGAGTCGGCCGAGCTTGCTCTCGCCGTCGTCGGTGTGGGTGAGGTCTTCGATGATGCGGATGCCGTGCCCGAGGCGTTCGGCGCCGCAGTATTGGAGCGCCTTCCAGATCGACTTGGGTCCGTAGGCCTCGCCCGCGTGGATGGTGATGTGGAAGTTCTCTCGATGGCAGTACTGGAACGCCAGCAGGTGATCGTCGGGCGGAAAGCCATCTTCGGGCCCGGCAATGTCGAAGCCAACGACACCCTCGTCGCGCCAGCGAACCGCCGCCTGCGCCACTTCGAGTGAGTTCTGCTGGTGGCGCATCGCGGAGCAGATTGCTCGGATGGTGAGATTGGTACCGGCGGAACCTGCCGCGAAACCGGCGAGGACGGCCTCGATCGCGTCGTCGAGACTCAGACCTTGCTCTGTGTGGAGTTCGGGTGCGAATCGGATTTCGGCGTAGACCACGCCGTCGGCGGCGAGGTCTTCCGCACACTCTCGCGACACTCGTTCGATGCCGTCGCTGGTCTGCATAACGGCGACGGTGTGAGCGAAGGTCTCAAGATAGAGCGTGAGGTCCTTGCGGTTCGCTCCCCGCTGCATCCATGCGGTCAGCTCTGCGGGATCGGTGGCGGGCAAGCCCGTGTATCCGACCTGCTCCGCGATCTCGATGATCGTCTCCGGGCGCAGGCCGCCGTCGAGATGATCGTGGAGCACAACCTTCGGCGCACGCTTGATGCGCTCGAGTGTGGGCGGGCCGACGTCGAGGAGGGAGGGAACTGCGGGAGCCATACTCCAGGTTAGGCCGCCGGGCGGAGCATGGGGCGAAGGGCCACGCCGGGCGCAAAGTTGATGACCGCCATCTCTTCGAACCCGTGGCGGGCGTAAAGCGCGGCGCTCCTGGCGGTGGAGGCTTCGAGGTAGGCGGGGAATCCTTCACGGTCACAGACGTCGGTTACCCGACGGAGAAGCAATGATCCGTAACCCTTGCCGCGGGCTCGGTCGACCGCGCCGATGACGTGCAGGTAGAAGTGGGGCTCGTCGGGCTTCCATTGCATCATTTCGATGAACTGGGGGAGCAGCGTGGCCAGGTGGTCGGGCCCGGCGAGGTCGTTGACGAGGGTGGCAAATTCTTCGCCCTCAGCGTCGATCCCCGGCGGGGTCCAGAGAGCGGCGCCAAGATCATCGACGATGTAGGAATGGCCGACCGGCAGATGGCGGTCGACCTCGTTCTCCATGAGCTTGGTGAGGCGCACCTTGTCAGACAGCGCCGAGTTCTCTTCGTCCGGGAAGAGCAACGCCATCATCGGATCGCTGTGGAAGGCCTCCGAGAGCACCTCGATCAGCACGTCGCGTTGGCTAGGGATTGCATGGCGAACGTTCGAGTCGGTCATCAGAATCCTCGCATCGGCATGTCGGCGCTGCGATGAAGCCAATTGTCCTCGGGATATTCGGCGGTGCCGTCAATCAGATGCAACGTGTAGGCGTGGCGGCTGGTTGTTGAGGTGTTGGGTGCACTCCAGTGGGGGAGCGTGCCGTGAAGGGCGAGCATCGTGCCCTTCTTCGCCTCGATCGGTATCAGGGCTTCGGTGGGCCACGGATCGTCGCTCAGAATTTCCATGGCCGTGCCGTCGCCCTCGCGACGGAAGCGCTCACGGGCCGGGTGGCGGTGATGGCCCGGTGCAACCCAAAGACAACCGTTTTCGAGGGTGGCGTCCTCAATCGCAAACCAGTAGCCGACGACGGTTTGCGGCTCGGTCCAAAGGAAGGTGTGGTCGCAGTGACAGGTGACCTCGCCGCCCAGCTCCGGCTGCTTGAAGATGTACATCGATTGCAGCAGCCGAGGGTCGACAAACCCGAGATCGGTGGCCAATTCGGCGAGGAACGGGGTGCGGCTGAAGCGGTCGAACTCGGGATCGAGATCGTGCATTGCATGGCCGAGCTTGTTGACTGCGAGTTCGAGCGGACGGGTGAGTTCGCCGTCGGTAACGGCACCGTCTTCGAGGAACCAGCGGACAACGTCGCCCGAGGTAAGGAAGTACTCGTCTTGGGCATGGCCTTGCCCGGTGGTGTCGAACACTGTGAGGCCACCGTCGACCGTGGGGTCGGCCGCGGCGAGTTGCGTGACTACATGTTCGCGAAGTCGGTCGCAGTCCGCCGGGTCGATGGCGTCCTCGAGAACGAGGAAACCGTCGCGATCCCAGTCGGCGAATTGTTCTGGAGAGAGCATCAGGCTCAGGTCTCACCCTTGCGATACGCCTGGCCAGCGGTGGCCGGCCCTCGGAGTCGCTGCGCATAGAAGGTGAGCACGAGGAGCACAATGATGAACGGCAAGATGCTGATGAACCAGTCGGCGACCGTGTCCGAGATCAGGAACCACAGAAGGCTCAGCCCGCCGATTGCGCCGGCCAGGATCGTGTCGGTGTAGTTCTGCTTGCGGAAGTTGCTTACGGCGACCGCGAAGAGCACGAGTGCCGCGACCAGCAGCAACGCATGGGTGGAGCCGCCGTCGAGATCTCGCAGACCAAGCGCCTTTGGGTAGCCAAAGAGCAACGCGCCGGCCATCACGCCGGCCGGTCGCCAGTTGCCGACGATCAGCGCCGAGAGACCAATAAACCCGGCGCTGTTGGTCGAGCCCTCTTGGTAGATGCCGCCCAGTTCCGGACTGGCGATGAACACCCCACCGAAGCCCGCCAGGGCTCCGGAGAGGAGCACGGCCGCGTACTTGTAGGCGTAGATGTTGATGCCCTGGGACTCACCAGCCGATGGGTTCTCTCCAGAGATCCGAACCCGCAGGCCGAAGCGGGTGCGCCAGAGCACAAACGCGATGACCGGGATGAGCCCATACGCCACAACGGTGAACATGCTCAGGTTGAACGTGAGCCCTCTGGCGACCTCGGTGAGGTCAGACAGGACGGGATAGTCCTTGTCGTTGAACCACCCCAACATGTCGGGCGATTTCCAACCAAAGAGATCACCGCCCGCGAGGAACGGGAAGGTGAATTTGCCCGCCGACTCGAGGCGAGGCGACTGGGTAACTGACCCGCCGTCGTAATCGGCAAATATCTCGATCGAGAGGTAACGGGTGACGGCGGGTGCGGCGATCAGGATCGCCACGCCACTAATGATCTGGTCGACGCCAAACGAAACCGTGGCGATCGCGTGCACGAGAGCGCCGAGGGCGCCGCCGAGAATGCCGAAGGCGAGGCCGGCCCATGGTCCGTAGTTGATGGTGCCCCACGCACCGAACCACATACCGAGAATCATCATGCCGTCGAGACCGATGTTGACCACGCCGGCCCGTTCGGCAAAAAGGCCACCGAGCCCAGCCAGCATGATCGGTGCCGCCCATCGCAGAGTGGCGCCCGCCTGACTACCGGTCGTGAGGCCATTGCTGTCGGTGATGGTCTCGATGATGGCCAGCGCGAGAACACCCATGGCCGTGAGCGCCATCCAGCGCAGTGAGGTTGGAAGTTTGTCGAGTGCCTTCATGATGTGGCCTCCGTCAATCGAGCGGCGGCTCTGGCTGCTTCATCGCGCTTTCGGATGCGGCCCACAACCTCGTAGCCGATCACCACCGTAAGCAAGATCACCCCGCGCATAATGTCGATGATCTCCTTCGGAGCGGTGCCCTGGTTCTGGAGGATGTCGCTGGAGGCTTCGAGGAAAGCCCAGAGGAGGGCACCCACCGCAATCCCGGCCGGATGGTTGCGGCCGAGCAGTGCTATGCCGATGCCATTGAATCCAAGGTTGCCGACGAAGTTTGGGTTGTAGCGACCCTTGTCCATGATTTCGGCGATGCCGACGAGGCCAGCAATGCCGCCGGAAAGCAGCATCGCGGTGAGGGCCATTCGGCGAGGCGGAACGCCACCGGCGCGTGCGGCGAACGGATTCAGACCGCTGGCCCGGAGCTCGAAACCAAAGATCGTGCGATTCAGGAGCACGTGGTAGACGATCCCGACCACGATCGCGATGACCAAGACCCCCGTGAGTTCGCCGGTGCCAGTGAGATCGCGAAAGAGCGTCTCCGGTATCCAGCTCAAGTTGGGAATGATGCCGGACGACTCGATGCGTTCGGTCCCTACGCCGACCTGGGCGAGGTTGCCCTCGGCCTGCCACGAACGCACGAGCCAGGCGATGAGACCAAGAGCGACGCCGTTCAACATGATCGTGGCGATCACTTCGTTGATGCCGCGGTGGGTGAGGAGCACGCCAGCGAGACCAGCCCAAGCAGCGCCAACGAGCATGGCGACGACGATGATCAGTCCGACATGGAAGACACCGGGGAGCGCGACCGCGCCGCCGACATAGGCGGCGAAGATGGCGGCCATTCGGTATTGGCCCTCGACACCGATGTTGAACAGGTTCATCTTGAACCCGATCGCCGCCGCAACTCCGGAGATATAGAGCGGGGTGGCGCGATTGATCATCGAGATCTGCGTCTCAAGCTTGCTCGCGTGTCCGAGCATGTCGCCGTAGGCCTCGAACGGGTCGCTGCCGGCGATGAACAGCATGATCGTGGCGGCGACGAAGCTGAAAGTGATCGCGCCGACGGGGGCGGCCAGCGCCATGAGAAGGCGGCGTTGAGCGGAGTCGGCTGCGGTCGATGGCGACGGCGTGGTCTTGGGCGACGGATCCATGAGTCCGGTCACAGTGCCGCTCCTGTCATGTAGCTACCAAGTTCTCGAGGAGTGACGGTGGCGGGATCGACGGTAGCGACGAGCTTGCCCTTGTACATGACGAGGATTGTGTCGGAGAGCCCGATCAGTTCGTCGAGATCGGCCGAGATCAGCAGCGTGGCCATTCCCTCGGCCCGGGCGGACCGGATGTGGTCCCAGACCGCAGCCTGCGCGCCCACGTCGATGCCGCGGGTGGGGTGAGCGGCAATCAACACATCGGGTTCGGCGGTGAGCTCCCGACCGATAATCAGCTTCTGCTGGTTGCCGCCGGAGAGGGTTTGGGCCGACACCTCGATGTCGGGACTGCGGACATCGAACTTCGAGCGGATCAGCTCGGTCTGGTCGCGGGCTCCTGGTCGGTCGAACCAGATACCTCGTCCGAACGGCGCCTTCATCTGGTGGCCGAGCGCGGTGTTTTCCCAGAGCGGAGCCTCGAGAAGAAGGCCTTCTTCGTGGCGGTCCTGGGGGACAAGCCCGATACCGCCGGCCCGCCGGTGGCGCACACTCTGATGAGTGATGTCGTCGCCGCACAGTGTGATGGAGCCAGAGCTGGCCTGGGTGGTGCCGATAATAGCCTCGACGAGCTCGGTTTGGCCGTTGCCCTCGACCCCGGCGATTCCGACGATTTCGCCGCGATGAATCTTGAGGTCTACGGCGTTGACGACAGGGCGGTTGTCATCGTCGAGAACGGTGAGGTTTTGTACGCCGAGGGCTACCTCGGTGGTGACCGTGGACTCGCTGGTCTGAGGTGTTGGCAGTTCGCTGCCGACCATGAGCTCGGCGAGATCGCCGGTACTGACGTCGGCCGGTTTCACGGTGGCGACGGTTTGACCGTGGCGAAGGACGGTGATCGTGTCGGCGATCTCGAGGACCTCTTCGAGCTTGTGGTCGATGAACAAGATGGTGGCGCCGTCGGCCTTGAGCTCGCGCATGTTGCGGAAGAGTTCGTCGACTTCGTGCGGCACGAGGACGGCCGTGGGTTCATCGAGGATCAGAATCTTCGCGCCGCGATAGAGCACCTTGATGATCTCGACACGCTGGCGTTCGCCAACCTCGAGATCCTCAACGAACTCATCCGGATCAACTTCGAGGCCATAAGCGGCGCCAACTTCGATCAGGTGGGCTCGAGCCGTTGCCTGATCGATGACACCGGCGCGAGTGGGTTCGGAGCCGAGGATCACGTTCTCCAGCACGCTGAGGTTGCCCGCGAGCATGAAGTGTTGATGGACCATGCCGATGCCGGCGCTGATGGCGTCGGCCGGGGAAGCGAAAGACACTTCTTCGCCATCGACGTGCATCGAACCCTCGTCGGGCCCTTGCATGCCGTAGAGAATCTTCATCAGGGTGGATTTGCCGGCCCCGTTCTCTCCACAGATCGCGTGGATCTCGCCGGTCTCCACCGCGAGGTTGACATCGTCGTTCGCGACGACACCTGGGAAGCGCTTGGTAATGCCCTTGAGTTCGATGGCGAGTGCCACTCGACTCCCTCTCTTCATCGTGTTGTTGCGAAAACTACAACGGGGCCGGGAATGTATCCCGGCCCCGCTGCTACGTCATATGAATGACGAAATATTTAGGCTTCAGCCGGGTCCGTGGGGACGACAATGTCACCGGCAATGATCTGCGCCTTGAAGTCTTCAAGAGCGGCGATCAAGTCGGCCGACAGGAAGTCGCCCGAAGTTGAGTAGCCAACACCGTCGACCGAAAGGTCGTAGACGACGTTGCCGGAGGTGAAGTCGCCCGCGATGTGCGCCGAGATGATCTCGAACACGGCGGCGTCAACACGCTTCAGCATCGAGGTGAGGACGTACTCCTGCACGTCGGCATCCACGGTGTTGTACTGATCGGAGTCGACGCCGATGCCCCAGACCTTTGATCCGGAGGCCTCGCTGGTCTCCTTCGCCGCAGCGAAGACGCCAGCTCCAGTGCCACCAGCAGCATGGTAGATGACGTCAGCGCCAGCTTCGTAGATCGCCAGAGCGGTCTCACGGCCAGCAGCCGGGTCGTTGAAGCCGTCGAAGTTCGGGAACTCAGTGATGTAATCCGAGATGATCTCGATATCGGGGTTCACGGCCTTCGCACCAGCGATGTAGCCAGCTTGGAACTTCTCGATGAGGCCGAAGCAGCAGACGCCGCCGATGAAGCCGATGGTGCCGGTCTCGCTCACGGAAGCGGCAGCCGCGCCCACGAGGAAGGAACCCTGCTCTTCAGCGAAGGTGAGGCCAGCAGCGTTGTCGCTGCGGGGCACGCCACCGTTGTCGAAGTCGAGCATCGCATCGTCGATCACGCCGAAGTTGGTGTCGGCGTTGGCGCCGGAAACTTCGGTGGCGTCATCAGCGAAGAGGAAGCCAACCGCGATCACGAGATCGTTGCTATCCGCGAGGAGCTGCAGGAGCTCCGCACGGTTCGAGCCGTCGTCGTTGGGGGAAAGCTTCGTGGTGGTCAGACCAAACTCGGCCTCGGCACGGGCAAGGCCGGCCGCAGCGGAATCGTTGAACGACTGGTCGCCCTCGCCGCCGATGTCGAACACAAGGCCAACCGAGCCGTCGTCGACTGGTGTGTCGTCGACTGGTGTGTCGTCGACTGGTGCGTCGTCGACTGGTGCGTCGTCGACTGGTGCATCATCGACCGGCGTGTCAGCCGGGTCTTCGGTTGTGGTGTCATCATCGTCACCGCACGCTGCTGCGAGCAGCGTGAACGACAACAGGATGCTGAGAATCAAAAGCAATCGTTTGCGCATTTTCCCTCCAAGGTCCGCACGGCGGCGGGTAAAGAATTCGACCGAGCGCGCAGTGCTCGAATCGATGGTGCACGCACGCTATCTCGCGCGTTTCCGCTCTGGGTGGTCAAAGGGTTGACGATTGTTTCGCCCATTGCGGAACGAAGTTCAATAGAACACGCAACGGGTGCGGTGCCGGGGAACGGCCTTGTAACGATCGGCCGCCCCGAGGTTCCACAAAAGGTTGTCGAGATCGCCTGCGGTCATTCGATCTCCCGCGTCAGCCAGCGCGCCGCGGAGAAGTTCTACGGCATGTAGTCCACACGCTCGGATCTCCACCTCTTCGGGTGAACCGACCGGGATGTCCTCGACAGCCTCGATGCGAGCAAGGAGGTTGTCGTCGAAGGAGAGGACCCCTTCCACCCGGAGCACGTGCGGGACCAGATTGTCGGGGAACATGGTGAGCTCTCGTCGATCTTCGAACGCGCCGGGCCCCTTTCCGCCGAACGTGACGTGGAGGTCTTGCACCGTGATCTGGGCCCGTTTGTAGAGCGACACCGGGCCGACCTCGGGGTAGCTGTGAACGTCGTGGAAGAAGGGCATCTCATCGAGCATCTCGACAAGGCGAGCGGCTGATCCTTCTGCGCTCGCGACCGTGGCGGCGAACGAGCCATCGCCGTGTCGATCGACGAACGCGGCCAGGTCGTGCCAGGCGGTGACGAAGAGCTCCATCAACTCATGAGCGGGGCCGCCATCGAGCACTTGGGCGAACGTGGCGGCTGAATCGTCGAGGGTCCATGCGGCGAGGCGACTTGTGGTGAGCGGACCGGTGTCGGCGATGAGATCGCGGAGCGAGTTGGCCACCGTGTGGTAGCCGGACATTCTGGGGCGTTTACGAAGGAAGGGGAAGTAGCCGCTTCCGAAGTTGATGGAGTCGAGCGCCATGACGAATGCGGTGGCGGATTCCTCGGAGCCCATTCGCTCCTGGCCGGGATCGTTCTTCTCGGTGTCGAGGTCGAGCCTCTGAGCGAACTGTGAAACTGCGTCGTGATTGATCGTCACGTGGGTGCTAACCGCGGCGACGGCCGCGCACGATTCGCGAATGTCGTCGAAGATCGTCATGAAAACGACCGTGCCCGCTCGACTCGCGCCACCCGGAGTTCGAACCACTCGTACCAGTCGTCTCGACCGGACGCCTGCACCTCAAGGTGTTCGGGGTCTGACCGCCAGCGTGCGATCGCGTCCTCGTCTTCCCAGTACGACACCGTGATGCCGGTCCCATCATCGCTGCGGGCCGACTCGATGCCGATATACCCGGGGATCGTTTTCGCGAGTTCATCCATACGGGCG
>JBLIOE010000068.1:0-10798 GCA_047639555.1 Candidatus Aldehydirespiratoraceae bacterium
CGTTTCCCCGAGCTCTCGACCGTGTGCGTCGTGCCCCTCGGTGTTTCACAGTTCAACACGGCGGTGCGAATGCGTCCGCACACCTTGGCTGAAGCCCAACGGGTCGTCGACATCGTTGACTCTTGGCAAGAGATCTATCTCAAGGCCCTCGGGCGAAGGATCGTGTTCGCGGCCGACGAGTACTACCTGTTGGCGGAACGACCGTTTCCGCCCGCCGAGGTCTACGGAGATTTCCCGATGCATGAAGACGGCATCGGCATGGCGCGCACACTTGAAGCTGAATTTCACAACCCGACAGCGGAGCCCACCGGCACACAGGCGGGTTTCTTCGCCTGGGTTGATGGTGCTCCGGCCGATGGCTACCGAGCTCCTCGCACCGATTCGCCCGCGCTCGTCGTCGGTGGAGCATCGGCCGCCGCGACCCAGACTCCGGCTCCGGCCGCGGTCATGCTTTCGCCACGGCGAGGGGCCCCGGTGGGCGTGCTCACCGGCACACTCGGCGCACCGATTCTTGAGCCGCTCATTTCGTCCTTCGGCCGCGAGGATGTGCGCGTGATTCCCGTGCCCAACGACTACTTCGGCGGCAACATCGGTGTGAGCGGCCTGATGGTTGGCGAAGACATCGCCCGTGTGCTCAACAACGAACCCGAAGGGCACCGCTACGTGTTGCCCGATGTCTGTCTGAGCCGCGGGGTTTTCCTCGACGGTACCCGCCCGGAAGATTTGCCTCGCCATGTCGAGGTCATCCCCACTGATGGCGCCGCGTTGCGCCGAGTTCTGGAGGTCGGGGCATGAGTAAACCCGTCGTCGCAATCGTTGGTCGGCCAAATGTTGGCAAGTCCACGCTGGTCAACCGCATCGTTGGTCGCCGCGAGGCGATCGTGGAAGAGCGCCCGGGTGTCACCCGTGATCGCAAGGAACTCGACGCCGAATGGCTCGGCCACAACTTCCGGGTGATTGACACGGGCGGTTGGATGGTCGGCGGCAGCGACCTCGACGCGAAGGTGTCAGCCCAGAGCGACCGGGCGATGGAGGAGGCCGACGTCGTCTTGTTGGTGCTCGACTCGACGGTGGGTGTCACCCCCGACGATGTGGTGGTCGCCAACCAACTCCGCCGAGCGACCGTTCCGGTCTTCATCGTCGCGAACAAGGTCGACGACTCAAGCCATGAGGCTGCCGTTTGGGAACTACTCGGATTGGGAATGGGCGATCCGTTCCCGGTCAGCGCACTACACGGCCGCGGAACCGGCGATCTCCTCGATGCGATCATTGCGGTGTTGCCGGAAGGGTCCGACGACCCTGTGCCGGAAGAGGAAGAAGACGACGACGGCGTGAAGATGTTCTCCGTCACCCTCGTTGGCCGCCCCAACGTCGGAAAGTCCACGCTGTTCAACCGCCTGATCGGTGAAGAGCGCTCGGTGGTCCATGACAGTCCGGGCACCACCCGAGACGCGATCGACACGATCGTCGAGACCGAGAGTGGCCCTATCAAGTTCATCGATACTGCCGGTATGCGACGCAAGGTTCGGATCAACGAAGACACCGAGTATTACTCCCTTGTTCGGGCGCTGAAGGCCGTCGATAAGTCCGATGTGGCGCTCCTGGTGATCGACGCCACTATTGGTGTTACCCACCAGGATCAACGTCTCGCCGAGCGCGTCGACGGTGCTGGTTGCCCGATCGTGGTGCTGCTGAACAAGTGGGAGCTGCTCAACACCGAAGCGCGAGAGAAGATCGGCGAAGACGTTGAGGACAAGCTGGCGTTCCTCGCCAATCCGCCCGTCTTGCGGATCAGCGCGCTCACCGGCAAGGGCGTGAACCGGCTCTGGCCTGCGCTCCAGACGGCCGTGGGCGACTACCGAACCCGGATCCCCACCCGCGCGGTCAACAAGGCGATTCGTGCCGCTCAGGCCGCACAGCCCGCACCACACGGTGCCCGAGTGCTCTACGCCACCCAGGGCGCCACCGATCCGCCGACATTCACCTTGTTTGCGAACCGCGAAGTGCCGACGACTTATATGAGGTATCTCGAACGGTCACTCAGAGAAGCATTTTCGCTGGGATCGACCCCGATCAAGCTGCGCGTCCGTAAGCGCAGCAACTGAGCGCTACCATTCTGTTACTCACTTTCCCTGTGTCCTTTCTCTCACTGATAGCTGAGGAGGCTTGATGAGCACCATCGTTCTCGGCATTCTCGCCGTTATCGCTGTAGCCGCGGCGGGCGTCTACGCCCACTCGGCCCGACTGCGTCTGCGTCTGGTCCATTTGGTCGATAACGATCCGTCAGTCGATATTGAGGCGCACTCGCTGGCGTTCGCCACCTTCCGCAAGGAAGCACATACGTCTTTGGTCTACGGCCTGATGGCGCTCGCGGCCGCCGTAGTAGCGGTGGTCGACACGGCGCAGATCTCGGCGGTGTTCGGCATTCTGGCGGTTCCGGCCGCAGCCTCCTTGTGGTGGTCTCGCAGCACGGGCCGCGAAGCTCGCATGGCCCGCAACCGTTACGACATCGAGCGTCGTGCCGGCGAAGCACTCGAACAAGAGCAGCTCGCGCCGAAGGCGTGGGCGGCCCGTCTCGCGCCCGAAGAGATGCCCGATTTTAGTGGGTTCGAGATTGGCCGCGTGTACCAAGCTGGTTCCGGTCTCATGGCGGGTGACTTTTTCGACGTCCACCGCGTGAGCCCGAATCGCGTCGCCGCGGTCATCGGCGATGTCGCGGGCCACGGGATCGAATCGTCCATCACTGCGTTCCAAGCCAAGTACCTGCTGCGTGTCTTTCTCCGCCAGTTCCGTGATCCCGCCCAAGCGTTTGAAGAGCTCAATGCTCAGCTCGCCGCCGGCGACCGCCATGAGGAATTCATCTCCGCCGCCGTTGTAGTGTTTGACACCGAAGCGGGCACGTTGCGCTACGCCTCCGCCGGCCACCCGGCCCTCTACCTCTTCCAAGAGAACGGCTACGTGCCGTTGCGCTCCACCGGCCCGTTGTTGATGCTCGATCCCAAGGCCGAATACTTCTCCCGCGAGATTTCGATGGAGAGCGGCGACCTCGTGGTGATGTACACCGATGGTCTGGCCGAAGCCCGAGAGGGCAACGCCCTCTTTGGCGAAGACCGCATTATCAAGACCACCGAACGCGAACTCAACGCGTCGCCGGATGTGTTGTGTAAGGCATTGCTCGATGCGGCCAAGGATCATGCCGGTGGCGTCATCGATGATGACACCGCGATCATGGCGATTCGTCGAGACTGAGCCCCACGAAAGTGCGACGCTAGCCCTTAACCTCAAGGGCTATGCCGTGGTGCGATCCGTGCGAGAAGAACTGGACGCCGAGTTCTGTTGGTGTTGACGGTGTATGCCCGGATTGCGGCCAAGACCTCGAGGGCACTCCCGGTGTCGACCACGAGCCACACAAGACGCCGTGGCACTTCTGGGTTGGCGTAGGCGCCGCGGGGATCTATCTGACGTGGCGCGCAATCCAAGGTCTCTTGCTGCTGTTCTGATCGAACGACACGTGTTGTTGCAGCCAGGTCGATCGACCCACGACAAGTGAGGCGGACGCGTCTATCCTTGGCGCTCGGAACGACCGACCGAACATGAAACGGCTACCGATGAACCAGGCTCAGCTCGACAAGATCAAGAACGAAAGCGGCTTCATCGCCGCCCTCGACCAGAGCGGCGGCAGCACGCCGAAGGCGCTCAAGCTCTACGGCATCGAAGAAGATGCTTACAGCGGCGAGGAAGAGATGTTCGATCTCATCCACGCCATGCGGAGCCGCATCTGCACCAGCCCGAGCTTCAATGGCGACCGAGTGCTCGGCGCCATCCTCTTCGAGATGACCATGGATCGCGAGATCGAGGGTCAGGGATCGGCCAACTATCTCTGGAACGAAAAGAACGTTGTGCCGTTCCTCAAGGTCGACAAGGGCCTCGCTGACGAAGAAAACGGCGCCCAGGTCATGAAGCCAATGCCCGACCTCGACGCCCTGTGCGCCCGGGCAATTGCGGCTGGCGTGTTCGGCACCAAGATGCGCTCCACGATCAACGAAGCCAACGAGGCGGGCGTCAACGCCGTTGTCGATCAACAGTTCGTGGTTGGCAAGCAGATTCTCGCCAACGGTCTCATGCCGATCATCGAGCCCGAGGTCAACATCAACTCGACCACCAAGGCCGAGGCGGAAGCGCTGCTGAAGGCCGCGATCCTAAGAAACCTCGCCGACCTGGGCGACCAGGTAGTCATGCTGAAGCTCACGCTTCCCGAAGAAGACGGCTTCTACGCCGACCTGATTGCTCACCCCAACGTGCTGAAGGTTGTCGCCCTCTCCGGTGGTTACCCCCGGGAAGAGTCGAACGCTCGTCTCTCTCGTCAGCACGGCATGATTGCCAGTTTCTCTCGAGCCCTCACCGAAGGCCTCTCGGCCCAGCAGAGCGACGACGAGTTCAACTCGTTGCTCGACGGTGCCGTCGGCAGCATCGCGGCCGCATCGAGCACCTGATCAGCTTCGACCGACGAGCCCTCTCGCCCAAGGGTTCACCTTGGAGCGGGCGGTCTCGATCGCGAGGTAGAGCGGTGGGAACGCCGTGAGCACGAACAGCGTGGAACTGGCGAGTCCGCCGATCAGCACGTAACAAAGCGCTTCCCAGAACGGGTCGCTGAGGGCGAGTGGCAACAGCCCGGCGATTGTCGTGGCCGTGGTCGCGACCAGCGGTCGGAATCGACGCTCGATTGCTTCGCCGATCGCCTCGGCGGGGGAGGCGCCGCGCTGGCGGGCCTGGTTTGCCGCGTCGACGAGCAGGATCGAGTTGTTGACTGACACGCCAACCAAGGCGATGAAACCAACTGTCACGAAGAAACTCAGGACGTTGTCGGTTCTCTCCAAGAGGGTGAATACACCGAAGAACGAGAACGGCACGGCCAGGAAGACCAACAGGGGCTGCACGATTGACCGGAATTGCAGCACGAGGAACAAGAGCATGAGCGCAACGGCGATCATGAGCGCGACCCCAAGGCTGGCGAAGTCGTCTTGATTGTCGGAGTCTTGTCCGAAGTCGAAGCTGAGCGCATCGGCGCTGAGGCCACGGCCGATGAGTTCGGCGGCCGGCCAAAGTTCGGTTACGAGGTCCTCGGCGGCCGACAGGTTGCTCGAGGTCTGGTTGGTGTCGAAGTTGGCTCGGACTTCGAGAATGCGTTCGCCATCGGTGCGACGCACCTGTCCGTCGGTGGCCACGAAAGCCAGCACGAATCGCGTCTCGTCACCCGTCGACTTCTCGAGTTGTTGACCGGGAAGAGTGGCCGCAACTTCGTCGGCCAGGTCTTGCGCGGCATCCAACTGGTCGGGCTCGAAGTGAACCTGTACTTGGAACGGGAATTCGTCGGGCGGCGGGCCGACATCGACCGGCGTGGCGGAGAGCCGCACGCCCGCGATGTCTGCGGTTGCCGCTTCGATCCGGTCGACATGGGTTGGTGAGGCGGTGGAGCGGTCGCTGAGGGACACGAGGTCGACGAACGTGAAGCTACTGCGCGTCCCGCCGCTCACCTGATAACGGGAGAGGTCTTGGCCAAGTGACGCCAAGATCGTTCGGTCAACTTCGCCCTGAATCTCGCGGGCTTGATCGAGGTTGATGTCGTCGTCGAAGTCGACGCTGATCGAGATGGCGTTGGAGTCTTTCGTCGGCGGGAAGATGTCGAAGCCCACTCGGGCTGCGGTACCGAACGAGGCGAAGACGAACCCGAAACCGATTGCGACAAGCCCGAACCCGGCGGCAAGACCGCGCCAGCCGTGGCCGGAGGGATAGGCGGCGAGCCGGCCCAGCGTGTTGGAGAGCCGCCGTTGGGCCCGCACGATTGGGCTCGTGCTCTGCTCGCCCCGCAACAGGAAGACTCGCCCGATTGCCGGAATCAACGTGATCGACAAGAGGAACGACAGGCTCAGGGTGAGCATCACCGTGACCGGGATCGGGCGGATGAACTCGCCGAGTGTTCCGCCGACGAATGCCATCGGGGCGAACACGGTGAGCGTGCTGAGCGTGCCCGCGAACGATGCGGCCCCAACCCGATCGATCGCCGTTCGGATGACGCCGAGGTCGTCGCTCGCCGCATCGCGAGACGCGTCGATGGATTCCGAGATCACGATGGCGTCGTCGACGAGCAGCCCGAGCGTGAGAATGAGTCCGAAAAGCGTGATCGTGTTGAGCGAGTAACCAATCAGGAGCAGAGCCAGGAGCGTGGCGAGGACGACCGTGGCCATGAATACGACGGTGAGGCTTGCGGTGCGCCAGCCAATAAGAATGAGGCTGACGAGGCCGACGGCAACCAGCCCAAAGAAGAGGTTGTCAGTAAGGCCCTTGAGCTGGGCCCGCACGTTGTCGGCAAAGTCGGCGCCGATCACCGCGAAGTAGTCATCGGCGAGGCCGAGGCCGCTATCGAGTCGGCCCTGAACGGCGTCGCTGAACTCGAGAGCGTCGACGTTGGCGCCCTCATCGCGGACAACACCAACGCCGATCGCGTCGGTCGCGTCAATGTCGCCGGGTTCCGCGTAGCGGGTGAACGAGGTCTGCCTGGTCTCGGGTTCCCCCGTCGTCGGATTGACTGATTCCTCGAGAAGTTCGATGGGTTCGGCGCGGTCGACTTCCCCGAGACCCGAGAGGACAGACGCAGCGAGCGCAGCCTGCTCTTCCAATTCGGGCGCCGACGCACCGGGCGGTCCGGCAATGGTCACGATGAGGTCGTACTCGTCGTCGAACTTCGTGGCCTGAACGGCTTCGAATTCGAGCGTGACAACCTCCGGGAGATCCGGGCGCTGCACTGCCTCTAACGCGACGAGCCCTTCGGGCGATTTGAAGCCGTCGGTGAACTCGACCACTCCGACAAAGCTGTTCGGCTGGCTAAAGGTTCGGATTTGGTCGACACCCTCAACATCGGCGTACGCCTCGGAGACCGGCACGGCGATATCGCGATCGATAGTCGCAGGGTCATCAACGAAGTATGTCGATCGAATCACGACGACCGGAATATTGACCGGCGGAAACCCTTCGCGATCGAGTCCGCCGACGAAGGCGTAGAGACCGAACGCGAGGAGCACACCCCACAGGGCCAGCGTGATTCTGGGGCGGCGCGACGCAGCAAGAGCCGGACGGGTGATCACCCGCGGGCGGTCAGAGGGGGACGCCTCGTTGGGCGAATTGCCGCGCACGAGCGTGACCGTAGTGGCATGGGTTCTGCCAGCGGCCAATCGGGTGCGTGACCGGGATAGATGTCCGGTATCGTCACTCCCGTCACGGGCTGTGGCGCAGCTTGGTTAGCGCGTCGGTCTGGGGGACCGAAGGTCGGAGGTTCAAATCCTCTCAGCCCGACCCCTGAAGATCCCTACTCTGGTAGGGATCTTCGCCGTTTTGACCGACTCCCGTCGAGCGGTTTAACGGTGAGTGACGACGCCGCATTCGCCGGTCGGATTCCCATCGTTACCTCCTCATGTCGAGGGACCTCGGAGCTCATGGAGCGCTGGCTACGCGACCTCGAGGTCTTCGGCGGCCACGATTTCGCCGTCCTCTTCGGACCAGCGGAAGAGCTTCGCTGCATCGCTCGCGTCCCACTTGGTCGAACTGAGTGAACCGAACCGAAGACCGGCGGTTTCGTAGGAGCCGATCGCATCAAGGCCCGCAGTGAAAGACTCGACGGTCAGTTCTGCACCGGCGGCGGTGGCGGCCTGAATGAGGATGTCCATTCCGTGGCAGGCGAGGATGATCTGTCCGATGTTGTTGAGGTCGTCGTCGCCCGGATCGGGCAACGCGGGCTCATCGGGTCGGAGCTCGTTCCACCGGTCGACGCACTCGACGGTGGGCTCATGACCCGACTTGTACAGGTCGGATCCCGTTTCGTTGAGGATGAGCCGGACCAGCCGCAGCTCGTCGTCGGTTGCGCCTTGGTCATAGATGAAGTCGGCCAACACGTCGGGCGACGTTGTCCAGATCGGCACCGCGAATGCGTTGCGGTTGAACGCGGCGAGCACCGCCACGTTGTCGCCGAGGTTGACCATGCCCTCGACGCCTTCGGAGCGATAACGCTCAATGGTGACGTCGAGGTTGGACGCAAGTTCGGTCTGGTCGGCCTCGCTGGCGACGTCGACTGTCCTGACGACCTTGGCGGCGCCGAGCGCTTCAAGCGACGTGGCCACGGAGTCGACGCGGTCGCCGGATGCGCCGGATACGGCGATCACCTTGCCTTGGATGGCATCGTCGAGTTCGAGGGCGGCGAGAATTGCACCATCGGTCCGGCTCGGGAGTCGGCCGGGGAAGATAAACGGGACGGTCGAGCGTTCGAAGACTTCATCGGAGAGGTCGCCGCTCGGGGCGCCGATGAATGGCGTGTCGCTGGTTTCGGTATAGCAGAGCACGTTGGTGGGCGGCCTTGAGGTGCCGAGGACGAGGAACACTTCCTCGTCCTCGATGAATTCGGCGCACACGCGGTCGGCTGCGTCGAGGTCGACCGGGGAAGCAACTCGGTAGACCGGCTCGATCTGGCGGCCGAGGATCCCGCCGCTTTCGTTGAGCTCGTCGATGAGTATCTGGTAATGCTGCTGCTGGTCGCCGTAGCCGACATCAACTCCAAGTTCGAGAATGGCATCGATGTCGAAGTGGAGAATTCCCACCTTGATCGACGTTGGCGTTACGCCGCGATAGCTCGCGGTCAACTCGATATCGAGAGTCGGTTCGGTCGTGGTCGTCGATTCCTCGTCCCCAACGACGGGCGTGGTTGTTTCCGGTGGCGCCTCGGTCGTCGTAGGCGGAGGATCAGTTTCGCCCGCGTCCGTGCCGTCGGTCCCGCAGCCAGCGGCGACGAGCGCCGCAGCGCAGAGAACCATGGTCCATCTCTGAATTCGACCTCGACTCATGGACGATGTTACGCACGGCTCTTGAGCCGGCGCCAGCGCTGCGAACAACTTCACACAGAGGCATGCAGCTCAAGGTCGAGGGTGTTGTCCGCCTCGATCTCCTTGCGCAACGATGCCGAGACCGCGTAGCCGTCTTTCGCCCGGTTGGCTCGGTCGGCAAGGTCGAGGGCGACGCCAGTGCGTTCTTCGATCGCATCGGCGAATCGGTCGAGTTGTTCGGTGATGCCTACCAAGTCGTATTTAGCCAGGCGGGCCTGTGCCCGATTGAGAGACCCAGCGACGAGCGGTTGCGTATGAGCGATGGCGAGCCGTGAAGCAGCCTGCTCGACATCTGCATGCCTCACCGGCATCCCGGGTGGACTGGGCTCGCCATTGAGTGCCCGCGTGAACGCGTCGGCGATGTCCTGTTCCCGCTGTTCGTAATACGCCTCGGTCGCGGCGAACACCCGGGTTTGGTAGTTCGGCAGCAGAGCCCGATAGATCGGATCGTCGTAGAGCTCATCGAGAGTCGATCCGTCGTGATTTCGTGCGATGTGGCGCAGGTGGGAGATCGTTCGCTCTACGGGGTCGCGAAGAACAGTGACGCAGAGATGAGAGTCGCTCGCTCGATCGGCCACCCAACCGGGCATATGAACGGAGACGAGTGCCGGCACGCTGGACGTCTCCATGATGGAAACGAGGCTCGCGATCTGAGTCTTCTCGGTATACGTCGCCTCGCCCGAAGTCGGCGCCGGATAGATCTCCGCATCCGGGTAACGGCTCCGGAGTGCTCGAGTGACGCTCGTGCCGGCGGTCTTCATCACATGGAGAAGAAAGATTGGAGTCGGGTTCGCGTCAGCGCTCACGGAGTGATTGCACGGTGGCGGTTTGTCAGATGAAATTGCAGGAGTTGGTCACGCATCTCAGCCAGAACGTCGGAAGCGCCGCCCTCGACGAGCAGATTCGTGGACTCTTTGGGGTCTTCGATTTGATCGGTGAGGAAAACATCCTCGCCTCGCGTGTTCACCAGGAGTTTGTGCTGCGCGTCCATGATCATGGTTTTACCGCGGATCTGTGACACGACGACGTCGCGGTGCGCCGATCCGGGATTGGAGAGAGTCGGGCGGAGGGAACGAGCGACCGAGGTAGCTGGAAGCTGAGCACCGGCGAAGTCGCAAAGAGTCGCACCCACGTCCATCAATTCCACGAGCGCCTCGCTGCGACCCGCGGCGCTCTGCGGGTCGCGGACAATCAGCGGGACCCGGCAGGCACCGTTGAGAAAGGTGGCCTTGCCAATCATTCCGTGGTCGCCGTTCATCTCGCCGTGGGCGGAGGAGAAGACGATAACCGTCTTGCCCCATTCGCCGCGCATTCTTGCCACGAGGCCGGTGCTCAGCGGGCCGATCCGCTTGTGCATCAGAAAATCGAGATGGGCAGATCGGTTCGTTGCTTCGGGCCCGGTTGGCCCGGTTGTCTTGTGGTGCCGTTGATGCTTGTTGAGTTAGGCGTTTGGTTGCGTGGCTGGCGTTAGTCGTCGTCGATGATGATGTAGACGCCAAGCCCGTATAGGCCGCCGGTGACGGTGGTGTTGATTGGGTTGGAGAGTTGGACGAGTCCCCATTCGCCGTAGAGCAGCGGTGGTTCGTCGTCGTCGTCGCCGAGGATCTCGATCGGGATGTTTTTGACGGTTTCGCCGGGTGCGAATGTCACGGTGCCGGAGGCGTCGACGTAGTCCGAGCCGGGGTGAGCAACGAGGGGGTTCGAGGCAATGTCGAGGGTGTTCCAGTCGACGGTGACCGCAACGCCGGCCGGAGCCGACATCGTGACCGGCAGGTTCCAGACAGCGGAACTTCCGGTGTCGCCTTCGGGGCTGGCGACGAACCCGCTCGGGGACACGGTCGGCTGCGAATCATCGTTGTCGATGACCACTA
>JBLIOE010000069.1:0-10500 GCA_047639555.1 Candidatus Aldehydirespiratoraceae bacterium
CTCGACGAACCCTTCTCCAGCCTCGACACCAACCTTCGGGCTGATGTCCGCAGTGAGGTGGGTCAGCTACTCCGCGACTTGTCGATCACCGCAATCTTCGTGACACACGATCAGGACGAAGCGTTTGTGCTCGGCGATGAAGTCGCGGTGATGCGAGACGGTGTTGTGGTCCAGCAGGCCCCGCCGGCGGAGCTTTACCGGAGCCCGGCCGATCCGTGGCTCGCTGAGTTTGTTGGCGAGGCCGAACTCCTCGTTGGTGAGGCCGCTGGCGAACGGGCAACAACCGCCCTTGGATCCATTCCACTTCGCGAATCCGCCCATGGTTTGGTGCAGGTGCTGCTCCGCCCCGAAGATATCGACCTCGCTGAAGTAGACGCCAATGGTGCGAGCGAAGGCGTGGTGATCGAGGTCGAGTATTACGGTCACGACGCTCTGTCGGCCGTGCGACTCCTGGACGGCTCCGTCGTGCGGAGTCGGGTTACCGGGGCGCCCCGGTTTGGCCTGGGCGAGACCGTTGCCGTTTCACATCGTGGCGACCCGACGGTGGCCTTCGCCACATCCGCGTAGTTTAGTGTGACAAACATCACGTGTTAAGGATGCCTAACACTCCATCAATCTTGGGTAGGTTGCCAGCCATGAACAACCTCCTCCGAATCCTCAGTGCCGTTCTGGCTTTCACCCTTGTTGCTTCTGCGTGTGGCGACGACAGCGAAGTAGGCGACGACGTCTCCTCGATCACGGTCTACTCCGGCCGCGATCAGGAGCTCATCGAGCCGCTGCTCGATGCCTTCACCGAAGCGACGGGTATCGACGTCGAAGCGAAGTACGACGACTCCGCCAACCTCGCCCTCCTGATTCAGACCGAGGGCGACAACTCGCCCGCCGATGTCTTCATCTCTCAGAGCCCGGGCGCCCTTGGTCTGCTGGCTGGCGAAGATCGCCTGGCCCCGCTCGACTCGGCCCTTACCGGTCTCGTTGATCCTGGGTTCGCGGCCAACGACGACACCTGGGTCGGCATCACGGGCCGCGTACGTGTGTTGGTCTACAACTCCGAGCTCGTGGATCCCGCCGACCTGCCCACCTCCGTGCTCGATCTCGTCGACCCGAAGTACGACGGCCAGGTTGCCGTCGCTCCGGGCAACGGATCGTTCCAGGACTTCGTCACCGCCATGCGCAACGAACTGGGCGAAGACGCCACCCGCGAATGGCTCGAAGGTATGGCCGCCAACAACTCGCCGAACCAGCCGAAGAACTCGGCCATCGTTGAGGCCGTGGGTCGTGGCGAACACGCTATGGGCCTCGTCAACCACTACTACAACCTGCGAGCGCTCGAAGCCGACCCGTCGGTCGTGAGTGTGAACCATTTCTTTCCGACGAACGATGTCGGTTCCCTCGTGATCGTCACCGGCGGTGCCGTGCTCGAAAGCTCCGACGCCCAAGACGCCGGCGCCCAGCTGCTTGAGTTCCTCTTGAGCGAGTCCGCACAGTCGGACTTCGTCGCCGGCACCCAGGAGTACCCACTCCTCCCCGGCGTGGCCGCACCGGAGGGTCTGCCCTCCCTTGAGGGTTACACCGCCGACACCATCAACTATGAGCTGTTGGGCGACGGCCTCCGCGGCACCATCGAACTGATCCAAGCGAGTGGCATCGAGCAGTAACACCTCTCTGTCGTCCGAGACGACCGCGGCCGGGGGCTCGACCCCCGGCCCCGTCGCGCCCAAACCGCCGATCCCCCTCCTTCTCCTCGCCCTAGTAACGGGCCTGATCTTCCTCGGCCCATTCGCCTACGTGGTGTGGCGCAACATCGATCTCGGCACCGATTTCAGCGAGGTCATCTGGACCCGCGAGACATGGGAACCGCTACGTCGTTCGCTCTTGCTCGGGAGCACGGTGGCCGTGTCATCGGCGATTATTGGCACCGGTTTGGCATGGCTCACGATCCGCACCGACATTCCAGGGCGACGCGTATGGCGAATCCTGGCGCCGCTCCCGCTGGTGATTCCGAGCTTCGTAGGCGCCTCCGCCCTCATCGCGGCGTTTGCTACCGGCGGGCTTGTCGAGGAGATCCTCAGCCCGATTGGCATCACCGACCTGCCCGACATGAAGGGCTTTCGCGGGGCGTGGCTCGTGCTCACGCTCTTCACCTTTCCCTACGTCTACCTGCCGGTTGCGGCCCGGTTTGCGTCGCTCTCGCCATCGCTCGAAGAGTCCGCTCGGATGTTGGGCCGATCGCCATGGACGGTCTTTCGGACGGTGGTCATCCCGCAGAGCGCCAGCTCGATCTGGGCCGGATCGATGCTCGTGTTCCTGTACACAATCTCGGACTGGGGAGCGGTCGAGCGGATGGGATACAGCACCCTCACCCGCGACATCTATTCCGACAGCCTGTTCAACCCCACTCGAGCCATGGGGATGTCGCTTGTGCTCGGTGTTGTCGCGCTCACGGTGGTTGCGGCCGAACGCTCGCTTGGTCGGCGCCGCCTCGAGGTTGAGGTGGTGCGGAGTCGCGACCCGCTCGTTGTTCCACTCGGACGATGGAAGTGGCCGGCCGTGCTCGGCGCCGGCGCGGTGCTCGGCAATGCCCTCGTGGGGCCCGCCGCGGTCTTCGGATTCTGGTCGTGGCGTGGACTGTCGGCCTCCAACCCCACGCCCGGCCTCCAGACCAGCCTCGGCGACCTCGTCACCCCCGCCATCAACACGGCGCAAACCGGTCTGATCACCGCGGCCTTTGCCATCGCCATAGTCCTCCCAGTTGCGTGGCTCACGGCCCGATATCGAAGTCGAGCCGGCGACGCGGCCAACTCGATGATCGTGGCCGGCTTTGCGCTCCCCGGTGTGGTCATTGCCCTTTCGCTGGTGTTCTGGGTGTTGCAGTCGCCCATTCTTGGCAGCTGGTATCAAACCCTGCCGCTTTTGATCCTGGCCTACGTCTTGCACTTTGGTTCGCAGGCCACGCGAGCCGCCCATGTCGCCGTTGGCGCGGTGCCCCGGCGGCTCGGCGATGCCGCCGCCACCCTGGGCGCCGGACGGATTCGGCGCTTCTTCACCATCGAGTTGCCGCTGATGGCCCCGGGCCTGCTCGCCGGAGCGGGCCTCGTGATGTTGTCGACGATGAAGGAACTCCCGGCGACGCGACTGTTGTCGCCCCCGGGGTTTGAGACCCTCTCGACCGAGATCTGGTCGGCGGGTGAACGCCTTGCGCTCGCGCAAGAGTCGCTCGGCGCGCTGGTGTTGATTGCCCTGAGTGGCGTGTTGACCTGGGCGGTCGTGCTCCGCCGGATCGACAACTACTAGGCGACGGTCACGAGAATGCGCGCGGTGGCGAATTCGCCGACGCCGATCGCCGACCCGGCGATCTCCACCGTGGCGGTGCCGTCGGGCGACATTGCCTTCAGCGTGCCTCTGGAACCCGGCGTAATGGATGACTGCTCAAGGAAGTCGAGCATCCCGGTGGTGAACTCGAGTTCTTCGGGAATCCGGCGGACGGTGAAGTCGTCGCCCACTGGGATCGTTTTGAGCGTGACGAGATCGGGCGCTTCGTACCCCGATCCCGGGATCGGGTTGCCGTGGGGACAGGTGGTGGGGTCGTCGAGGCGAGACATCATCGCCCGCTCGACGGTGGGGGAGATGACGTGCTCCCACTTGCCAGCTTCTTGATGAGCGTCAGCCCATGAGAGGCCGAGGATGTCGGTGAGGAAACGCTCGGCGAGTCGGTGGCGGCGAACAACGGTTTCGGCCAACTCTCGGCCGGCATCGGTGAGCGTGATTTGGCGGCCCGCTTCGATCAGGCCTTCGGCCTCCATGCGTTTGACCATCTCGGAGACGGCGGGGCGAGAGACGTCGAGTCGTTCGGCAATCCGCGCCTGAATGACATCGAAGTCGTCCTCGTTCAGCTCGAAGATGGTCTCGCAGTACTCCTCGAAGGCGGGGTGCCACTCGGGCGATTCGTACTCGGCCATGGCTACATCCTACGGCAGTGACCGCCTTGGCGTCAGGGGTGAATCCCGAAACCGTCGAAATCGCCGACAGGACGGTGTCGTCGAACGTCGGTAGCGTGCGCTTTATGGAAGTAGAGGGAGCGGCCGCAAACGCGGCGCTGGATCGATTCTCGGCGCCGGTGCGGGAGTGGTTCACCTCCACCTTCCGCGAACCAACACCGCCGCAGGTCAAGGGCTGGCCCGCCATCGCCAATGGCGACCACACCCTGATTCTGGCCCCCACCGGCACCGGTAAAACCTTGTCGGCGTTCTTGTGGGCCCTCGACCGACTGGCGGTCGACCCGGTGCCCGAGGATCCGCTCATGCGCACTCGGGTGCTCTATCTCTCGCCGCTGCGGGCGCTCGCCGTCGATGTCGAGAAGAACTTGCGAGCGCCGCTGCAAGGCATCGGGTTCGCGGCGCAGCGGGCCGGCTCCGATGTGCACACGCCCACCGTCGGTATTCGTTCGGGTGACACCCCCACAAAAGAGCGGCGCCAGCTGATCCGTCATCCGCCCGACATTCTCATCACTACGCCCGAGTCGCTCTACCTGATGCTCACCTCGAAGGCGCGGGAGACCCTCACCAACGTCCAACACATCATCATCGATGAAATCCACGCGATTGCGGGCACCAAACGCGGTGCCCACCTGATGCTCTCCCTGGAGCGACTCGAAGAACTCACCATCAAGCCCGCGCAGCGGATCGCTCTGTCCGCCACCCAGCGGCCACTCGACGAGATTGCGCGCTTCCTCGGCGGCAATGTTGTCGCCGACGACGGCACCCTCACGCCTCGACCGGTCACCGTGGTCGATACCGGAGCGCGCAAGGTGCTCGACATTGAAGTGATCGTCCCGATCGAAGACATGGGCGCACTCGGCGAACGAGTCGAACCGCCAATCGATGGCCCGGCCGCGGCCTCGCCCGGACGGCGGAGCATCTGGCCGTCGATGCACCCGCACCTCCTCGAATTGGTCGAGAGCCATCGGTCCACCCTGATCTTCAGCAACGCCCGGCGCCTCAGCGAACGGCTTGCCTCGAGGCTCAACGAGCTATCGATGGAGGCGAAGCTTCGCGACAGCGACGGGCCGCTGCCGGCGCCGCAAGTGGTCGTTGGTGCGGGCGATGAGCAGGTCGGCCGCGGTGCCACCGAGGGCGAGGAACTCGTCAAGGCCCATCACGGTTCACTGTCTCGCGAACGCCGGCTCCAGGTCGAAGACGAGCTGAAACGCGGCGAACTCAAGGGCCTCGTCGCCACCTCGTCACTTGAACTCGGCATCGACATGGGCGCTGTCGATCTCGTGATCCAGGTGGCGAGCCCCGGTTCGGTCGCGTCGGGGATGCAGCGCATTGGCCGGGCTGGTCATCAAGTGGGCCAACCCAGCCGCGGCAAGATCTTCCCGAAACATCGGGCCGACCTTCTCGAAGCCGCAGTCATCGTCGATCGTATGCATCAGGGGCTGATCGAGGAAACGCACTATCCCCGCAACCCCCTCGACGTGCTGGCTCAGCAGATCGTCGCCATGTCGGCAATGGACGACTGGGATATCGATGAGCTCGCTCGCGTCATCCGCCGCAGCGCCAACTTTGCCGACCTGTCCGACGAGGTTCTCGGCAATGTGCTCGACCTTCTCTCCGGCACCTATCCGTCCGAAGAGTTCTCTGATCTTCGCCCCCGCATCGTCTACGACCGAGTGGCGGGTGTGGTGCGGGGTCGAGCGGGCTCGCAGCGACTCGCCGTCACCAACGCGGGCACCATTCCCGATCGCGGCCTCTTCGGGGTGTTCCTTCCCGATGGCACTCGAGTGGGCGAACTCGACGAGGAAATGGTCTACGAGAGCCGGGTGGGGGAGACCTTTCTGCTGGGTGCCTCCACCTGGCGAATCGAAGACATCACGTTCGAACGGGTGATCGTTACCCCCGCGCCCGGCCAGCCCGGCAAGATGCCCTTCTGGCACGGCGATGGTCCCGGCCGTCCGTTGGAGCTAGGCCGAGCGATCGGCGAGTTCATACGGGAGATTCGGGTCGAGAAAGATCCCATTGGTCGGCTGCGCGAGCGCCACGGCCTTGATGAGCTCGCGGCGCAGAATCTCATTGGCTACATCAACGAACAGTTCGAAGTCAGCGGTGCCGTGCCCGACGATCGCACCATCGTGGTCGAACGTTTCCGCGACGAGATCGGCGATTGGCGGGTGTGCATCCTCACGCCGTTCGGCGCCCAGGTCCACGCCCCATGGGGCATGGCTCTCCAGGCCCGACTGGGTGAGGAGTGGGGCACCGACATCGAGCTGATGTGGAGCGACGACGGCATTGTCATGCGACTCCCCGAGGCCCTCGATCGGCTGCCCGTCGACGAGCTTTTGTTCGACCCCGACGAGATCAACGACATCATCATCAGTCGCCTTCCCGACACCTCGATGTTCGCGTCGCGATTCCGCGAGTGTTCGGCCCGAGCACTGTTGTTGCCGCGCCGTCGCCCCGGTCAGCGCACCCCGCTATGGCAACAACGTCAGCGAGCCGCCGATCTCTTGTCCGTCGCCGCGAAGTATCCGTCGTTTCCGATGCTGCTCGAGGCAACCCGTGAGTGTGTCAACGATGTCTTCGATCTCCCGGCGCTGCGCTCGGTGATGACTGATCTTCGCAGCCGCAAGATCCGAGTGGTGGCGGTTGAAACACCGAAGGCTTCACCCTTTGCGCAGTCGTTGCTCTTCTCGTGGATCGCCGTCTACATGTATGAGGGCGACGCCCCGATTGCGGAGCGGCGAGCCGCGGCGCTGGCCCTCGATCGTGATCTGCTTCGTGACCTTCTCGGGGCGGAGGAGCTCCGTGAACTCCTGTCGGCTGAGGTGCTCGCGGATGTTGAGCTCGAGCTCCAATCTCTGGTTGACGGTCGCAAGGCCCGCGACCGCGACGAGCTCCACGACCTTCTCCGGCGGCTCGGGCCGCTCACTCTTCTCGACCTCGAAGCCCGCTCGATTGCCGACGCTGATGTCGCCGACTGGCTCCAACAGCTGATTGAAGAACGCCGGGCTATCGATGTTCGCATCGGTGATCTCGACCGCGTTGCGGCATCCGACGATGCGGCTCGCCTACGCGACGCGGTGGGTGTCGCGCTCCCGGTGGGACTGCCTGCGGTCTTCACCGACCCGGTCGATGATCCGCTTGGCGATCTCTGTCGGCGATATGCCCGCACGCATGGCCCGTTCCTGGCCCGTGATGTTGCCCAATGGATAGGTGTGTCGGTCGACCGCGTCACCGTCGCTTTTGATCGGCTCATGGCCGACGGCAAGGTCGTACGCGGCGAGTTCCGGCCCGGTGGCATCGAGCGTGAGTACTGCGATGACGACGTGCTTCGTCAACTCCGCCGTCGATCCCTCGCCGTGCTCCGACACGAGATCGAACCCGTCGAAGGTGACGCGTTGGCCCGGTTCCTTCCGGCATGGCAGGGAGTGGGGAGTCGCCGGCGAGGCGTGGACGGTCTGGCCGAAGCGCTGGCCCAGCTTCAGGGCGCGCCGATCGCCGCGTCGGTCCTCGAAAGCGACGTCCTGCCGGCCCGGATCAACGGCTTCCAGTCGAGCGACCTCGACACTCTCTGCACCACGGGCGAGGTCGTGTGGGTGGGCGCAGGCGCAGTCGGCGCCACCGATGGGCGCATCCGTCTGCTCTTTCGCGATCAGGTCGGCCTGCTCGCCCCACCGGCCGATGAGCCGCCGGCCGAGCCCGTCCACGACGCGCTCCGCACCCACCTCGCCACCCGGGGAGCCTCGTTCTGGCCCGATCTGGTGGGTGCGGTCGCCGCCGCCGAACTTCCCTACGATGACACCGCCGTACTTATCGCCCTGTGGGATCTGGTGTGGGCCGGCGAAGTCACCAACGACACACTGGCGCCGCTGCGAGCAATGGTTGCCGGCACGACCACAAAGGCGGGGGCAACCAAGTCGGCTCGTCGACGCCGCCCCCGTCCGGGAGGAATCAACCGTCTCGGCCCGCCGGCGGGAGCCGGGCGTTGGTCGCTCGTCGCTCCGCTCCGGCTACCGATCCCGTCGCCGACCGAGATGGCTCACGCCCGAGCTCATCAACTGCTCGATCGTTACGGCGTACTTACTCGCGAAGCGGCGCTAGGAGAAGGCCATGAGGGCGGCTTCGCCGGTGTGTACCCGCTGCTGAAGGCGCTCGAAGAACGAGGCGAGGTTCGCCGCGGCTACTTCGTGGCTGGTCTTGGTGCGGCCCAGTTCGCGCTGCCGGGCGCCGTCGATCGTCTTCGCGGTGTGCGCGAATCTGATGACGATGCAGAGCCCATCGTCTTGGCCGCGACCGATCCAGCACAGCCGTACGGCGCTGCTCTCGCTTGGCCGGAATCAGCGGGTCGGCCCGTCCGGGCCGCGGGCGCCCACGTGGTGTTGCACGATGGTCGGCCACTCGTGGAGCTCGAACGCGGCGGCCGCTCACTCATCACATTCCCGGGCGCCGACGAATCGTCGGCGTGGGTGGTTGCCTTGCAGGAGCTGGTGAAAAACGGCCGTCTCAAGAAGCTCGAGATCGCGAAGGTCGACGGTGTAGCCATCCGAGAAACGCCGTGGGCCGCTCGACTCGAGTCAGCCGGCTTCTCCGCTGGTTATCGCGGCATGACCTATCGCGGCTGACTCTTAGCCGGCCGCGACCTGGCCGTAGTAGTCAATCATCGCGGCGGCGTCGTCGAGCCAGTTGAAATGGGCTTGCACGGCCCGACGACCGTTATCAGCGAGTCGCTGTCGCTCGTCGGGAGAGCTGCGCAGCTGTTCGATCGCCGCTGCGGTGGCGGCTGGATCATCGAAGGGAACGATGATGCCGCAATCGTGAGTTTCGATGACATCGACCGCGGCGGGGAGCGGTGTGGAGATGACGGGCACGCCATGGGCGAGATACTCGAGGATCTTTGTCGGCATCGAGTGGCGATAGTTCGGTAGGTCTTGCAAAAGCGAGAGCCCCGCGAGGGCTCCCTCGACGTGGCCGAGGGCCTCACTATTCGGCACGAATCCATGGGCAACGACGTTTGTTCCCGGGACAGCGACGTCTGAGTCAGCAGGCCCGAGAACATCGAAGTGCACATCTGGACAACGTCGGGCGGTGCCGGTCAGCGTGGCCGCTCCGCGACCATTGGAGACCCGACCGATGTACACGACTCGTTTGTCGCCAGTTGGCGGCACCGTCGCAGGAACGTTCACGGTGTTGCGGACAAGAATCGCGTCGTGGTGGGTCGCTTGGTAGCCGACTTCGGCGATCGTTCGCGGTAGCGCCATGCCGCGACGGAGCAAGAACCGGCTGGCCAGCGCCGAGAGAGGACGGAGCGGTTTTGGCACCCATGCTTTGTCGACAAGTTGAGCCGAGAGATCTTCATGGACGTCCCAGATCACCGGGCTCTGAATTACCCGACTGTGGGCCAGGAGCTCCGGATCGTGGAGCACTGTGATGTCGACCTTCGCCGAAAGGTCGCGGAGCATCGGTCTCACCGTTCGGAGTGCCCGCAACCGATCGCGACCGGACGACATCGGCCCGATCACACGGTCGAGGCGGTCGTGACCGGGCGACGTGTCTCCGGGTGGCGCAAGGTAGATGACCTCGTGACCGGCTTCTAAGAGTGCGGGAATCTGGCGGTGACGAATGCGGGCGTCCTCCGGCCGGTGAACGACCGTCGAGACGAGCACTCGCATCGATCAGAGCCGAACGATGTTGGGACCCTCGAGCGCTCCACGCGTGTCGAGTACGGCCTTGGCGACCGAGAAGTCGGCCTCGGCCATGATCGGCGTGTGGGTCTGCACAAGGACCACGAGGTCAGCCGCCGCCATCGCACCGTTGAGGTCATCATGGCGAGGGACGTCGGTGCCATCGACATCGAATGTTTCAACGTAGGGGTCGAAGAAGGAAACGTCGGCGCCCATTGCTCGTAATCGGGTAGCTAATGGCCGAGCGGGAGTTTCGCGCTGATCCGAAATATCGGCCTTGTACGCAACACCGAGGAGCAGAATCTTTGAGCCGTTTACCGGCTTGCGGTGATCGTTCAGAATATTCTGGGCTCGGGCGGCGACATAGGCGGGCATACGTCCGGAGACTTCTTGGGCGAGCTCGACAAATCGGAATTGATACCCAAGTGAGCGGACCGCGTAGGAGAGGTAGTTGGGGTCAATCGGAATGCAGTGACCGCCGACGCCAGGGCCCGGGTAGAAGGCCTGAAACCCGAACGGCTTTGTCTTGGCGGCGTCGATTGCGGCCCACAAGTCGATGTTGAGATCGTGGCTGAAGATTGCCATCTCGTTCACCAACGCGATGTTCACGTGGCGATACGTGTTTTCGAGAAGCTTCGCCATTTCGGCTTCCCGCGTGCCGGTTGTCGGAACCACGGTGTCGACAACAAGGCCGTAGAACGCGACCGCTCGCTTGGTGCATGCGGCGGTGAAACCGCCGACGACCTTTGGTGTGTTGCGCAGGCCGTACTGTGGATTGCCGGGGTCGATGCGTTCGGGAGAGTACGCGAGCGAGAAATCGA
>JBLIOE010000070.1:0-8548 GCA_047639555.1 Candidatus Aldehydirespiratoraceae bacterium
CGGATAGCGCCGGACGATCTCTGGCATCCGGATTGAGTAGCTCATTTTCACGTCGCAGATCTTGAGGACCTGTCGCTCCTGTGCCCGCTTTGGATTGTCCCCAGGGCCGACACGGGCCACCGCGTGGCCCAGCGATCTTGCTCGTCGCAACACCTGAATCGACACGCCATGAACACGCACAATTCCATGCTGGTCCTCAACCGGGCGCAGTCGTCAAGCGGTGAATCGCTGGGTCAAGCGAGACGCCGACAGCTCCGGGTTTCCCTAGCCGACCTGCGGCACCTCGACCCGCTCGGCACTTTGGCGGCGGTTCTGATCAGGGGCAGTTGCTCTCGGTTCCGTTCGGTGCGGGGAGGAAGCGCTCGGTGTGATCGCCGGCGCTCAGGGTGAGCGTGGGCGGATCCTCGGAGAGCAGCAGTTCGATCTCGACAAGGCCGGCTGCTGTCGCGACGGAGACCCAAGCCGCTGGTGGTGTGATCTTGGATACTTCGACGTTCTCGGCTCGCCAGACGACGCCGTTGACCGGCCCGATGAGCTCGAAGTCGCAGGAGAGGTCGAGGTCATAGAGCGCCGGGAATCCGATCTCCATGACGCCGCCCGCGCCGATTACATATCCGCGGCTGGCGTCGGCGAACAGCTCCGGGTCGAGACTGAGATCGTCGTCGGTCGCGGTTGAGCCCGGCCCCCGAAGGTCAACCTTCACGACGGTGCGCTCCTCAGGAACACCCTTTGGGGGATCCCGTTCACCGAGCTGCACGTCGAACGGCGCTGCCGGGAGGAGGGTCCGCTCGATCGCAACCACATAAGCCTCGGGATTGGCGTCGCTCTCGCACCGGCCTGGATTGCCCGGAATCACGAAGTCACCGAACACGAGCTGACCTTCGGTGTCGATGATCACGTCGTCCAGGCGGATTTCGCAGCTCGACCCGTACACAGCACCGAACCACACCACGATCTCAGTCCCGAAATCGACCGCCGGGGCCTCTGCGCTGATTCCACTCAGCCCCCACAACGCCTCGTACTGGTCGGTGGTAGTCGCAACGCCGGTCCGGTAGGTGAAGCCCGTCCTTTGGGTGCCGAGAAGCCGCCAACCGTCGCCTTCAGTCGGTTGCGGACCATCGACAACGGCATCGGCGGCATCAACTCCTTCCACGCAGAGCCGTTCGTCGGCAAATGACGCCAGCGGCGCCAGGTGCGCTTCGTCGAGCACCCCGACGAACACCGACACAAGCCCCTCCGACACGCTGTGTCCGCCGCCCGCATCTAACCCTGCGCTTCGCATCGCGCCCAACGCCTGTTCGCGCAGGAGCTCGAGTTCGGCGTCGGTCCAGTCAACGGCTACAGCAACCAACCCGAGTCCCGGGAACTCTTCTTCGAGTTCCGTTTGCCGCAGGTCGGCGTCTTGACTGAACGCCAACGTTATCCAGCCGTTGTGGGTGCGGTCTCGCCATAAGCCCTCGAACCCTGGTTTGGTTCGCGCCCAGTTTTTGATGTCCTCGGTCGGAGGGTTGTTTCCGACATAGACCGGCTCGTCGCGGTAGTACTCATCAGGCGCCGCTACCCGTACCTTCTCGTCGGGACAGCGAACCAGACCGAACGGGAGGTCACCACTCGACGGGATCTCATCTTCGGCCGCCGCCGGCGTCGACGATGTCGTCGTCGGGGCGGGACCGGTGATCGTGTCGACGGTGTCGTTTCGAGGCGCGACCCAGACCAACGCACCGACGGCAATTGCTCCAGCAGCAATCGAGGCGAACAGGGCTCGGCGACTTCTCGTGTGTCGGCGATGGCGTGCCTGCACGTCGGCTAACGGCGGAGGCTTGCCGACCTCGATACCGGTCAAGGGGGTGAGCGGATCGTTTCCGTCGGTCATTGATCGGTCTCCTCGTCGAGCGCACGCCGCAGCGCGGCGCGGGCCTTGTGCAGCAGGGCGCTCGCCGACCCTTCCTTCACTCCCATGGCTTCAGCCACGTCGGCCTCGGTGAGATCGGCGACGTAGCGCAACACGATTGCTTCGCGAGATCGAGGAGGCAGATTGCCGACCGCCCGCCAGAGGTCGAGATCGGGCTCGTCGAGTTCCGCCATCACCTTGGCATTGCGGGCCGTCTCGGCGAACCGCCGCGACTCTCGCTGCCTGCGACGCCAACGCCGACGGCCCTCATTTACTGCCACCGTCATCGTCCACCCATCGGGGGAGTGGGGCGGGTCCCCCTTCTGCCATCGGCCGAACGCCTTGGCCATCGCCTCGTCGGCGATTTCGCGTCCGACGTCGACACTGGAAAACATCACGGTCATCGTCCTCGCCAACCTCGGATAGAACGCCTCGTACCACTCCTCGAACGACGGCGCGACCCGGATATCGCCCTCCGCCCGGTTCTCGCTGGGATTCGACATCACGACCACGGTAGAGAGAGGCTCACGGCCCCACTATCCCTTACCGGCCTGGGTGAGATTCCCAATCTCCAACGACGAGGAGATCCAGCGAGCCCTGTCCGACCTCGCGGATCGCCGCGCTCTGTTCGTAGGCCGCCGGGTTGCTAGAGCCGTCGCGTTCAGATCGTAGAAGGCCATGCTCGGTGCCGTGATGTCGGGACCGTTCTCGATCCCCGGGCCGCGTATGAACACGGTTGTCGCTCATCAGCTCGCGCCTAACTTCGTACCCGGCTGGAGCGTTGATGCCGAAGACCCCGCATCGATATCTGGCGTCGTTGACCGACTTGCCGAAGCCGTGGTCGTGACGGCCGTCTTGGTCGTCGACTGTGTTGCCCTCGGCCACATGCGTATAGATCAGCATGCCCAAGGTGTATTGCGGCAGAGTGAGTGAGTACTCACTCAGTTACACTGCGGCGCATGGCAACGACCACGAGATCGAGTCGAGCGACCGCGCTTCCGCCGGATCAGCGGCGCGAAGCGATCATCAAAGCGACCCTCCCGCTCCTCCTCGAGCACGGCGAGTTGGTGACCACTCGCCAGATCGCCGAAGCCGCGGGGGTTGCCGAGGGCACGATCTTTCGGGTGTTCAAGGACAAGCGCGAGCTGTTGGCCGCCGCGATTACTGCCGCACTCGACATGGGGGAGCTTGATCGCCGCCTCGAAGCCATTCCGGCCGACGCAGCATTCGAGGCACAGATCGAGCAGGCCATCGCGATCTATCAAGAACGCGTGGCGGAGGTCTGGCAGCTCATCTCGAACTTCGGATCGAAGCTCCGCAAGAAGCTGGCGCAGCCGTTCGACGCATCGAAAGGGCTCACCGCCCTGTTCGAACGTAACGTCGCTCACATCGAACTGACGCCCGACGAGGCCTCTCGTTACCTCCGGGCGGTGACGCTCGCGGTCAGCCACCCGATGGTGAGTGGCGAGAAGATGACGCCGCAGCAGATCGCTCATCTCTTCCTGAACGGAGCGGGCAAGTGAACCTCCAATTGCTCCTCACCCCTCGGCTCCGTCATTTCCGTCGAGCACTCCTTCTCGTGATTCTCCTGCAAGCAATTCAGACGTTCGCGTCGCTGATGCTGCCGAGTCTCAATGCCGACATCATCGACAAGGGCGTCCTCCAGGGCGACAACGGCTTCATCCGTCGGACCGGGATCACGATGGCGATATTCGCTGGAGTGCAGATGATCTTCTCGGTCGGCGCGGCTTGGTACGCGGCGCAGGTCGGTATGGGCTTTGGTCGAAACGTTCGCCGTGAGCTGTTCCACAAAGTCACCTCGTTCTCGGCCCGCGAAGTCGGCCAGTTCGGGGCGCCGTCGTTGATCACGCGGATTACCAACGATGTCCAGCAGGTGCAGATGCTCGTGGTGATGGCAGTCACCATGCTCGTGACGGCGCCGCTGACGATCGTGATCGGCATCATTCTCGCCGTCCGCCAGGACTCGGGCCTCTCCATCGTGATTGTTGTGAGCGTGCCGATCGCGGGTCTCGTGCTTGGGCTTGTTGTCCGCCAGATGGTGCCGGCCTTCCAGATGATGCAGCTCCATATCGATGCCGTGAACGGTGTCCTTCGCGAACAGATCACCGGCATTCGTGTCGTGCGGGCGTTCGTTCGAGAACCACAGGAAGTCGAACGTTTCGCCAAAACCAACGACGAGCTCACCGCCACGTCGCTGCGCGCAGGTCGGATCATGGCCGCCATGTTCCCGACCGTCATGTTGATCATCAACATCGCCAGTCTCGGCGTGTTGTGGATCGGTGCCGATCGGATCGCCGCGGGCGACACCAACCTCGGGTCCGTCGTGGCCTACCTCAGCTACCTGATCCAAATTCTGATGGCCGTGATCATGGCCACCTTCATGATGGGTCAGGTGCCGAGGGCCGCGGTCGCCGCCGGTCGCATCCTCGAGGTGCTCGCCGCATCCTCCTCGGTCGTGTTAGCCGACAACCCGATCACCGAAACGCCCGAGCGGGCCACCCTCGAGTTCCGCGACGTCGGCTTCCACTACGCCGGCGCCGATGCGGCCGTGCTCGAGGACCTCTCGTTTCGAACCGGGCCAGGGCAGACGACCGCCATTATCGGATCGACTGGTGCGGGCAAGACCACGTTGATGAACCTCATCCCTCGTTTGTTCGATGCCACCGCCGGAACCGTCTTGGTCAACGGCGTCGACGTGCGCCAGCTCGACCCCGATCTGCTGGCGTCGACGGTCGGCTACGTCTCGCAGAAGTCGTATCTCTTCTCGGGAACGGTTGCGTCGAACCTCCGTTTTGGTCGCCCTGATGCGACCGACGAGGAGCTCTGGCGGGCGCTGGAAGTTGCGCAGGCTTCATCCTTCGTGCAGTCGATGCCCGACGGGTTGGAGAGCGAGATCACCCAAGGCGGGACCAACGTTTCCGGCGGTCAGCGCCAACGCCTCGCCATCGCTAGAGCGCTTGTTGTCGAACCGGAGATCTACGTCTTCGATGATTCGTTCTCCGCCCTCGATGTCGCCACGGCCGCTCGACTCAACACCGCCCTCGCGCCAGCCACCGCCGATGCGGCCGTTGTGTTGGTCGCTCAGCGCGTGTCGACCATCACTCACGCCGATCAGATCCTTGTCCTTGAAGACGGCGAAGTCGTCGGCGTTGGTCGCCACGACGAACTCGTCGAGACGTGTCCGACCTACGCCGAAATTGTGGAATCGCAGCTCGGTGAGGGGGCCGCAGCATGAGCGATACCGAAAATAGGGGCACCTCCGACGAAGACCGCGAGATCATGGCAGTGGCGGGCCGTGCCGCCGACCGTGCGCCCGGCCGAATGGGTGGAGTCGGTGTTCCGGTTGAGAAGAGCGCAGACTTTGGTGCGACTGTTCGCCGGCTCGGGCAGCTTCTCGCCGAAGAACGCATGCGGATTAGTTCGGTCATTGCCCTGACCGCCGCGAGCGTGGTGTTCATCGTGCTCGGTCCGCGTCTGCTGGGCCAAGCGACCGACATCATCGTGCAAGGAATCCGGGGCGACGGCATCGACTTTGGGTCGCTCCACCGAAAGCTGGCGTTCATCGCCGGCCTGTACTTTCTGTCGTGGGCCCTCGGCTACGCGCAGGCCTACATCCTGGCTGGGGTCGTCCAGCGGTCGATGCAGAAGCTCCGGAGTTCGATCGAAGACAAGATCAATCGGCTGCCCCTCGCCTACATAGACCGCCAACCCCGCGGCGACATGTTGAGTCGGGTGACGAACGACATCGACAACCTGGCCCAGAGCCTGCAGCAGACCGTCAGCATGATGCTGCAGTCAGTTCTCATGCTCGTTGGGGTGGCGGTCATGATGATCTGGATATCGCCGCTGATGGCCTTACTGGCGCTCGGGATCATGCCACCTTCTCTCTGGCTTATGAAGCTCATCGGCGGCAAGGCTCGACCTCGCTACATGATGCAGTGGAAGCGCACCGGCGATCTCAACGCTCAGGTTGAGGAAGTGTTCACCGGCCACTCTGTGGTGAAGAGCTTCGGTCGTCAGCAGCAGGCCGAGGAGCGGTTCGGTAGCGACAACGACGAACTCTACGAAGCGAGCCGCGGCTCCCAGTTCATCGCCTCACTCATCCAGCCGGTGATGATGTTCATGGGCAACGTCCAGTACATCCTGATCGCGGTTGTTGGTGGCCTGCGGATCTCGAGCGGGGCAATCTCGATCGGCGACATGCAGGCCCTGATCCAATACGCCCGCCAGTTTTCCCAGCCGATGACACAGCTCGCCTCGATGGCGACCGTCTTCCAATCTGGCATCGCTTCGCTTGAGCGTGTTCTTGAACTCCTCGACGTCGACGAGGAGTCCGAAGAACCCGAAGCCAGGTCAGGTCCTGTGGTGGAGCGGGGGCGAATCGTTTTCGACGATGTGACCTTCTCCTATGACCCGGAGACCTCCCTGATCGAGGGACTTTCCGTTGCCGCCGAGCCCGGGCAGACCGTGGCGATCGTGGGGCCGACCGGTGCCGGCAAGACCACACTCGTCAACCTGATCATGCGTTTCTACGAACTCGACGGGGGAGCGATCACGCTCGACGGGCGAGACATTGCCACGCTGCGCCGTGACGAGCTCCGAGCGGAGATCGGCATGGTGCTCCAGGACACGTGGCTCTTCGGCGGCACGATTCGCGACAACATCGCCTACGGCAATCCCACGGCGACCGAAGCCGAGATCCTCGAAGCCGCTCGTGTCACCTACGTCGACCGCTTCGTGCGTCACCTGCCCGATGGTTATGACACGGTGATCAACGATGAAGGCGACAACATCAGCGTTGGTCAACGTCAGCTGATCACGATCGCCCGAGCGTTCCTGGCCGAGCCGGCCATTCTGATCCTCGACGAGGCGACGAGTTCCGTCGACACCCGCACCGAGGTGCTCATCCAGAAGGCCATGAACCGACTCCGCACTGGTCGCACCAGTTTCGTGATCGCCCATCGTCTGTCGACCATTCGCGGCGCCGACATCATTCTGGTGATGGAAGACGGACGGATCGTCGAGCAAGGATCACACGTGGAACTCCTCGCGTTGAAGGGTGCGTATCACCGCCTCTACAACTCGCAGTTCGAGGGCGCCGCCGTCGAAGGCTGATTTGCGTCCGGCGATGCGGGCTGAGATTGGCTGGACGGCTTCGTTCGTTGTGGCAAAAGCGTCTCCGCGGGGACGCTTTTGTGGTCTGAAGAGTGTCATAGGGCGTCGGTAGTTTTGGTTGGGTACCCCTACGAAAGCGGAGCCCCCAGATGTCTGATCTAACGCTTGATTCTGTTGACCTCAGCAGTGTTTCTCTCGACAGTGTTCCGTTGGAGCGGTTGGAGGCGCAGATCACCGAGTGGTCGGGCCATATCGCAGCGGCGACGGCGCAATTGTTGGAGTGGATCGCCGAGTATGACCGTCGGGAGGGGTGGGCATCGTGGGCGTGTAAATCAGCCGCGCATTGGATGTCATGGAAATGCGGCGACACGCTCCACACCGCCCGCGAAAAAGTGCGCGTCGCCCGCGCTCTCGAAGAACTACCCGCAATCGCGGCGGCGTTTCGGCACGGCGAAGTGTCATATTCGAAAGTCCGCGCCATCACCCGCGTTGCCTTGGCGACCGATGATGGTGAGTGGCTCGACATTGCCCGGCGTACGTCGGGCAGCGAACTCGAACGCATCGTCGCCGAAACCCGCAAAGCCCTCGACCGAAACGAAAACGACGACGCCAGTAACGCGTTCGCGTTGCGGCGGCTGTCTCGTTCATCGTGTGGCGGCGCTGTCGACAAGATCGTCATAAAACTACCCAGCGACGCCGGAGCAGAAGTCCTCGCCGCGCTCGACGTAATCGCTTCGCAACTCATCGACGACGCCGTCGCCGGATCGGGCCGTACCCGCCGCGACATCGTTGCCGAACGCGGCGGCATCGAAGCCATACGCGTCGACGCATTCGTGCAAATGGCCGAACGGGTTCTCGCCATGGAACCCGCCGCAGCCGAACGAGGCGACATCGGCCGCCTCCAACTCAACATCGACACCGACGGCATCAACGAACTCGCCGCCGGAGATTCCGCGCCGGGTGAACTCACCCTCGAAAGGCGCCGAATCGCGCCCGAAGTCGCGAAACGGTGGGCGTGCGACATCCGCGCGTCGGTCATGTTGGAACACGACGGCCACCCCCACGACTCCGGCCGCGACACCCGAACCATCAACCGCCGTCTACGGCGAGCGCTACACCGCCGCGATCACGGCACCTGTCGGTTCCCGGGCTGCGCAGCGTCGTCATGGCTTCACGCCCACCACGTCAACTACTGGGACAACGGCGGCGAAACCCGCCTCGACAACCTCGTCAGCCTCTGCTCGTTTCACCACCACCAAGTCCACGAAGGCGGCTGGACCATCGAAATCCTCGAATCAACCACAATCGCCTGGACCGACCCCCACGGCCAACCCGCCACAATCGAACCGCTCAACGGCAACACCACACCCATCGAAACATGCGGCCGCCAACACGGCGTCGATCAACGATCAATCGAATCGCAATGGCACAACGACCACCTCGACTTCGGCTTCGTCATCTCCGTCATCATCGAACACAGCCTCAACCAACAACAACAAAACGTCCCCGCGGGGACGCCTT
>JBLIOE010000071.1:0-8272 GCA_047639555.1 Candidatus Aldehydirespiratoraceae bacterium
TCGCCAGCACAACATCGGGGCGTTTACGCTGGAACAGCGAGAAGATGGTGGCCAGCGCGGTGAAGCCGGCGAAGGCGGCAGCTCGGGCAGGAATGTTTCGCTTGTCGGTGGGGAACGGGTGAACGCGTGTGATGCGCCCCCAGTCGGTGCGTTCGCGACGCCAGAGTCGTCCACCCCAGCCGGCTTCGATCGCGTGTGATTCGTACCAGGGCAAGGACGTCACGATCTCGAGCTCATGCCCAGCGTCAATCAGACGATGGGCGATCTCCGCGATCACCACACCCGTCGGCGCGACGTCGGGCTCGAAGTGAGGGCAAATTACCAGAATGCGCACGGCGGCAGCCTAGGCAGTCAGGAGTCCGCGTTCGCCACCGAACGCCATGCATCAATCAGCCGCAGCGCGGCTGCAGACGGCGCGTAGTAGGCGACGCGTTCGGCCGCGGCCGCACCAACGGTGTCGGCGATGCCCGCTTCGAGAGCCGCGGCCCAGTCCGCCGCGGCGGCACTGGGGACGACCCGGGCCGCGTCTCCGGCCACCTCGCGCAGCGCCGGGGTGTCGGCGATCACGACCGGTGTTTGGGCGCGAAGCGCTTCGAGAACCGGCAATCCGAACCCCTCGTAGCGAGACGGAAAGGCCACGACGTCGGCGCGTTGGTAGAGGGCGCGCAGCGAGGCTGCAGACACACGACCGAGATGACGCACACCCGCGGCTGCTTCAACCCGGGACCGAACGCGGGCATCGGCCACGCCCGCCCCGCCGGTGAGGACTAGCGAGGCGTCGCCCATCGTCCGCCGTAACTCGACAAAACCGTCGATCAACGTGTTGTGATCCTTATGCGGGTGAGTGACCGCCGGGTACAGAATCAGCGGGCCAGCCGGCAACTCGGCAACAACCTTGACGTCGGTTTCGGTGTCAGGGTCGTAGGTGGAGGAAACGGCACGGACATCACTCGCGGGCACATCGAAGGTTTGGACCACGGTCGACGCAACCCATTCCGAGGGGGTGGTGATCAGGCGGGCCGCCCGGGCGCTACGAGGGAGCGCCCACTTGAGATACCGCCGTTTCACGCCCGAGAAATTCTCAGGCATTTGGAGGGGTTGGAGGTCATGGATCGTCACCACATCGCGACCGTGGTGACGGGCGGGAACACGGCCGCCGAAGTGGTGAACCACATCCGCGCCGCGACTCTTGTGGGCGACTGCGGTGCTCTCCGCCACGACCCGGTACGGCCGTAGGCGGGTGGGTCCGCCGACAACGTCGAACGAGACACGCCCCAGCTCGGGGTGGGCCTTAAGAAGGGCCGCAGAACCGATGATCCGCAGCTCAATGTCGGCGACGTCCTGATCGATGACTGCGTTGAGAAGACGGGTGCTGTACTCCTCGCTCCCACCGACGCGGCCGGGAGTGATCCACAGCAGATTGGCGACAACTTTCATCGCAGCACCGACTCGTAGACCGCCGTGGTGGCCGCGGCCGTTTGCGCCCACGAGAGAGCTGATGCTTGCCGTCGACCTTGCTCCATCATTGCCGTTTGCTGAATGGGGTCGACGAGCAGCTCGCGAATTGCCGTGCCGATCTCCTCCGCGCTCATTGGATCGATCAAGCGGGCCGCCTTGCCGGCTACCTCCGCGGTGGCGGTGCCCGCGCTCGTGATCACGGGCGTGCCCTGGGCCATGGCTTCGAGCACGGGCATCCCGAAGCCTTCGAGGAGGCTCGGAAAGACGAAGACGGTGGCGGCGTCGTAGAGAGGCGCGAGGTCGGCATCGGGCACGGCCCCGATGTGACGAACATTTGGCGAAGCCGAAATGAGGCGCTCGACATCGACCCCCCAGCCCGGCGACCCCGCCAGCACCAGCGCCACATCCGGGTTCACGTCCATCGCGGCAACGAGACGGTCCAGGTTCTTGCGGGGCTCAGCAGTGCCCAACCAGAGAACGAACGACTCCGGGAGGTTGTAGGTCGAGCGAACTCGACTCCGGTCCGCCTCGGCCACCGCTTGAGCGGTGACGCCCCAGGGGACCACATGTATCCGATCGGCATCGAGCCCGTGGGCGCGACAGTCATCCGCCGTCACCTCTGACGGCACGATCACCGCGGCGGCCTCGGCCTTCGCCAGTTCGAAGCTGCGGGTCATGAACCGCACGCCGTGCGCGGTGAAGTGTTCGGGGCGATGAAGAAACGCCAGATCGTGGACGGTCACGACCAGCGGGACTCCGCCGGACGGTGGAATGACGCCGCCCGTGGCGTGCACGACGTCGACGGCGCCGACTGACCGAGGCAGAGCCGGACGGCGAAAGCGGTGCCAGGCTTCGTACAACACCCGACGGCCGAGACGGAGATGGGTGACCGGCACTGTGGGTGTCGCCATTGGCGACGCGGGTTCGCGATGAAACGCAGCGATGCCCGTAACGCTCCACTCCCCCGCGGCCTGGATGCCTTCGAGGGTGCGCACCGTTGACGTGGCGGTGCCACCCGGCACCTGGTGCCAACACTGTTCAACGACGGCAGCGACTCGACGGGTCACCGGCGGAGTCTGGCACGGCCGTGACCGGTCGCGGTGTCCTCCGCGCGGGTACGCTCCGCTCTTGTGACGGCACCCTTCGAAGATCAACGGATCCTGCTCACCGGCGGCAATGGCTTTCTCGGCCGATCGGTACAGACAATGTTGGCCGAACGCGGCGTGACTGACGTCCACGCGCCGACGAGTGCCGCGGTCGACTTCACCGACGCCGCGGCCGCCCATGCCGCCGTCGCCGCGGTGCAGCCGGACTGCATCATCCACTTGGCGGCCCGCGTTGGAGGTATCGGCGCAAACCTGGCCGCGCCCGCCGACCTCTACCTCCAGAACTTGATGCTCGGCACCAACGTGATCGAAGCCGCCCGAGCGGCCGCCGTCGCCAAGACCGTGGTGGTCGGCACGATCTGTTCGTACCCGAAGCACACACCCGTACCGTTCCAAGAGACGTCGCTTTGGATGGGTTACCCCGAGGAAAGCAACGCGCCCTACGGCATCGCCAAGCTTGCGCAGCTCACCCATCTCCAAGCCAACCGGCAGCAATACGGCCAGCGCGGTATCTACCTCATGCCCACCAACCTGTTTGGCCCGGGCGACAAGTTCCATCCCGACGTCAGCCATGTGATCCCGGCGTTGATCCGGAAGTGTGTGATGGCTCGCAACGAGGGGCTCGACGAGATCGAGGTGTGGGGAACCGGCGCCGCGAGTCGCGAGTTCTTGTATGTCGACGACGCCGCTCGCGGCATTGTCCAAGCCGCCGAGCATTACGACGGAGCGGAGCCGGTCAACCTCGGCGCCGACCGCGAGCTGCTCGTGAAAGAACTCGTGGAGATCGTCGCCGAACTCTCCGGCTTTGAAGGTCGAATCAGGTGGGACGAAACCCGACCGGATGGTCAGCCCCGTCGATGTGTCGACGCGTCACGGGCTCGCGAGCTATTCGGGTTCGCAGCCAACACCGACTTTCGCGAGGGATTGGCCACGACGATCGAGTGGTACGAGTCCAATCGCGAACTCGCGGAATCTCGCCAGAGCTAAGTCTGCGCGAGCACTTCGGCGAAGTAGGCCGCGGTGCGTTCGATGCCCTCGCGTAGCGCAACCTCGGGCTCCCACCCGAGAAGCGTTTGGGCCCGAGTGATATCGGGACGGCGCTGGGTCGGGTCGTCGACGGGTAGCGGGTGGTACTCGACCTCAGAAGACGAGTTCACGATATCCACGACGATCTCGGCAAGTTCAGAAACCGTGAACTCCCCCGGGTTGCCGATGTTGACTGGGTCGTGTTCACCGGAGTCAAGCAGCGCAATCAGGCCTCGCACTTCGTCGTCGACGTAGCAGAAGCTTCGCGTTTGCGAGCCGTCGCCATAGATCGTGAGGTTCTGGCCCTGCAGCGCCTGCACGATGAAGTTCGAGACAACCCGTCCGTCGTTGGGTCGCATCCGCGGCCCGTAGGTGTTGAAGATCCGAACAATGCGCGTGTCGAGATCATGGAAGCGGTGGTAGGCCATCGTCATGGCCTCGGAGAAACGCTTCGCCTCGTCGTAAACCCCACGAGGCCCCACCGGATTCACGTTGCCCCAATACGCCTCGGTTTGGGGATGTTCCTGCGGATCGCCGTAGACCTCCGACGTCGACGCGATGAAGAACGTGGCGCCCTTCGCCATCGCGAGACCGAGGGTGTTGTGCGTGCCGAGCGAGCCGACCTTCAAGGTCTGGATCGGCATCTCGAGATAGTCGATCGGCGATGCCGGGCTGGCGAAGTGCAGAACTGCATCAACCTCGCCGTCGACGTCCACATAGTTTGACACGTCGTGGTTGAGGAATTCAAAGCCGTCGACGTCGCGAAGGTGAGCAATGTTGGCCAGGTTGCCGGTGATCAGATTGTCGATGCAGACGACGTGGTCGCCGCGCTCAAGGAGACGATCACAGAGATGAGATCCGAGGAAACCGGCGCCGCCGGTGACCACAACACGACTCATCAAGAACGCCCGACGCCCTGATAGCTGAACCCGCGCCGGCGAACGGCGCCGCGGTCGAGGAGGTTTCGCGCATCGACGATGTGCTTCTCCGCCATGGAGTCGGCGATCTTGTCGAGGTCGAGCCACTTGAAGTCATCCCACTCGGTGGCAATGACGAGAGCGTTGGCACCCTCACAAGCGGCGTAGGCGTCGGCGACAACCTCGAGGCCGTCCATGTCGACGGCGGTAACCGCCGGGTCGTAGCCCTTGACGGTGGCGCCCGCGGCGACGAGGCGGCTGGCGACAGACAGCGCCGGCGATTCGCGAGTATCGTCGGTTCCGGCCTTGAAAGCGAGGCCGAGCATGGCGATCGTCGCACCTTCGAGCTGGGTGACGGAGCCGACCTTGCGAACGATGCGATCGAACTGCTCGTCGTTGACCGTAACCACACCGCGCATCAGCGCGAAGTCATAGCCGTGGTCTTCCGCGATGGAGATGATTGCTCGCGAGTCCTTCGGGAAGCAGGAGCCGCCCCAACCCGGTCCGGGACGGAGGAACTCATGGCCGATGCGATGGTCGTAGCCCATGCCGAGCAAGACGTCGTTGACATCGGCGCCGACGGCTTCGCAGACGGCGGCGATGGCATTGGTGAACGAGAGCTTGGTGGCGAGGAACGCGTTGGCCGCGTACTTGCATGTCTCCGCCGAGGCGGGATCGGTCACCATGATGGGAGCGCGAACGCCGAGGTACAGCGCCGCCACGCGACCGGCGGCCGCTTGGTCGTCGGCGCCGATAACTACTCGGTCGGGATTCAAGAAGTCGGCGACCGCGGTGCCCTCGCGTAGGAACTCCGGGTTGGAGACCACGGGAATGTCGCTGCGCTTCATCGCTTGCTCGACAAGTCGCGTGGAACCAACGGGCACCGTCGACTTGTTGACCACGACGGCGCCAGCCTTCAGGTGGGCGCTGATCTCTGCGGCCGCATCCTGGAGGTAGCTGAGGTCGGCCGAGCCGTCGGCGGACTGCGGAGTGGGCACGCAGAGGTAGACGAAGTCGGCCTCAGCGACGGCGTTCTTGGCGCCCAGCACGAAAGACAGCCGGCCGGACTCGATGCCTTCCACGACGAGCTCGGTGAGACCGGCCTCGTGGATGGGCACATCGCCCCTCGAGAGGCGTTCGACCTTCTCCGGAACGATGTCTGCACAGATCACATCGTGCCCAAGATGGGAAAAACAGGCACCGGTCGTAAGACCGACATAACCCGTACCGATCACCGCAATTTTGCTTGTCATCACATACTCCTCCGAGATCTCTCACTCGAATCGGCCGGAATCGGCCAGGAAATGAGTGTACGACGCGCTAGCCGCAGCTTTGTCCCTCGGGGGCACGGCCGATCACGCCGCCGCCGCCGCCGTCGTCGTCGTCGTCGTCGTCGGTGGTGGTGGTGGTGGTGGTGGTGGTTTGTGCAACCAATGTGGTCGTCGGCGCCAAGGTCTCGTCGGAAGGCCCCGCCGTAGTCGTGGACGGCGCTTGTGTTGTCGAAGTGACCGATGCCCCTCCCGACAGGTCTGGGATCGGGCCATCGCCCCGCGCCTCTACCTCTGATCGCATGTCTGCGGCCGAGTGAGCAACGATGAACAGGATCTGCTCGTGCTTTTCACCGAGTACGAGGGAAAGGCCCTCGGCATTGACGTCCTCGACGAGCCGCGGGATGGGCAGGAGCCAGCGCGCCAGCGTCTCCGCGGCGCGGAACGAAGATGGCCCGTACACAATCGTGTTGCCGTCGTCGGCGGTGTCCAACGTGTAGCGGCCGTCGACGGTGAACCCGAGAGTTTCGAATTGTTCGACACTCACCGCGAGCGACTCATTGGCCGCCGAGTAGAGATCAAACGTCACCTGCGTCGGCGTCGGCAGATCAGTCTCGCCCTTAAACACCGCAAAGGTTGGTTCGTTCACCTCGTCGATGAGCCTCTCGCCGATGTACGTGCCGTTCTGGATGTCGGTCCGAACCTGCAGGCTGTAGCGCTCGAGGTTCTCCGGATTGAAATCGGCGAACGCCTCGCCCACATCGACGAGCTCGGCGACCGTGAGTTTGCCGTCGAGCACCATGCTGTCGGCGCCCGCCCCGATGAGCGCGGCGAGCGTGGTGGGTTCGCGGGCGCCGCGGCTGATCGCCCGGTCGAGAGCAAGGACGAGAAAGTCCTGCTGACGCTCGACGCGTCCGAAGTCGGAGTTGCCAATGAACTCCCACTCTCCATCTCGAAGCTCTTGGTACTTTCGCGCCCGGACGTATTGCAGCGCTTCAACACCGTCGAGCAGGTAACAACCGGAGGTGGCGATATCCAAGCCGCTTCCGAAATCGCGGGCCGGATGGTCGAACCAAATCGGGACACCATCGAGCTCATCAACGACCTGGCGGAAGCCAAAGAAATCGAGCGACACGTAGTGGTTGATCGGGATCCCGAAGTTCGCGGTGACGACCTCCACGAGACGCTCCGGCCCCTCCACCAGCAGTACCTGATTGATCCGTCGCTCGATGCCGCGATCCTCGATGATGAGGTCGCGCGGCACGGACAACACCCACGCCTGACCCGATGTGGGATTCACCCGCAGAATCGTGATGCTGTCGGCGTTGAAGGTGCCACGCGGATCAACCTCGCGGAACAGCGCAGCCGGGTCGTCGGCGTCAAGGCCCGCCGCGCTGTCTTGGCCAATGAGTAGGAAGTTCACCGGTGAACCGGGCTCGGTGTCGGTCAGCAGAACTGAGCCGGATATCTCTACTCGTCCGAATCCAGTGACGGACCCGTAAACGTCGTCAAGGAACCACGCAGAGGCGATGGCACCCCCCATCACGGCGAGCGTGCAGAGGATCACCAAGCGTTGCGGCCACGACCGCCGAAGGACCACCTTGCCGGGCTCAGACATCGAGCGGAGGTTAGTAGAACGCAGCGCCGATCGTTGTTCACGCCGGGCGGAGGTGGATGACATCGCCTACGTCCACGGTGTGGGAATTGTTGGCGTCGTCGACCACCACGAGGGCGCCGGTGTCGGTAATAGCGGTTGCGGTGCCCTCGATCGAGCGATCGCCGGGAAGATCAACCCGCACCCGTTGGTGCAGCGTCGCCGACGTTGATCGCAGCTCGTCGAGCACCGCGCCGGGATCATCGACGCGGACCGCTAGCTCTCGAAGGAGGGCCGCTAGGACCAGGTCGCGATCCGCGGGGCCACCGGCTTCCACCACCGAACTCGCTCCGCTCTGAGAAGGAATGGGCGCAATGTTGATACCGACGCCGACCACCACACACGGCATCGCCCCATCGACGAACTCTGCCAACAGGCCCGACAACTTCCCCGGTGCGGCACCATCAACAACCACAAGATCGTTGGGCCACTTGGCGAGAACGGTCGAGGAGCACAGCGAAGCCACTGCCGCTCGGCTCGCGACGCCCACCGCTCGTACCCGGTCCGCGGCCTCGTTTTGTTGTGCCGGGATACGCAAGCTCACGAGCAATGACGACCCCGCATTGTCCTCCCAAACGCGATCGAGTCGCCCTCGGCCCGCCGTCTGGTGATCGGCGACCAGCACCGCACCCGATCCGTTACCCGCCCGCGCCTCATCGACGAGATCGGCGTTTGTTGAGCCCGTTTCCGTCACGTGACGCAGCGGCCCGGGACCGAGGACGCCAGCCACTTCGACACTCAGGGGCAGAAAGCGGTGTGCAGATGTCGCCAATTCGTCGTTCATTGGACTAACCATTACCACGTGTTCTCAAAGGTATTGATCGCCAACCGCGGTGAAATCGC
>JBLIOE010000072.1:0-8216 GCA_047639555.1 Candidatus Aldehydirespiratoraceae bacterium
GGGGTATGACAGCCATCTGGCGAGCGGTCACGTGACATTCGGCCCCAATAATTCGCGGACGCGCGCCAGGGCCCAACAAAACGCACGCGAGATGCTGAGTGGAACCGCCAGAACTTGCGTAGATCTTGAGCTTCGATTGCGCATGTCTTGCGGTTCGCCTACCTACTCTTGGATCTCGTGAACCCCTGGAGATTTCCCTTGTTCGGCTTCAAGAGGCAACAAAACTATCGCGAAAAGCGTCGCGGACTCGGGCGTGACCGGCGCAAGCCACTACCACCCGTAGCGTCGCCGACATCACTGCTCGCGGTCGGGCGTGGGCGCGCCGCCATCGGGATCACGGTGGTTGCCTGGGCGGCGTACGTCGTACCGCTGCTGTGGGATGAGATCACCCGCCCGGAGGGATGGTCGCCTGGTTCATTCGCGGAGACCGCTACCTATGTGCTGACGACAACGCTGCTCGCGTTCTCTGCGCTTGCGTATCTTTTCGCTCGGCACGGTGCGCTCGAACGGATCCGCCGCCACAGTCGGACGCCGCGCGGCATCATCGACCAGGCCATGCGGGAGCAACCAGATCGCTCGATCACCATCCTTGTGCCCGCTTACCGCGAAGACGCAAGGGTCGTTCGACAGACACTGATATCGGCCGCGCTGCAGGAGTATCCGCACAAGCGCATTGTCCTGCTCATCGATGACCCGCCGGTCCCCGACTCAGCCGCAAACGCCCGACTGCTTGAAGCCGCACGAAACCTGCCGGGCGAGATCGCGCAGATCCTGGCCGAACCCGCAGGCAAGTTCACCGCAGCTCTCGCTACCTTCGACGCGGATCCTTCTGGGGACGCTGACGCAATCGCATCTTGCGCGGTGCTCTATCACGAAGCCGCGTCATGGCTTGAGCGATTCCGTCAGGGGTTCCTCGTCGCTGACCACAGCGATCGGTTCTGCCGTGACACGGTTATGGGCACACTCGAGCGGGATTTTGCAGAGGCCGGCGTCGCGCTGCAGATGGCGGCCGAAAAGGGCGACTCGATGCCCGAAACCACGGTGCGGCAGATGTACCAGCGGCTGGCGTGGACCTTTTGCTGCGAGTTCACCAGTTTCGAACGCAAGCAATACGTCAATCTGTCGCACGAAGCGAACAAGGCGATGAATCTCAACAGCTATCTCGGTCTCATGGGCGGTAGCCACCGAGAGGTCGGCAAAGGCCAGAACCTGGCCCTCGCCAGCTGCGCACAAGAAGACGCCGACCTCGTCGTTCCAGAAACCGACTACATCCTTACTCTCGATGCCGACAGCGTGCTGCTCCCTGAGTACTGCCTCCGTCTGACGTATCGACTTGAGCAACCAGCATTCGCTGATGTGGCCCTGATCCAGACGCCGTACAGCTCATTCCCGGGCGCGGGCAGTCGCCTTGAGCGCATCGCCGGCGCCACAACTGACATCCAGCACATGCTTCATCAGGGCATGACCTACTACGGCGCCACTTTCTGGGTCGGCGCCAACGCGATCTTGCGTTACGAGGCGTTGAACGACATCGTCCAGGTCGACACGTCGGACATGTGGCCGATCCGTCGATACATCTCGGACCGAACGGTGATCGAGGACACCGAGTCGAGCATTGACCTGCTCAACGCGAATTGGCGCCTTCACAACTACCAAGAGCGGCTGAGCTATAGCGCCACGCCGCATGACTTCGGGTCTCTTGCGATTCAGCGCGAACGGTGGGCCAACGGCGGCCTCTTGATCTTAGGCAAACTCCTCCGAAGCGTGCGCCGCGGCGCGGATCCCGTCGGCGTGATGCTCCGCATTAACTACATGGCGTCTATCGCGTGGGCCAGTATTGGCCTTCTCCTGCTTCTCGTGTACCCGTTCGACGACCGTCTACTGAGCCCGCTCGTTGTTGTCGTCGCGGCGCCGTACTTCATGGCGATGGCGGCCGACTTGAAGCGCAACGGCTACCGGCGTTCCGATGTCGTGCGGATCTATGCCTTTAACCTTCTGATGCTCCCGGTGAACCTGAGCGGCAGCATGAAGTCCATAATCCAGGCAGCAACCGGCCGCAAGCAGGCATTCGCTCGTACGCCAAAGATCAAGACCCGTACCACTGCCCCGTTTTGGTTCGTGGCGTTCCCCTACCTGCTCGTGGCGTGGTCAAGCGTGACCACCTATCGAGACATCCAGAACGAGGCGTGGGCTCACGCCGTGTTCGCTGGTCTGAACGCAGTGCTCGGCCTCTACGGCCTGGTTGCGTTCATCGGTATCAAGAACAGCATGGTCGACATGTCGATTCGAGCGTTCGAGATGCTCCGAAGCGACAGACAGGGCGATGGCGATGGCGAAGACGATGGCGAGCATTGGGAAGAGGTCCTCTTCTACGGCAACGAGGGTTCGTCCGAGACGATTCGGGGCCGTATGCCGGTCGGGTTGGCCGTAGCGGCGCCGGAAGCGTTCACTCCACTCGAGGAGCAGGGCGTCAGGGAAATCCGATCGGTGGAGACGAGCAAGCCATTAGTCCATGCCGGCGTCGGCGCAGCCGATGACGAACTCGTCGAAGCTGTCCGGACGAGCCGTGTCCTACTTGAAGCAATCGAGCGGCGGCTAACGCTCGAGAGTGCCGAGCGGTCGACTGGAGGTCGATCATGACTGATCAAGAACCTCAGTTCGAGCAACGCGATCGCGGCGGCCGACAGATCTCGTTTCTTCGGGTCGTCATGGCAATGGCGATCATCGCCGGCGGTGTGATGGGTGGCATGTACCTACTCGACCGGCCCAAGGCAACGGCGACTCCGCTGCCAAACAACAACGCATGGACCGCCCCATACGTCGATGCGACCATCACGCCCTTCTTCGCATTCGAAGAGCCAGGTGACGACGTCAACGATCTCGTGCTCGCCTTCGTGGTCGCGCACGTCGACGATGCTTGCACGCCGGCCTGGGGATCTTTCTTCGATCTCGAGAGTGCGGCGGAGGAACTCGATCTTGACCGACGACTGGCGCGTCTTCGCCAAACGGGCAAGGACGCGGTCGTGTCGTTCGGCGGAGCGCTCAACGACGAGCTCGCCACTGTTTGCACCAACCATGATCGGCTCGTCGACGCGTACAGCTCGGTTGTTGACCGATACGAAGTTTCAACCATCGATCTCGATCTCGAAGGTGAGGGACTCGCCGACCTCGCCGCCCACGAGCGTCGTGCTCAAGCACTGGTCGAGGTCCAGGCTGCGGTTCGTGACGACGATGGCGATCTCGCCATCTGGCTCACTCTCCCTGCGGCTACGGGCGGCCTCACCGCCATGGGCGTCGCGGCATTGGACGCCACGCTCGCCGCTGGCGTCGACGTCGCCGGCGTCAACCTTATGGTGATGAACTTTGGCGAAGGCCGCGTCATGCCGAGTGGGACAGAGTCGGCCGGATCTCTCGCAACCATGTCGGAGGCTGTCGAGGCTTCCTTGACAAGTGCGTCGAGCCAGGTGCTCGGCGCGTGGCGTCGCGCTGGGCTGGATATCACACCCGCCGAGTCGTGGGCCCGTCTCGGGGCAACCCCCATGATTGGCCGCAACGACATCGTGATCGACGTCTTCACCCAGGCTGACGCCATCGCGCTTGTCGAACTTGCCGAGACAAATGGGCTCGGGCGGGTGAGCTACTGGTCGCTGAACCGCGACCGCGAATGTGGTCCCAACAACGACCCCGTCGTATCGGCGTCGAATCATTGCAGCCACGAAGACCAGGATCCGTTGGCCTACGCCCAAATCTTCAGCGGCATCCCCGGTCGAGTAGTCGACGCGGCGGGCGGCGACGTGTCTTGGGCCAAGATTGAGCTGCTCGAAGACGATCCCGACCGCAGCCCGTATTCGATCTGGCGACCCGATCGAATCTTCTCAGGCGGCGATAAGACCGTGTGGCACGGCTATGTCTACGAAGCCAAATGGTGGAGCGAGGGCGACAATCCTGAAGCGGCGGTCGTTGACGCGTGGGATACGCCATGGCGCATTGTCGGGCCCGTGCTCCCCGAAGACTTGATCGAGCCGATTGTTGTGCCGTCCGGTGTTGTGCCGGATTGGGACGGCGGCGTCGTGTACCTCGAAGGTGATCAGACGTGGCTCAACGGCAACGTCTATGAGGCCAAGTGGTGGAACCAAGGCTTCCAGCCCAACCGGGAGCTCGCCAACGAGTCAGAGTCCCCCTGGCTCGAACTTGACCCCGCCCTCTTTGTCGACGGCTAGGCCCGTTCTGTGCAGTGGTGGCGGGGAGTCGACCTATAAGCGGGGTTCTGTCCGGGAGTCATCGGGTGGAAGCCAATGTCTCCGTGGATGATCATCCATCTATGCGGCCTACCCGAGAGTGTCAACGGACGGGACGCCCTCTCTCTGTACGGCCTTGCTCCGGGTGGGGTTTACCTAGCCACCCCGGTCGCCCGGGATGCTGGTGCGCTCTTACCGCACCGTTTCACCCTTACCGGCTGGTGGCGAAACCTGCCGGCGGTCTAATTTCTGTGGCACTTTCCTGCGAGTCACCTCGACTGGCGCAAGCCAACACCCTTCCCTGCGGAGCCCCGACTTTCCTCAACCCACCGAAGTGAGCTGCGATCATCCAGTCGGCTCCCCGCCACCGTGGGCCAGTGTACGGCGCTACCGCTCGCGGGCGGCAGCCTGTCGGGAAGCCCAGCGGAGGCCGAGCCAGGCACCGACGGTGCCGAACGAGGCGGCGAGTAGTCCGTTGAAGATCAGGGCGATGATGTTCACGCCGTCGCCGCGGCTGAGGCGCAGGATGATGCCGATGCCTTGGACAATGGTGAACGCGAGCACGGTTGCGGCCGCGCCGTTGATGAACGGGGCCGACGGGATCGCTCGGCCGGCGAGTGCGCCACCGAGCAGGTAGGCCACGATGATCGCCAGTAGGGCGAGGTAGACCCAGTTCGATTGGTCGGTGCCGCCGCCATCGTTCGAGAGCAGGCCCGACAGCAACGCGGCGGGCACGGCGATGATCAGCGTCATCATCGCACCAGCGAAAACGACCGAGCGATTGAGGGAATCGAGCACGGGCGGACGCTACCAGCGCGCTACGGTCCGCACGTGATGACCGGTACGGCAACGGGGAGATCTCGATGAGCACGCTCGACGCACATGGCGGATGGGCCGGAATTCTCGGCGCCCTGGCCGACGGAAATGATGTCTCCGCCGACGTCGCCCGGGCGGTGTTGGGCACGATCCTCGCGGGGGAAGCCACCGACGCACAGATTGCGGCGTTCATCGTGGCCCTTCGTCAGAAGGGCGAGACCGTCGAGGAACTCACCGGGCTGCAGGGTGCGATGATCGGCGCCGCAACGGCGCTCGATGTCCCCGACGGCACGATCGACATCGTGGGGGTTGGCGGCGCGGCCCATCGCCGGAGTCATGCGCTGAACGTGTCAACTATGGCCTCCTTCGTGGCCGCGGCCGCGGGGGCAGTTGTCTGTAAACACGGCAACCGCAAGGCTTCCTCCACCTCGGGAGCCTTCGACCTGCTGGAGTTGCTGGGCATCGATATCGACATCGCGCCGGAGGTGCTCGCCGCTCAGGTACGCGAGCACGGCCTCGGTTTTGCGTTTGCCCGCACGTTCCACCCGGCGATGCGCCACGTTGGTCCGGTGCGAGCCGAGCTGGGCATCCCGACCGTGTTCAATATTCTCGGTCCGCTGAGTCACCCCGGCAAGCTGACCCGCCAGGTGATTGGCGTGGCCGACTGGGCGATGGCCGAGCGCATGTTGGGCGTGTTCGCCGCCACCGGTTCGATTCGGACGCTCATCGTGCATGGCGATGGCGGTCTCGATGAGCTGACAACTACTGGCCCCTCGAAGATTCTCTCGCTCGACAATGGCGAGATCGCCGAGATGACCGTCGACCCGCAAGCACTGGGGTTCGCCCCCGCGACAACCGACGATTTGATCGGCGGCGACGCGGCGGCCAACGCAGTGATCGCCCATCGTGTCTTTGCCGGGGAAGCGGGCCCGAAGCGCGACATCGTCGTGCTCAACGCGGCAGCCGGACTGGTTGCGGCCGGGCTCGCCGATGATCTTGCCCGAGGCGTCGAAGCTGCTGCCGCCGCCATCGACGATGGTGGTGCAGCCGCGAAGTTGGCTGCAATCGCCGCGAGCTAACGGCGCGTGCCCACGCCGCCTCGACGGCGGCGCGGCGATGCGCCGACCCCGGTTCGGTCCGTGGTGCGGCTGGCCTTGCTCTTGGTCTGCGGCGCGTAGGAAGGAATCGCCGGGAGCGGCTCAACAAGAACACCGGTGACGGATTCGATGCGGACCCGATCGGCGTTGCGTTCAAGCCAGCCCACGATCGTGAGTAGCTCGTCGGCTTCGTCGCGGCGGGGGACAGGCAGCGGCCCGGGCCCGTCGGGCAGGGGAGCGGGTGCGCCGATCGCGAGGTCGTCGCCCCACAGTGATCCGGTCTCGCCCGCGGCTCCACAGCCCACCAGGAGGCCACGGTCGAGCTCGGCCCATGCATCGCCGATTGAGAAGCGGACGCGGCCGGCACGACGAAGGAGGTCGAAGCGGCGCCCTCGACGAAGGGCACCGGCGAGCGCCTCGGCCCGGTCGCGGACATCGGCGGCCTCTTCGTAACGTTCGGACGCGGCGAGCATTTCGATACGGGCGTCGAGCGGGGCGAGCAAGCTACCCGGGTTGCGGGCGAGGGTGTCGATGAGATCGTCGACCACGACGCGATAGTCGGCTTCCGGGGTGGCGCCCGAACACGGGCAAGCGGCGACACCGATCTGCGCCGGGGCACACGTGGGTTTGGCGGTCGAGCCAGAGGACCGGGCGGTGCAGCGGCGGATGGGGGCCGCGGTTTCGATGGCTTCAATCAGCCGCTTGGCTCGTTTGGTCGACGAGATCGGGCCGAGATAGAGCGCGCCATCGTCTTTCACGACGCGGACGACGGAGAGCCGCGGAAAACGCTCGTCAAGGGTGAGCTTCACGTAGGGATATTTGCTGGAGCGGGTGCCTTGTTTGTTGAACCGGGGGAGGTGCTTGTGGATCAGCCGGAGCTCGAGCACGGCCGCTTCGAGCCCGTTGCGGCAGACGTGGTGATCGATACGTTTCGTCTCTCGGAGCAGCTGGCCGATCTTGCGGCGCTCGTCGGTGGAGAAGTAGCTGCGGACCCGGGAACGAAGGTTGGCGGCTTTACCGACGTAGAGAATCTCGCCGCGGCCGTCGACAAACATGTAGACGCCGGGCTCGCGGGGGAGGCCATCGGTGAGGGGCAGCTTGCGTACCTGGGCGCTGCCCGAGATTTTCGGCAAGGCGATGAGATCGTCGAGCCCGCTGACGCCGAGCGACCCGGCCCGTTCGATCAGGAAGTGGAGAAGATCGCCAGTGGCCAGTGCATCGTCGAGCGCCCGATGACTTGGGGTGTGGGAGAGGCGAAGCCGGTCGGCCAGAGTGCCGAGCTTGCAGTTGGGCACCTCGTCGCGCAGCAGGCGGCGGGCGAGGGCGAGAGTGTCGATCGAGCGATGGTGCATGGCGTCGCGGCCTTGTTGGGCGAGGGCGGCGTTGAGAAAGCTGATGTCGAATCGAATGTTGTGGCCGACGATGACACCGTCGCCAATGAACTCGAGGAGCGACGGCATGACCGCTTCCATACGAGGCGCTCGCATCACCATGGCCTCGGTGATTCCTGTGATCATTGTGATCTCGGGCGGAATCGCACAGCCCGGGTCGACCATGGTTTGGTAGGTGCCGAGGCACTCGCCACCCTTCAGCTTTACCGCGCCGACTTCGGTGATCGCACAGCTGTTGGCCGAACCGCCGGTGGTCTCGAGGTCGATGACAACGAAGGTGACTTCGTGCAGCGCGGTGCCGAGGTCGTCGAAACTGCGTTGCGAGGCGCGGTTGTGAGAGATATCGAACGTCTGTTCGGACATCGATCTAGAATGGACGAACGTCTGTTCGGCGTCAAGTGGTGTGTTTCTTTGGCGCTACGAGAGCACTTCGTCGAGGTGTTCGGCGAGCCGCACGGCCAGGGCGACGAGTGTGAAGGTGGGAGTCGCCACGCCGCCGGTCGAGAACACGCTGCTGCCGCCCACCCAGAGATTGTCGACATCGTGCATTCGGCAATCGGTGTTGACCACGCCGGTGGACGCGTCGGCCGACATACGAGTCGTGCACATGTGGTGAAAACCCATGCCGATCGGAAACGTCTCCTCGTTGATCGCCGATGGATTTGAGGAGTACA
>JBLIOE010000073.1:0-8091 GCA_047639555.1 Candidatus Aldehydirespiratoraceae bacterium
TAGAACGCGACCGCTCGCTTGGTGCATGCGGCGGTGAAACCGCCGACGACCTTTGGTGTGTTGCGCAGGCCGTACTGTGGATTGCCGGGGTCGATGCGTTCGGGAGAGTACGCGAGCGAGAAATCGACGCCAGCGGTGAGTCCGCTCCCTTCCTCGAGGATGGGGCGAACGATGTCGTCGGTGGTGCCGGGGTAGGTCGTCGATTCGAGTACAACGAGCGTGCCGGTGGTCATGTTGGCGGCGATGGATGCGGTCGATGCCTCGACCGCACGAAGGTCTGGGGTGGTGTCGTCTCGAAGTGGAGTCGGCACGCAGATGACGACGACGTCGGCATCCGTGATGCAGCTTGGATCAGTAGTCGCGCGAAAGCCGCCCGCGAGCATCGTGGCGATGTCGTCCTCGCTCAAGTCGTCAACGTGGGAACGTCCGGCATTGAGACCATCGACTGCAGGGACAGAAACATCGAACCCGGTGACCTTGAGTCCGGACGCGACCGCCTCCTGGGCGAGCGGAAGGCCGACGTAGCCAAGTCCAACAATGACAAGATGTGTGGACAACTTCGATCCTTGCTCGGAGGCTGGTGTTGCGACGCACCGGTGCCCCGTGAGTGTCGCGAGACGCATGGTAGCGTCCCGTCGCCGAAGGAGGCTGGAGTGATCGGGCACGAACACCACATACGCCGGACGACTGGTTTGAAGGTCAGATTCGCTCGAGCGATTCGGCCGACGATTGAACGCTGGGCAGAAGATCCGATGGTTCGACTCGAACCGGATGCTCTGGAGCGCGGCCTTGAAGGGGCGCGTGACCTCGATGATCCGCTCGGTGTTGGAAACATCAAGGACCTCGAGAACGTCTTTGCCCGCTTTACCGACCGCAGAGCCTCATACATGAACGCGCTGCACGAAACGAAGCGCCGAATGGGCCTTCTCCGTGCGCTCGGCGCGCGGCATCCCTACTGGGACGTCAATTCGAAACAGGGGGGTTATCGCTTCGCGGCCGCCCACGGAATCTCGCATCCCGAAACGATTGCCCGTTACGCCTCCCTCGACGAGATCGACCTGGCCGACCTTCCGAGCCGATTTCTTCTCAAACCTGATTCCGGATCGAACAACCGCGGAATCATGGGGTTGGACCGACAAGACGACGGGACCTATATAGACCGTCTGCTGGGCCGGGTGATGACCTGGGAAGACGTTCGGGCCGAATACTCTGATCACGCCGACAACGGCCGGATCTCAAAGTCGGTGATGGTTGAGGAGTTGCTCTGCAAGCCCGGCGACTCGAACTCGATCACCGACGATTTCAAGGTGTACTGCTTCTATGACCGGGCCGAGCTGATCATGCAGCGCGATATGTCCCAGTCGCAGGACCGGAGTCAATGGAAGTTCAAGTTTTGGAACCGCGACTGGGAAGACGTCGGGCCGGTCAAGTACGCAGATCGCTGCCACCCAGAACTGGAGCGCCCGCCGCACGCAGAGGAAATCATCGCGGAGGCGGAGCGACTCGGGAAAGCGCTTCGCCAACCGTTCATTCGGTTGGACTTCTACGATTCAGATCGCGGGGTCGTCTTTGGCGAAGTGACGCTGACGCCAGGTCCCCCGGAAGTGTTCGCTCCCGAGGTCGACGAATATCTCGGACGGCACCGTGAATATGCCGTTGCTCGGCTCATGGCCGAGGACATCGCGGCTGGCCATTTCGATCACCTGAAACCGCCACGAGGCGACGCTCAAGCAGATTCGTAGGCGGTCAACACTTCTTCGACCGGCCCGTGCTGGACGATGACGCCCTTTTCGAGCCAAACAACTTTCTCGCACGAACGGCGAATCTCCGAGAGGTTGTGGCTGACGAGCACGATGGTGCCCGCGCCCTCTCGATGGCTGTCGAGGCGTTGCGCGCTGCGTTCTCGGAACCAACGATCACCCACGGCGAGTGCTTCATCGATCAGCAGAATATCGGGCGTGACGGCCGTCGCGATCGCGAAGTGAAGACGGGCCCGCATACCGGAGGAGTAGGTCTCCATGGGGAGATCAATGAACTCGTCCAACTCCGCGAAATCGATAATCGCTGGCGCCTTTTCGGCGGCGTCGGCCAGCGAGACCCCTTGGGCGAGTAACCCGATCATGATGTTGCGACGTCCGGTCATCCGGGGCCGGAGCACCGCGTTAACACCGAGCAGCGCCGGCATGGAGTGAACCAAGACTTCGCCGCGAGTCGTGGGAAGAAGTCCGGCCATCGTGCGAAGAAGTGTGGATTTCCCCGAACCGTTCGGCCCGATGATGCCGACAGACTCGCCTTGTTTGACCTGGAGGCTGACGCCGCGAACCGCGTGAATGAGACGGCCTTTTTGTGCGGCGCCTCGAAGGGTGTCGCGGATGCCGCGTCGATGACCGCGGACGAGATATTCGACGTGTACGTCGCGGCAGTCGAGTGCGATACCCATCAGCTACCCCGTCCGTAGCTGCCTTCGCCGGCGCGAAAGAACAAGAAGCCGAAGATCAGAGCCACAAACGCCCAGAGAACCGAGGCGAACCACACCACACCCATGACTTCCAAATCGAGTAGGGCCCAACGCCAGAGGCTTAGGAAGTCGTACATCGGGTTGATGGCAAAGAGCTGCCGGAGACTTTCGTTCTCGATGAACCGGTCGACCGCGTACAGCACGCCGGACATGTAAAAGAGCAGGCGGAATATGAAAGGCAGTGTATTTTCAAGATCGGCGTAGAGGTGGTTGAGACGGGCCACAAAGAACCCCGCCCCGGCGCTGAACGAGATTTGCAAAATAAAGATTGGGACGACGGCGAGCCATCGCCAGGTGGGAAGGTTGCCGTAGCCGACGGTGACCAAGATCATGACGAAGAAGGTCGGGACGAACGCAAGAACTGCGAAGACCACGTTTCCGAGCGGCAGCACCGCGCGAGGGAAACGCATTGCCCGAATCAAACCGATGCTGGTTTGGATCGAGCTCGCGCAGTTGGTGATCACTCGCTGGCTAAAGAAGAAGACAAAGACGCCAATAGTCAAGAAGACGATGTAGTCGTCGATGCCTCGGCGAACGTCGACGATGAGACCGAAGACCAGGAAGTAGACACCAACCTGAAGAACCGGGTTGAGAAGAAGCCACACGTTGCCGAGCAACGTGTTCGCCTGTTGCACCCGCAGCTCGTTGAGCGGCACCTGGATGATGTAGTCGCGGCGGTCCCAAAGCGACCGAAGATATGTGCCGAGTGGCTCCACTCGCGAAGCGGAGAAGAGCTCGTCATTGGCCTCGTGGGTGGCGTTGCTCATGTTGGCTCAGGACTGCGTTGGATTGCGAAGGGCACGGGCGGCTCGATGGCGAAGAGGTAGCATAGATCGGTGTTCTTTGTTCTTAGCACCGGCCGCGCGGGAAGCCGAACGATCGCCAATGTGCTCTCTCAGAGCCCCGGTTTGGTCTGTACACACGAACCAGTGCCGAGACTCGTAGAAGAAACCGCGCTTTGGCGCTACGGCGAGCTCGCGACCGACGACTACGCCGAGATGCTGCGGGAATCGCGCCCCGCCGAGGTCGAGGGACGCCGGTACGGCGAGTCGGCGAACCGCCTTTCGCTCGGTGTCCCGGTGATCGCCGACGTTTTTCCGTCAAGCCAGTTTGTTTGGCTAGTGCGAGATGGTCGCGAAGTAGTCAGCTCGGGGTTTCAGCGAGGCTGGTTCGACCATGCTGCCGACACCGTCTGGGAGCGATTTCGACTCCGTGGTGATCGCCTTGGAGAGGTTCCGGAATCGGAATGGAGCGCCTGGTCGCCATTTCATCGCGTGTGTTGGTTGTGGGCGCGAACGAACGAGATCATTCGCGAGGACCTGGCGGTACTCGACGCTGACCGGCACCGTATGCTTCGGCTTGAGGACCTTTCAGCTCAGATCGGCGAAGTTTCGGACTTTCTCGGTGCGGCCCCCGCAGATTGGGTCGTCCCGCGGCTGAACCAGCGAGGTGCGGGACATGTTGACGAGTCGCAGGCGAATCAAGTCGCCCACCGGTGGGAACCATCAAATTGGGGTGCCGCTGAGCACGAGGTATTCGACGAAGTCTGTGGGTCCCTGATGGACGAGCTCTACCCGGACTGGCGAGAGACAGGCGCAGACAAGGCGGTTCCCGAACGTCTCGAAAGTGTTGTCGACGAACCGTCAACGGAGCCTGCAATCGTCGCTCGACGCGACGCTGACACGGCGTTTGCCGACGTCCGATCGCTTCGGGCCGAGTTCTCGATTCTCAACGAATACGTGCTCCGGCTGGATCGACGGTCCCGATCCCTCACCAATGAACTCGACTCCGAGCGCGGCGAGCTCCGAAAGACAAAAGCTGCGCTCGCCCGGAGCCAGGCCGACGCAGAGGCCGCGCTCGCCCGGAGCCAGGCCGACGCAGAGGCCGCGCTCGCGAAGAGTCGCTCCGAGGCGGAGGAAGCGGCCGCTTCATTCGCCAAGCGGGAAAAGGCGCAGGCCGAACGCGAAGTCGAGCGCAAAGCAGCACGGGTGCTGTCGGTCGCTCTCGAGGGCGAGGTCGTCAAGCTCAAAAAGGATGTTCTTGCGCTCGAAACGAGCGCCTCGTTCCGGCTTGGTCACGCGATCGTGAAGGCGGGAAAATTCCCAAGTCGAGCGGTGCGTGGGGTCCGAAACCGCGTGCGAAAGACGCTTCGAAAGAAGCGCGGCGCCTCACAGCGGATTCGCACGGCGCCGCGCCGAGTCGCCATCGCGAGTTCCCGCCGACTTGCCGGGGTTCCCGGAGCAGGTTTGGTGGTCAACCGGCTTCCGAAGTCGACGCGCAGCTGGTTGGTCTCCACGGTCTCGAAGGCGGGCGGCCCGGCACCCGTCGCAACGGGTGGAAAAGTCGGGACGAAAAAGGGAGCGGCGAGGCCGACCGAGGTCACGCTCGGACTTCGTGCCGTATTCGCAACCGACATTGACACGGCGGCTTGGCGCGGAGGCCTTGACCTTCCCTCGCTCGACGAACTCCCAGGCCTTGCGAACCTCGACCTGTTCTTGACCGATTCGGGTCGAGAGTCGACGGTCACCGAGGAAGCATCCCAGTGGCCGGATGCCGCGGTGGTCACGATCGATGCCGTTGTACCGCCACTTCCGATGGGGCTGACGCCTCGCGGCTTTGTGCGCGAACACAAGGGAACGTTTCTGACTCTGGACGAGCGTTCAGTTGTTCCGATGCCACCGGGCCGCGAAGCGCAACGCCGGTCGATCTCCAACTTTCCGAGCGCACAATCCGACGCCCATGAGTTTGCGCTGGCCGCCCGTGACTACATCGCGGTGATCGACTCGGGCGAAGAGGCCAGTCTTGATCGAGCGACCGCGCTCACTCTGCTCTGTGCTGCCGGCCTTCCAGTTGTTGTGATCGATCGGCGTGGCTACACAAGTCTTGTCCCGGCCGAACTTCTTGATGAGTGGTCGGCGGTCAGCGCGACCGAGCTTACGGTTGAGCTCGCTCGCGAACAGGCAAGCCATCGCCAACGCGGGATTGCCCACAGCATGTTCGGTCGTCGGGCTCGATTTGATTCGCTGCTCCGGGGGGCCGGGCGTCCCGGTCTGCCTCCGATGTCGGTGTCAGTCACCGTCGCGACGAATCGCCCCGACATGGTTGAGCACTGGGCGCGGCAGCTCGCGGTCCAGTCACACGAGGACTTTGAGGTGATTGCGGCCCTTCATGGTCCGGCCTTCGACGATTCGTCCGCCAGCATTCTGCGCGATCATCTCGGCGATCGGCTCACCGTGCTTCCGATCGATGAACGTTGGACCCTGGGTGATGCGCTGAATGCGGCAGCCCGGGAAGCGAGCGGTGATCTCATCGTCAAATGGGATGACGACGATTTCTACGACACCGGTCATTTACACGATCTCGTGCGGGCGAAGGAGTACAGCGGAGCAACATTGGTCGGCAAATCCGCGGAGTTCGCGTACCTCGCGGGGCCGAACCGAACGGTTCGCCGTCTGAAGACATCGACAGAATCGTTTTCGCCGACGATCTGTGGAGCAACGCTGTCGATCGCACGTTCCGACCTACGGGAACTTGGAGGCTGGCGCCGGTCTCGGCGCCGAGTCGATTCGATGCTCATCGAAGACGTACGGGCAGCCGGTGGATCGACATATCGCACGTCGGGATTTGGGTTTGTCATGATGAGAGCAGGAGCCGTCGGCCACACCCACACGTGGACCGCCGACGACAATTATTTTCTCGAGGGAGCGATTGATCAGCGCGCCGGACTCGCGCTCGAATTCTGCGGTGTTCGAGTGCCGAGTGAAGTAGCAGCGCCATGGTTGTGAACTCCGCAGATCGTTCCAATGCGTGGCAGCTGCTCGATGTAGCGGACGCCGCGGCAACAACATCGGTCTCGATTGTCATTCCGGCCCATGATTGCCAGGACTCGCTTGACCGACTGCTTGCTTCGATCGCTGCTCAGCGATACCGGGCCGAGCACATACAGGTTGTTGTCGTCGATGACGGCTCGACACCGCCGATCACCGTTCCCAACGGTGTCACCTGTTTGCGCCAGGAGTCCGATGGCTCATTTGGGGCTGGCCGCGCCCGGAACGCGGGTGCTGCTATCGCCACTGGCGATGTGCTGCTGTTTCTTGATGCTGACCTCCTCTTGGGTCCGGACGCGGTCGGGCGACTGCTGCGTTGGTACGAGGCATCACCGGCATCGGTCGTCACTGGAACGATCAATTTCTTCGACTTGGACGACGTGGGTGTCGACGCTTTGGTTGACGCGATTGAGTCGCAGTCAGTTCCGCTGTTGTTGGCGAAGGTTGGCTCAGATGATCAAGTGTGGCGGGAGAAGACCTTTCGCCGGACGTATGACCTGACGACCGATTGTTCAGATCTGTTCCGCATCATGATCGGCGCTCTGATGTGTGTACCGCGGGCGCTGCACGAGTCGATCGGCGGCCTTCGGGCGCTCGGAGTTCGCGGAATCGAAGACACCGAGTACGGGTATCGACTTCACAACGCGGGTGGACTTTTTGTGCTCGATCGGTCCGTCGACGTCTGGCACCAGGGCCGTCGCTTCTTCGATTCGTCGGCGGCGAAGGATGCGAAGCGGGAGCGGACGGAGCTGATCGAATCGTTGATACCTGAGCGAACCTTTCGGGCGGTAGGGAGATCGGATCATCGCGTACCGATAGCGGTCGTTGATATCGCCGATGGGGTTGTTGTGTCGGGCCTGGACGGCCTTGGCCGAGCGGACGTCTGCGTGCTTAGTGGCGCTCCGCTCGACCCCGAGCGGCGCCGTGACCTTGACGCATCGCCAATCGAGATCAGGGTCTTGCATGATTGTGCGCTGGGCCCGGGTGTGGTCGATGAGCTTGTTGAGCGGTTGATGCACGAAGGAATTGGTGTCGTACGGGCGGTCGATGGGGATGGGCAGGAGATCCTCACTGCGTATCGCCGCCGAGCGATCGGGCGAGCACATATCACTGGCGGTGAGCGAGATTCTCAGGGTCGCGATCGCGCCGGTGTGGTCTTTGGTGACTGGTCGCTGCCCGGCGAGATGCTTGGCATACGTTCCGAGTTAGACGGCGACGTCAGCTAGTCGTCTGCGCAGCCCGTTCGGTCATACGCCGGGTATGTGCTCCCGGTCGCTCGCCAGCAGCGAAGCTCATCGAGTATGGCGGCGATCGATCCCAAGTCGCCCACGATGGGCAGTCCGCAGGCTTCTGCCGTGGCCGAATCGAGGGGTTGCACTGTTGCTTCGAACTCGTCGGGGCTCGGCGCGGTTGCGGCGGCCGAAATGAAGCGGTCGACGAGTGTCCGCGTTTCGGCATCGAGACCGGACGCGGCTGCGACCAAACGATCTAAGTCTGGGGCCGTGAGGTTTGGTATTGATGATGACCAGAAGACCGCTTCGAGATCCTGGCACTCGACTTCTCCGATCGGCGAGACCGGTAGGTCGTCTGGCTCGATGGATTGTCGATCGATCTCGATCTCTCGCGTGGTTCGCCAGCCGGCACCCAGCGTTTGCCGTCGGCGTGCACGAGCTCCTCTGTCACACAGTCGACGGCCACATGGTTTCCGTCGTTCGACCAACACGGCAAAGAGTCGGGGCCAGAGTT
>JBLIOE010000074.1:0-7816 GCA_047639555.1 Candidatus Aldehydirespiratoraceae bacterium
AGGACTGCTCCTGGAAGCTCAGGTTCGCACTGGGGTCAGTGGGCGCCTGCGTCGTCGTGGTTGGAGGCAGCGTGGTCGTGGTGGTCGTGGTGGTCGACGTCGTAGTCGGGGGCAACGTTGTCGTCGTAGTCGTCGTGGTGGTGGTGCTCGTGGTGGTGGTGCCCGTGGTGGTGGTGGTCGGCGCGGCCGTCGTGGTCGGCGCCGCCGCCGTCGTCGTGGTCGTCGTCGCACAGCTGTCGAGACATGCCGTAGTTGTCACATTGAAGTAGCGGAGATCAGACGTGCCGATCTGCTGCGACGTTTCCTCGTAGTGCTCTCCGATGCGCTCATCCATCATTTCAATGGAGGCAGAGGAGCCAACAACCAGAAGGCTGAGAATCAATCCGAATTCGACACTGCTGACGCCACGGTCGCCGCGAGAGCGAAGTCGGTCGAGGAACAAGGTGAAGTGACTCACATTCACTCTGTCGACACAATCGGCACCGACCATACATAGGTCACTGGATTCAGATCGACGTCCACCTTCGAGAAAACCGGGACCCTGGAACTAGTTCGTCGGGGCCCGATGGCCCGCCGGGACACCAACCCAATGGATTGGGCCGCTAAGTCTTGATCGGGTAGCTGTTGGTCTCGGGCTCGTATTTCTCGCCCTCGTACACAACGGAGTCGACGGTCAACTTGACGGCGAAGTCACGGCGATCGAGCCCCGACCAGGAGAGGGTCTCTTTCCCCGATTTGTTGCGGATCTTGTAGGTCCACGTCTTGGACTCACCCTTCGCCCTAGTCATCGCGACGGTGACCGTGGCGCCGCGAAGCCGCTCCTTGTCTTCGCCTTGGATCGTGATCTTCACCTTCGCCTTCCAGCCCTTGTGACTCTCGCTCGACCGGTTACCAAACGACACCGAAGCGACGGGGTTCTTGGGTGCGGCCGTCGTTGTAGTCGGCGGCGCAGTCGTTGTGGTGGTTGTGGTTGTCGTAGTGGTCGGGGACGTTGTCGTGGGTGCCGCGGTCGTTGTGGGCGGAACCGTTGTGGTCATGCTGGTGGATGTCGTCGCCGGGGCTTCGCAATCGACGCACGTAGTGGTGGTCACGTCGAAGTGGTCGAGATCAACTCGACCGATGTCTGCTAGCAGTGGTCCTCGAGCCGCGTATCCATCATCTCAAACGATGCGGCTGAACCCATGAGAAGCAGGCTGATGATGAATCCGTATTCGACACCGCTGGCTCCACGATCGCCGCGGTACCGGAAGCGATCGATGAGTGCCCTAAAAACGTCCACGGCCTACTAAACGGCTGTTCGGGGGCCTCATCAACGGGCTTTCTAACCGGTTCTGACCGTGACCTCTGGCAGACGTATAGAGCGCGTTACCCATATGGGACCCTGCCGATGGTCACCACTCGTCGGCAATACTCAGTGCTGCGGCCACGATCGTGGTGGAACCGGTGATCACTACGAGGTCGTCGGCGGTCGCCAAAGAAACGGCGTGGTCCATGGCCGCCTCCGGGTCAACCACCACGTCAGCGCGGGCGCCCACCGTTGCGGCGGCAGCGGCCAATACTCCTGCGTCGATCCCTCGATCGGTGGGAGCAGTACAGACAATGACGAGCTCGTACGAGGCGGCGTCGAGCGCCTCCAGCACCGTCGCAGGGTCACGGCCGTCTTGCATTCCAATCACCAGGAACCGACGACTACCGCCGCCAAACTCCTCCTCGACCGCCTGAGAGAGCGCCTCGGCGCCGGGCACGTTGTGGGCGGCATCAACGATCACGAGGGGCGATTGGTGCACAACCTGAAGGCGGCCCAGGTTTTCAATCTCATTGAACGCCTCGGTGACAACTTCTTCCGTGAGCGCGGTATCGAAGAACTCTTCGGCCGCGGCAATCGCCAGCGAAGCGTTGTTGGCCTGGTGTTCGCCGTGTAGCCGGATGAACAGTTCCTCGTGAAGCGCCCTCGGCGTGCGAATGTCGACGAGTCGACCGCCAACCGCCAACTGGTTCTGCACCACTTCGATCTCTCGGCCGAGAGCGGACACCGACGACGGTTGGGCCGAAGCGACGATGCGAAGCAGCTCGTCGTCGCACTCCCCCACAATCACCGGTCGATCTGGTTCGACGATGCCAACCTTCTCTTCGGCCACACGAACGCGCCAGCCGTCAGATCCGTCGGTGTGGTCGAGTCCGACATTCGTGATGACCGCGACATCGGCCTTCACCACATTCGTGGAGTCGAAGCGCCCCAGCATGCCGACCTCGATGATTGCGACGTCGACGGCCTCGTTACCGAAGTACAAAAGAGCGGCCGAGGTGACGGTGTCGAACCATGTCCGTGGGCCAAGGCCCTGAACTTCTTCCACCCGCACGACGTCGGCGATTGCGATGCCGAATTCCTCTTCGGAGATTGCCTCACCACCGACCCGAATACGCTCGCGCACTTCGTGGAGGTGCGGACTTGTGTAGAGGCCGGCCCGAAGCCCCATCGCGGTGAAGATCGACTCGAGCATTCGAGCCGTGGACCCTTTGCCGTTGGTGCCGGTGAGGTGAATTACCGGATAGGCCAGATGAGGGTCGCCCAGCGCGCTCATGAACGCGTACATCGGCTCGAGACTCAACCCTTCGATCGCCCCGGCGCGCGGCATGACCTCATAGTTGATCAACGAGTCGAGATGATCGAGAGCTTCAAGTGAGTCCACGAGCACAGTCTGCCCGAACCGTAAGCCGGGGAGCGTTGCCGGGGAGCGTTGCCGGGGAATTCTGCGCAGCAGAACTCCAAGCAACGCCGAAGGCGTTGCCGTTAACTGGCGGCGCGGTCCTCTTCGGTGGTGATCAGCGTGGGCTCGGCCTTGTCGATCACGGTCGCGCGGTCGACGATCACCTTTACGACATCGTCGCGACCGGGAAGGTCGTACATGATGTCAAGAAGCGACTCTTCGAGGATCGCCCGGAGGCCGCGAGCACCAGTGGCTCGTTTGATGGCTTCCTCGGCAATGGCCTGGAGTGCGTCTTCGGTGAACTCGAGTTCGACATTCTCGAACTCGAAGATCTTTTGGTATTGCTTCACCAGCGCGTTACGAGGCTCGGTGAGAATTTCAACCAACGCATCGGCTTCGAGATGGGTGACCGCACCGACCACCGGCATACGGCCGATGAATTCGGGGATCAGACCGAACTTGGTGAGGTCTTCCGGGAGCACCGCGGTGAACAGCGCGCCAAGGTCTTTCTCTTCGGATTTGCGAACGTCGGCCCCAAAGCCAACGCCCTTCGCGCCGATGCGCCGTTCGACGATCTTCTCGATGCCGGCGAACGCACCGCCGCAGATGAACAACACGTTGGTGGTGTCGATCTGGATGAATTCTTGGTGCGGATGCTTGCGACCACCCTGCGGCGGCACGGCCGCAGTAGTGCCTTCGAGGATCTTCAGCAGTGCTTGCTGCACGCCTTCGCCGGAGACATCTCGGGTGATCGAAGGGTTCTCGCTCTTGCGGGCGACCTTGTCGATCTCATCGATGTAGATGATGCCAGTCTCGGCCTTCTTGACGTCGTAGTCGGCCGCCTGGATCAGCTTCAGAAGGATGTTTTCGACATCCTCGCCGACATAACCCGCTTCGGTGAGAGCGGTGGCATCCGCGATCGCGAACGGCACGTTGAGCATGCGGGCCAAAGTCTGCGCCATCAAGGTCTTACCACAGCCGGTGGGGCCGATCAGCAAGATGTTGGACTTGGAGAGTTCGACGTCGCTCTCAAGGCCGGAGCTGAGCTGCACGCGCTTGTAGTGGTTGTAGACGGCAACGGCCAAGATCCGCTTCGCGGTGTCTTGACCAACGATGTAGTCGTTCAGGAACTGGTAGATCTCGCGTGGCGACGGGAGCTCGCCGAGGCTGACCTCAGAGGTCTCCGCGAGCTCTTCTTCGATGATCTCGTTACAGAGATCAATGCACTCGTCACAGATGTAAACACCCGGACCAGCAATCAGCTTCTTGACCTGCTTCTGCGACTTGCCGCAGAACGAGCACTTCAGAAGCTCTCCACCTTCACCAAACTTGGCCACGCAGGTTCCCCTTGTTCCCTCGTCGGTGCTCTCTTAGCCGATCGCCGAGATCGGGCCGCTGTTGTCGACAGCATTGCGCGTCTCGATCACTTCATCGATGATGCCGTATTCCTTGGCTTCATACGCTGACATTACGAAGTCGCGGTCGGTGTCGGTCGAAATCTTCTCGGCCGTCTGGCCGGTGTGGTGCGAAAGCACCTCTTCGAGCGACAGCTTCATGCGAGCGATTTCCTTGGCAATGAGCTCGATGTCGCTCGCTTGTCCCTGAGCACCGGCGTAGGGCTGGTGGATGAGGATGCGGGCGTGAGGAAGCGCCATGCGCTTGCCCGGGGCTCCCGCAGCGAGCAACACGGCAGCGGCAGACGCCGCCTGGCCGAAGCAGATCGTGGTGATGTCGGGCTTGATATAAGACATCGTGTCGTAGATCGCGAACAGCGCGTTGATGTCGCCGCCCGGAGAGTTGATGTAGAGGTTGATGTCCTTGTCGGGATTCTCCGACTCAAGGTGCAGCAACTGGGCGCAGATCAGGTTGGCGATCGTGTCATCAATCGGCGTACCGATGAAGATGATGTTTTCCTTGAGCAGCTTCGAGTAGAGGTCGTAACCCCGCTCGCCGCGGCTGGTCTGCTCGACCACCGTGGGGACTAGATAGTTCTGCGGCGGGATACTCATATTGGTATGGATGCTCACTCGGTGTCTCCCTCTGCCTCTTCGATCTCGGCAACGCTGTCTTCTACAACAGGCTCTTCTACAACAGGCTCTTCTTCGGCTTCTTCCTCCGAGAACTCGAGCAATGCTCGATCCACGGGGGAACCATCTTCGTCGATCAGCTCGACGTTTTCGGTGAGCCACTCCAAAGCACTGCGTTTGCCCAGGTCAGCGCGTAGGGAGCTCAACTGGCCAACAGTCGCAAGTCGCTCTTTGAGCTCCGCGCCGTCTTGGCCGGACTGCCCGGCCATCTCGTCGATGGCTTCAGTCAGCTTGTCGTCGTCGGGGTAAAGACCTTCGGTCTCGGCGACGGTGCGCAGCGCCAGATCGACCTTCACGGCCGACTCCGCCGGCTCGCGGAACTCGGCCCGTAACTGTTCAGCAGTTTGACCCATCTGGGCGAGGTACTGGCCCGGGTCGATGCCCTGCTGCTGAAGCCGCTGCACCATGTCGGACAAACGAGCGTCGACTTCGCCCTCGATCATCGCTTCGGGAATCTCGGCGGTGACGAGCTCGGCCAGGGCCTCAGCGGTGTTCTGCTGGAGCGCCATGCGGGACTGAGCGATTCGCATCGCTCCCATACGAGCGACGAGGTCGGCGCGAAGCTCGGCGACCGTTTCGAACTCGCTGGTCTCGGCGGCCCATTCGTCGTTGAGTTCGGGAAGCACAGCTTCCTTCACTTCCTTGACGTTGAGGGTGAACGAGAGCGGCGCTTCTTCGTCGGGGTCGGGGTGCTCGGCATCGAACTTTCGTTCGTCACCGGCGGATGCACCGCGAAGGTTGTCGTCGATCTCAGCGACAACGGCACCGGTGCCGACTTCGTAGTCGTAGTCGGAGGCGGTGAGGCCGGGGACTTCTTCGCCATCGTGGGTGCCGGAGATGTCAATCGTCACGTGGTCGCCGTCGGCGGCGGCCCGCTCGACGGTGACGAACTCGGCGTATTGCTGACGCATGCGATCGATCTGCTCGTCGATCTCTTCGTCGCTGGGAACCGGGCTGGGAATCGTGACCCGCAGACCGTCGTATCCGCCAACTTCAACGACCGGGCGAATCTCGACTACCGCGTCGAACGTGACCTGGCCTTCTTCTTGGCCGCCGGTGATGTCGATCTCCGGAGGAGCGATGACGTCGACGTCGTGGGCAACGACTGCCTCGGCGTAGTAATCGGGAAGCGCCTCTCGGAGGGCTTCCTCGCGGCCCACGCCGTGGCCGAACTGCGCTTCAAGCAGCTTGCGGGGCGCCTTGCCAGGCCGGAAGCCGGGCATGCGGACTTCCTTAGCGATGCGCTTGAACGCATCGTTGAGGGCGGAGTCGAATGCGGTCTCATCGACCTCGACCGAGAGCTTGACTTTGTTGTCGTCAAGTAGCTCGACCGTGCTGGAAACGTTGCTGGAACTCATCGCCGCAAAGCTTAACGGCGCGCCTCGGCAACTCAGTCCTCACTTCGGAGGCCATGTCGTCCGCGTCGACGATCTCGACCGCTAACCTTTGCTCACCGCGGGTGTAGCTCAATGGTAGAGCCACAGGTTTCCAACCTGTTGACCGGAGTTCGATTCTCCGTACCCGCTCTCTACGCCTCACGCGTTTGGCTACGACGATTGATCGTGGTCGGACAAGCGCCACGACCGCAAGGCCGGATAGGCCCGAGCGACCAGGCCTGCGCCAACGATGCAAACCAGTCCTCCACTCCACGCGGAGACCTGCACGTTCGTGGCCGCCGCGACCGCTCCGGACTCGGCGTCGCCTAGCCGCGGCCCACCAGTGACATTCGCGATGTGGAGCGCGCTCAAGCGGCCGCGTAACTCGTCGGGCACACTCAACTGAATGATGGTGTTGCGCATGACGGCCGACACGACATCGGCCCAGCCCGCGATTGCCAGCAACACGAGGGCAACCCAGAACCAGGGCGAGAAGCCGAAGAGCGCGACCGACGCGCCCCACAGCAGGACCGCAAACAACGCGCCCCGACCCTGGCGGTCAAGGCCGCTCATCCATCCTGATGTTGCGGCACCAATGAGTGCGCCCGCAGCGGGAGCGGCATACATCAGCCCGACAAGTTCAGGCGCGTTGAACACATCGCGCGCCATTTCGGGAAAGAGCGCCCGCGGCATACCGAACACCATGGCGTTGAGGTCAATCACGAATGCGCCTTCGACCGCGGGCACGGAACGCAAATAGTTCCAGCCGGCGGTGGCGGTTCGCCATCCCGGCGGCGTTCCTCCCCCGACGGGAATCAGCGGGGTCATCAGGAGCAGCGCGATGATGCCAGCACTGAAGGTGACAACGTCGATCCAATACGCGACCGCGATATCGGCGGTGATCACGAGGCCGGCCAGCACTGGGCCGAGCACCGAAGCGATTTGGAAACTCAGCTGATTCAACGCCGCGGCCGCCGGCAACTGAGCGGGCGGGACGAGGGTGGGCACCACCGCAGCACGGGTGGGGCTGTCGATCCCGGAGAGCGCTGCGATCACCGACGTGAGCACGAAGACGACGGACAGGCGCGGGTCCGCCATCATGGCGTTGAGGGCGAGTCCGGCCGATGCCAGCGCGAGCAGGATCTGGGTGACGATCAGGATCTTCCGACGATCAAAGGCGTCGGCCAGACTTCCGCCGAGGAACGACGCGAAGAGCAACACCGGCAACTGGGCGAGCCCGAGCAGGCCGACCATCAACGTCGAGTCGGTGATCGCGAACACCTGCACCGGCGCGGCGACAACGGTGAACTGCGAACCTGTCACCGAGATTGTTCGGCCGATGAACAGCAGGCGAAACTGTCGGCTCTCCCGCAGAGGAGTGGTATCCGTCAGCAGCCGCACCCATCGAAGCTAGGCCGCCTACTTGGCGGGCGAAGAAGTCAGCCGGCGTGGGGCAGCTAACCGCCGGCCGTCGGATACTCCGACACTGTTGTGGTTGGTACAACGACCGGATAGTCCGCGGTCGTTGTCGGCGGGGCGGTCGTTGTCGGCGGGGCTGTGGCTGTCGGCGCCGCAGTGGTGATTGGCGGCGCGGTCGGCGGTAGCGCAGTCATTGGCGGAGCCGTGGTCGCGGCGATCGTTGTTG
>JBLIOE010000075.1:0-7044 GCA_047639555.1 Candidatus Aldehydirespiratoraceae bacterium
AATGTTCTGGGTGCAGCGCTTGTGGCGCTGCGTGCACTAGCTCGCTTTGTTGAGCTTGCGAGCGAGGCGGCTCTTGCGACGAGCGGCCGTGTTCTTGTGCAAGATGCCCTTTTGGGCGGCCTTGTCGATGCGCTTGATCGCGGCATGGACGGCCTCGTCTGCGTTCTCGCCTTCCTCGACCGCGCTGAGCGCGCTCTTGGTGCGAGTGTGCAGCTCGGAGCGGACCTTACGGTTGCGAGCGTTGCGCTTTTCGGTCTGCCGATTGCGCTTGATCTGCGACTTGATGTTTGCCACGAGTACCTACTGATATTTGCCGAGGGTTCGGCACGAAAGAACGAGGTAAAGCGTATCCGGTGATGGCACGGGATCGCACCCATCGGTCGGTATCGTCCGGGATGCCCCTCCACAGAAGACCCCATGGAACTTTCGCGCATTCGTAATACGTCGATCATCGCTCACATCGACCACGGCAAGTCGACCCTTGCCGACCGCATGCTGGAACTCACCGGCGCGGTCGATGCTCGCGACATGCGCGCCCAGTATCTCGACTCCATGGATCTCGAACGAGAACGTGGCATCACGATCAAGTTGCAGTCGGTTCGGTTGGAGTGGGACAACCACGTGGTCAATCTGATCGACACGCCGGGTCACGTCGACTTCGGCTACGAGGTGAGCCGTTCGCTCGCCGCCTGCGAGAGCGTGATCCTTGTGGTCGACGCCTCTCAGGGCATCGAGGCTCAGACCCTCGCCAATTGTTATCTGGCGATGGAAAACGACCTCGCGATTGTCGCCTGCCTCAACAAGATCGACCTTCCCGCCGCCGAGCCCGACAAGTACGCGGCCGAAATCGAGCAGGTGCTCGGCATCCCGGCCCGCGAGATTCTTCGTATCTCGGCCAAGACGGGCGAGGGTGTGGCCGAACTCCTCGATGCTGTGCTGGCCACGACGCCGGCCCCCGTTGGGGACGCCGACAAGCCGCTTCAAGCCCTCATCTTCGACTCACACTTCGACCAGTACCGCGGCGTGGTGTCGTCGATCCGCGTCGTGAATGGCGCGCTGACGAGCAAAGACAAGCTCCACTTCATTCACGCGGGCACCACTCACGACGTAGATGAGATCGGGGTGCGGAGCCCCGACAACTCTCCCGTCGATCGACTCGGACCAGGCGAGACCGGCTATCTGATCGCAGGTATAAAGGACGTAGGTGAGGCCCGTTCGGGTGAAACCGTCACCACCGCTCGTAACGGCTCCACCGTCGCCCTCGCCGGTTATGCCGAACCAAAGCCGATGGTGTTCTCGGGTCTCTATCCAATCGATGGTGACGAGTTCACCGAGCTACGCGAGGCGCTTGAGAAGCTGCGCCTCAACGATTCAAGTTTCACCTTCGAGCCGGAAACTTCCGGCGCCCTTGGCTTCGGCTTCCGCTGCGGATTCCTTGGCCTTCTCCACATGGAGATTGTGCGTGAACGCCTCGAGCGGGAGTTTGGCCTCTCGCTGATCTCCACCGCGCCGTCGGTCGCGTACCGCATCACCAAAACCGATGGCACCGAAATGGTGGTGTCCAACCCATCGGACCTTCCGCTCGCCGGTGAGATTGAGTCAATCGCCGAGCCGTATCTGCGGGCCACGGTGCTGACACCTACGGATTACACGGGCACGATCATGGATCTGTGCCAAACCCGTCGGGGCGAAATGGGAAAGATGGAGTATCTGTCTCCCGAGCGCGTCGAGCTGCATTATCGACTGCCGCTGGCCGAGGTCGTCATGGATTTCTTCGACCAGTTGAAGAGCCGCACACAGGGTTACGCGAGCCTCGACTACGAGACCGATGGCTATGCGATCGGCGACCTCGTTCGGGTCGACATCCTTCTCCATGGTGATCCGGTCGACGCGTTCAGCTCGATCGTGCACAAGGACAAGGCCTACGACTACGGCAAGAAGATGGCCGACAAGCTCAAGGAGCTCATCCCGCGCCAACAGTTCGAGGTGCCGATCCAGGCGGCCATCGGCGGCAAGATTATTGCCCGCTCGACAGTTCGTGCGTTCCGTAAAGATGTGACCGAGAAGCTCTATGGCGGCGACGTCACTCGAAAGAACAAACTTCTGAAGAAGCAGAAGGAAGGCAAGAAGCGGATGAAGTCGATCGGTCGTGTCGATATTCCGCAAGAGGCCTTCATCTCGGCGCTGCAGCTAGATTGAGCGTCATGCTTGACGATCGAAAAGCCGCCATATTGTCGGCGGTCGTCCAGGAATACATCGCCACAGCCCAGCCGGTAGGCAGCGGCAAGATTTCTGACGTCCCGGGTATCTCGGTGTCGTCGGCCACGGTTCGCAACGAGATGGCAGCCCTGGAAGAACAAGGCTTCCTGGTGCAGCCCCACACCAGCGCCGGCCGAATCCCTACCGACAAGGGCTATCGCTTCTTTGTCGATGAGCTGCGCTCTCTAGAGCCGGCGCTTATCGCCTCGGACCGGGGACGGGTGAAGGACTTCTTCGATGCCACCTCTGGCGCTCTCGAGTCAACCTTGGCGCAAACCTCTGACCTGCTCACTGATCTCACCAACTGCACCGCGGTAGTTGTCGGCCCGTCGGGCACCGCCGCCACGATCCGCTCCACCCAGCTCGTTGATCTCTCCACCCATATCGCAATGGTTGTTGCGGTCATGTCGAACGGAGTGATCGAGAAACGAACGGTCGAGGTGGCGGTCGAACTTACGGCCGAGATCGTCGAAGATGCCGGCCGGCGCCTGGCCGTAGCCGTCGACGGGAAGACACTGGCGGAACTCGAAGGGGTTGAAGAGCACCAGGATCCATTGCTCGACGCCGCCCTCGCCGCGCTCAGCGCCGCTGGTCGCGAGGCGGAGGTGTACATCGGTGGTGCGTCTCGTGTTGCCTCAGCGTTCGACGCGGTCGATCAGGTTCGCGACATCCTCACGATCCTCGAGCAGCAGATTGTTGTCGTGACTCTCATCTCCGATGTGCTTGGCCGTGGCATGCGCGTTGCGATCGGCGGGGAGACCGGCGTCGAGCCGCTCGCCGAGTGTTCGCTGGTGGTCGCTCCCTACTTAATCGAGGGTGAACTGGCCGGCACGGTCGGCGTACTGGGCCCCACACGTATGAATTACGCGCAGGCTCTCGCCGCGGTCGCGGTAGTCAGTCGTCGGCTCGGTAACGTCTTGAGCGAGGGCTAAATGAGTGACTATTACGAGACGCTGGGTGTTGACCGCAGCGCGACCGAAGAAGAGATCAAGCGGGCATATAAGAAGCTCGCGCGCGCCCATCACCCCGACCTGAATCCGGGCGATGGCAGCGCTGAGGCCCGGTTCAAAGAGGTCGGCGCGGCCTACGAGGTGTTGTCCGATCCCGAGCGCCGGAGCCGGTTCGACCGTTTTGGCACTGATCAACCACAGGGCGCTGACTTCGCAGGTGGCGGAGGCTTCGGCGACATCTTCGAAGCGTTCTTTGGTGGCGGCGGTGGTGGCGGCCGCGGCGGTCCCAGCGGCCCCCCGCGCGGCGAAGACCTCGAAGCCCACGTCGATCTCGAACTCAACGACGTCGTCTTCGGCGGCGAACGCGAAGTCGCGATTCGAACGGCAGTGCGTTGTGAGCCGTGTGATGGTTCGGGCGCCGCGGTCGGAACCCGTCCCGTCACGTGCGACGAGTGCGCGGGAGCGGGCCAGGTTCGCCGCGTCCGTCAGTCCGTACTCGGCCAGATGGTCACCGCATCGGCGTGTCCGAGTTGTGGTGGCCTCGGCGAGAAGATCGAAACGCCATGCGGCATGTGCGAAGGCCAAGGCCGCACGATCGAGAAGCGCACCTACAGCGTCGAAGTGCCAGCTGGCGTCGACGATGGCTCCACCCTGCGACTCACTGGTCGCGGTGCGGCGGGGCTTCGGGGCGGCAGCAACGGCGACCTCTACGTACACGTCCGCGTCCGACCCCACCCGGTCTTTCGTCGAGATGGCGCCGACCTCGTGCACGAGCTGCACATTCCGTTCACCCAGGCGAGCCTGGGCGCCCATATCGAATACGAGACGCTCGACGGGGTCGAGGATCTCGTCATCCCACGGGCCACCGAATCTGGCACCGTCTTCCGGCTTCGTGGTCGAGGGATCCCCCACGTGCGCGGCCGGGGTCGCGGTGATCTGCGGGTCGGCGTCGTGGTCGAGGTTCCTGACGATCTTGATGAAGAGCAAGAAGAGCTACTGCGCCAACTTGCGGCCGCACGAGGTGAGGCGGTCGCCGAACCCGATCAGAGCCTGTTCTCTCGTATCAAGTCGGCCTTCACGTGAACCAAGGCGATCCGGCGCCTGACGGATCGCATGGTCCGCATGTCCTGGTTGAGGACGTGTGGCACCCCAACCTGGCGCCCGACGACCGCCACCATCTCGAGCGGGCGCTGCGCCTTCGAGCGGGCGATGCACTGACTGTTGGCGACGGAGCAGGCCATTGGCGGCCGTGCACGTTGGCCGCGGAACCCGAACCCGTGGGCCGGGTCTTTGTGGTCGCGCCGCCGGTCGCCGAGTTAGGGGTGGCGTTTGCGCTGATCAAGGGCGGGCGACCGGAGCTGGTTGTGCAGAAGCTCACCGAACTTGGTGTCGACCTCATCATCCCGTTTGTCGCCGCGCGGTCGGTGGTGCGGTGGGACGACACCAAAGCCGAGCGCAACACCGAGAAGTTCCGGAAGGTGGCACGAGAGGCAGTGATGCAGTGTCGTCGCCCGTGGCTCCCCACAATCAGCACCCTCCAGACGTTTGACGAAGTGATCTGTCGTCCCGGTGCGGCCCTCGCGGATCGGTCTGGTGCCCCACTCGGACGAGACACCTGTCTTATCATTGTGGGTCCCGAGGGCGGCTGGGACGAGAACGAACGAAGTATCGAATTGCCCCGGGTACAACTGGCCGAACCGGTGCTGAGAGCTGAAACGGCCGCGATCGCGGCGGCAACGCTGCTCACCGCGATGCGCTCCGGTGTTGTCTGAGCGGTGTTCGGCCGAGCCGCAGATTGCCACGATGGGCCTTATGACCTAGGGTCCATCTTCACGGTGCGTAACTACGCGGTCTCTTCACGTGGGGGCCAGTCGTGCGGGGAAGGGTTTGAGGCGAATGACAGATTCGAATTTGGCGCAGGAGTACAGCAAGCGCGTGGGCGATCGTCTACGCGCGATCCGTCGGCAGAAGCGGCTCTCGCTGCAGGAGGTTGAGGCGGCCTCGCTCCAGGAGTTCAAGGCATCAGTATTGGGTGCTTACGAACGAGGCGAGCGGGCGATTTCTGTGCCTCGGCTCCAACGACTGGCCCGCTTTTACAACGTGCCCGTCGATCAGCTGCTCCCGGCCGACGTCGGCCCGAGCTTTGGACTTACTCCGCCGCCGGAGACGGTCATTGACCTCACCGAGCGACCAACTCGTCGCGAAGGTGAGGCGATCACGATCGACCTCACCCGTCTCGAGAAGTTGTCGGGGCCCGAGGCCGAGATGCTCAACCGCTACCTGACAATGATCCAGGTCCAGCGGCAAGACTTCAACGGTCGCGTCCTCACAATCCGGGCCAACGATTTGCAGGCACTTGCGGCAATCCTCGGCACCGGTGTCGACGGGGCTGGCCCTCGTCTCGACGATCTCGGGCTGAGTTACTCCACCTGAGGAGTTGTCGGCAATGACAGCAAAACGCCGGGGTGGATGAGATCTGGGTTCGGCCCGATCGCGTCTCGGTTCGCGTCGATCAGTCGACGCCAATATTGCTCAACCTCTGGTTCTGATGGTGACGCGCCTCGTTCGGTGAGCGTCTCCTCGGCGATGCCCCAGAGATGGTCGCCTGGAGCAACCTGCCATGTCTGCGGCACGGTTGGAGTCGGATGGCTCGCGTCGAGATGCGAGGGACGTGGCGACGCCACCAAAGGGCCAAGATCGATGAGTTGCGGAGGCTCCGCGTCTTCTTCGGTTGACCCGTCCGTCGGGCCAAGATCAACGAGGATTGGGGCGGGCGATTCGGTCGACTCGGCCGCGTTCGCAAGAGCGGGCGTCGCGACCGAAAGGGCTACCGACACTGCGATGAGTCTCCGCATGCTGCGCGGGGTGAGGCGCCAGGCGAGTCGGGCGGTGGTCGCAGAGCGACACGCGGCGCCGGCCGCACCGAGGAGGCTGACGACGAAGAGCCAGATCGCCAACAGCAGTGCACCGGCGCGCAGCAGCAACACGGTGGCCTGTGGAGTGCCGACCTGTTCCCACCATTCGAAGAGTTCGCCGACTTGCGACGGGCCCGCAGTGATCGGCATAACGAAGAGGATTGCGCCGGCCGTAAGAGCGATTGTGCCGAGTCGTGCCGCACCTCGGACGCTGACAGTCTCCGACGGCTGCCTTGTCGTGAGTGAGGTCTTCATGAGCTGACCTCGACGATGAGCGCGGAACCCGACGGTTCGATCACGCGGAGTTGATCGCAGCCGTCGACGGTCGTGATGCCGAGATTCGTGGCTGCGGGGAAGATCTCCGTGTGCTCGGGGTTGGCGGCACCACCGGCTTCCGGCCATACGAGATACAGAGCCACGAGCCCGGTCTGTGGCCGGAGCAGAGCGGGCGTGTCGACGCCGTCGCACGACCAGTCACCCAAGACGGTGATGTCGTCGGTTGTGCCGAGGGCAAAGCGCCGTCCGTCGTGCACTATCTCGTGCTGATTTGCCCCTGGCTTTTGGACCGCTGTATCGATGGCGGCTGTATCGATGGCCGCGGGCTCTCGGGGCGCGGTGGGAGGTGGCTCCGGCGCGGGAAGTAGCGGTTCCGTGTTGTTCGTAGTCGATGGCTCGGGCGCGGCGTCGACGGCGCGGGGCGAAGAGGACCATGGCTGCAGGACGAGGACCGCAACTCCGATCAGGGCGACGAGCGCAGCCGTGAGTAGGGCCGGACGGGGAGGGTGTGGGAGCTTCCGTGTGTGCGCTCCGAAATCCTCGCCGCTCAACGCGTCGAGCTCTTGGGTAAGTGCCCGGGCCGAGAACTCGCCGGCGGAGACCCGCGTTGCCAGACCGTCGAGCGCAGCCTGCATGTCGGGGGG
>JBLIOE010000076.1:0-6993 GCA_047639555.1 Candidatus Aldehydirespiratoraceae bacterium
TCGCTGGGGCCTTCTTGGCTGGGGCCTTCTTCGCCGGAGCCTTCTTCTTGGCTGGGGCCTTCTTGGCTGGGGCCTTCTTCGCCGGAGCCTTCTTCTTGGCTGGGGCCTTCTTGGCTGGGGCCTTCTTCGCCGGAGCCTTCTTCTTCGCTGGGGCCTTCTTGGCTGGGGCCTTCTTGGCTGGGGCCTTCTTGGCTGGGGCCTTCTTGGCTGGGGCCTTCTTGGCCGGAGCCTTCTTGGCCGGAGCCTTCTTCTTGGCTGCAGCCTTCTTGGATGTTTTCTTTGCCATTTGGTTGTTCTTTCTGTGTTGAGTTCTCTTCGCCGGTATGAGGCCGGCATCGATGCCGAAGCGTTCGGCGTCGTAACGATGTACGACGAAGTCCATGGTCTGGCCCAGGTCGACAACGTCGCGGGCCTTCGTGGGTGGTGGGTTTCCGAGCAGACGGTTGGGGAGGTAGACGACGATGTCGCCCACCGAGCCGTAGGCGCCATGCGAGGCAAACCGTTCGACCTTCGCGGCGATGGTCGACCCGACCGGATAGTCCGCCTCGAACTCTTTCCAGGCGGAGGGATCGTTCGATCCGTCGCCGGTCGCTACGGAGGCAGTTGCGGTGGCCGCGGACTTCCTTGCCCCGCGCCGACGCGATGACCGGGACGGAGCGGCAGCTTCGCCGTCGGCTTGTTTCTCGGCTGCCAGCTTCGAGTCTGGCTTGTTCGACTCGGCTTTCTTCCGGTTTGTCTGCTTCGGTGCAGCTTGTTTCCGGCCCGCCGCTTTCGAATGAGCCCTGTCTGATTCGGTCGTGTCAGATTCGGTCTCGTCCGATTCGGTCTGCTTCGGCGACTCTTTCCGCCGCTTGTCGGCCGTGACGCGGCGACTGACTGGACCGCGAACAGGGGAGCGGGCGACATAGATCCAGCCGACGGAGGGAATGGGCTTTCCGCCGATGAGGCGGCCTTCGTCGAACAGCCAGTCGTAGATGGCGTGAAACTCCTGAAAGGAGTCGTTGGAGAAGACGACGGCATCGGCGCGGTCGGCGACCTGGAGAATGAACGCGTCGCCGCGGCCAATCACTCCAGCGGGTGGGGTGATGATCTTTCCGTCGTCGACTGCTTGGCGGGCGGCCTTGGTTTCGGACTTTGCCACTCGGTGTTCGAAGGTTGCATCAACGATGACGACAATCTCTGCGAAGTCGTACTCGGCCGCGATGGTTGCGACCGCTTCGTTGAGCTGCGCGAGGTCGGGTTCGGAGCGACCCTCGGTGGCGAGATTGGATCCGTCGATGACGGCAAGACCCTTAGACATGTGGTCAGTCAATCACGCCCTCTAGGGTGCAGCCGTGATCACGGCAGCACTCTTCGACTTCGGCGGCGTCATCCTCTCGAGCCCGTTCGACGCATTTAACGCATATGAGGACGAGGTCGGGCTCCCTCGCGACACGATTCGGTCGATCAATGCGACGAATCCCGACGTCAATGCTTGGGCTCGCTTCGAGCGCGGCGAGTTGAATCCCGAGGGCTTCGTTGAGGTCTTTGAGATGGAGGCGACGGCCCTTGGTCATGAGGTTGATGCCACTCGAGTTCTCGACGGGCTGAAGGGTTACGTTCGGCCCGAGATGGTCGAGGCGCTCCGTCGATGTGGTGAGCGATTGAAGACCGCAATGCTCACGAACAACTTCCGGGTTTCGGAGGGCGGGTCGTCGCACGATCCGGAATCTGAGCTCGGCGCGATCTTTGCGATGTTTGATGAGGTCATCGAGTCGAGCGTCGTTGGGGTGCGAAAGCCTGAGGCGCGCTTCTACGAGATTGCCTGTGAACGGTTGGGGGTGAGTCCCGCGGAGTGTGTCTTCCTCGATGATCTTGGGATCAACCTCAAGCCAGCCAAGGCGATGGGCATGACCACGATCAAGGTTGTCGATCCATCCGTGGCATTGGCCGCGCTCGAGGAAGTAGTTGGATTTCCGCTCGGATGACGTAATCCGTTATGTACTGTTGAACTGACTATATTCGTCAGAAACACTTGTAATGACGAAAACCGTCACTATGGTAGGTGTATGGATTCCCCTCGCGCTGCCGCTCACGCGGCGGGCTACGCCGCTCTCCTCGTCGATGTTGTGTCCTCGCGGGCGCACGCCGACCGCGGCGCACTCCAGCAGGCGATTGGCGCGGCTTCGGAGTCTGTCAATCATCGAGTGCCGTGCCTCGACCCGCTGACGGCCACTGTCGGCGACGAGCTCCAGGCCACCTACGCCCAGCCGTCGCTCGCCATTCGTGCGGTCGTCGAACTCCGCCTCGAACTGATCGGAACGACGGAGCTGCGAGCCGGGATTGGCTGGGGCGAGATCACAGTGCACGATCCCCTCCGCACCCCCTTCGGTCAGGACGGGCCCGCGTGGTGGGCGGCCCGCGAGGCACTCGACCGCGTCGCCGCATCCACCCCCCGGTCGGGCTACGCGGCGCGAATGGGCATTCAAGTTGTCGATGCCGAAGTTGCGGCGGCCGTGGGCGACGACGTGGATCCCCGGGACGGAGGCTTGCCTCCTGCACAGCCCCTCCACCTTCGCCCGGAGGCACTCCTGCAATCTCAGCTCGCGCTTCTTGACCGTTCGTTGGCCGTGCTCGATCGCACCGAAGCGCAGATCGTTCTCGGCGATCTCCGACAGGAGCCGACTGACGAGATTGCCTCGGCGCTCGGACTCACCCCGAGCGCGGTGTCGCAACGACGGAGTCGAAATCATCTCCGGCCACTTGTCGCAGCGCTGCAACTGATCGACACTGCGCTATGACCGCGCTCGCCATCGTCCTCATCACCGTCGGCATCGGCGACCTATGCCACGGACTGGCGGGCACCGCCGCAAATCGGGCTCGCGCCTACCGCGCCGCCGGCGGGAGCGTCATCGTCGCGATCATCCTCGCCCTCTTGCTTGACGTGAGGGGGCTCGACGGCGCGCTTACGGTCGCCGCGGCGATCGTGATCAGCGTTTCTTGGCAGCTTGTGCGGGTCGGGTTCGCATCGCCGGTCATCCATCTCAGCACACTTGGAGCGGGCGCAGTCGCCGCGGCGATGGTGTCCACCATCCATCTGCAGGACTCGGGCGGAGTGTGGGACCGATACGTCGACGAGTCACGTATCAGCCTGATCCATCGGCATAGGCCGAAAGAAGTGTTGATCGTGATCGCGCTGGGCATCGTGATGACCGCCACGGCCAACGCCGTGGTTCGACTCGTGCTCGCAGTGGTCATCGATGGCGATCCGCCCACCACCCGAATTCGTGGTGGCCGAGTGATCGGGCCCCTCGAGCGGCTCCTGATCCTTGGTCTGGTGATCGCCGGTCAACCCACCACTGCAGCGCTCGTCGTGACGGCCAAGTCATTGCTGCGTTATCCCGAACTCCGAGAGCACGACGGCGTGGATATCCATGCGGTTACCGAATATGTGCTCATTGGTTCGCTGATGAGCTGGACGATCGCACTCGCCGGAGCAGTGCTCCTCGCCTAGTTCGGAAAGCTGAGCGCCCGGTCGAGGAGTTCAGCCTGTTCCTGGGCGTGCACTTTCACGCTGCCACAGGCCGGACTGCCCGACTCGAAGCGGCTGACCCGGCGGATCTCGTGCGTCTTCTCAAACCGCTCGTAGAGCCGACCCTTGATCGAGTTCCACGGCCCCATGTTCTCTGGCTCTTCTTGGAGCCAGACGATCTCGGTGGCGTTCGGGTAACGGGCAAGCTCTTCCTCGACTGCGCCGAAGGGCCACGGATAGAGCTGTTCGACGCGGGCAATTGCCACTGGGGCCCCAAGCCGGTCGCGCTCTGCCTCGGCGTCGACGCACACCTTGCCGCTGCACAGCACGAGCCGTTTCACGGAGGCCGGATCTTCGATGGTTCGATCGCGGAGCAATTCCTCGAAAGTGCCCGACAAAAGGTCGGTGACCGGGGAGCGAGACTGCTTTGCTCGCAGCAACGATTTCGGCGTGAAGACAATCAGCGGCGTGCGGTGGTTCTGCAGCATCTGGCGGCGGAGGAGGTGGAAGAACTGGGCCGCCGTAGTGGCGTTGCAGATCTGCATGTTGTCTTCCGCGGCGAGCAGCAGGAAGCGTTCGATGCGGGCTGATGAATGTTCGGGCCCCTGACCTTCGTAGCCGTGGGGAAGCAGCATCACGAGACCGGAGTCCTGCTTCCACTTGTCCTTCGCAGCAACGAGGAACTGGTCGATAATTATCTGTGCGCCGTTGGCGAAGTCGCCGAACTGTGCTTCCCAGATCACCAATGCGTCGGTGTTGGTGATTGAGTAGCCGTACTCGAAACCGAGGACTGCATATTCGCTCAATAGCGAGTCGTAGATCCAGAGATTGGTGTCGTCTGGCGCGAGATCCGCGAGCGGCACGTGTTCGGCACTGGTCTCGAAGTCGACAAGCGTTGAATGGCGATGGCTGAACGTGCCCCGGCGGGAGTCCTGGCCGGAAAGACGGATCGAGTTGCCTTCGAGCAGGAGTGATCCCATGGCCATCGACTCGCCGAGGGCCCAATCGATTTCCCCGCCGTGGAACATTTCGTCGCGCTTCGCGAATTGTTGCGCCAGCTTCGGGTGAATTGTGAAGCCCTCAGGTACGGACGACAGCGCGCCGTAGACCCGGTCGACGGTTGCGCGTTCGATCGAGGTGTGGAGGTGGGGGAGCACACCCACGGGCTGGGTCGGCGGCTGGGCCCTCTCGTTGGGGTCCTTCTCGATGCCGCGAGTGGTGTCGAGTGCTTCCTGAAGACGGGACTTGAAGTCGGCCAGTGCATCCTCTTCCTCCTGCGACGTCAGGTCGCCGCGCTTCACGAGTGAGGTTGTGTACTGGGCGCGTACCGATGGCCGGGCATTGATTCGGCGATACATCTCCGGAAGTGTGTAGCTCGGATCGTCGCCCTCGTTGTGGCCGTGACGTCGATAACAAATCATGTCGATCACGACGTCTTTGTTGAACCGTTGGCGATATTCGAACGCGAGACGGGCAACCCGAACGCAAGCCTCCGGATCGTCGCCGTTGACGTGGAAGATCGGCGCCTGAATCATCTTCGCGACATCGGTGGAGTACTCGGTTGAGCGGGCAACGTCGGGCGTGGTTGTAAAGCCGAGCTGGTTGTTGATGATCATGTGGACGGTGCCGCCCACTCGATAGCCGCGGATCTGCGAGAGGTTCAGCGTCTCCGCGACGACGCCTTGACCGGCAAATGCGGCGTCGCCGTGGATCAATAGCGGGAGCACCGGGTAGGCGCCGTAGCCGGCATCGACATCGATGGAGTCCATCTTCGCTCGGACGATGCCGACCACCACCGGATCGACGGCTTCGAGGTGCGACGGATTCGCCGCGAGTTCAACCGGGATCTCGTTGCCGTTAAGGCTCTGGAAGACGCCCGCCTGGCCAAGGTGATACTTCACATCGCCCGAACCCTGCGTCATCGTGCCGATCGCCGCACCCTCGAACTCGTTGAACAGTTCGCCGTAGGTTTTGCCCACGACATTTACAAGGAGATTGAGTCGGCCCCGATGGGCCATGCCCATCACCACATCGGCCATTCCGGCGTCGGCGGCGGCGCCGATCAGCGCGTCGATGAGCGGAATCGTGCTCTCGGCACCCTCGATGCCGAAGCGCTTCTGCCCGACGTATTTGGTGCCAAGGAATGTCTCGAGCGCTTCCGCCGCGTTCAGCCGCGAGAGCACGTGGCGTTGCTCGTCGGCGTCGATCGAACGGGGAGCACCTTCGAGCTGTTCTTGCATCCAGCGCTTCTCGACCGGGTCTTGGATGTGCATGTACTCCACGCCAACGGTGCGGCAGTAGGCATCTCGCAGGACGCCGAGTAGATCCCCGAGTGCCATCTTCGGAATGCCGCCGACCTGGGCGTAGATACCGGCGTCGGTGCCGGTGAGGAACTCGCGGTCGAGATCCCAGATGGTGAGGCCGTAGGTCGCGGGGTCAAGCTCCGCGTGCATCTTCGGTTCCTTCACCTGCAGCGGATCGAGATCCGCAATCAGATGCCCACGTACTCGGTGCATGTTGATCAGCTGGTTGACCTTCGCCTGCTTCTCGAGCAGCGAGGTTTCGCGATCGACCGGGTTGATATCGCGACGCCACTTCACTGCCTCATAGGGCACGTCGAGGGCGCGGAAGATGTCGACATAGAAGTCGTCTTCGCCGAGCAGTAGCTCGTGGACCTTCTTCAAGAACATGCCCGACTCGGCGCCCTGAATAATCCGATGGTCATAGGTCGAGCTGATCGTGATCACCTTCGACACACCGAGATCCGCGAGCTTCGCCGGATCGGCGGCTTCAAACTCTGTAGGGAACGCGATACTTCCGACGCCGACAATGAGGCCTTGACCCTGCATCAAACGGGGAACGGATTGCATTGTGCCGATCGTGCCCGGATTCGTGAGGCTGACCGTGGTGCCCGAGAAGTCATCCGGCGACAACTTGTTGTCTCGCACCTTGCGGATCAGTATCTCGTAGCGATCCAAGAACTCTTTGAAGTTCAGCGTGTCGGCATCCTTGACACACGGCACCATCAGCGTGCGGGAACCATCGGACTTCTTCATATCGACGGCGATGCCGAGGCCGACATTCGTATTCCGGATCAAGCGCGGTTTTCCCTCGGCGTCTGCCTCGTAGGTGTTGTTCATCGCCGGCATCTCGTCGGCGATCGCCCGCACGACCGCGTAACCAATGATGTGCGTAAAGGAGACCTTGCCCGCTTGCTTACGAGCGAGGTGACCGTTGATCACCTTTCGGTTCACCTCAAGAAGCTTCGCGGGTACCTGGCGAAAACTCGTGGCCGTCGGCACCTCCAGCGACGCTTCCATGTTCGCCACGATCCGCGCGCTGGCCCCCCGGATTGGTTCGCCGCGCGGTTCGACAGCCGCTGGTGTGGGGGCAGGGGCGGGAGCGGCGGCCGCCGGTGATGGGGCGGGAGCGGGAGCGGGAGCGGGAGCGGGAGCGGGGACCGGGCCGTTCTTCGCAGCTTG
>JBLIOE010000077.1:0-6487 GCA_047639555.1 Candidatus Aldehydirespiratoraceae bacterium
CACAAACACTTCGCCCGGCCACGCGATCAGCACACGGACGCTGGCCGCGATCTCGTCGATCACTAGGCCATCGAGCGCGTCGCCACCGAGGACAATCCGCAGCATCCGAGATGACAACGCTTCCGTCGAGATCACCTGCACGGGCCGAAGCGGCGGTGGGGGAGTGCGAGTGCGTACGGGGCGAGCGTCGGACATCGGCCAAGTCTGACATGGCATCGGGGCGATGCTGGCCCACGGGCCCGTGGACTAGAATACTCACCTCATGCTGCGGGTGTTGGGCGAGGTAGAGATCGATGGCCAGGGCCCACTCCGCAGTGCAGCCCAGCGCGTGTTGCTGGCAGTGCTCGTGCTCGACCGTGGACAGGTGGTGTCGAGCGAGAAGATTGCCGAGCATGTCTGGGGCGATGATCAGCCCGTGAACCCGGTCGCGTCGCTGCAGAATCACGTGTCGCGGCTGCGTCGGCTTCTCCCCGATGAGTTGGCGATCGTCGCCATAGGGAGTGGGTATCGCCTCGAGGCGCCGAACTCGGCGATCGACCTCGTTCGGTTTGAGTCGCTCTTCGAATCGGCGTCGGCGGCCGACCCCGGGTCCCGCCTCGATGAAGTCGACGCGGCCTTGAGTCTTTGGTCCGGCCCGCCGTTTACGGGGCTCGATGACCCGTACGCCGCTTCAGAGAGGCTGCGCCTAGAGGAGATGCGCCATTCCCTGCGAGACCTCCACGCGGAAGAACTTGTCGGTGCCGGCCGTATTCCGGAGGCGATCGCGGAGCTTGAAGCGATTCGGGCGATTGATCCATTTCGTGAGACGACAATCCACACACTGATGACGGCGCGCTTTCTCGCTGGTGACCAAACCCGAGCGCTTGCGACCTACACGAAGTTTCGCGAGTCGCTGGTCGAGGAATTTGGGCTCGAACCGGGGGAGCGGCTGCGCTCGTTGGAGTCTTCGATCATCGTCGGCGACCTTGAACCGTTGGTCGTGCAGTCGGCCTTGGAGTCGGTGGATCGTCGGCCCGACCCGTTGCCCCGGCCGGTCTCAACGTTTCATGGACGGGCCACTGAGATGGGTGCGCTGGCGGCCGCGCTTGACGCCGACCGAATCGTGACGCTCGTGGGGCCAGGAGGTGTGGGCAAGACCCGACTGGCAGTGGAGACTCTCGCACCGCTTTCGGGCGACGAACCGGTGGTGTTCATCGAACTCGCGGCGCTGAGCGACGAGAGCCGCGTCGCTGAGTACGTGGCAAACGCACTCAAGGTGTCGTCACACGGCGACGTGCCGTGGGCCGACCGCATCGTGCAGACGTTGACGGGGCGATCGCTCATCCTCGTGCTCGACAATTGCGAGCATCTGATCAATGGCGTAGCCGTGCTCGCTGAGGCCATGATTCAAGGGGTGGCCGGACTGCGGATTGTTGCCACCTCCCGCGAGCCGCTCAACATCGACGGTGAGCGGGTCCATCGCCTCACCCCGCTCGATGCTGATGCTGATGCCGTCGACCTCTTTGTCGACCGGGCCACGATGTCTGACTCGCAGTTTTCCTTAGACGGTGAAGGTCGAGCGGTGGCCGCCCACATCTGTCGCGAGCTCGATGGTCTGCCGCTGGCAATCGAGTTGGCCGCGGCGCGGATGTCCACGATGACCATCGAGCAGGTGTCGGCGGGCCTCGACGAGCGTCTGAGCTTGCTGTCTCAAGGACGTCGCAATGCCGCAGAACGTCATCAGTCGTTGCGAGCACTGGTCGAGTGGTCCTTGCGTGACCTCGCTCCCGATCTCCTTTCGGTTTTGCTCGAGACCTCGGTCTTTGCCGGTTCGTTCGACGCCCTAGCCGCAAGGGCAGTCGCCACCTCTGCTCAGCCGGATGTGGTCGACGCTCTGCGGGATCTCACCGACCGCTCGCTACTACTTGAGCAACGGGTGAGTGGCCGCCCGACCAAATATCGATTCTTGGCAACCATCCGTCATGTGGCCCGCGAGGCGTTGGCCAAAGACGGGACGGCGGACGCAGCACAAGACCGCCACGGGGCTTGGGTACTGGGCATGATCGAGGCGAGCCGGTTGAGTTATGCCTCGGCCGACGAGGTTGCCCACGTCGGTGCTTTGCTCGACATCCACGATGAGATCCGTCTTGCCCACCAAAAGTTTTGTGCGGACGCAGATGCAAACGCGGCGCTCGAACTTGCCAATGGGCTCCACTATGTCGCCAGCTTCTATGGCTCCGGCGAGATGTTTGGCTGGATCATGGAAGCGGCGGATCGGTTCGGCGACGAGGCCGAAGAACAAGCCGAATCAGTGCTCTACTCGGCGTCGATTGGAGCCTGGCACTCGGGAGACCTGGACCGGGCAACGCACTACGCCGAATGGGCGGGGCGTGTCGCGGAGACCTCCACCGCGGACGGCGCGGGCCGTGGTGCTGCTTCGGCGATCGCTGACGTGATCGGCTTTCTCGGAGACGTCAAGGGATCGCGGACGCAGTATCTCAAGGCCATCGGAATCTCCCGGACGATGGCCGAAGGCGAACGCCTCATCACGGATCTCACCGATTACGCCATGGTGGCTGCGTACGACAACGAACTTGAGAAGGCCGATGTCGCGCTGACCGAGGCTCGGTCGCTCACCGCTCCAGGCACACTCTTTCGAGCATGGGTCGACTATTCCGAAGGCGAGGCGTTTGCGGAGTCAGATCCGGAGCGAGCGTTCCCGGCGCTGGCTGCAGCTATCGACGTGGCGGTCGAACGGGAGGCGCAATTCATTGCCGGGGTGAGCGCGTTGACCTTCTGCGGCCTGCAGATCCGGCACCGAGATCCCCGCGCAGCAATCCCCACTCTGGTCGAGCGTCTGGCGTACTGGCGAGAGTCCGGTGCGTGGGTACAGCTGTGGATCGCGGCGCGGACCGTGGTTGACCTTCTCGTGCGGCTTGAGCAGTTCGGCGAGGCGGCGTTGCTGATGAAGGCGATCGATGCAAGTGGTTCGTTTGATGCGACGGAGCCTTCGGCCGACGTTGTGCGACTGACAGCTGCGGCCGATGCCATCCGCGAGGCACTTGGTGTCGACGCCCTCGACCAAGCAGCGGGGGAGTCAGTCAACGGTGAGGTTGCGGTCGACCGAGTAATCGAATACCTCCGCACGGTCGATCTGGCGGCTGCGTAGTCGCCGGTCAGCTTGTGAGTGCCCCGGCGACCAGAAGGTCGACAGGGTCTTGAAGATCGACACAGCCGAGATAGCCACCGCCGACGGACGCGGCATCGTGCATCGCGTAGCCGAGCAGCTCTTGTGCCCGCCGGGGCAGCTTCGCGGCGACCGACGGTGGAGTCGCGAGGCAGTTGTTCTCCTCGGTGCGGAGCCAACCAGCGACGTAGCTCATATGGACTCCCGGCCGGGTCTCGTTGGTGGAGTTTCTGCCGCCTGCATGCAGCGTTGAGCCGAGGTAGAGCAGTGCACTTCCGGCTGGCATCTCGGCGTAGGTCACCTCGTGCTCTTCGGGCCGACGGTCCTTGTCCCACCGATGACTGCCGGGCACGAGTGCTGTGGCGCCGTTGGCGACGGTGAAATCGCTGAGGGCCACGATCACGGAAACTTCGACCTCGGGGTGAGGCTGCGGCAAGAACGACCAGACCTCTTGATCACGATGGATCCACTGCCGCTGTGCTCCTGGTTCGCGGGCCACGAGGTGGGCGACGTTGAGAGCGATGCTGGCGCTGTTCGGCCCGATGATTGCATCGGCCACACCGAGGAGACTCGGGTGCAGTAGCACGTCGTCGACAAACGTGGCCGACTTCCCCGTGAGCCCAGTCACGCTGCGGACGCCGGCAAAGAACTCCTGAAGGATGTCGTTGACATGTGGCATCTCAGGGTCGGCCGATTCGAGATGGGGGCGTACCTCGGCGACGATCTGGGTGACCGATGAGTGCTCGATTAAGTCACGGAGGATCACGCCGCCCGTTTCGTCGAGAGCGGAGAGCACATCGGCGATCGGCGCGCCGCTCTTGAATGTTGGAAGGCTGGTCATAAGACGTCCGTTGAGTCGAAGCAGGCGGCCGCGATAGCGGCGACGTGGCCGGCGTCGGTGCCGCAGCAGCCACCCAAGACGGTGAGCGACGGGAGCAGGGTGCGAAGGTTGCGGTGAAGCTGGCCGAGCTCGTCGCGATCGCCTGCGTCGAGCTCTTCGGCGTTGTCGAGTTCCTGGTGGCTCATGCGGGAGGCATTGGCTCGGACCAGACCGATGCGGTTGACCCATCTTCCGCCGTCGCTGAGCGTGGATGCAAAGTGGTCGGGATGGGCGCAGTTGATGCCGTAGGACGCAGGCGATCCTCCGGTGGCGGCCTCGGCCTGCTCGATCGCCTCGCCGAGAGGTTGGCCGGTGGGAAGGGATCCATCGGTTTCGACGGTGAACGAAACGACGATCGGGATGCCGATGCCGGCGGCTGCCTTGGCCGCGCCGATACCTTCTTCGGCGTAGGTCACGGTCATGATTGTGACCATGTCAGCGCCGGCATCGGCCAGGCTGGCGATCTGCGGTGTGTGGAATGCTTCGGCTTCGTCGACCGTCATCTGGTCGCCCGGTGTGTAACCGTCGCCCCGAGGACCGATATTGCCGCTGACGATGATCGGCGTCTCCGGGGTTTCCCGCCGCTCGGCGATGTTGCGTAGGAAGGCGATCGCGGCTTGGTTGATGCGATCGAGGTTTGCGGCGTCGTAGCCGAGGATCTGGCCCCAGTCTGCGGAGGCCCGCCAGGTTGGGGTCTCAAGTACGATGCCGACTCGTTGGTTGATGGCAACATCGATGAAGTCGGCGTAGTACGTGTCGAGCGCCGTGCGGCCGTCTGGCGTATCGAGCAGCGGGAACGACGCAAACTCGGGGAGATCGAACCCCATCTCGAAGATGAGCACGGTTTCGAGGCCGCCGTCGGTCAGCAAGCTCTGGCCGCTGAACTGTGGGAGTTGGGTGTGCCGGGCAGTCGTCATGTCGGAATCTCCTCCGGTTGTCGTGTGGGGAGCACTTTGAACGAACGGGTCCTCAAACGGCTGTCAGGTCACTGTCAGGCTCGGAGCGGGCACCACCCACTCCGAGTTTCGCTCGGAAGGTGGCGCCACACTCGTCTCCGTCTTCTCGATCCTCGGCTCGCCAGCGAGCAGAGGCCGACGGATTCAGGCCGGGAACGCTTCGTCGAATAACGCCTGGTAATCCGGCGTCGCCGGGCCGCTGTAGCCGCAGTAGTTCACGGAACCGTTGGTGGCCGTGATCAGGTATTCCTCTCCCGTCTCAAAGGCGAAGCCGGCGATGAGCGCTTCCATGTCGGGCTGGGCGTGGAGTTCGACGGTGGTGGCGTCGCCGCCCACGTACCAACGGTCGACCTCTACTGTGATGCGGTCGTCGTCGATGCTTGTGGCGGTGCCGCCGAACGCCAATGTCATCTGGGCGAGTGAGGCAACGTCGATGCGCAGGCAGGAGGCCGCCGGGTCGTTGAACCCGAACTCAAGCTCGAGCGGGGCAACGGTTTCGGCCGGATCTTCCGAGTTGTTATCGCTGTTGATGATGGAGGCGATTCCGAGAGCGGCGACCACGGCGACTGCCGCAGCGGCGACAAAGAGACCTCGCCGTTTCGTCGGGTTCTCGTTCCGCCCCTCGGTCTGAGCGCTGGGGTTGGTGGGGGATGGGGTGTTCATGATCTGCTCCAATCGGGCACGAGACGACGGCGTCGTCACGGGTTCGACAGCAACATCATCGGGGGTCGGGTCAAGGCGACCCAAGCGATCGCGAAGGTGGTCTTCGTTCACGTTTCCCTCTCCGTGTAGCTGTCGAACGGTTCATGTCCGGCAGGAGGTTGATTCTTAGTCGTGATGTCAGATTCGAGTTGGCGGCGGATCTTCGAGAGGCGCACGCTGACCGTGTTGGCAGTGGTGTCGAGCACCTCGGCGATCTCGCGAGGCTCCAAACGTTCCCACGCCCAGAGGCGGATCATCTCGCGGTCCGACTCGCTCAACTGACCGAGCGCATCGTGGAGATCGGCATCGGCCGCGCTGGTCCACGTCGGTTCCGGGGGAGTGGCAGCGGTACCGATCTTGCCGACGAGTCGAAGTCGGCGGTTCGACCCTCGGTGATAGTTCGCCAAACAGTTACGGGCCACGCCGTAGCACCACGGCATGGCGCGGCCGCTCGGCACGGCATCGAGGCGCCGCCAGATCGCGAGTAGTGCATCGTTGAAAACGCCGTCCACGTCGACTGGCGCGCAACGGCGGCGGAGGTATCGCTGGAGCGGTTCGTAGACCTCTTCTGTGAGCTGCTCAAATGCGGCTTGCCTCTCCGCGTCGTCCGTCACATTTCATCTGACGTTCGCTCACGCCGCTTGGTTCCCGTGATCGCGGATCTCGTTGTCGAAAATCCGCCCAAGTGCGATATCGTCGTCGCTTCCGGGCGATTAGCTCAGCTGGCTAGAGCGCTGCCTTCACACGGCAGAGGTCGAGGGTTCGAGTCCCCCATCGCCCACC
>JBLIOE010000078.1:0-6083 GCA_047639555.1 Candidatus Aldehydirespiratoraceae bacterium
TGGCGTACCGGTCGACCATGCTCGTCCACCGGTCTTCCTCAGCCGGGTCGACCTCGACAACTTCGAGATCGAGAGTGCGAGCATGCACCAAGAGGTCGGTGATGAAGTCCACTTGGTCGCCGTTGTACCGAGGGTTGTTGCCGGCCGCCGCGTGCGGTCCGCCCGGAAAGAACAAGTTCGGAAAGCCAACGGTCTGCACTCCCAGGAACGTGGTGGGGCCATCCACCCAGTGCTCCTCAAGGGCAAGGCCATCGCGGCCACGAATCCCCATCCGGTTCAGGGCGCCGGTGCCGAAGTCAAAGCCCGTGGCCCAGACGATGATGTCGAACTCGGCGTGACCATCGCCTGTTTCAATCCCCGTCGCCGTCACTCGCTCGATGGGCGTGGCCTTGAGGTCGACGAGTGAAACTGCCGGGTTGTTGAAGGCCTCGAAGTAGCCGTTGACGAACGGTGGCCGTTTCTCTCCGTAGCGGTGATCGTTCGGGATCAGCTGATCCGCCGTCTCGGAATCGTCAACGAGCGAGTGGATCTTCCCGGCGATGAACTCGCACCATTCCGCGTTCGCCGGACCCTCAAGGAGGATGTCGGTGTAGTGACTGGTCAGCTTAGTGAACCCCGGGCTCGACCACATGTGCTCATAGAACGCCTGGCGCTCTTCCGCCGAGTCGTCGAAGGCCGCCCGGTCGCACGTCTCGTGAAGAAAGCCGCTGGCCGACGTGTTGAGGGTGTCGCGGATCGCTTCGAACTCGGCCCGGAGCCACTGCTGCTCGTCTTCGGTGATCGGTCGGTTGTTGAGCGGCGTGCACCAGTTCGCCGATCGCTGGAAGACGGTGAGCGACGCGGCCTCCCCCGCGATCAGGGGGACGAGCTGCACCCCGCTCGATCCGGTACCGATGATGGCGACACGTTTCCCGGCCACATCAAGGTGATCAGTGGGCCAAAGGCCGGTGTGGAGCGAGGTGCCACCGAAATCCTCACGACCAGGCACATCAGGGAAGAAGGGGACCGACAACACGCCAGTGGCCGGGATCAGATGGCGCGGAGATTCGGTCGTGCCGTCGTCAAAAGAAACACGCCAACGTTGCGCCGATTCATCGAAGTCGGCGGCAACAACCCGGCGACCGAACGACATGTCTCGGCGCAGATCAAAGCGGTCGACCACGTGATTGATGTACCGCTCGATCTCCGGTTGGCCGGCAAAATGCTCCTGCCACTCCCACTCCTCAAAGAGCTCCTTCGAGAAGAGGTAGGCGTAGGTGTAGCTCTCCGAATCGAACCGGGCGCCCGGGTACCGGTTCCAAAACCACGTCCCGCCTGGGCCATCACCGGCCTCCACGAGGCGCGCCGAGAAGCCTTCTTCGCGGGCGCGGTGCAGTTGATAGATACCGGTGATCCCCGCGCCGACGACCAGTACGTCGAGCCCCGATTCTTGGGTATCGCTTGCCATCAGTGCAGGCCCTCTTTGCCAGTCGATGTACCGTCGTAGCATGAAGTTCGGCGTTGAAATAAATGATCGCATCCCCAAAGAGCGGTACTACGACCCGGACTTCTTCCAGATGGAAGCCGAGTTGTTGTGGCCCCGGGTCTGGCAGATGGCGTGTCGGCTCGAGGAAATTCCGAACCCCCACGACGTCGTTGAGTACGAGATCCTCGATCAGTCGGTGATCGTCTGCCGTACCGAAGACATGGGTGTTCGGGCATTCGAGAACGCCTGCCGCCACCGCGGCGTGAAGCTCGTCGAAGGGCGATCGGACTGCGAGAGCGGATTCGTCTGCCCGTTCCACGGCTGGTGTTATGGCGCCGATGGCACCAACGTCAGAGTCACTCAGCCGCGTAGCTTCAGCGCCGAGAATCTTGCGCCCGCCGACATCAATCTTCGATCGGTGCGCTGTGAGATTTGGGGTGGCTGTGCGTGGATAAACTTCGACGACGACGCACCCCCACTTCGTCAAAGCCTCGAACCGGCTGCAACGATCCTTGACCATTGGAAGGTCGACTCGCTGCGAGCCGAGTGGTGGACGTCCATCCGTCTGCCAGTGAATTGGAAGCTCGCGCAAGAGGCGTTCGTCGAGCAATACCACGTCATCGAAACGCACCCGCAGCTCGTCATTCCGGACCGGTTCAAACCCCGCAACGGAACCTTCGATCCGAAGACATTCATCGACGGGGAACTGAAGTATCTCCACACGATGAGCGAGGGCATGGCCGGAATGGTCCACGCGAATGACGTGGCCATTGCCGAGCAAATGCGAGACATCACGTTGTCCGACGATGCCGACGAGGCCATGGCGACGTGGCATCAGTCGTTCAACGATGCCGTCGTGAAGTGGCACACCGATGCGGGGAGTGACATCCCGGATCTCAACGATCTCGAAGCCCGCGGGGTCAACGAACCCATGGGCTACTGCTTTCCGCATTACTTCGTGCTGCCCATGTACAGCAGCGCTTCCTCCTATCGATTCCGGCCGCTCGGGCCGGAGGAGACGTTGATGGAGATCTGGTCGATGACACGATTCCCCGAAGGTGAGGAACCGGAGCCACCGACCCCGCCGACACCCATCGAGTGCGACGACCCCGCGCTCCCCCCGATTCCCGCCCAGGACTTCTCGAACCTGCCCCGCCAGCAGCAGGGACTCCGGACCCGAGCGTTTGAATACATGCGACTCGCCAAGGAAACCGAAGGGCACATCTCGAACTTCCACCGGACAATCGACGGCTACCTCGATGGTCGGTCACATGACGAGCTGCAGTCGGCGCTCGCTGAAGTGAACGTGAATCCGCTCGAACGCTCCATCGTCGATCTTGGCCTGTAAGCGCCCAGTCGCTCGTCAGCCCGTGTCTCGTTAACCAGCGAACTCTGGCATGAGAGTCTGAGCGAACCGCTCGACCTGCTCATCGCCGTCGCCCGGCCAACCGCAGACGAGGTAACCGCATCCTGCCGTCCGCCATTTGTCGGCGTGTTTGGCTGCGGTCTCGTTGTCGTCGATCGACAGCGACGCTGCTCGCATGATGCTCGATGGGTCCCGGCCGGCCGCCTCCGCGAGTTCGTCCACACGAACTGATGCTTCCTGCACGGAGTTCGGACTACCGAACGCATGCCACACGTCGGCGTAACCGGCCACCAACGGGAGCGTTCGTTTCGGTCCAGTGCCGCCGATCCAGATCGGCGGCCGAGGACTCTGCACGGGCACAGGCTGCATACGGGCGTTGTCGAGCGATACAACCCGACCCTCGTACGACACGGTCTCGCCGGTGAACAGACGAGTGACGATCTCGAGCGCGTCTTCCATGAGGTCGAACCGTTCACCCAGGTCCGGGAATGGAATACCGAGCTCGTGGTGCTCGCCACCGTGCCACGCCGCCCCGAGCGAAAGGTCGAGCCGGCCTTGTGACGCGTGGTCGATCGTGAGCGCCTGCGCGGCCAGCACCGACGGATGACGGTAGGTGACCCCGGCGACCAACAACCCCAGCCGGATTCGGCTGGTAACCCCGGCCAGCGCGGCGAGCGTGGTCATGCCTTCGAACGTCTCGCCCGGGCCGTCGCCGTACATCGGCTGGAAATGATCGAAGCCCCACACACCCTCGAACCCGAGCGATTCGGCCAGCTTTACACGGCGAACCAACTCGTCCCACGACACCCGCTGCTGGGCGACATCGAGCCCGAACTTCATGAATTGAATTCCAGGTGCAGCTGCGTCAAACCGCGAAGAATCCACGTCGGTTCGTAGTCGAACCGACGCTCGCCGGCGGGTCCATGGTGTTCCTCGGCCAAACGGATGTCGGACATCCGGGCGAGGATTCGTTCGAGACTGATGCGGGCTTCGGATCGAGCCAGCGAGCCACCCGGGCACGAGTGGATACCCCGACCGAACGCGATGTGTGATTGTGCGTTCGGCCGATCAATCTGGAACTCGTGGGGACATTCGAATCGAGCGGGATCGCGGTTCGCGGCACCGTTGAGGAGCATGACCGGGGTGCCGGCCTTGATGTCGACGCCGCCAACGGTCGTCGAGCGCGTGGCCAGACGGAAGTCCGTCTTGACCGGGCTTTCTAAGCGAAGCACCTCTTCAAGGAATCCAGGAATCAACCCGGCGTCGTTGCGAAGCACGTCCTGGTGCTCAGGGTGCTCCGCCAGATGTTTGAGGGCGGTGGCAAGGAGCCGGGCGGTGGTCTCTTGACCCGCCGCGAAGAGGAAGGTCGACGTGCGGACCACATTCGTGACGTCGGGAGTGCTTCCGTCGGGATAGGTGGCCTGGGCCAACTGCGTGAGTACGTCTTCTTGCGGCTCGCGACGCCGAGACTCGATGTATTCGGCGAAGTATTCGTCGAGCCACGCCAACGGGTTCTCGCCCGGATTCCCCGCTTGACCGGCGCCGACCTCGCCGGGCCGGCCACTCAATCCGAAGCCCTCACGGAACCGCTCGTGCTCCGATTCCGGCACGCCGAGCAGATCGGCGACCACAAGCAGCGCGTACGGCTGGGCGTAGGCGCTGATGAACTCGCAGTTTCCATCGGCGACAAATTCGTCGAGCTGTTGATCGGCGAGGCGCCACATGAACGCTTCGTTGTCGCCGAGTCGTTTCGGCGTGAGCAGCCGCATCAGCAACGCTCGTTCTCGGGTGTGATCCGGCGGATCCATTGTGACCATGTGTTCATGCATCGGCAGCTGATCTCGGTGGGCGGCGATCAACGCGCTGACATCGTCGCCCTCCAACGGCACGGGGAAGGCGGCGTACGGCCCCACGACGGAATTGCACGACGAGAAGGTGCTCGGATCACGATAGATGTCGGCAATCTCGTCGTAGCCGGTCACCGCAACCACACCGAGGTGATCCAGCGGGAGCACGGGGCAAACCGCTCGGAGATCATCGAAGTAGGAGTACGGATCCTCGACCAACGATTGATCCGTAAAGAAATCGATCTCACGCCAGTCACTCATGACAACCCCCTCAGGTTGACCGGAGCGTAGTGGTGGCTCTCAGTCGGAACGAAAACGCTCGACGATCTGCGACGTCGAAACCACCCCAAAGACGCCGTCGGCATCGCTCATCGTGGCCGCCGACACGCCGTGGCCGACGGCGTCGGCGAAGACCGTCTCGCCGACCAGCGCGACCCACTCCCCAACTGGCGCTCGTGAGACATGGGCGCTGACATCCGGATTGATCGCGGTGAAGCCGCTCAGCCCCGCACCAACGCCGATCAAGTTCACGAGATCCATCGGTACGGTCACCCGAGAAGTGGGGCGCACCTCCTCGTTCTCCACGACCGGGGCGAGGAGGCGCGTCCAGAGGCCGTTGACTCCGTGCTCGGCGATTGACGCTCGACGGAAGTCCATCGCCTCGCGAAGAAACGGAGGAAGATGTCCGAATGCCACGTCGTCGCTAAGACTTTCGGGCGTCGGCAATCGAGTTGCTGGATCGCGGTCGGTCGTCGACTGCGGCGACCGCTCGAGTCCGCGAAGATCGGCGTCACGAATGCGAAGCACACGGGCCCGGACGTGGTCGGCGTCGGCCGAGAAGACGCGAAGGTCGACGACCTGAATCTTCTTTCCTTCACGAATGATCGTCGGCTCAACCCACAACGGCACACCGATCGGCACGGGCCGGAAGATGTCGGCCGTGCAGCGGCTGAGACTCATCGGCGTCAGCGTCGGCACGTCTTCGATCACGTGACCGAGGAGGGCGAGGACGGCGCCGCCGCTCTGGGCCTGCGGACTCCAACCGCTCGCGGTGATCTCACTCCCAATAAAGGCATCGCCCGCTCGTTCGTACATCGCCGTCGACATGGCGGGGAGACTAGCTCCCGACGAGAGTCCGCTAAGTCGAGAAACTCAGTCGGTTGATCTACTCCATGGTGACGGTGGCGGTCATCTGTGGATGCAGAACGCAGAAGAGGTCGTATTCGCCCGCCTCGTCGAAGCTGAGCTCGAAGCTCTCGCCGGTGCCGAATAGTCCGGAGTCGAAGTTGGTGATCGGCGCGCTGATTGCACCCTCGATCTCGCAGGTCTGCAGGTTCCTGATCGCATCCGGGGTGTCGGCGATCGGCCAGATCGATGGGTTAAACATCGCGAACACGCCGCCCTG
>JBLIOE010000079.1:0-5622 GCA_047639555.1 Candidatus Aldehydirespiratoraceae bacterium
GCGGCGCGACGAACCCAATGTTCGAGGTCGTCAGAAGCGATGTCGTCAGCCATTGATACCGATGGTAACGGTGAGGTCGACGGGTTCAGCAGGGAGGTCGACGAACACCAACTCAACGCCCAGCGCATCGGCGAGCGCCCGGCCAGCGGCTTCGTCCTCGGGTAGGTGATACGCCACCGTGGTGTCGAGCACGTCGAACGTGTCGGCGTTGCCGATGATGCGGATCTCGGCGCCGGCCTCGACCACAATCGGAAGCATTCGTTCGTCGCGATTCGTCGCATCGCCGGTGCCGTCCAGAAGGGTCACTGTCGGTCGGGCGCCCGGGGTGTGAGCAATCGGCAGCGGCACCATTTCACGGGCCGTGTCGCTCGGCCAGCTCTCAAGATCGTCGATCAGTACGTAAATCGGGTTGTCCGGGTCGAAGCTGGCCGGAGTCATCGGCACCAGCTCCAAATCAGCGGTGCCGGTGCCGAGCGAGCGGAGGAAAGGCGGCAGTTGGTCGTCGAACGGCAAAGTCGCGGCAAGGAGATCTTCGGCGACGGCCACTTCGCCGAGCCATGCCTCCCAGATCAACAACTGGCGATTGAAGCGCGCGGCATCGACCTCGCTTTCGTTTCGCCAGGTGAACACGCTGGCGAGCGTGTCGCCATCAAATTCCCGACCGCCGGAGGCCACAACAATTTCGACGACGCCGTCGTCTGCGACCGTGACGAGATCGTCTTGCAGCACGAACGGGATCGGGTCAACAAGCCGAAGGAACTCGGCCAGCCGTTCGGGGTTGATGACCATTGGATCTTCGGTGAAACCAAATCCCATGAACTCGCCGAGCAGCTCCTCGAGGCCTTCGGCCCCATCCGCGACATAGACCTGTTTCAGAATCCCGTTCTGACCTGAGGGAAGTTCAACGAGCATGTCGGGCGAAAAGACGACCAGCGTGCCACCCTCATCGAGTGCCGTGCGGGCCAGCAGCGTGACGCCCACGAGCGCATCGTCGGCGTCGGTGTGCGCAACCAACAGGGTTGGTGTGGGTTCGGCGAAGGCGATGAAGCTCGGCGCATCGGGATCGGTGACCGGCGCAATCAGCTCGCCGTCGGTCGTCTCGAGCACGGCCTTGGTGCCGTCGATCCACAGAAGGACCACCACCACACCGGCGATCGCGACCAAGACCGGGAACACCCATTGGAAGAACGGGTGAGCGGGTGGCGCCAGACGCCGACGACGGCCGAGGGGCTGCGCAGCGCTGCCTTCGTTGTCAGACGCGGCACTGCCTTCGTTGTCAGAGGTTGGCTCGGCAGGGGTGTCGGTCATTGCGCGCTTTCGAACAGTCCGAGTCGACGGACGCCGTCGATGACCGTAGGCGGCATCAGGGCTTCTACCGGCCGACCGTCGGCAAATCGGGCCCGAAGGTCGCTCGACGACACTTCCATTACGGGCACCGAAACCACGACGTGATCCCAATCGGCCGGAGGACGCCCGCCAACGCGGCCCCCACGTTCGACAACAACGGTGGTCGCCAGTTCGCGAATCACTTCAGGGCGACTCCAAGAGTCGAGGCCGGCGGCCGCATCGCTCCCGACCAGGAGGAACAAGTGATCCTCGCCCGACGAGCGCAACTCCTCGAGCGTGTCCGCCGAATATGTCTCGCCTCCCCGCTGGATCTCGATGTCGCTCGCCTCGAGCCCATCCTGACCGAGACGAGCGTTCACACGCGCAACGGCCTCAGCGACCAGCGCGAATCGGGTGGCCGCGGGAGTGATGGGCAGGTCGGCCTTCTGCCATGGATCGTTTGCAACGACGAGGAGCATTCGATCCAACGAAAGCGCAGCTTGAACCTCAAGCGCGACCATCATGTGGCCGTTGTGAAGAGGGTCGAACGTGCCACCAAAGACACCAGTTCGCCTCGACCGGGAGCGCTCAAACGCCAAAGAATCCGCCTCAATCATCACTGGACGCAGTGTAGAAGCCCAGTTCGACTGAACGTATATCGCCCAAATCGCCACATTCCGTAGTTGACGTGACGGAAGTCATAGAACTTTGAGCTGACAGGAACGTCTTAATGGTGTTCAATTATCTCGCTGGACCGGAGTGCGGCGCGCAACTATCAGCTGCGAGCACACGGTACCTGCTCCCCCTCGAAACCCCACCCAAGGCATTCGGACGACAAACAAGAGTGCCGCAACGAAATCGGGAATACCGCGTGCGCGGTTTCCGTTAGATGAGATGTTATGAGCGATTCAGTTGGACAGTACCTAAACGAGATCGGCGCAGTTGCCCTTCTCAATGCCCAGGAAGAGCGTCAGCTCTCCCAGGTCATCGAGAAAGGCTTCGAAGCCCGTGCTCGTAAGGAAGACGGAGAAAAGGGTCGTGAAATCGACCGTGCAATCCGCGACTCCGCCGCAGCGAAGGACCGGTTCATCCGGGCTAACCTGCGCCTCGTGGTGAGCGTTGCTCGCCGCTATCCCCTCCCCCCCGGCATGGAACTCCTGGATCTCATCCAGGAAGGCAACCTGGGCCTCGAGCACGCAGTTGACAAGTTCGACTGGCGCAAGGGCTTCAAGTTCTCCACCTACGCCACCTTCTGGATCCGCCAGGCCATCGGCCGTGCCCTTGATCAGAAGGCCTCCCTCGTTCGCCTCCCCGGCGATCGTTCCGCTTCCCTGCGTGCCGCGCTGCGTGCGGTGTCCGGCGACGGCGACGAGCTCGACGATGAGCACGCCCGTCTTCACCGTCTCACCACCCCCACCAGCCTCGACCGCACCATCGGCGACGATGACTCCAACGAGCTCGTCGACCTCCTCCCCGACTCCAACCCTGGCCCCGAGGTCGAGGTCATGGCGAAGGCCGAAGAAGAGATGGTCACCGGCCTGCTCGACATCCTCGACGAGCGTGCGAAGTACGCCGTCGAACAGCGGTTTGGTCTCGGCGATGGCCGCAAGCGCTCCTACCGTGAGGTTGGCGAAGACCTCGGCGTTACCGCCGAAGCCGCTCGTCGTCTCGTGAAGCGTGCGATCAACTCCGTCCGCGAACACGCGGCCAGCATCGCTGACTCCGTCGACGCCGCCTGAAACCCTGTATTTCTGAAGCCTGAGTCGCGCATAACGCGTCTCAGCGCTCATAGAACGTGGAACCGAAGCCTCTGCCCTCGGGCGGGGGCTTCGGCCGTTTTCCGCAGGTTTGGCGCGTAAATGGTTGGAACCCAGGGGGTCGCCGCAGCAGACTTGCCGGGTGAACACCTCGTGGACCCCCAGCAGCTGGCAATCGTTCGAAGCGAAGCACCAGCCGTCGTGGCCAGATCAGGGCGAACTCGACCTTGCGCTGAAGACCCTCAGCAAGCAGCCACCGCTGGTGTTTGCTGGCGAGGCCCGCAACCTCACGTCCCAACTCGGCAGTGTCGCCCAGGGGGAAGCGTTCCTTCTGCAAGCCGGCGATTGCGCCGAGTCGTTCGAAAGTTCGGCCGATTCCATCCGCGATCGTCTGCGGGTCATTCTCCAGATGGCGATCGTTCTCACCTACTCGGGTGGGATACCGCTCGTGAAGGTCGGCCGCATCGCCGGCCAGTTCGCCAAGCCCCGCTCCAGCCCAGTTGAGAAGAAGGGCGACCTGGAGCTTCCGTCGTTCCTTGGTCAGATCGTCAACGACGTCGGCTTCACCGAAGCCGAGCGCCGACCCGACCCACAACGTTTGCTCGGTGCCTACAACCGGGCTGCATCCACACTCAACCTGCTACGGGCGTTCACCCGGGGCGGCTACGCCGACCTCACCCAGGTCGCCAACTGGAACCGCGAGTTCGTCGCCTCATCGCCCGCCGGTGAGCGTTACACCCAAATGGCCGACGAGATCGACCGCGCCCTCACCTTCATGAATGCGTGTGGGGTCAATGGCGACACCGTGCCGGCGCTCCACGAGGTCGACTTCTACACCTCACACGAAGCCCTCCTTCTCAACTACGAAGAGGCGCTCACCCGGCAAGACTCGCTCACCGGCGACTGGTACGACTGCTCGGCCCACATGCTCTGGATTGGCGAGCGCACTCGCCAACTCGACGGGGCTCACGTCGAATTTCTGAGCGGCGTCCACAACCCAATCGGCTGCAAGGTTGGCCCCACTGCCACCCCCGAGGAAGTTCTCGAGTTGTGCGAAGCGCTCAACCCCGAACAAATCCCCGGGCGTCTCACCCTCATCGTGCGCCAGGGCGCCGACAAGGTCACCGAGGGTCTGCCGCCGCTCCTCGCCGCGGTGCGCAATGCCGGTCACCCGGTGGTGTGGGCCTGCGATCCAATGCACGGCAACACCTACACCGCCGAAGGCGGCCATAAGACCCGCCACTTCGACGACGTTCTCAAGGAAATCAGCGGGTTCTTCGCCGCACACAAGCAAGAGGGCACCTGGCCCGGCGGCGTTCATGTTGAGCTCACCGGTGATGCCGTCACCGAGTGTCTGGGTGGCGGCGACGGCCTCGTCGACGGTGACCTCGATCAGGCCTACGAAACCATGTGCGACCCCCGACTCAACGGCCGCCAGTCCGTCGACCTCGCCTTCCGCGTCGCCGAACTCCTCCGCACCCAGTCCTAACCCCGCCCCTCACGATCTCTGCACCGTTTCGCGCCACGGGCGGCGCGAAACGGGCTAGAGATCTCGGGTGAGGGCGGTCTTCACCTCGCGCACGACGTCTTGCGGGCGGTTGCGGAGGTCTGTCCACGTGTAGCGGAGAAAGCGCCATCCGATTAGCTGCAGATCGTTCTGGCGCTGCCGATCCTTCTCAAATGCCTCTCGGGTGGTGTGCGCTTCAAATCCGTCGTATTCGAGCGCAAGCTTTTGGTGTGGGTAGGCCAGGTCGATGTAGTACGTCCGAAGACGAGTTCTCACGCGGAACTGCGCCACTGGTGATTCCATGTTCACAGCCTGCAGAATCGCCCGAAGCTCCAACTCTGGCTCGGAGTCAGCTCCTCGCTCGTCTGGAAGGGAAGCCAATGCTGCTTCGAGCGCCCCGATGCCATTGCGACCGTGCTCGCTTACCCGTCGCCGCAACGACCACAGCCCAGCACGCGACACGATCTTGAGGATGAGAGCCTGGGCCACGAGGCGCCGCACCTCGGCCTTCGGGAATATCAGTCCCGCATCGATCAAGGTCCGGGCAGCAGTTGTCACCGGGATGCCATACAGGATTGTTCTGTCCTCCGCCTGCAGATCAACCGATCGGTGGATAGTCACACCGGTCCGATCGGCGCGGCGGTGGTCCGGAATCGTCACCTCGAGTTCGTCATCTATCGACCGCAGGCCCCAGAGTCGCAGGGCCGAGCGATGGCTCGCAACGGCGAGGCCAGGCAGGGAGAACACAGCCGCGGCAAGATCCTGGTACCGACTCGCCGGCGATCCGCCAACTGCGACTACACCACGGCCTCTCCGGTGCAGCCGCCCGTCGGCAACCATCCGATCGACAGTGCGCCGGCTGAGGCCGAAGGTGCGCAGTTGCTCGGTTGTAAGGAGGCCGTGTTGACTCGCAGCCTTCCGAGCGAGGACTTCGAAGTCCCGCATAGACCGCCAATTACATCAGCGGCCTATGACACCCGCCGATCTCTGCCCCGTTTTGCGCCGTCGACGGCGCAAAAACGGGGGGCTATC
>JBLIOE010000080.1:0-5417 GCA_047639555.1 Candidatus Aldehydirespiratoraceae bacterium
ATGGTGTGGTCGGCCCGGAGCTGGTCGAGCATCTGAACCAACTGCTCGGCCATCGCGTCGACGGTGTAACTACTCTCGGGGCCGGTCGATCCGCCGTGGCCGATCAGGTTGGGCACGATCACCGTGCGGTCGACGGCGAGCGGCTCGGCCAGAACCGCCATCGTCGACGCTTCCCCGGTGAAACCATGGAGCAACACGATCGGCTTGCCCGACGCACCCGAGATCTCGATATTGAGCGCGACCCCGCCCGAGAGGGTGAGGGTTCGCTGCACGGCGGCCATCAGGTCACCGCCGCCCGCACCGCCGCGGTGATGGCTCGCCGCTGCGCCACGTCGGCGTCGCGATCGACCGTCACCAGCAGCACATCGATGCCGGGTGACTGTTCGGCCGTCGCCCGGGCCAGCTCGGCCCGGAGCTGATCCGCATCTCCGATCGGGGTGACAGTCACGCCGCCGATCCCTGAGAACCCGGTGAGGTCGAGGCCATGGGGCGTGCGGAAGAGTGTCTCGAAGTCCACCTCTTCGCCACGAGCGGCGATCGGCAACATCGAGAAGATGGCGCCGCCGTCGTTGTCGACGCAGACGATGGTGAGGTGAACGCCGGCTCGCTCCGCGCCGAAAAGGGCGCCGAGGTCGTGCAGCAGCGCGATGTCGCCGGTGTAGAGAACGACGGGTCCGTCGTGGCGGCTGGCAAGCCCGAGGGCGGTAGACGTGATGCCGTCGATACCGCTGGCGCCGCGGTTGCCGACGAAACCAATCTCCGGTCCTTCGAGCGGCACAAACGAATCAAGGTCGCGCACCGGCATGGAGTTCGACGTCATCACCAGCGAGCCCGCCGGCACCGCATCAGCCAGCACCGCGGTCACGAGTGGGCTGAGCAGGTCGCCCTCGGACACGAGCTGGCCAACCGCTTGGCCGGCGGCGGCATCGAGCTTGGCCCATCGGTCGGACCACTCAGAGGTGACCTGCGTCGGGTCAACCGCCTCGAAGAGCTTGAGGGCCGTAATCGGATCATCGGTGACGTGCGCGGCGAGCGTGAACGACGCGTCGTTCCAGCGGCGAGCCGGGTCGAACAACACAAGAGGCGCTCGGTGGCGTTCGAGCCACAGCCGCACTGGTTTCGTGGTGGGGCTGCCCCCCAGCCGAAGCACGATGTCAGGCACGAGTTCGGCGGCGACCTCCTCGATCTTCAGGAGATGGTCGGCGTTGGCGATCCTGGTGACGCCGTCATACACATCAGCCCGACGCACACCCGAGATCGGCTCACCAATCACCGGCCATCCACGGCGGGCACCGACCCGCAGCGCCGCTTCGACGATGAGCCGTTGACCCTCAGGATCGGGCGCCGCGTCGGGACCGACAATGATCACACCCTTGTTGCCGTCGGCGGAGGGCGGCGCCTCGACGGAGGCTTGCGACGAACGCTCCGCGCCCCCTTGGAACGAAGTACCGAAGAATTCGATGCGCGGGTTCGCGACCGGCTCGACCACGGGCACATCGCCGACCGGTTCGAGCGGCTCACGCAGCGGCCAGTTGAGATGGACCGGGCCGGGGCTTGTCGATGTGGCGGCATCCACGGCCCGAAGCGCAGCCATTCGTGCTTGCGCCGCCGACCAGTCGCCCGCCACGGGCAGGTCGACGGCCCAGCGAGTGGTGTTGCCGAAGATGTCGACCTGGTTGATTGTTTGGCCAGCACCCCAGTTGCGCAGCTCCGGCGGCCGATCAGCGGTGCAGACGATGAGCGGGATACCGGCGTGATGGGCCTCGACCACGGCCGGGAGATAGTTCGCCGCCGCCGTGCCCGAAGTGCAGACCAGTACCGACGGACGGCCCGTCGCCTTGGCCTGGCCGAGCGCGAAGAAGGCGGCCGACCGTTCGTCGATCTGGATCCACGTGGTGAGCTGCGGCTGGGCGTGGAGCGTGATCGACAGTGGCGTCGATCGAGAGCCGGGGCTGATCACAACGTCGACCACGCCTTGTTCGACGAGGCCCGCTGCGAAGGCCGCAATATTCTCGTAAACGGAATTGTCGAGGCTGGCGTCGCTACTCATCATCGCTCCATGACATCGAGAAGGGCCCGGAGCTTCACACCAGTTTCGGCGAGCTCGTCGGCGGGCACAGAGTCGGCAACGATGCCAGCGCCGGAGAACAGGGTGGCGGTGTTGGTGTCGCCGTTGACGAGGGCCGAGCGCAGTGCGACCCGGAGTTCACCGTTGCCGTCGAGATCACACCAGCCGACGGGCGACGCATACCAGCCGCGATCGAATGCTTCGCGGGCTTCCAGCCAGCTGACAGCGGCGGCCGTGGGGGTGCCCGCAACTGCGGGGGTCGGGTGTAACACACCCGCCACTCGGAGCACGTCCATGTCGCTCACGCCACCAGCGCGGCGTTCGATGCGGGCTGTGATCGGCGTGCGCAGGTGTTGGAGGCGGGCGAGCCGAAGCACTTCGGGTTCGGCCGGTGTTTCGCCGACCAGACCAAGGGCGGCGAGCCGGTCGGTGATGTCATCCACTACATAGGCGTGCTCTTCTCGGATCTTGGCCGAGGCGAGCATCTCGGCGGCGAGTCCGGCATCGGTTTTGTCGTCCCCGCCGACGCCAGTCGTGCCCGCGAGCGCGGCGGTGCGAACCTGGCGACCGTCGAGGGCCACGAGTTCTTCCGGGCTCGCACCGAGGAACTCTCGGTTGCCGACGGCGATCGAGAACACGGCACAAGTTGGGTAGCGGGCCCGCAGCCGAGCGAGCACGTCGACGACGTCAACGTCCTGCTCTTCGTGAGTGCGAGCGAGCACGACCTTGCCGAGATCGCTTCCGCCGATCGCAGAGACGGCTTCGGCCACGAGCGCCTGGTAGGGGGCGGCCGTGGGTCCTTCGATCGACACTTCACCGTCGCAGTAGTCGAGGTCGGTGGAACACGGAACCGGTAGGTCGGCGATGCTGGCTTCGATTCGACGCTCGAGGGCATCGACGGCGGTGGTGTCTTCTTCGCCGGCTGCCACGCGGGCGGCGGCGAGCAGCCACGACCCGTCGGGTCGGTCGACAAACGTCAGCGCGGGCAGAATCCAGCTGGCCTCGGGGAAGCCGGACCAGTCGGGGCCGCGAGGCGGGGCGGGCGCGCCTCCCCAACCGGTGGAGGAGAAGGCGAAGCCGCCGAGCAACACGGGGGCGGGAGCGTCGGCGGGGCCGGTGCGGCGGACCCGAGCGGCAAGTGCGGCGCGGGCTGCGGAAGCAGCCGAGAATCGGCCATCGCCCACGGGGGTGATCGTCTCAACCGAGCCAAGGCCGACGAGTGCCATGCCTCGCTCAGGCCGCATCCAGAGCGCTCGATGATGTTCGGCGCTGGCGGCGTAGACGGCGACCGGGTCGATACGGGTATCGAGTCGACGAGCAAGCACGACCAGTCCGCCGCCCAGAGCGGCGGCGGCCGCGGGGTCGTTGCCCATGCGGGCCAGCGCACGAGAACGGAGGGTGCGTTCGAAGTGGCGACCCACCAGATCGGAGGCCACCGGCACGAGCCGATGCATGAGCCCGATGAGGTCGTCGCGGCTGCCGCCGCGCCGATCGCTATGACGTTTGAAAAGCTCGATCGCATCGTCGACCACATCTTCGACGTGGGTGGCGTGGCGCATGGCCAGCGCGGTCAGTTCTTCGAGCGTGACCCCTTCGCTCACGAGGGTGCGGGCGGCGACCAACATGTCGACGGCATCAGCGGGAAAGCGGGCCTCTTCGTCGGCCGCGGCACCTTCGACCACCGCGGGGACGAGCAGGCCGGCACCGACGACGACGTCGATGATGAACTCGGGGACTTCGGCTCGCCGGGCCAGTTCGGCCTTGTCGAGATGCGGGTCGGCTGCGTTCTGCGCGGCGAGGTCGGCCAGCAGACCGGAGGCGTCGTCGGTCGACAGTTCTTTGATCTGGGCGAGCGTGAAGCCCCGGTCGGCGAGGGCACGAATCTCCAGCACTCGGTCGAGCTGGGCCTGGGAGTACCAGGCAACCCGGCCATCCTTTGCCGGCGAATCCAGCAGCTTGCGGCGCTGGTAGTAGCGCACGGTGTCGACCGCGATATCGGCTTCCTCGGCAAGCTCTTCGACGCGGAATCGGATTGGTTTGTCGGCCACATTCACAGGGTAACCCGTCGGTCGAACCATGCGAGTCTTTACTCAGGTAGTTGGAACTCTCACGATCGCCGACACGGGGCCTCCACCCCTCTGTCACTGGCTGGCCATAGCTTCTGTCCGATGGCTTCTGACCGCTCCCCGTCTCGACCCCAGCTGGAAATGATCGATCTCGACGATCCGGCTGGCTCCGCCGCGGCTCGGAAGCGATCGCGGCCAACTATGGCGGCAACCCCCGGCCTCGTCCTCGAAGATCGCGGCAGCGGCATCGTTGGTGCACTGGTCGAGTTCAACCCGCCGAAGCTGGTCCTGCGCGATCGCCACGGCAAGGACCACACAGTCCGCTACGACGAAGGCTCGGTACGAGCAGGCATCGACGGCAAAGGTGTGCCGGTCAACCTCATCCTCCCGGCACCCACCGAGAAGGCGCCCACCACGACTGCCTCCGGTTCCATCGACCTCGGCACCGTTCCCGCCCGTATCGCCCGCGCCAGCCGCATTTGGGTCGAAGGCATCCACGATGCGGAACTGATTGAGAAGGTGTGGGGCGCCGATCTCCGGGTAGAAGGTGTGGTCGTCGAACAGCTCGAGGGGGCCGACGACCTGGCCGACCGAGTCAGCAGATTCCGGCCAACTCCAACCCGCCGACTCGGCGTGCTCCTCGACCACTTGGTCGCCGGGTCGAAAGAGACCCGCATCGCCGCCGAAGTACACAACGCCAACGTGCTCATCACCGGCCACCCGTATGTGGATGTTTGGCAAGCCGTGAAGCCATCGGTCATCGGCATCGACGCCTGGCCCGTCATACCCATGGGCCAGCCGTGGAAAGAGGGAATCGTCGAGGCGGTCGGCTTTCGCGGTGAGCCCCGAGAGTTCTGGAAACACCTCCTCGGCAAGGTCGAATCCTGGACCGACCTGGAAGCACCGATGCTCTCCGCCGTCGAGCAGCTGATCGACTTCGTCGCACCGCCCGAGGGGTAACCCAAACCCGGCTTGCTTTCACACGGATTTCGTGTACTTTCAATATCCGTGATGCGGCGAATTCTTGGCGGAGTACTGATAGTGGTCGTTTTGGCCACGGCATGCAGTGATGACAGCGTTGGCGATGCCGCTCCCACCACATCGACCACCACTACAACCTCCACGTCGACGACCTCGTCCACGACTGCGGAGGCACCCACAACGGCCGTCGCCGAACTCACCGACGAAGAACAAATCATCGCCGTCGTCGAACGGTTCTACGAAGTCATTGTCGAGGCGAACAACCCACCGATTCTCGACAACCCCATCTGGGACGAAGTCGC
>JBLIOE010000081.1:0-5392 GCA_047639555.1 Candidatus Aldehydirespiratoraceae bacterium
TCTTCCTCGGTTATCGCGAGTATCGGCTCGACACGGCCACGTTGGCCTCGGTGCCATCGACCGGGCTCGGGATTCTGCGGGCCAAGGACGGCGATGAACCAGGGCTGCGTCAGCTGAGCGAGCTCGCGCCGAGGGTGCGCGAACGGGCGGCGGCGCCGGAGCTTCTGAACATCACGAAAACCACGGCGAGATCGACCATTCACCGGTCCTCGCACCTCGACTACATCGGCATCAAGACGTTTGCGGCCGACGGCACCGTCACCGGGGAACAGCGATTCCTCGGGCTGTTCACATCGGAGGCGTACACCAGCAGCACCGCGCAGATTCCCCGATTGCGCCGGCTGGTGACCGAAGTCGTTGAGCGGGCCGGGTTCCCGCCCGGCGGACACGACGAGAAACGCCTCATCACGATCCTTGAGGAGTATCCGCGCGACGAGCTGTTCCAGCTCGAGGCCGACGAGCTCTACGAGACTGCCATCGCGATCACTCAGCTCCAGGAACGCCGACGGGTGCGGGTCTTTGCCCGATCGGAGCTGTTCGGGCGTTTCGTTACCTGCATGGTCTACATGCCGCGGGATCGCTACAACACCGAGTCACGCACCGCGATCCAGGATCTGTTGGTGGCGTCCTACGGGGGCTCATCGGCGGACTGGAGCACCGACATCTCCGAGAGCGTGCTGTCGCGCACGTTGTTTCACATCCGGGTCGACAGTGGCGTGGTCAACGAGGTCGACGCGGGCGAACTCGAAGCGCAGGTCGAGGAGCTTCTACGCGACTGGCGCGACGACTTCGACCGTGAGGTGCGTCGGGAGTACGGCGAGGATGTTGGCGTTGGCCTGGCCCGCCTCTACGTAGAGGCTTTCGAGGACGACTACCGGGCCGCGTTCACCCCGCGCGCCGCGGTGGCCGACGTCCACCACCTCGAAGAGCTCGGCGCCAACGACGACCTGCGGCTCAACGTCTACCGAGATCCGGGTCAGCCCGGCACTGCGTTCAAGTTGAAGCTTTATCGGCGCGGTGAACGAGTGTCGCTGACGTCGGTGATGCCCACGTTGAGCAACCTGGGGGTCACCGTCGTCGACGAACGCCCCTACGAAGTCCGCGCCGCGGGGGCGGAGCCCGTCTGGGTCTACGACTTCGCCCTCGAGCATCCCGAGCAGTCGCTCGGCTTCAGCGAGGTGGCCGAGCTTCTGGAGGCCACTTTCGACGCGGTGTGGCGGAGTCAAGCGGCCAACGACGGGTTCAACCGACTCGTGCTGGGCGCGGGTATGGACCACCGTAAGGTCAGGATCCTGCGGGCCTACTCCCGCTATCTGCACCAGACCCGGGTGGCCCACAGCCAGCCGTTCATCGAGCAGACGCTGATCGAACACGCAGGGGCGGCCCGACTACTGATCGAGCTCTTCGTCGCCCGGTTCGACCCGGGCCTTGCGGGCGCCGATGACGGCGACGAACGGGCCGCGGTGGTGGCCCAGATCACCGCCCGGTTCTCCGACATTGTGGAGGACGTTCGCAGCCTCGATCAGGACCGCGTGCTGCGCCGGTTCCAGAACCTGATCGAGAGCACCCTGCGGACCAATTACTTCCAGGTCATCGACGGCGAGGCGGCGCCGTATCTTGCGTTCAAGCTCGACCCCATGTCGATTGACGATCTGCCCGAACCTCGTCTGAAGTACGAGATCTTTGTTTACTCGCCCCGGTTCGAAGGCGTGCATCTGCGCTCGGGGGCGGTTGCTCGGGGTGGGCTCCGCTGGTCCGACCGGCTGGAGGACTACCGCACCGAAGTGCTGGGTCTCGTCAAAGCCCAGATGGTGAAGAACGCCGTGATCGTCCCCGGCGGGGCGAAGGGTGGGTTCGTGCTCAAGCGCGACCTGACCGACGACCCCGAGGCGCGGCGGGTAGAGGTGGAGACGTGTTACCGCCTGTTTGTGTCGGCCCTTCTCGACCTGACCGACAACCTCGTCGACGGTGCGGTCATCCCGCCGGCCGACACGCTCCGTTACGACGGCGATGACCCCTACCTTGTCGTGGCCGCCGACAAGGGCACGGCGACGTTCTCCGACGTCGCGAACGAACTGGCCATTGCGCGGGGAATGTGGCTCGGCGACGCCTTCGCGTCGGGCGGCTCCAACGGGTACGACCATAAGGCGATGGGTATCACCGCCCGGGGCGCTTGGGAGTCAGTGAAGCGCCACTTCCGGGAGCTGGGGCGCAACATCCAGGAGGAGCCGTTCACCGCCATCGGTGTCGGCGACATGTCGGGCGACGTGTTCGGCAACGGCATGTTGTTGTCGGAGCAAACCCTGCTGCTGGCGGCATTCGATCACCGCCACGTGTTCATCGACCCCGCTCCCGACCCCGCGATCTCTCACGCCGAACGGCAGCGACTCTTCGAGGTTCCCCGGTCGAGCTGGGACGACTACGACCGCTCGCTCATTTCCGAAGGCGGTGGGGTTTACGCCCGAACCGCCAAGTCGATCGAGCTGAGCCCCCAGGCCCGCGAGGTGTTGGCGATTGATGCCGAGTCTCTTACCCCCGACGAGCTGATCACCGCGGTGCTGATGGCGCCGGCCGAGCTGCTGTGGAACGGCGGCATCGGGACCTACGTGAAGGCCGCCCAGGAGTCGCATGCAGATGTAGGCGACAAGGCCAACGATGGCATCCGGGTTGACGGTCGGGACCTGCGGGTCAAGGTCCTCGGAGAGGGTGGCAACCTCGGCGTTACGCAACTCGGTCGGATCGAGTTCGCGCAGGCCGGTGGCCGCATCTACACCGACGCCATCGACAACGCCGGCGGGGTCGACTGCTCCGACCACGAGGTCAACATCAAGATCCTGCTCGATCAGGTCACCGACGCCGGCGACCTCACTGTCAAGCAACGCAACGAACTGCTTGAGGAGATGACCGACGAGGTCGCCGACCTCGTGCTCGCGAACAACTACAACCAGACACAGGCGTTGAGTACAGCCCGCACCGAGGCCGCGAGCATGGTCGACGTGGACGCCCGATATTTGGTGTCACTCGAGAGCCGGGGCCTACTCAAATGCCGTCTCGAACGGCTCCCCGATGCCGAGGAGATGGCCGATCGTCGGCTGGCCGGATTGGGTCTTACCACGCCGGAGCTCGCCGTCCTTCTCGCCTATACCAAGAACACGTTGAACGAGGAACTTCTCGCCTCCACGCTGCCCGACGAGGAGGTCTTCGATGGCCTGCTGCTCGACTATTTTCCCGAGCCGATACGGAACCGTTACCCCGATCAGATCCGTAGCCATCGATTGCGGCGGGAGATCGTTGCCAACCGTGTCTCGAATCTGGTCGTCGATCGAGGCGGCACCTCGATGGTGTACCGGCTCACCCAGGAGACGTCGGCCCCGAGCTCCGATGTCGTCGCCGCTCATATGGCCGCCTGGGAGATCTTTGGGCTCGACGAACTCGGCCGCGAGGTCAACCGTCTCGATGTGGTGATTCCGGCCGTGCGACAGCTGGCGACCCACCTCTCCGGACGCCAGCTGGCGGAAAGGGCGACCCGGCTGATGGTGCGGAACCGCCCAAACCCGTTCTCCACGGCCGACGCGATCGCCGACCTGGCCGGGCCGGTGCAAGAGCTGCTCCCGCACGTGCCCGACTACCTGGCCGGTTCCGATCGGGTCGCGTTCGATCTGCTCGAGCGGGAGCTGATCGCCGACGGGATGCCCGACGATCTAGCCCGACGGGTGGCTTCACTCTCACCGTCGCTGGCCGCCCTCGACGTGGTTGAGGTGGCGGCCGAGTCCGGTGTCGCGACAGAAACCGTTGCGGAGGTCCACTTCACGATCGCCGATCGCCTGGATCTCAACTGGCTGCGCGATCACATCCTGGCGCTCCCGCGCGATACGCAGTGGTCGTCGCTCGCCCGACTGACGCTGCGGGGCGATCTATACGACGACCACCGCGATCTCGTGCGACAGGTGGTTGCGCACGACAACGCCCCCGGCGACCTGGTCGACCAGTGGATCCGTCGCCATGCCTCTCCGGTCGACTATTTCCGTCGCACAATCATCGACATTCGAGCCGCGGGGCCATCGGATCTCACCACTTTGCTCGTGGCCGCACGCGAGCTGCGCAACCTGATCGGCCGGACGACCTAAACGGGATCGTTCTTGGGGTTACAGCACATCGAAGCTGAGTCCGGCGTTCGCTTGCAGTGCATCGATGAGCGCGTCGCCCATGGCGGTGGTTGGTGTCAAGAATCCGCCGGGCACGCCGGTCGTTTCGTCACGGCTCGTGGCCAAAAGGGTGACGGCACATTCGCCGAGCATCTTGGCGGTAGAGCCGTAGCCGGGGTCACGGTCGCCGGTCACTTTGGTGGCAATAGTTCGGCCGTCGGCGGTGGTGCCGTGGAAGCGGATGTCGAAGAATCCGGCCTCCTGCGCTTCGGGGCTGGGGCCCTCGCCGGGCTTGGGGAGTACCCGGTTGAGCAGCTTGCGAGCGGGACCGAGCGAGGCGACACCCATGAACCCGCCGAGTCCGCCGGCCAGCCCGGCGGCCTTCGCGGCGCCGAGTGGTCCGCTACCCATGCTCATCGCCTCGTCGTAGCGGAAGTCGTCGCCCCACGGCCGACCGAGAAGGGCGTGGCTGCGATGGACGACCCGGGTATTGATTTGGGCCATCACGAACGGGCCGATCCACTCGCCTGAGGCGGCGTCTTTCTTTGGCGCGAGCGTGTTGGGCTGGTCCACGCCGGTACGCATACCCTCGGGGGCAAGTGCGTAGGGGTTGGCGAGCGTCTTGCGAAGCGTCGGGTCCTTCGCCGTCTCCTCCATGACGTTCATCATGCTGGCGATAGTTCCGCCGCTGGCCCCGCCCTTCATGGCCTTGACCCGCATTTCGATCTGGGTGCACGGTTCGCCGAATTGTTCGATCGCCGCCTGCTGGGTGAACCACACGCCGAGGTCAGACGGGATTGAGTCGAACCCACAGGTGTGGACGATGCGGGCCCCGGATGCTTTGGCGGCATCGCTGTGAGCATCGATCATCTTCTGCATCCACTGCGGCTCACCGGTGAGATCGCAATAGTCGGTACCGGCCGCCGCGGCGGCGGCCACAAGCTCGGATCCGTAGAGGGCGTAGGGCCCGACGGTTGAGATCACCAGTCGACATGAGTCGACCAGTGAGGCCATGTCGTCGACGCTCGCGGCATCGGCCACGATCTGAGGCACGTCGGCTCCCGTCGACGACGCCACCGTTCCGAGCTTGTTGGTGCTGCGCCCGGCGATGGCCCAGCTGAGTTCGCCGTCGATGCCATGGCGTTCCACCATGTATCGACACAAGATTTCGCCGACGAAGCTGGTGGCACCGAATACCACGATGTCGTACGGACGGTCGGAGGGTGAGGTCATGGGGTGAGCCTATG
>JBLIOE010000082.1:0-4577 GCA_047639555.1 Candidatus Aldehydirespiratoraceae bacterium
GCCTCACCGAGGGAGGCACGTGCACCGGGAGTCAGCCCGGCGATGATCCCGAAACCATCGCGACCACTGCCGGGCGAGCGATGGTTGACGTTGAGGTTCGGATCGTGAGCGAGAGTGGCGAGGTTGCGAACGGCGAGACCGGCGAGGTTGTGGTGCGAGGCGGCAACGTGATGCAGGGTTACCTCGACGACCCTAAGGCGACCGCATCAACGATCGACGCCGACGGCTGGATGCACACCGGTGATCTCGGAACGATGGACGAGCGTGGGTATGTCCGCATCGTTGGTCGCATCAAGGACATGTTCATCGTCGGCGGATTCAACGCCTACCCAGCCGAGATCGAGAATGCTCTCCTCGAACATGATCACGTTATGCAGGCCGCGGTCATCGGCGTGCCCGACGAACGATTGGGCGAGGTGGGTTGCGCCTTCATCGTGGCGGAGCCGGACTTCGTACTCGACGAGTTCCGCTCGTGGTGCCGCGACCGGATGGCCAACTACAAAGTGCCCCGCGAGGTGCATCTCATCGACGAGTTGCCGACCAACGCCACAGGCAAAGTCGTGAAGACCGAGCTCCGCGATCTCAGATCGCTGGAGTAATTGACGCGAGGAACCCGCGGGTTCGTTGACTTGAGGCGATCAGTTCGTCGCGGCCTTCGCCGATCGGAAGCACGCGGACCGAAAGGTCGGTGACCCCCGCGTCCGCGAACGAGCGGAGCCGGGCGAGCACCGCCTCTTCGCTGCCAGCCGCCACGATGTCGGACACGTTGCGGGCGTCGCCGTGGTCCATGAGCGCTTGGTAGTTCGGTGAGATTTCGGCTTCGGCCAAGATTCGGTCAGCGCGGGCTCGGGCGAGATCAACCTCGTCGTCGCGACACAAACACACGGGCACACCAGCGACGATGCGGGGAGCGGGACGCCCGGCGGACTCTGCGGCTGCGGTGATACGCGGCGCGATGTAGTCGCCGATGGCGCGCTCGTCGGCCATCCACAGGATTGTGCCGTCGGTGCGCTCGCCCGCGATGCGGAGCATGACGGGACCAAGGGCAGCGAGCAGCACGGGGTTGTCGGTGATGTCGGTGATGTCGAGCGGGTTGTGGATCGTGAAGTGTTCGTTTTCGACATCGATGGGGCCGGGGCCGGCCGACGCGGCGTCGAGCATGTCGAGATACGACCGAACCAGTGCGGCAGGTCGGTCGTAGGGCAGTCCCATCATCTCGCTGATGATCCAGTGGTGCGACGGTCCGATTCCGAGTGTGAAGCGTCCTTCGCACACCGCTTGCGTCGACAGGGCCTGCTGGGCCAGCGCCACCGGATGGCGACTCTGCAGGGCGACGACGGCCGTGCCGATCTCGATCCGTTCGGTGCGAGCGCCGGTGACCGCGGCGGCAGTCATTGCGTCAAAGTCGTCGGGAATCTGTGGAATCCAAACAGAGGAGAAGCCGGCCGCTTCAGCGGAGACGACGTCGTCGACGAGTCGCTGCACCTTCTGGGCGTGGCGCCGCCGTTCTGGTCCGACCAGGAGTCCGATTCGCATGGGGCGTCATCCTAGACGCCAACAACAGGGGGCGGAAATGGTGTTCTCCCCTGACGGGTACGTCGCTTTCGTAGATTGAGACGGCGGTGTACGCTCGCTTCGTGCAACTCAGCCCGCTTGGACAATGCATCGGCGTCGCCGTCACCGATATCGAGCCGCCCCAGCTCGCGGAGCCGGAGATCGCCGCGGCGCTCGCCGACGCCCTCGAGACCCACGGCGTCCTCGTCTTCCCCGAACTCCACTGCGACGACGCGTCGCAGGTGGCGTTCGGCAAGGCCCTGGGCGAGCCGGATATCTTCCCGATTCCAACGGGTGACTTCGCCGAGATCTTCCTCATCACACTCGATCCCGCTAAGAACCCGGCCGCCGCGTATCTCCAGGGCACGTTCTTCTGGCATATCGACGGTGCCACCGACACCACGCCGAACATGGCGACCATGCTCAGCGCCGTCGCGGTGGCCGAGGATGGTGGTGGCACCGAGTTCTGCAACACCTACGCCGCGTGGGACGCGCTGGCCGACGACGAGAAGGCTGCGTACAAGGATGTCCGCGTTGTTCACAGCATGGAGGCGTCGCAGCGGCTCGTCTACAAGGACCCGACCGATGAGCAAGTCGCCGACTGGAAGGCGCGTCCGGCAACCGAGCAACCGCTCGCGTGGACTCACCAGTCCGGTCGCACTTCGCTGGTGCTTGGGGCGACCGCCGAACATGTCGTCGGTATGGACTACGACGAGGGCCGCGCCCTGATCGACAAGCTCGAGGCGTGGGCCACCGAAGAACGGTTCGTTTACCACCACGACTGGAAGGTCGGCGATCTCGTCATGTGGGACAACCGAGGAACTATGCACCGAGCCTGTCGCTACACGGCTGACTCGCCCCGCCTGATGCATCGCGTCACGCTCGCGGGCGACGAGGCATTCTCGTGAAGGTCGCGGTCGTCACCGGCGGCGGATCGGGAATCGGCGAAGCAATCGCCAAGCGCTTGGCCGCTGATGGCATGGCGATCGGTGTGCTCGATCTTGATGGCGAGTCGGCCGAGTCTGTCGCCGCTGCGCTGCGCGCCGACGGCGGTGATGCCCTCGCCGTCTCGGTCGATGTGAGCGACCGGGCGGCCGTCGAGGCGGCGTTTGCCCAGGTCAGAGACACTCTTGGTCCGGTCTCCGTGCTGGTCAACAACGCCGGCCGAGACGGGTTCCGGCGGTTTGTCAACATCACCGAAGACGAATGGAACGGCATGATTGGGGTCAACCTCAACGGGACGTTCCACTGCACCCAGGTGGGGATCACCGACATGCTCGAGCAGGAATGGGGTCGAGTGGTCAACATTTCGTCGTCGAGCGCGCAGGGCGGCCAGGAGTTCATGGCCCACTACGTCTCTTCGAAGGCTGCGGTGATCGGACTCACCAAGTCGCTCGCCAAAGAACTCGGACCCTCGGGAATCACCGTCAACACGATCCCGCCGAGCTTCATCGACACGCCCATGCTCCGCCGGTCCGAGGAGAAAGGTCTTCTCGGCGGAACGGTCGAGGACCACGAGGCCCGCACACCGGTACGTCGGATCGGAACCGGCGACGACATTGCCAACGCGGTCGCCTTCCTTGCGTCGGACCAGAGCAGCTACATCACGGGCCAGATCATCGGAGTCAACGGTGGCCGTAACACCTGACGAACCGATGGCCGAACCGGCCCCACGTATTGCCCCTCTGCCGCGACGCGAATGGGGCGAGACAGAGATCCGCGCGATGGATCCCATGATTCCGCCGCCCGGCAGCGTCTACGCGAAACGACGCGAAGAACGCGGTGGTGCCGGTGGCGTCAACGCGCTCGCGCTGATGCTGCGAAACCCGGCGCTGTGTAACGCCTTCTTGAAGTTCAATCGGCATCTGCTCTATGAGTCGACGCTCGACGATCGCTTACGCGAGCTCGCCGTCTTGCGTATCTCGTGGCAACTCGACTCTGCCTACGAGTGGGGGCAACACGTGCCGGTCGCACTCGAAGTCGGCATGACCGCAGACGAGATCGACCGTGTGATCGAGGGACCCGATGCTCAGGGTTGGTCGGAGTTCGATGCCGCCGCGCTGCGCGCCGTTGATGACCTGCTCGCCGACGGCCAGATCGCCGATCCAGACTGGGCGGTCCTGGCGTCGACGCTCGATGAAGCCGACCTTCTCGAGTTCGTCTTCACGGTTGGCGCCTACACCACCCTCGCCATGGTCTTTAATGCCGCGCAGCTTCCGCTTGACCCCGATCTCACCGGATTTCCGCAGAACGACAAGTGAGAACGTCATTTCCGCGAACGTCGGAATACGTCTATAGTTCCGGAAGAACCTGGCTCTCGCATGCCGCGAGCGCTCCCTGATCGCACGAAAGGCGCACCACTGTGGCCCACTTCGCCAAGCCGGAGGAAGGCAGCTGGACCGAGCACTACGCCCATCTCGGCACTGGTCCTGTCAGCTATGACGACTCGATCGATCCGCAGTGGTTCGAAGACGAACGGGAGGCCGTCTTCAAACGGTCGTGGCTCAACGTCGGACGCGTCGAACAACTCCCGCGCACGGGCAGCTATTTCACAAAGGAGCTTGACGTTGCTCGCACCTCGGTCATCCTCGTGAAGGCGGCCGACGGCGAGATCCGGGGCTTCCACAACATTTGCCGGCACCGCGGCAACAAGCTCGTCTGGACCGACTTCCCCAAGGAAGAAGACAACGGCACCTGCCGCCAGTTCGCGTGTAAGTACCACGGCTGGCGTTACGACCTCGAAGGGTCGCTCACGTTTGTGCAGCAAGAAGAGGAGTTCTTCGATCTCGACAAGGCCGACTACGGCCTTGTGTCGGTCCATGTCGACACGTGGGAAGGCTTCATCTTCGTCAACCTGGCCGACGAGCCCGAACAAGGGTTGCGGGAATTTCTGGGCGGTATGGCCACCGGACTCGACGGTTACCCCTTCGGCGAGATGACCTACCGTTACGAGTACAAGGCGGATGTCGGCGCCAACTGGAAGCTCTTCATCGACGCCTTCGCCGAGTTCTACCATGCGCCGA
>JBLIOE010000083.1:0-4538 GCA_047639555.1 Candidatus Aldehydirespiratoraceae bacterium
AGATGAAGAGGGTTGCACGTGACGAGGTCGAGGAGCGCGTCGCCGAAGCGATCCGGCTCGTCCACTTGGATGGGATGGAACAACGCCGTCCCGATCAGTTGTCGGGCGGACAACAACAGCGCGTCGCTCTTGCCCGCGCCCTGGTAAACCGTCCGAAGGTCCTGCTGCTTGATGAGCCGCTTGGCGCACTCGACCTCAAGCTCCGCCAGGAAATGCAGCGCGAACTTAAGGCGCTCCAACGCGAAGTGGGCATCACGTTCGTGTTTGTCACACACGACCAGGAAGAGGCGCTCACGATGAGCGACCGCATCGGGGTAATGGATGACGGGCAACTGCTCCAGGTTGGCACACCCGAGGAGATCTACGAACGGCCGGCCAACCGCTTCGTCGCTGGCTTTATCGGCCAGACCAACCTGCTCGATGGGACCGTCGACGGGGCGGACTCGGTTTGCCTCGCGAACGGGTCGAGAATCCGAGCTCGCACCGCCGCCCCCGTCGGCACTCCAGTGGCGGTATCGCTTCGACCGGAGAACGCGTCAATCCACGCGGGATTGTCGCCCGAGGGTGTCGACGCGCTGACCGGCACGCTCACCGACGTGACCTATCTCGGCAACGCACTCATCTTCCGGGTCGCCCTCGACTGGCTCCATCTCGAGGTCCGTCACGAAAACCGCGGCGGCGACATCCCCCAGATCGGCGACACGGTCCATGTCACATGGAGCGATAACGCCATGGCGGTGGTGAGAAGCTAAATGACACTCGCCGAGGACTCCTTCCCCGAGGGGCACGTTGCCGGAGGCGATGTCGCCGAGGCAACCCCCGCCTTCGAAGTGGCAGCAGAACGGGCCGAATCCCGACGCGGCGCACTTATGGCGCTCCCCGGCTTCTCCTTCCTGATCATCTTTTTTGCCATCCCGGTCCTCATCGTGCTCGTGTACTCGTTCGCCGACCGCACGCCCAGCGGACCCGAACTTGCGAACTGGAATCTCGACTCGTACCGCAAGCTCGGCGAGCCGGTCGTAAGGGAGATCCTCAGACGGTCGGTCTGGCTGGCCTTTCTCACCACAGCGATTTGTCTCGCGGTTAGCTACCCGTTCGCCTATTTCATGGCGACTCGGAGCCCGCGGATGCGGAACCTGATGCTGGTGTTCGTGATGGTCCCGTTCTGGTCGAATTTCCTCGTTCGTAACTACGCATGGCGAGTCATCCTTGGTCCCGACGGACCCTGGACCAACACGACCGAGACCCTCGGTCTTGGCCCCCGGGACCTGCTCTTCACGCAGACAGCAGTCGTGCTCGGGCTTGTCTACAGCTTCCTTCCGTTCATGATCTTGCCGCTCTATGCGTCGATCGAGCGCATCGATCTCCGCCTGGTCGAGGCGAGTAGAGACCTCTACGCCTCAGGTTTTCAGACCTTTCGTCGGGTTCTGCTGCCGCTCTCGATGCCTGGCGTCATCGCCGGCTCGATCCTCGTCTTTGTACCGAGCCTCGGGGCCTACGTGACCCCAGAGATCCTGGGCGGCGCGAAGTCGACGTTGCTCGGCTCCTACATCGTCATCCAGTTCCTCACCGCAAGAAACGTGCCGTTTGGAGCCACGCTCAGCGTCGTACTGATGGCCGCGATGCTCACCGCCACACTTGCGTACTTCCGAGCCGGTGGTCGCAACCTATGACCGTCACGAGCGCCCGTCCGAGGGGTGTGACCCGAGCCGCGCTGACCGTCAACGTCGCCCTAGTGTTCCTCTTCTTCTACGCGCCGATTGCCGTCCTGACGATCTTCTCGTTTAGCGATGACGACAATCCAAGTCGATGGGGCGGCTTCACCCTCGACTGGTATCGAACTGTCGGCGAGAACGAACAGCTCGTCGACGCGCTCAAACGGTCTGGATGGGTGGCCTTCTGGTCCACGATCGTCGCGGTTGTCCTCGGAACATTGTCTGCGCTCGCCATCGAGCGATTCCGATTCCGGGGTCGGAAGGTCTTCGACGCCCTTCTCTACCTTCCGATCATCATCCCCGACGTAACGATGGGCATCATGATGTTGATCTTCTTCGGTGATGCGATCGAGCTCGTCAACGACATCTTCGGCACGAGCTACACGAAAGGCATCGCGACCATCACCCTGGCCCACATCGCCTTCAACATCAGCTTCGTCTCGGTGGTCGTACGGGCCCGACTCGCGGGCATGGACCAACGAATGGAAGAAGCCGCACGGGACCTCTACGCCAGTCGCTGGCAGACGTTCCGTTTCGTTACGCTCCCGCAAATCATGCCGGGAGTTGCCGGCGGCGCGCTGCTCGCCATCACGCTCTCACTCGACGATGTCGTCGTCACCCAATTCTCGGCGGGACCGGGTGCGACCACGCTGCCGGTGTTCGTATTCAGCCTCATTCGCAAGGGTGTCACCCCACTCATCAACGCGACATCAGTCATCATGTTGGCGGCATCAATCGCTCTTGTCCTGCTCTCGCTCGTAGTTGAGCGGGCGCGGGGCGATCAAGAACAACACACCAACTAGGAGATTCAAATGACCACAACGAAACTATGGCGGCTCCTGGCCGTCGCGCTGACCTTCGGCGTGCTCGCCGCCGCGTGCGGCGATGACAGCAATGGCGAAGCAGCAGCGGCCAGCTGCGATGCCGGTACCACCGACGGCGATCTGCAGATCTACAACTGGGCCGAATACATCGACGAGGAGCAGCTCGCACGGGCCGAGGAGGAATTGGGTATCGACATCACGATGGACACCTACGACTCCAACGAGGCGATGCAGCCGATCATCGCCAACGGCAACTCTGGCTATGACCTGATCGTGCCCTCCGACTACATGGTTGGCATCATGATCGAGGCAGGCAACATCCTGGCCCTCGATAAGACCGCTATCCCCAACCTGGCCAACGTCTCTTCCGACTTCAGCGGTCTCGTCTACGACCCGGCCGGCGACTACTCGGTGCCCTACCAGTGGGGAACCACCGGGCTCGGCGTCGACACCGAAGTCGTAGGCACCGACTTCGAGCGCTCATGGAGCCTCATCTTCGACCCGGAGATCTCGTCGGCTTACAGCGGTCAGATGTCACTACTCAACGACCCCCGAGAGACTCTGGGCGCCGCCCTGAAGTATCTCGGCCATTCGCTGAACAGCACGGACCAAGGCGAGCTGGATCAGGCCCGCGACCTCGTCGCCGCAACCGCCGATCGGTTGGCCGCATTCGACACCGACCAAGCCGACGAACTCCTGACCACGGGGATCACCGCGATCGGCCACGGCTACTCCGGTGACATGTTCACGCAGTTCACGGGCACCGACGACCCATCGCGCTACATCTACTTCGTCCCGAAAGAGGGCGGCACCCGCTGGATCGACAACATGGCGATCCCATTCGATGCGCCGAACCCCTGCTCGGCTCACGCATTCATCGACTGGATTCTCGACGGCGCGAACGGTGCCGAACTGTCCAATTGGAATTACTACGGCACGCCGAACGACGCAGCCCTCGACGGACTCGAAGACGAGCTCCGCGACTTCCTCGTCGATCCCAACGTGATCGTGGGCGGTGTCGACTCCCTTGAGTCGATCCAGGATCAGGGCGACTTCGAACCGAACTACAGCGACGCCTTTGTCGAAGCCCGCAGCTGAGACCACTGACTCACGATGACCAGCACACCGCCCGAAGGAGATTTTGCCTTTCGAGGCCAATCCGGCCAGGCCAAATGGCCGGAGATGGTCTACGGCGGTGCGTTGTCGTTTTTCCGACGCCGCTACTCACGAGACCTCGACGGGGTTGACGTGGCGGTGTCGGGTATTCCGTTCGACTCGGCGACCAGCAATCGTTCGGGGGCGCGGCTCGGTCCACGAGGGATCCGAGCCGCGTCGTCGATGGTCGCCGAGCTCAACGCCTTTCCGTGGGGCTTCGATCCGTTCGATCTGATCGAGGTCGTCGACTACGGCGACTGCCAGTTCGACTTCGGCTACCAGCATCACGCGGTGGAGGTGATCGAGGCGCACGCCGATGCGATCCTCGCCACCGACACCACCATGCTCACCCTCGGCGGCGACCACTTCGTCACCTATCCGCTCCTGCGGGCTCATGCAAAGGTCCACGGACCGCTCTCGCTGGTGCACTTCGATGCACACAGCGATACCTGGGACGACGACGGCGAACGCCTCGACCATGGCTCAATGTTTCTGCGAGCGGCGCGGGAAGGGCTCATCGACCCTCAGCGGTCGATCCAGATCGGCATCCGCACGGCCAACAACGAATCCCACGGTTTCACGATTCTTGACGCACCATGGGTCCACGACCACGGCTCCGCTGCCGTGGTGGCCGAGATCGAGCGAGTGGTCGGTGACCACAAGGCGTATCTCACCTTCGACATCGACTGTCTCGACCCGGCGTTCGCTCCCGGCACCGGCACGCCCGTTGTGGGCGGCCTGTCGACCGCTCAAGCGCTCGCGATCCTGCGCTCCCTCGGCCGGCTCCATCTCGTCGGGTTCGACGTCGTGGAAGTGGCGCCGGCCTACGACCACGCAGAGATCA
>JBLIOE010000084.1:0-3964 GCA_047639555.1 Candidatus Aldehydirespiratoraceae bacterium
CCGAACTCTTCGGACGTGTCGACGAAGTCTTCGAACTGGATGACGTCCATCTCTTCGAAACGTTCGCGCAGCCAGCCCTTCTGTCCTTCGGGTACGCCGGCGTCGAGAAGGCCAAGCTTCTTGCAGTTCGGAACGATCTTCGAGAACAGCAGCTGCTGAAAGAGGATGCGACCGGGGTCCTGCTGCATGAGCGGGATCAACGGCGCCATGTCGATGTCGTAGCGCTGCCACACCTCTTGCTGAAGGAAACGGTCGCGCATACGGACGGCAGCTTCGAACGCGAACTCTTGGCGTTCACGAAGTTCGGCCGTCGACAGTTCTTGGTAGTACTCCTCGAGGCTGAGAACGCCGAACGCCACGTGGCGGGCTTCGTCGCTCATAACGTAACGAAGGAGCTTCTTGAGGAGAGGCTCGTTGGTGGTGGAGTGCAGCATGCCGAAGGCGGCAAGGGCGAGACCTTCCACCATGATCTGCATGCCGAGGTAGGTCATGTCCCAACGGCTGTCGTTGATGATGTCGTCGAGCAGCATCCGCAGGTGGGCGTTGATTGGGTAGTTGCCTTCGAGCTTCTCATCGAGGTAGCGAGAGAACACCTCGACGTGGCGAGCCTCGTCGACCACCTGGGTGGCGGCGTAGTACTTCGCGTCGATCCAAGGCACGGTCTCAACGATCTTGGCCGTGCACAACAGCGCACCCTGCTCGCCGTGCATGAACTGGCTCAGGAGATGGTTCTGCATCTCGATACCGAGCTCCAGATACTCCTTGTCGCCCCACTTCGCAAGGGCGGTTCCGCTCACATCGAAAGGAGGCACGAGACTCGTGGCTTCGGGGTTCAAGGTCTGGTTCTGCTCGCGGATCATCTTCTCGATGTCGACGTCGATCGACCAGTCGAGATCAGTCGTCGCGTTCCACTGGGAGGTCTTGGCTTTCTCGTAGAGCTTGTCGAGCTTGGCTCGTTCGCCCTTGTCGTAGCCCCAGGTGAAGATCGCCTCGGCGTTGTCTTTCACCGCGTGGATGAGCTCAGTCTCGTCGAGTGTGGTGACCGACAAGATTGCGTTCGGGTCGTTGATATCGACGCGCCCGACAATCTCTTCGTTGCTCCGAAAATTGCCTTCAAGATCTGTGATTGCCATCGTCTGCGCCTTCCGCTGTGCTTCGCTTTCCTTACAGCGTATGTCGTCGAGCACTTCGGTGCGAGACCCCATCACACATATACCAAAACCAGTACATCGGGGCCGAGACACCGTTACCCCCCTGCAGAGTCCGGCTACGGTGCACGAATGTCCGTCGAATCCCGCTCCGAGGTCGGCTACCCGGTGCGCGCCACGGCGAGCGAAGACATCGTCGGCCAGTCCACAACCGCGATCCGCATCGAGAAACAGGGCACCGAACCGCAGCTGTGGTTCCCCCGCGACGACGTCTCACCGTCTGAGCTTGCAAACACGAACGGATTGGTTGTTGAGGGAACCGGCGACCTAGCTGGCTACGTCCGTTTCGATTCTGAGCTATGCCACCTCGAAATTGTCGACACCGTCGATGGCGACGAGAAACGTGACATCACGACAAAGAGGTTCCCCAACTGGGGCGACGCAGCCCAGTTGATCGACATCCTCAATGTGCAGCCTCAGTCCGAGAACCGCTACCGCAGCGACGTGCGCGCCGATTGGCGGCGGCCGATCGTCGAAGGAAGCCAGATACTCGGGCAGACAATCGTTGCGGCATCGCGGCACGCCCCCGGTCGACGGGTGGCGTCTGCATCGATGCTCTTCGTCCGTAGCGCCGACGCGACTGCTCCGTACGACATAGAGCTCGATCCGGTCACCGACGGCCGTACCTTCTCGTCACTGCGCGCGGCCGCGACACAGGGCGACCGCACCGCGGCATTCGGCACTGTTCTGCTCGACACCATCGCTCCAGATGTGATCCGCCACGTCGATCCCGCGCCGGATACTGCTGGCCCCTACAATTCCACGCCCTACGACATGGGCGTCACCGGACGCGACCTCCGCGTCGTCGACAACGCGTACACCGGAGATCCTGAAGCGCCGGTCGGGCCGCCCGAGCTCAACACCTGGGTCCGTTTCCGCGACGTTCCTGACGATCCACCCATCCACGCCGGACTGCTCGCCCAATTCGCCGGACATATGCCGATCGCTGCCGCGCTCCGACCTCACGCGGGAATCGGGCAGGATCAGGCCCATCGCACATTGTCAACGGCCATCAACGCGATCTCACTCTCGATTCATCGCGAGGTCCGCGCCGATCGATGGATGCTCTACCACCACCGCTCGACCTTCGCTGGCGACGGCATGACCCACGCCGAGTGCCGTGTCTACAACGAAGGGGGCGACCTGCTCGCGTCGTTCACGGTCGAGGCAATGGTCCGGGCCTTCGCCGATCCGGAATCGCCGGCCGACTATCGGAGTTCGATGTGAGCCTTACTGCTGCCCGCGGTCCGCTCGGAGCCGACCCGGCGGGCCGATTCTCGTCACCACTCCCGAAGAATCTTGTCTTCGTCGAACCGCATCCGCGCCGAATCCAAGCGTTACTCAGCGACGACGTCGTGATCGACACGGAATCCGCTCTCATGGTTCACCGGGTCGGCCGACCGCTCGCCTACGTGTTTCCCGCCGATCTGATCGTCGATCTCCCCCATGAACCTGAGCCTGAAGCCCCGGGTTATGTCCACGTGCCGTGGGACGCGGTCGATACGTGGATCGAGGAGGGACGCCGCCTTGTGAGCTATCCGCCGAATCCGTACCACCGCGTGGACTGTCGGCCGACAACCCGCCGGCTTGTCGTGTCCATCGCTGACACAACACTCGTCGACACCGACGACACCGTGGTCCTCTTCGAGACGTCGCTGGAGCCGAAGCTCTACGTCAACAAATCTGCCGTTCTGGCCGACGTGCTCCGCCCGTCGTCCACAACTTCTTATTGCAACTACAAGGGCGAGTCCACGTACTGGTCCGCTCACCTCGACGACGTTGTCGTAGAAGACGTTGCCTGGAGCTACGAAGCTCCGCTCCCGGAGAGTCAACCAATCAGCGGCTTCCTGAGTTTTGATCCCACGCTCGTCGACGTGATCGCGACGCTCCCGCCCGCCGCGGGCTGATCACCTCGTCGTCACGGCCAGCCCGCGCCAGGAACGTCGACCTCGACGGTCTCGATCCGACCAAGACCCTTGCCGGCGCACACCTCTTCTCCGTGTGACGGCGCGGTGACCAGGTAGAGGGTGCGGCGCTCAGGCCCGCCGAGCGCGCAGGCGAAGACGGGCTGGGACGCAACGACGGTTGCCGTAATCTCGCCGCCCTCCGTGACGCGGTGACATCCACCGGCCCCGATCGCGTCGGCCATCCAGATCGCACCATCGGCGTCAAGCGCACAACCGTCGGGCGCCATGCCGGGGACCTCCGCCCAGACCCGGCGCTCGCCGAGCGAACCATCGTCGTGGATCGGGAATGCGGAATAACGTCGCCCCATTGATTCGCCGACGATCAGCGTTGCCCCATCGGGGGTGATCACCGAGCCGTTGGGGAAATGAAGGTCCGCCGCCGCGACCGCAGTGGAGCCGTCGGGCCGCACCAGCGCGAGGTCGGCTCGACCACCGGTCCCGAAGTTGCCCACATAGGCGTTGCCGACGCCATCAACGACCATGTCGTTGCAGTCACCAGCGGCAATGTGGGCGAGGTCCGCGTGCAGCTGCTCGGACCCGTCGGCATCGATGCGCCGAACCTGGCGAGATGTCATGGCGACAACGAGGAGCTCGCCCGAGGGTAGCCAGCCGAGCCCGCTGGGTTGGTCGTCAAGGAGTCGTTCAACACGTCGATCGCCGGTGGGCGTGAACGAGAGGATCTCGTGGCGGAAGAAATCCGACACCCACAGCCGGCCGTTGTGCCATCGCGGCCCCTCGCCAAAGTCCAAACCCTCGCAGAAGATCTCTGGCTCATGGCTCATGAGACGG
>JBLIOE010000085.1:0-3843 GCA_047639555.1 Candidatus Aldehydirespiratoraceae bacterium
ACAACAACAACGACCACGACGACAACAACTACATCCGACACCGTGCCGCCATTGTTTACGGCATTTCGGATGACGCCAATTATCTTGTGGGAAACGAACGCCGCTGCTCCCTGCGGCACTGACACCGCTTCGAACGCGATCGTGCAGGCCCGCGACGATGTCGGGCTGGCTTCGGTCCGGTTGGAATGGACGGGCGGCGGCAAGTCGGGATCTCTCGAGCTCGACGGCGTCGGAACCGACTGGACCGGCAGCCTGTCGTTTCCGTCGGGCACGTTTCAGATCGCGGGCAGCGCCGCCATCGTGACCGTCAGCGCCGTGGCCACCGATACCTCCGGCAACGCCACCACCAGCCCCACCACGATCGACCTCAAAGTCAGCTCCTGCCCCTGACCGCCTGATGTTCTGTGAACGGAAACCGGCGCCCTGCGCCGGTTTCCGTTCACAGAACGGAGAGACGTGGGGCATACGTCGACAGATTAGGGTCGCCGACTATGTCGACGATCTTTCCGGCCCGGTCCCTACACACAATCGATGCCACCACGTCGGGCGATTCCGTGGCGGTCGACGCTGGCCGGATCACGGCCGTGGGGTCGTTGGCGGATCTCCGTTCGGCGTTGCCTAACGCAACGGTTGACGATTGCTACGCCGACGCAACCCTTCTTCCTGGTTTCGTCGAAGCTCATTCCCATTCCATGGCGGGCGGCATGTGGCGCCACCTTTATGTGGGCTTCTTCGACAATCGAGATCCGGACGGCCGGGTATGGCTCGGCTGCAAGACGCTCACCGCGGTGCTCGATCGTCTCCGAGAAGCGGAGGCCGCGCTTGACGATCCGAACGAAACCCTTCGAGCGTGGGGACTCGATCCGATCTACTTCTCTGGCGATCGCCTCGTGGCTGAACACCTCGATCGGGTCTCGTCGACCCGACCGATATTTGTGGTTCACGCCAGCCTTCACCTCGCCACGGTCAATACCGCCCTGATGGAGCGCGAGAACATCAACGCCGACTCCCTGGCGGAAGGTGTGCCGAAGGACGGCGCCGGACATCCGATCGGGGAGCTGCAGGAACCGGCCGCCATGAGTCTTGCCGGGGAAGGTTTCACGGGCATGTTCCGGGCATTGATGGCACCCGAAGGCATAACGGATTATGGAAAGCTCGCTCGAAATGCCGGCGTGACAACCGTGGTCGACCTCGGCTCCGGGCCGATCGCGAGCGACAGCATTGCGACGATGTGGCAGCAAGTGGTGAACGACCCGTCCTTCCCCGCTCGGGTGTCGGTGTTTCACAATCCCGGCCAGGGCGGTCCGGCGAGTCTCGACGAGGTCGCCGAGATGGTGGTCCGACGCCGGGGCGAGTCCACCGACAAGCTCCGCTTCGGGGGTGTGAAGTTCGTGCTCGACGGAAGTATCCAGGGGTTTACGGCTCGTGTGACTGAGCCGTACATCAACGGTAAGGAGAACGGGCTGTGGCTCGTGCCGCCCGCACAGCTTGAAGACTGGATTCGCCCGGTTCTTGATGCCGGGTTGCTGCTGCATGTGCATTGCAATGGCGACCAGGCGGCCGATGTGTTGATCGACGCGTTCACCAAAGTCACCTCGGGAGCAGTGCCCGCCGACCACCGCACCACGGTGCAGCACAGCCAGCTGACTCGGCGGGACCAGTACGAACGAATGGCCGAACTCGGCATGTGCGCCAACCTCTTCTCGAACCACTTCTGGTACTGGGGCGACCAACACGTAGATCTCACCGTCGGCCCCGAACGAGCGGCCCGCATGAACTCGGCCGCCACGGTGCTCGAGCTCGGCATCCCGCTCTCGATTCACTGTGATGCATCGGTTACGCCCCTCGGATCACTCCATGTCGCGTGGTGCGCGGCCAATCGCCAAACGGTCAGCGGTCGAGTGCTCGGTCCTGACGAACGGCTTGATGTCGCGCAGGCGATGCACGCAATCACCATGGGTGCGGCCTATCAACTCCGTATGGACGATGAGGTCGGCTCGATCAGCCCGGGTAAGCGAGCGGACTTCGTCGCTCTCGACGCCGACCCGTTTGTTGTGGGGGCCGAGGGTCTCCGTGACATCAACGTCGTGTCGACCATGCTCGACGGCGTCGATCAGCCGGTCAGGTGAGCTTGGACCGCATCCCGCTCACCGTGATCGGGGGTTACCTCGGCGCCGGCAAGACCACGCTTATAAACAAGGTGCTGAATGGTGACCACGGCCGTCGGATCGCAGTGATCGTCAACGACTTCGGCGATGTCGCGATCGATGAAGCGCTTCTCGAACCCGCAACGGGCGGAATCCGTGCACTCGCTAACGGCTGTGTGTGTTGCGCTGCGGTCGACGGACTGGCGACAGCGCTGGAAGACATTGCCGCGCTCCAACCCGCGGTTGAGCACCTGATTATCGAGGTCAGTGGTGTGGGCGACCCGTGGGCCGTTGCCCAGTGGGGGAGGACCCCGCGTTTCGACCTTGATGGGGTGATTGTGCTGGCCGATGCCGTGACGCTGCCGCGGTGGCTTGCCGATGGATACGTCGGAGACACGGTGCGCCAGCAATTGGCGGCGTCTGATCTCATTGTCTTGAGCCGGCGAGACATAGCGTCTTCAGAAGAGATCCGAGCCGCCGAGGAATCGGCGGCGGCCGCGTCGACTGCGCCAGTTCTCGAGAGCGTTGACGTCGTCCTCGATATGTTGTTGCACCCGGCGACGGCTGGTCAGGCGCCATCCCGAGCCCACGCGAAACACTCGTCGATCACGTTCGCTCCTCCGGTAGTTGAACGGGGCCGGGTGACTGCATGGCTCGATGCCGCGCCACACGAAGTGGTGAGGGTGAAGGGTTTCGCGTCGACCGGCGAGACGACGTTGCTGCTCCAGCGGGTCGGTCGCCGATCAGAGGTGGTCGCCCGCCCCAGACTGGAGTCATGTCAGATCACGGTGATCGCCGCGGCGCCGACATTGACGCCGCCGGTGGAGGAGTGGATCTCCTCGCTTCGGGAGTAGCGGCGGCTGCCGATCACTCGATCTTCTTGTTGACAGAGCTCCTCGACTCGCGGCGAGTCATACCGCGAAACGGGGGTCTTTCGGCCCAGCCGTATTCGGGACCGGAGTCACTTGGACAGATGGGTCGGAGAACACTTCCCGAGTGACCCTTGACCGGTCCTTGTCAAGAACCGGGTCTTCAGGCCCCGAAGACATGTTCAGGTGACCGTGAGGGATCCGACCGACAGGAAGTCGAAGGACCTGAAAATGACAATCCGAGTATTTCTCCTAGATGATCATGAACTCGTGCGTGAAGGCCTCCGAGCAGTGCTTCAACGAGAAGACGACATTGAAGTCGTTGGCGAGGCCGGCACTGCGGCCGAAGGTCTTCGCCGCATAGCGGAGACCCGGCCCGATGTGGCACTGGTCGACCTGATGCTGCCCGATGGTGACGGACTTGATGTCTGCCGTGGGATCAAAGAACGGATCGAAGGCGTGCATTGTCTGATCCTCACGTCGTACTCCAACGACGACGTTCTGCTCTCGGCTATCCGGGCCGATGCCGTCGGCTTCTTGCTGAAGCGCACTGCCGGCACCGAACTTGTTCGATCGATTCGTGTTGTCGCCAACGGTGGTTCGCTGATCGATCCAACCCTCACCGGTCGACTTCTCGAACGCCTGCGTACCGGTCGTATCGACGACGGCGACGCCTCAGCGCTCGACGACCTGAGCCCTCAGGAACGACGTCTCCTCGACCATCTCGCGGAAGGCCTGACCAATCGTTCGATTGCCGAGCGTATGAACCTGGCAGAGAAGACCGTCAAGAACTATGTGTCGAACCTTCTTCGCAAGCTCAACATGAG
>JBLIOE010000086.1:0-3636 GCA_047639555.1 Candidatus Aldehydirespiratoraceae bacterium
GCGCCGACGGCATTGGCCGTGGCCACCGCCGAGCGGGCCGGCCTACAGCTGGCCGGTTTCGCCCGTGACGGTTCGTTAACCGTCTACGTCGACTGAGATCGCAATACTGTTTTTGGTATTGCGAGACACATCTCGCGCTAACTGGCTAGCCTTTTCGAAACGTTCAAACGAACAGTTTCCTTGGAGGGAATTTCATGTCAAAGCGACTCTTAGCGCTCCTCGCGCTCCTGCTCACGTTCGGCCTTCTGGCCGCCGCGTGTGGCGACGACGACGACACCGAAGCCGGCAACGATGACGTGCCAGCCGACGACGAAGCGCCAGCCGACGACGCGGTCGAAGGCGCGCTGCCCGATCTCGAAGGCCGTTCGGTCACCGTGGCGATCGAAAACGCCTACTTGCCGTTCAACTACATCGACCTCGAGACCGGCGAGCCCGGCGGCTGGGACTACGACGCCCTCGACGAAATGTGTCGTCGCCTCAACTGCACCCCTGACTACAAGTCGGTTGCCTGGGACGGCATGATCACCGCGGTTGGAGCGGGCCAGTACGACATGGCCGCTGACGGCATCACGATCACCGAAGACCGAGCTGAAGTCGTTGACTTCTCCGACGGTTATGTGGCGATTGACCAGCGCATCCTCGTGCGGGTCGACGAAGACCGTTTCGCGACGATCGAAGATATCGCCGCTGGTGATTTCCGCATCGGTAGCCAAATTGGTACCACGAACTTCACCGCTGCTGGCGAGGCATTCGGCGAAGACGCGGTCGACGGTTTCGACGACTTCGGCTTTGCGGTCCAGTCGCTTATCAACGGTGATGTCGATGCGGTCGTGATGGACGAAACTGCCGGTTCCGGCTACCTCGGTGAGAACCCCGATGATGTCATGCTCCTCGACGGTGTTCTGTCGAGCAACGAGCAACTGGGCTTTATCTTCCCGCTCGGTTCGGATCTCGTAGAGCCCTTCAACGCGGCAATCGCTGACATGAAGGCCGACGGCTCGTTGGAGGCGCTGCTCGAGGAATACTTCGGTGCCGGCAACTTCACGATCACCTATGACGACATCGCCGACCCGGTGTACGAAGAGGAATAGCTCGAAGTCTGACTTCGAAGCATTGCTCTGGTGGGGCGTCGGCCGTAAGGTCGGCGCCCCACCGGCGTTTTGTTCGAGTTCGCCGCAAAATGACGGGGGTCGATAGTGGCTGTAGATATGTCGGCGAATCGGGAACGGCTGCCCGACGACGAGATCCGTCCGGAATGGATGACGGTCAGCGGATTTCCGTATTGGGCGTTGCTGCTAGTCGGCATTGAGGTGTATCTCGGCTATCTGGCTGTGTTCGTCGACGACTACAACCAAGCGTTCCGGTTCCTACGTCCCGGTATCGGCCTCACCCTCGAGATCACGTTCTGGGCGTTCGTGATCGCCACCGGAATCGGTCTGATCGCCGCGCTCGGTCGGCTCTCCAAGCACGCGGCACCTCGAAATATCGCGCGCACGTACATCGAGTTCATTCGCGGCGTTCCCACTCTGGTGCTGGTCTTCTTCATGGCCTTCGTGATCGTTCCGGACCTGACCTCTGCCCTTGGGGGCAACAATCAGACGCTTTCGAGTCAGTGGCGGGGCATCCTCGCGTTGTCGCTGATCTATGGCGGCTACATCGCTGAAGTCTTCCGCGGCGGTATTCAGTCTGTCCCGCGAGGGCAGACCGAGGCCGGACGCTCCGTGGGGATGTCGGGCCGCCAGACCATGAGTTCGGTGATCCTCCCGCAGGCCATTCGAGCGATCTTGCCGCCGCTCGGTAATGACTTCATTTCGATGCTGAAAGACACCTCCCTGCTCTCGGTTCTGGCGGTTCTCGAGGTCACGTACAAGTCGAAGCTCTACGTGAACTCGAGCTTTCAGGCGCGCGAGACCTACACCATGCTGGTGTTCATCTATCTCACGCTGGTGTTGGCGCTCTCGGTCCTTCTCAACCTGTTCGAGCGATGGCTGAACCGCGACCAGGTCGGAGCTCGCTGATGATCAAGGTACGAGGGCTCCACAAACGATTCGGCAAGGTTCGCGCCGTCAACGGCATCGATCTTGATGTGGCCGAAGGTGAGGTGGTGGTTGTGGTCGGTCCTTCCGGTTGCGGCAAGTCCACCCTTCTGCGTTGTCTCAACGCACTCGAAGAACCGACAGTGGGTTCAGTTCTGGTCGACGGCGTTGATCTCAACGCGAAAGACACCGACCTCAACGCAGTTCGCGCTGGCGTCGGAATGGTGTTCCAACAGTTCAACCTCTTCCCTCACTTGTCGGTTGGGGACAACGTCACGCTGGCGTTGCGCAAGGTCCACAAGCTGAGTAAGGCCGACGCTCGAACGATCGCCATCGAACAACTCGAGACGGTCGGCATCCCGGAGAAGATCGACGCCTACCCGCGGCAACTTTCTGGTGGCCAACAGCAGCGTGTCGCGATTGCTCGGTCGCTAGCGATGGACCCGAAGGTGATGCTCTTCGACGAGCCCACCTCGGCCCTCGATCCCGAGATGATCAAGGAAGTGCTCGACGTCATGCTTGCGCTGGCCGAGCAGGGGATGACCATGGTGGTCGTCACCCACGAGATGGGCTTCGCCCGCGCCGCCGCCGATCGCCTCGTCTTCATCGACGAGGGATTGATCGTCGAACAGGGTGAGCCCACCGCGGTGTTTGAGAACCCGGCAGAAGCGCGCACGCAGGCGTTCTTCGACCAGATTCTTTAAGTCACTAGTCCTCTAAGTGACTGCGTATTCAGCGAGCCGGTCGTAGAGCGGAATCGCCTCGTCGAGAACCGCACGTAAGTTCTCGGGAACGTGCCGCTCCTTCGCTTCATACGGGGCAAACCCGGTGGACTTGTGGACGTTGTCGTACCAGTACTGGGCCCACGCGCCGTCTTCGGGCTTCGGGCCGGCCGGCCACGACAGCACCGCGGGGTCGAATGTGATGCCAACGTGATCACACACTTGGCTGAGCACGCCGGCCGGATCGCGCAGGAGCGCCTGCGACTCGATCACCAGCGGCAAGCCGCCCTCGGCGAGAACCGCATCGAGCAACTCGACTGATTCCGTGAGACCCGTGTCAGTGAGGTCGCAGGTGGGCAACTGGACGGACAGCGAGGCCAGCATCTCCCGCGGGTCGCGGCACAGGAGGATGTTCTCGGTGTGGCGCAGGTGACTGCGATCGACGCCCTTCAGATGATGGGCCATCTGCTTGAGGTAGTAGACGGGCGTGTCGCACGGGCCAAGGATGACGTCGCTGATCACCTCGTCGGCATCGGCGGACTGTGTTGCCATCGTGGCCGCCACGCCCGGATGTGATCGGTCATCGATCGACAGATAGTGCGAGTAGAACGGCTCGTCGTACACCGTGGTGTCGGCCCGCTGACGCCACGAGTACATGAGCGCGGTCGAGATGTTGCGGGGGCCCGACCAGCACTGAATACGTTTCACATTCTGCCTGCCCGGACCGCGGTCGTCTTCCGCAGTCACATTCTGCATGCGCAGACCGCGATCCTCTTCCGCAGAGTTCATGGTTGTGCGACCTCGGCGGCGATCGCTGCTTCGTAAAGCTCGCGCAGACGAATGGTCATCGGCCCTTGGGCGCCGTCGGCGATGGTTCG
>JBLIOE010000087.1:0-3445 GCA_047639555.1 Candidatus Aldehydirespiratoraceae bacterium
GGGCGAAAACCGATCACAAGGAATACGAGATCACCGGTGAGGTGATCTCGATGATTCCACTGCGCAACCGCCGAACCACTCCCGATGGAGAGCAGCTCCATACGCGCATCACCGAAGCGATGACTCGCTACGAGTGCAACGGTCGTAAGGGCATGGGCATGAGCGAATATCTCGACCAGATCGTCGACGGAAAGCCGACCGGCACCGACGTCCGGTGACCGACGCCGACGAGACGACCGTAGAGAACAAGGTCGCCAAGCTGGCGCGGCTGTTGGGCGAGGAACTCGACGCAACGATCGAGGACCTGAAGCGGCTCACAGCTGGGGCAAGTCGCGAGACGTGGGCATTTGTCGCTGACGGCCAGCGTCGAATTCTCCAGCGTTCGCGTTTCGGCCCGGGTTTGGGTGGCGGTGTCGACGAATCGACGCTGCTACGACACGCCCATGCCGGCGGAGTGACGGTGCCCGAGATCATTTCAGCGTCGGCCACCGGCGACCACCCAATCGGCGGGCAGTTCACGATCTCGGCCCACATCGATGGCGAGTCGATTGCGCGAAAGATCCTTCGCGACGACGAGTATGCGGCCGCCCGAGAGTGCTTCGTGGCTGACTGTGCCCGTGAGCTGGCCGCGATCCACTCGCTCGAGGTAGCGCCGGTCGCCAATGCGTTGCCGACCATTGCCGATCCGGTGGCGGCGCAGCGCCTCACGTATGAAATGGTCGGCGATCCGCATCCCGTCTTCGACCTGGCCTTTCGCTGGCTCGAGGAGAATCGTCCTGCGGCCGCCGAGCCTCGTGTGGTCCACGGCGACTTTCGTATGGGCAACTTCCTGATCGAACCTCACGGCGTCTCTGCCGTTCTCGATTGGGAGCTCGCCCACCTCGGCGATCCCGTCGAGGACCTGGGTTGGCTCGTTGCCCGAGCGTGGCGCTTTGGTGGGCCAGGGGAGGTCGGCGGCATTGGATCCCGTCGCGAGCTCCTCGATGCCTACGCCGAGGCGACAGGCCGCACCGTCACCGTCAGCGAGTTGCGCTGGTGGGAGATGTTGGCATCGCTGCGGTGGGGAGTCATCACCATGTTCATGGGCGATGAGCACCGCACGGGAAGTAGCCCGAGCGTCGAGCAGGCCGCGATCGGTCGGCGAGTGGTTGAAACCGAATACGACGTCATGTTGTTGCTGCGAGCGGAACTGGAGAGCGTCGGATGACCGAACGTTCGCCCCGATCGAACTGGCCCCACGATGTCCCCGACGCCCGCGAGTTGGTCGAAGCGGTCCGCGACTATCTCGCCGACGATCTTGGGCCGCGGGCCGAAGGGCGAGATCGATTCCTTCTCCGGGTGGCCGCCAACGCGCTGTCAATCGCGGCGAGAGAGCTGGCCGCGATGCCGGAGGACGCCGAGGCGCATTCGACCCGGCTCGCGGCGTTCGATGTTGCTTCGGAGCAGGAGCTCAGCGACCTGATCCGTTCCGGGGGGCTCGATGATCGACGTCCTGAGTTGGCGGCCGCACTCTGGGAAACCACGCTCGCCAAACTCGCGGTCGCGAATCCGAAGTATCGGGATGAGTCGCTTGAGGGTTAGATCGGTGGGTCGTCAGCTGTCCAGCAATGGCTGCAGGATGGGCGCGATCGGATCGAGGTAGAGCGTCTGATCAGCGGGCAGTAGACCTCGGGTGACCATTCGGTTCATGACCCGCACCACGATTGCGGCGTAGCGAGCCGCCGCGAAGAGCACCCACGGGCCGATGTCGTCGACCGTTCGTCCGCTTGCGGTTTGATAACGCTCGACCTGTGCTTCCGGGGAGAGGGCACCGGGAAATGGTTCGAGGCCAGCCGATAAGTGAGACCACTGTTCGAACATCAGCCACCATCCGAGATCCATCTCGACGGGGGCGAGGGCGGATGCTTCGAAATCGGTGAGGCAGCCCGGGCGGAAGTCTTGCCAGATGACGTTGCCGAGCCGGGCGTCGCCCCAGTTCAGGACCGGCTCGCTTCCCGTAGGCAACTCGGCGGCGACACGATCGAACGCCTGCATCATGAGGTCGTGGGGTCGACCATTGAGCTCCCGTTCGGCGTAGTCACGCCAGATCCGAAGCTGGCGGTGTCCGTCGTTGACTTCGCCGGCCGGAGACAGCCATTCGAGTCCGGCGGCCGCAACATCCACCGCGTGGACGCCGGCCATCGCTTCGATGCCGGTGGTGATCATGCGAGTGCGCTCATCGGCGGACGCATCGACATAGAAGCCGTCAATGACGTACATCGGGTCTTCTCTCGGGATCTCGCCAGGAATGAAACCCATGACGAAGAAGGGTGAACCGAGCACAGCCGGATCGGTCTCGTAGCCGAGCATCGGGGCAATCGGAACCGTCGCGTGGGCGGCGAGAGCGTTCATCACCCGCCATTGAATCTCGATCTCGTTGTCGGTCTCGACCTGCACCGGGTAGATCGGTGGCTCGGGCATCTCCCGCCGGAGCACCACCTGCTCATGGGTAACCGTCGTCCCCCGGGTGAGGGTCAATGGGACGATCAAGGTCTCGGCCGAGTATCCACCCGACGGTCGATCGAACTCGCCGACCTCAGCGCGGTCAACGTCGAGCTTCGTGGTGAGCCAGCGAGCGAGGGGCTCGGCGAATTCGTGGGGCGCGTTCTCCATCGGACCAGGATTTCGCGCCAGCGCCGAGTTGTCGAACCTGAAGGGGGACACCCCTCGATACGGCTGGGCCGGGCCCGACCGGTACCGTGGTGTTCGTGACGACCGCTGACGCTCGCGACGCCCGCCGGGCCGTATGGATGATCTTTGGTCTGCTCGCGATTCCGTTCTTGGCCGTCACCTCAACAGCACTGGCCGCTGACATCGCTTCGACAACCGACCCCACGGCGGCGCTCATTGGCGTACCGGCCACATTGATCGGTGTCGCCTTCGGCATCGGAATCCTCCGCCTTGCCGCGGCGATGCGCTCTGGTGCCGTTGCCGTCTGTACCGCGTTGCTGGCCGCAGCCGATCGTGGTGCGGCGATGACCGAGCCAGCGCGGGGCCTCCGGGTACCAACGCTGGCCGTACGCCCGATGCTGGTGCTCCTGCCGGTGTCGACGGGCCGTCGTGGCCCCCCGTTCGTTCGAGCGTCCTAGACCCCCCTCACTCGAACGATCGCTTGCCGACTGGCAAGCAAAGGAGCACTCTCATGCGCATCCGCGCGATGCAGCGCCTCGTCGCTGCCACCCTTTCCCTGACCCTTCTTGCTGCCGCATGCGGCGAGGACGACCCCGTTCCGCCGGCAGAATCCGCTGATGCGCACGACGAACTGGTTGCGGCCAACGTCGATGCCGTGCCGACCGTTGCGGTCGGCGTGGTCGCTGACCCCGCCGGCGGTGTGAACATCACGGTCGCCACGACCAACTTCACGGTTGCGGCGGCGTCGGCCTCGACTGACCATGTCGATGGCGAA
>JBLIOE010000088.1:0-3319 GCA_047639555.1 Candidatus Aldehydirespiratoraceae bacterium
CTCGGTGGAGTCGAAAGCCGTCTCGGTGGAGTCGAAGGCCGTCTCGACGTGTTGACGCTTCGGGCCGACCAGACCTCGAGCGATCTGCAAGAACTCACTCGACTTGTCGCCGCGCAAGGAACGTCGCTCGGCTCACGGATTGACAGTCTTAGCGAACGGACCGATGGCCTCAGCGAACGGATTGACAGTCTCGGTGTTCGCATCGACAGCCTCGGCGTTCGTATCGACGGGCTGGCGCGTGCGGTCATGATCGGTGCTGCCTCAATGGTATTGACACTCGCCGTTTTCATCATCGGCACGATCGCATCGCTGATCGCCTCCGGCGCCGTCGGCTGAACAACTCCGCTCGAAAGTCCTTCCATGGACACAACCGCGCCCTCCGACGCGCGCATTTCTTCGACGCCTCCGACCTTCAGTGACTGGTGGGCCGAGTTCACGGCAATGCGGGTGAACGCGCGACCTTCCACTCTTCGCCGCGACCAGTCGATCTTCAATTGCCACCTCCGTCCGCGTTCGGAACCACGCCAATCGATCAGATCGGGTTCCGCGAGGCACAACGTTTCGTTGCCGAGCTTGCCGTGCGGTCAGGACTCCTCTCCCAGAATCCGGCCCGCGGGCTGGCTCTGCCGCAGATCCCGCATAAGGAGCCGACCTTTCTCAACCCCGCCCAGGTCGATCGTCTCGCCTCGGCGATCGCAGCCCCGTACCGGACGTTTGTTCTCGTCGGGGCGTACGCGGGACTCCGCCATGGCGAACTCGCCGCGTTGGGCGTCGAGCGCGTCAACATTTCCGGGTGCACCATCGACGTCGTCGAAACCCGAACCCTCGGTCCCGACGGCACTCCGCGTTTCGGACCGCCGAAGTCCAGAGCCGGTCGCCGAACGGCCCCCGTCCCTGCCTTCGTGATCAACAAACTCGCCGACCACATCGCGTCCCGCGGGCTCGAGCCGGGCAATCTCATCTGGACCTCAGCGACGGGATCACCGCTGGGCGAGACCTACTTCCGCTCCCGTATCTGGCAGCCGGCGACGGTCGCCGCCGGCCTCGAAGGACCCCGCATCCACGAACTTCGCCATACGGGCGTCGCGATGTGGAGCCGATCGCTCGCGTCCCCACGGGCTGCCGCCAAGTGGGCCGGACACTCCAATCCCGCCCTCGTGGTCGGGGTTTATGGCGGAGTCTTCGACGACGAGAGCCAGTCGGTCATGGAACGCCTCGCTGCATATGCCACTGCGGCCGACCCGGCGAGCGAGACCCCGGGCGAATGAGGAAACAACCACCAGCATACGTGTTCAATGCTTCGTGTTCAGTGTTAAGTTGTTACTTAACATTGAACATTGTTACCCTGTCGACATGACCACCCGCACCTCCTCGAGTGAGATGACCGACGCCGCTGCGATGGCGCTCGGGCGCGCGCTCGCCGCCATCGGTGCGGAACCCGCGCCGCACGATCCTTCCGCAACGATCCTGCCCAACGGCCAGCGGCTTTCGTTCGAGATCACCGCGGCATCCATCGTCGACGAGAAAAAGGCCGTGGCGATCGTCTCAGAAGCCACCCAAAGGACCGTCGTGGTGGGAGACCTCATCGGGGTAGACGCCCGCGCAATCCTCGAGAAGGCCGAGGTCAGCTGGCTCGATCGTCGCGGACATCTACGAATTACCCAGCCTGGCGTCTGGATCGACCGCGACGTCGATCCTCTTCCCCGCACGCGTCGTGGGGCCGGTGACCGACTGGAGCTTCGCGGCGCCAGCGCACTCGCTGTGGCCGTCGCGCACCTTCTCGATTCCGATGAGTACGGCGGCGTCCGCCCCGTCGCTCGACTCGCGGGACTCAGTCCGTCGGCGATTTCACAAGCACAGGAACCGCTCGTTCGCCGAGGGATCCTCACCGACGACGCCGACGCCCGATCCGAGCTGTTCTGGGCAGTGAGCGTGGCGTGGCGGCTGGCGTGGATCGACCTACGCGTCGCTCCCGCCCCCAGCGATGACATCGTCGCCGGCGGCACGCTCGCCGCCGCCGCGCTCGGCGCCCCCATCATCGCCACCGAGTCGTACCCGTTGGAGTTCCACGTCCGTGATGTCGGCGTTATGGAGCGACTTCGACTGCGCGCCGGACCTCCCCAAGACTCCCCGGAGGCTCGCATAACTATCGCACCGACCGCTTTCGTCACGAAGGTGCGCGCTCCCAACAACCCGGAGATCCGAGGACACCGCGTGGCCCATCCTTTGTTCGTCGCCCTCGACCTTGCCTCCGACCCCGCCCGAGGCGCAGAAGCACTCGCTGACTGGGAGCCTGAAGGGTGGAACCGTGCCTGGTGAGATTGTTACATTTGCTGGCGGCGCCGACGCCGTTCGACTGGTAAGCGCCCTGCACCGCCTGAGCGCCAACGACGTATCAGAGTTTGTGCTCGTGGGCGGACTCGCGGTTGCCGCTCGACTCAAGATTTTTCACCGAGCGACACAGGATCTCGATGCCCTCACCGGCGACGATCGGGGTCAATTCTCAGCGCGGGCGCTCGAGATCATTCCCGGGGCAATTCTGCGAGACGCGAACCTATTCGTCGGCGACGTACGAGTCGACATCATCAATGTCGACCCCAAGTCGCCCTACAAGGCAATTGCCGAGCTCGACGATCCACTCGACCGACTCTTCAATTCCGCCCACCTCTTCGCCCATTCCGACGCCAGTCCAATGATCCTGCGCAGCGGCGAGATCGAGGCATCAGTCCCGGTCGCATCCGCTCGGTCACTCCTGATCACGAAGCTTCATGCCTACTCGAACCCTCACCGCGACCGCCGAAAGCACCCCTCCGACGCACTCGATATTTTCCGTCTCGGAACCCAACTCGTTGGCGAGGCATCACGACCCCTCGCAGATCAGTCAGTTCCGCGTGAGGTGCGCGCAATCGCAGGCTGGGGAGTGGAGCGAATTCGAAAGCACCCCGAGGATATGACTCGCCGCCTCGCCGTCATCGGCGCCACTGCGACCAAGGAACAGGTCGAGGCGCTCGCGGATCTGATGCTCGAGGATCTCACCGCCTGAGACGCGCTCGCTGGCTCACATTGGAACACGATGAAACCCGGCCGGAATTCGGTGCGAGGTCGATCTCAGGAAAGTCCACGTCGCGCGGCCTTCCACAGGAGCAACCTCCGGCGCAGGTTTACGAAGCGGCAGGCGACGCCAACACCCCACATAGGCTCACCCCATGACCTCACCCTCCGACCGTCCGTACGACATCGTGGTATTCGGTGCCACCAGCTTCGTCGGCGAAATCTTGTGTCGATACATGGTGGAACGCCATGGCATCGACGGCGAACT
>JBLIOE010000089.1:0-3302 GCA_047639555.1 Candidatus Aldehydirespiratoraceae bacterium
GTGATCACGGCGGCGGAGCCCGGGACGTTGGAGATCGTCGAGAGGCGGAGCCCGACGCCGAGTGGTCGTCGGGTGTTCTGCGGCTGGTTCGATATCAACTCGCAGACCATCGACTTCGATATCTACGAGGTGATCATTGGCGAGATCGGCCAGACCTACGTTTTCAACTGTTGGTACACGGGACCGTGGATCGATCCGCTGGCCGGTTACCCCGTGGCCGCCCAATACCCGGAACCCAACGACCCACCGCCCGGCAATGTCATCACCGCATCGGTCGCCGCCCGTCACGCGGTCGAGAGCATCGCGTTCGAACTCCCCTCCGTGGAACTCAGCCCGGCCCGTGACCAAATCGTCGGCGTACCGTCGTGGTTCGCGATCACCAGCGAACTTGTCTACACCGAAGTCACGGCCGAAGCAGGTGCGGTGTTCGCAACCGTGCGCCCGGCGTTCGACAACGTCACGTGGGACCTCGGAAACGGCGATCAACTGGCCTGCACCGTCGATGCCACGACCACTTGGGACCCCAACGCGGCCGACGGCCAGACGAGCGCGTGCAGCTACACCTACGAGTCCAGCCCCGACGGCGACTCGTTTGCTGGATCCGCCACCGTCACCTGGAACATCTGGCAAGTAACGAACGAAACCAGCGGCGCTGAAGTGTTCTGGGGCACCGTCACCCTCACTACCGACGTCACCGTCGCTGTCACCGAGCTACAAGCCGCCATCCGGTAAGGCTCGACCCACAACAATCCCCCACCCCGCGCCGATCAAGAACAGGTAAGTCGGCACAGCGGAAAGACGGGACGGACGTAACGGAGGCGGGCGGGTTCATCGCTGAGGCGACCACCGAGATTCACAACATTGCCTTTGGTGACGAAGGCGAAGTGTCTGATCTTGCGTTGCGCTTCGTTGAGCGTGGTTATGCCGTGGCCTCGGTCGGCTATCGACTCGCGTCTGAGCGGATTCGAGCTGACATTCGGGGCGGCCGCAGCCAGTAGTGTCTCGCCGTATGTCGTCGAACACGAGCCCCACATCTCTCGCCCGCCTCGCACTGGCCGTCATCGCGGTGGTGCTTTTGGCCACCGCATGTGGTGACGACGGCGGCTCGGCGACGGAACCGACTACTACTACCGCCACGACAACTACAACGACGACCACCACCACGACCACCGTTCCAGCGGAAACAACGACGGTGCCGGAGGAGACGACCACCACCACAGAGGCACCCGTCGAAATCGACTGCAGCGTGATCGGCACCGACGGTCAGCCAATGCTCGATGCCGGTGCCTCGAATGCCGAGATTCTGGCCGGGCTTGGCCCTGACTGGACCTCAGAACGGGACGATTTCGTCCTCGTAGATCTCGAGGGCTACCAATACAGCTGTGACGGCAAAGTCGTCTTCTACGGCGCCTGGGTCGCGGGCGAAGACGACACGCTCATCTTTGCGACCAGCGACCATGCCGATTTCACCGATCCATTGGGCGTTGGCCCTGGTATGTCACTCGTCGACGCGGTGCAGCTTCGAGGCGCAGCAACCGCCGGAATGAATGTCGAGAACGAACAGCGCGAGTTCATCAACTTCGCAGTCGGCAATGCCGAGGGCTGGCAGTACCAAGGCGGCAGCGACTCCACCGGGTTCGCCGGGATCTACTCACAACCGCTCTCCGGATACAACGAGACCACAACCTTCGTCGCCGACGCTTACATCACGATGATCTGGTGGGACCCAGCACCGGGCTCATTCCAAGAGCCGCAACCAAACCCCGAGCAAACGCTCGAAGAGCTCGGCTACCCGGACAGTGGCACAATCACCGACCTCGTCCAAGGCGACATCGCGTGTTACGCGACGGTGACCCGACCCGACAACGTCGAGGTGACCATTGTCGCCGGCTTCGAGGTGTGCGGCATGACCGACGCCCTCGGCGTAACCAGCCAGTTCACCTACGCCGTCGGCGGCATCAGCGCCTGCGAAAGCGCGGAACCCTGCGGCCAGAGCGAGACCGTCTGGCTACTCGACGGGGTCGTCGTCACCGGCTAGCTCAATCGAACAGGCAGGTGCTTCACGCCGTTGAGCAGGTTGCTGCGCAGGCGTTGGACCGGGCCGGCGATTTCGATTCGTTCGTAGCGGTCGAGCATCTCTTCGAGGAGCACGCGAATCTCCTGGCGGGCCAGGCTGGCACCGAGGCAGTAGTGCGCCCCGCCGCCGCCGAACGAGACCTGCGGGTTGGGGCTACGACCAACATCGAACTGGAGCGGCTTGCGGAACACGGCTTCGTCGAAATTGGCGGACGAGTACCAGAGCGACACAACGTCGCCCGCGGCGATGTCGACACCGGCGACCGTCATGTCTGCGATGGCGTTGCGGCGGAAGTAGAGCAGCGGTGACGACCAGCGCAGCACTTCGTCCACCGCGCTCGGCAGCAGCGACCGGTCGGCCCGGAGCCGGTCCCACTGCTCGGGGAACTGAGCGAACGCCCACACGCCGTGGCTCATGGCGTTGCGGGTGGTCTCGTTGCCGGCCGTGGCTAGCAAGATCATGTAGAGCGCATACCGCACGGGAGTTAGTGGTTCGCCATCGATCTCGGCCGCGGACAACACGGCCACGAGGTCGGAGGTATCGGGCCGGCCGCCGGATTGATACGACTCCTGCAGCTCGATGAACAGGCGGGCCAGCAACACACCGGCGATCAGCTGGGTGTCATCGCCACGGCCAGCGAGATACTCCGGATCGGTGGTAGCCACCACCTCGTTGCTCCACTGGAGGAGGTCGAGATGGTTGTCGCGAGGGGCACCGAGGAGATCGCCGATGACCTGCATCGGCAATGGCATCGCCACCTCGGTGGTGAAGTCGAACGGTTCGCCGTCACGATGGGCGTCGAGCAGCGCCGCCGCGAGCTCACGAACTGACGGTTCGAGCTCGGCGATCATGCGAGGCGTGAAGCTGCGGTTGACGAGCTTGCGGTTCGCCGTGTGCTCCGGCGGGTCCATGGTGAGCAGCTGCTTAATCTGGCTGGAGCCGTCGTCGGTTGATCCAACCGCGGCGGTCTCGTAGCTCGCCAGCAGTTGCTCGCCGAGCTCATCGCCCACACCAAGACCGGTGACACCGCCGTTGTCCTCATCCGATGACATCGCGTGAGGGCAGCGGCCGAGTTCCACCACTTCCTTGTGCCCGGACACAACCCAGAAGCCTGGTTCACCCTCCGGTCCAGCGTGATGCCACACCGGAGCGGACTTCCGCTTCTCGGCGAACCAGTCGTGCGGGATGCCGTCACGAGCCCATCGGTCGAGATCGAGAAGGTTCA
>JBLIOE010000090.1:0-3103 GCA_047639555.1 Candidatus Aldehydirespiratoraceae bacterium
GCGTGTCGAAGCGAGCGAACCGTGACGCGATGGGTGCGTTGAAGCGTGGGCTCGGCTGCGCGTAGGCGTTAGATGAGGGCGAGTGCCTCGGCCAGTTCGCTGCCGTCGTAGACCGCATCGAGGCGACGAACGATCGTGCCGTCCGCCTTGGCGACAATCAGCACTGGCTCGAACGGGAGCTGGAATTCGTTGACGATGGCGGTCTGTTCGGCCGTGCCGGTCGAGGTGCCGGGATCGTTGTGCGGATCCATGAACACTTCGGCGTGGATCACGTGGAGATCGGTGCGGGTCCCGGCCTGCTCAATGAGAAGGTCGATCACCGGCCCGCAGAGAGCGGTCTGGCAGAAGCCGGGTGTTGCGATTGAGAGCACGATCGGCTTGTCGCCCGCAGCGACGGCAGTGTCGAGACTCGTCGCGTGGAACGGGCAGGGTTCGAGCCTCGTGCAGAGCGGGTCGACGCCCATCAGGTCATCGGTCGTGGGGGTGCCGATGTTGGGGAGACGGTCGCCCGGCTGCGGGACGGAGGTTCCGCCCGGTTCGAGGACGACGAACTCGTGGGTTGATGTCTCGCCGTCCTTGGTCATCACACTCGTGTAGACGCCGGCCTCAGGTGGGGTGAAGAAGAGCGAGAAGTAGGGGGTGGGTACTCCGGTATCGCGCCGTATCGCCGTCTCGCTCGCCAGCAGTTGATCGCCCAGCCGCACTTCGAGGTCGATGCTTTCGGGCGCGGATGCCCGCATGACGTCGTTGCCATCGTGCAGCACATAGGCCACACGATGTTCCACCGAGTGCACCATCGCCGAGGGCGCCCGACCGCCGTCGGGAAACGCGGGGACGAGCAGTGGTGTGGCCAGCGGCGGCGGGGTGGCCGTCGGATCGACTGCGGTGTCCGTGTCGTCGCCGCAGGCGACAAGAAGGGTGCTTGCGCCGGCAACACCAGCGGCGCCGAGAAGGAAGGTTCGACGGTCAAGGTGCGTCATGGGCAGCAACGGTAATCGGCCGACCGTCACAACTTCGTCTCGGACACTTCTGGCGCGCCGGTAGCGTTCTCGCGATGTCGGGACGAATGCAGCTCACGGTCGACGGCCAGCAGGTCGAGATCGAAGATGACACCGCAACGTTGCTCGATGTCTTGCGCGACGTCGTGGGTGTGCGTTCCGTGAAGGATGGCTGTAGTCCGCAGGGCCAGTGCGGCTGCTGCACCGTCCTCGTGGATGGCCAGCCGCGGGTTTCGTGTGTCACCCCAGTGCGTCGCGTTCGGGGCCGCGAGGTCACCACCGTTGATGGTCTGCCCGCCGACGTTTCGGCCCAGTGGGGCCAAGCGTTTGCCACAACCGGTGGAAGTCAGTGCGGCTTCTGCACGCCGGGAATCATCTGTCGCTATGAGGGCCTCCGGGCCAAGGGCGCGGCCCACGACGACCGTGACGCCGCCGAGCAGGCATTGCTCGCGCACTTGTGCCGGTGCACCGGTTGGCAGCCGGTGGTTGATGCGTGGGTCGCGTTTGGCGACGCCACATCGACAGTCTCCGAGGGAGCCGCCCAGCGAGCCGAGCTGGAAGGCGGCGTGGCGCAGTCGGTCGGTGCCGATATTGCGCTCGGACGAGGCGGTTTTGCCGACGACTCGGCTCCCCTCGGTGCGCTGGTCGCCGTGCCGATGAGTGAAGGCGACGGCTGGGCCGTGGCCGACACCCGAGCCGAAGCGCTGCGTTTGGCCGGGAAGGTGCAGGGCCGTCGGACCACAGCGGAATTCGCCCTGCCGATCTCGTTGCCGGAAGGCCGCTTCGACGCGACGTTGCAAACATCGTGGGTTGATCCCGGATACCTCGAGACTGATGCCGCCTGGTGCGCGCCCGACGGCGAGCCGACATCACCGTTGGCCAACGGCGGCGCGTTTGGCGGCAAGGTCGACTCCGAGGTCGCCGAGGTCGCCCGGCGACTGGCCAACGAACGGGGCCGACCGGTTCGAGTGCTGTACTCCCGCGAGGACGCCGTCCAACGTGGGCCCAAGCGGCCACCGATTGCGGCGGGTATCAACGCCGACGGCACCGGCGTTGTCCGGGTCGCTCGCACCGCCGGCATCGCGGAAGCGATCACCTCGGTTGCGCCCGGCCTGGTGGTCGAAGAGATCGACGTCCCCGGCCCGCCCACCAGCGCAGCCATCCGCGGGGCGGGCTGGCTTGAAGCGCTGGTTTTACTCGCCGCCGTTGATCGGGTCGACGAGTGGATCACTTCACCCGGTGGGGGCTCGGCCCGAGCTGCGATTGCCGATGACGGGGCAATTCACATCTCAGTCCGGGCTGGCGAGGTGCTCGACGAGACTGTCTTGCGGTCGTACTGCACCGGCGCCGCCCACATGGGCCTGTCGCTCGTCACCAGCGAGTCACTTGGCGTGGACGAGCACGGCGAAGTTCACGACCTGACCGTCCGATCGTTCGGCATTCTCCGCGCCATCGACACGCCCGCTTTCGTGATCGACATCGACCACACCGATGGTCCGCCCGTCAACGCCAGCGACGCCGTCTTTGCCGCCGTCGCCATCGCCGCCGCCCGCTCCCAAACCTTCCCCCCCACCTGGCCATCCCCCGTTCTGTGAACGGAAACCGGCGCAGGGCGCCGGTTTCCGTTCACAGAACATCAGGTGGTCACGAGGTCGACGGTGATTTCGAGGTGGCCGAGGTGTTGGGCGAGTTCTTCGTAGGCGTGGATCAGCGACTTGCCGACGGTCCAGGCTTCTTCGAGTGGGAGCGAAGTGCGCGCTTCGCCGGCGAGCTCGGTCGCGGCCTCGAGTTCGGGGCGGAGATGGTGGAGAAGGGCGACGACTTCGTCGGCCTGGGTGTGTAGCGCGGCGACGGTTCCCGTTGACGTGAACTCGTTGTCTCGATCGCGGTTGGTCGGGTGACCGCAGATGATGTGGTTCGTCCACCACGCGCACGCCGAGAGCGAGTGATTCACGAGCTGGTACGGCGAATTCGGCTCGGGGATCGGGGGGAGCGCGTTCACTGTGTTGTCGTCACAACGATTGATCGCTCGCCGCATCTCACCGATCGTCCGCTCGTAGAACAGGATGAAGTCGTCGACCGAGATGTGCATTTCGGCAGCGTAG